>CBFCWE010000062.1:0-24495 GCA_965601435.1 uncultured Methanosarcina sp.
AGAAGAGGAAGAAGAAGAGGGTAGGGCTTCTATGGACAGGCAGAATTTACCTGATCCCGGGAAAAATTATCGACCCCTGCCGTTAACAAACAACTCCGTGAGATGTCCCACGACTATCGAAGTCCCTAACATGTAGATGGCAAATACGGCAGTATAGGTTATGCCAAAATAGTGAACCATCACAGGCAGAAGCGGAAGTTTGACGGCACGGGAATAGAGAAAAGTACTGATAAAGGACGTCCTCATCCCACTTTTCCGGAGGTCCGAAAGAAGAGGGTACCATACATATATAGGGCCTGAGCTAAGGATTCCTGTTCCGATTGAAAAGAACCAGCCTTTTATTCCCGCATGCTCTCCAAGGTTCTTTTTTACCATTTCAGGCTTCACAAAAAGTTCGAAAAGAAAGAGGAAAATAAAAACCAGAATAAGAATAGGGAGCACTTTCAAAAGGATCGAGTACGTTCCTTCCAGAGCTTCATAGAATAATTTGGGAACCGTAAAATATACTGCAGTGTAGACTGCAACCATCAGGGCCAGAAAATAGTACTGTTTCATTTTACGACCTCTTTCTCCACAACCTCTTTCAACATAAAATCCCCATAAAGATCAAGGTTCCCGACAATAATCTCAAAACAAAACCCCGATTATCTCGACGGTTATTACCACCAGTACGGCCACAGGGACTGAAACAATAAAGCAGATCAAATTCCTTGCCAGGGCAAATTTTTTCCCTAGCAGGTCAATCTCGGCCGGGAGATGGATGAGCCCCACGGTAACCCAGGTCAGTAAAAAAGCCGTAACCGCAATAAGAGAAACGCCTTCGCTGAGAAGCTCCCCACCTACGATATAACTGGTTATAGGGTTTCCTGCCGCAACACTGCCGATTACACCTCCCAGTAGCGGGTCGAGGAAGATGTTGCCGGAAAATATTTTTGAATAAGCGCCCTCCGGAACCGCAGCATTCAGAAGGCTGATTGCCGAGACAACCCCCAGCAGGACAGGAATACTCTGGTTTATCGCTTTCAGCGTCTTCATGGCACTTTTTTTCAGACGGGACCTGCTTTTGAGACTGATTATATCTATACCACCCTTGATTTTCCGGGACTTTGCAGTAAAACCTATTCAATAGCTTATACAGCTAATTTCGATTGCCCTTCTTAAAAGCTTAATTGAGAGCAATGATTCCTTTAAAGAAAAGAACCAATGATAAAGTAAAACCAATCATAAAGTAAGACCACTTAAACCAATTTCATTTTGGAAAACACGAAGGTGACCAGTTGACAGAAGCAACAGTTAATTCCAGAATATGCGGCCATGTCCATAAAATTAAAGGGGAGCTCAAAGGAGACAAAATCATTATAGACATCGAAACCCCCTGCAAAAACGTAAAAAATATCTCCCACCTGGAAGTCCCGATGATGGAAATTATGAAAATAAAAGACAATTACGTGATGGAAAAAGCCCAGGAAGCAAACTGCGGCGCAAACTGCCTTGTACCCTGTGCGATAATTAACGTTTGCAAACTGGAAAGCGAATTTATTGCAAAATCCCTGGCAAAAAAAGCAGGAAGTCTTAGTATCGTCTTCGATTAAAGAAGTGAAGGATTTAGGAGATTTATCATTTAGCGTGAAAGTGCCATGACTTGAAGGTACAGTTAGTAAATCTTGAAAAAAATAGTCTCTCGCTGGATAGAAGATTACCATTAGTTACGCAAAGTGGTTGCTATAAACCATCCATAATCCCACCCCAATGATCACAAAGCTTGCTATTTTTTTAAGAACCTTTCCGTACTGTGAAACATCCCTGAGCCTTGCAGAAGACACATTTGCCGAATAGGCAAGTAGAAGCATGGGAAGAGCAAAGCCCATGGAGTAGATAAACAACATCAATCCACCATATGCAATGTCTCCTTCGACGGCGACCATGGTGAGAATTGAGCCCAGGAATGGACCCACGCAGGGAATCCAGACAACTCCCAGAGACATTCCAAGCAAAAATCCTCCAAATACCCCGCTTTTTTCCCTGTTCTGGGCAAGAGAGGAAAAGTTGCCGAAAAAGTTGAACAAATTAAGGTCAAAAAGCATTGCAGAACCCATGGTAAGAATGAGAACCTCAGCAATTACGCGCAGAAGATACTCATAAGACCTGAAAGTTGCCCCAAAAGCCGATGTTATTATCCCCATAAAGGTAAATGAAAGTGAAAGCCCTAAAATTATAGCTAGAGGCCTCATTCGACCTTTTTCGGTAGAATAGGCAAAAACTACAGGCAGGAGGGGAAGAACGCAGGGAGAAAGAATACTTACAATTCCTGCGCCAAACGCAGCAGCTGGCAAAAAATCAGGAAGCATATTTAATGCTCCTTTCTGAAAGCAATGGCGTGGTTCAGAGTTTCCGTGAGGGTCACTTTATCTGTGAGACCTATGAATCTGGCAGTGTTCCGGTCAAGACTCACACTGCCGTCCTGCCGCATGTACACGTAACTTCCATTTTCAAGTCCTGCAATCACGCAGGTGTCAGGGATGTAGCTGACTCCAAAAGCCCCGGAAAGTTCAGGATGCTCATTAACATCGATAAGCAACACAGAGGCAATGTTCGGGTATAGAGGAGCAATTTCAGAAAGCACTTCCTCCTGCTTTTGACAAGGTACGCAGCCCCCGGAACCAAGTTTCAGCACAACAGGTCCCTTCATGAGAGCTTCATCAATCTGAGCGGGATCTGCAACTTCTACAAGCTCGACTTCACTATCAGAACCACCATCATCAGAACTGTCAGCGTCCGTGCAGCCGGAACTGAATATAAAGACAGAAAAAATAGCAAAGAAGAGAATCACCGTTTTCGCCCTGCGGGATGAAAACAAAACGGGGTCATTGCCCCACATATTTATTAACACTATGAGTAGACCTCCTTATAGTTCAGCATGAATTTCTGCCACATACTATAAAAAACCTTATTTCGAATATCAAAATGTTATGATATAGGAGATCGAAAAAGCTGCAAGTGCCTTTCTAAAAAAGGAAGAAAGACAATTCTTAAGCTGAAAAAGAGAATTCCTGAAAAAAGTAAAATATCGAGTAAAGAAAAATAGGAGAATACAACTACTCAATTTCTTTGGCATCAAGAGTTTTTGAAACGGAAAATGTATACTTAAATATATCAAATGCTAAAGAAATAATTATAGAATTGAGATAGGTTTTATGGGGTTACGGAAACGTCAAAAACATTTTTATTCTGAAATGCAATCCCATGAGAATTAAGTACACTGCCAGCCTGGGCAAGAAACCGATATAAATGGTGAAAAGAGACTACATTGATAAAAAGGGGATTCCAGAGGAGGGTTGTAAAATAATAAACACCGTACTTGTACCAACGGATTTTACCATAGAAACCGAAGATTTGCTCGGCTGCATAGGGGAACTGCAGCACGTTGGGCTGAAAAAAGTGGTACTTCTGCACGTTGTGGATATCCTCAAAGCCCACGGGCTTACCCCCATGTTCGAAAGAAATGCCCGGGAAAAGATCGAAGAATATGCGGACTTTGTAAGGGAAATGGAGCTTGAAGCCGAGACCGTGGTTGTGGTGGGGGACGTCAAAAGGACGATTGCGGAGATTGCGGAAAAAAAGGACGTTGACCTGATCGTGATGGGGGCGACCACTCCCGGCATAATCAGGGGAAAACTGCTCGGGAGGACCACGGAATATATCGTCCGGAAATCAAAAAAGATGGTCCTTGTGGAAAAGTACGATGCCCTGAAAGAAGGAAAAGAAGCCTATGCCAAAGAGTGCACTGCAACCTTTTCCAGGGTACTCGTGCCAATGGACTTTTCAAAAGAAGCCCTGAGGGCAGTCGAGCAGCTATCCGGGTTCTCCGGAATCACCAGGGAAGCTCTCCTGATACACATAATAGATGATATCGAAGACCTGGACCTGCTGGACGAGCAGATAGAAAGAGCCCTGGAAGAACTGAAAAAGATAGGGGAACATCTCACCGGTATTGATGTCCGGTACCGGGTAGTGGAGGGGGTCCCCTCGGAAGAGATAAGGAGACTTGCCGAAATAGAAGAGGTCACCCTGATCATTCTGACTGCCCGTGGAAAAGGGATAATGAGGGAGCTCCTGCTTGGAAGCACTGCAGAAAATGTGCTCATGAAGACCACTAAACCTGTCCTCCTCATCCCGGCAGAGAAGGAATCCGGAGAGTATGGAGAAGAGGAAGGAAAAAAAGGAAGAGAACGCGGTAACAGGAGCAAAGAAGAGAAGCCGGAGGTCAGATAATGCCGGAAGAGCAGGAAGAAAGGGAGCTCGATTTTTTCAGCAAATACCTCTCGGTCTGGGTCGCAATCTGCATCGTCCTCGGCACAGCAATAGGCTATGCCTTTCCAGGCTTTGCGGATGCGCTGGGCGGGATAGAAATCGCAAACGTTTCGGTCCCTGTTGCAGTCGTGCTCCTGATAATGATGTACCCGGTCATGCTGAAGATCAATTTTGAGGAACTCCTGAAAGTAAAAGCAAACCTCAAGCCCCTCGCCCTCACCCTGGTAGTAAACTGGGCAATCAAACCATTTACAATGGCTTTTGTTGCCTGGCTTTTCATGCGCGTCCTTTTTGCAGACCTTATTCCTGCCGACCTCCAGGCCCAGTACATCGCAGGCATGATCCTGCTGGGCCTTGCCCCCTGTACGGCAATGGTGCTTGTCTGGACCTACCTGGCCCGGGCAAACATCAACTATGCCCTGATTCAGGTCTCCGTAAACGACCTGATCATCCTGGTCCTCTTCGCCCCACTCGGGAAGTTCCTGCTCGGAGTTACCACGGACTTTCCCGTGCCCCTGATGACCATCTTTGTCTCGGTCCTCTTTTACGTGGCAATCCCCCTGGGCCTGGCGATGCTGACAAGGCAGCTTGTAATAAGGAAAAAAGGCATTACCTGGTTTGAAAACCGCCTGATAAAAAAGATAGAATGGGTTACCCCGATCGGGCTTTTAATCACCCTCATCCTTATATTTGTCTTCCAGGGGGATAACATCATCAACTACCCCCTGCACATCCTGCTGATCGCAATTCCCCTCGTGCTGCAGACCTACCTGATCTTCTCCATCGGGTACGCAGGGGCAAAGTTCCTGAAAATCCCCTACATGGAAGCTGCCCCTTCCACCTTTATCGGTGCCAGTAACTTCTTCGAGCTGGCTGTGGCGGTGGCCCTGATCCTTTTCGGGATGGAGTCCGGAGCTGCACTTGCCACGGTCGTGGGGGTGCTTGTGGAAGTGCCCGTGATGCTTTCCCTGGTGAAGATAATGAACAGGAACAGGGAGAAGTTCAGGTTTTAATTTTGAAAAAAAGAACGTTGGTCCTGCCGGAAAGATGAGGAAAAATAATAAAAAAGAAATAAAATAAGCAAGAAACTAAAGATATTGAAGAAAAAGATATTAAAAAAAATTCAAAAAAACATAACCAGGTGATCATTTGACAGAAATTACAGTAAATTCCACACTCTGCGGTTTTGTCCACAAAATCAGCGGAAGCCTGAAAGGCAGCAAAATTATTGTGGACATCGAAACCCCCTGCGAAAAAATAAAGAAATTTTCCCACATGGAAATTCCCATGATGGAAACAATGGATATAAAAGACAATTACGTGATGGACAGGGCAAAAGAAGCCCAGTGTTCCTCAAACTGCCTGGTGCCCTGTGCGGTGCTCAACCTCTGCAAGCTGGAAAGCGGCTTCCTGGCAAAATCCCTCGCAAAAAAGGCAGGCAGTATCAGTATCGAGTTCACAGATGTTTAAAAACTGGGAAATTTACCTCCCGTTTTAATTTTTCAAGAGACAGGTTTCCTCAGAGTGGAGTAAAAAACCTTATTTAGAAAGCCTAACTTTTTTTACTTATGAACTACTGCTGCCCTGCGGACCCCGAAATGAAAAAAGAATGGGAAGAAAAGATGCTCGAAGAAATAGATTTCCTTGAAAACGACATAAGGAAAGAGAGCGATGTATTCAGCGCACTTGGACATCCGATAAGGTTGAAAATTGCCTACTTTCTTTCCCGGAGGGACCACTGTGTCTGCGAACTTATTTTTAAGTTGAACGAGAGGCAAAACCTGGTCTCACACCACCTAAAGATTATGAAAAACTGCGGGATCATCGAACCCTACAATAGCTCAAAATGGCGGTTTTACAGGCTTAACCCCGAATTCGGAAGTATTTTGAAGATTGTAAAACAAATGCAGGACAAAAAACCGGAATAAAATTCCTGGGAGACAATGGAACCGGGCAGACGATGGAACCAGTAATAACCCGCGAATAAAGTAAAAATAAAGTTAGTGAAAAGAAAAGGGTCAGTCATCACAGCAACAGCAGCAGTCCTCTTCTTCCTTATCCTTTTCAAAAATCTTATTGTATACGTTTTCCCCGTATATGTTCGTCCACCCGATCTGAGAGCCAGCAGCCACAAACATGGCAACTGAAATGGCTTCGGCGATCTCTCCCTTTGTAGCCCCTGCAGCAACAGCCCGCTGGGAGTGCACGTCAACGCAGAACTGGCAACGCATGAGCACCGAGGAAGAAATGGCGATTAGTTCTTTTGTTTTGAGGTCAAGAAATCCGTCTTTGAATATGGAACTTCTCATCTGTCCAAAAGCTTCCGCTGTTTCAGGCAACATTTCATTCAGAAATGACATAATATTATCCTCCGGTTTACATAAATATGTTAATCAAAATAATACGTTGAACCCTTATCAATTTGAAGCAAATTATTGAATGTTGATTTCTTGACGTTGAGTTATATTATTATGAAAACATTCAGGCTCAGGCAACACGCCTGAATTTCAACGCCCTGACTTTCGGCATAAAGTGCTGTTCCAGCGCATACTGCTGTCCTGAGATTCCGGCTTATGCGTGTACAGAAGGTCTTCTTCATCGGTTTCGGCACTTTTATCAGGACTTTCTTCTTCAGAAACGGATTCCTTTTCATCTTCCATTTTCATCCTCCTTCAACCACTGAATTTCTCGAAAAACCCTTAATAAATATTAGAAAAATCATATATTAAAACCATGAGCCCGGTATCAAAGAAAATTGATATGAAAAAGAATTGATATAGAGATAGTTCTTCAACAATGAGGAAACAATACAGCAAAAACAGTATTTACAATGGTTTTCCAATGGTTTTCCAACGGTGCATTATGGTTTTCCAACGGTGCATTATGGTTATTCGTCCATGAGTGATTGATATGAAAACGCTTTCAACCCCAAGCTGTTCCTGCTGCAGCGGGATAGACCAGAACAAAAAATACCTGACCGGCATCCGGAAAGATGGAAGTGAATGGATTCCCGCATTCATTGAATACGTGGACCCCGAAAAGTGTACAGGCTGCGGGAAATGCGTCCGTGTATGCTCCGAGGGAGTGTATGAAATGCAGGAAATAGAAGGAAAGAAAGTTGCCGTGCCCATTAATGAGGGGAGATGTGTGGGCGACGGGGCCTGCCACAAAGTCTGCAAACCCGGGGCCATGGTCTGCAAACCGAAAGCCATTGAATGAGTAAAACGGAAAATCGGCTTTATTTATCCCCCAAAAAACCCGGATTTGTTAAATTCCCTCATCCCCCCGAACTGCGGGCTTCCAGCCTGCTCCCCGGCCTGCCGGATCCAGCCCATAGGGATGTCGGCTTCCAGCTTTCCTGTTTTGCCGTCAATCCTGTTTTCCATCCTTCCTTCAACTTTGAAACCGAAGCTTTTGTAAAATCCGATGGCTTTTTCGTTGCTTTCCCTGGCGATTAGCTCGACCCTCTGGATTTCAAGATGCTTTTCTTCGATTTTTTTCATCAGGGTGCCAAAGAGCAGTTTCCCGACCCCTCTCCCCTGGAAGCCCGGGCGGACGACAATCGTCAGATCGCTGAAAACGTGGGCAAATACTTTGATTTTGGGCGTATACGTGTGGACTTCCGCAATGAGTTCTTCGGGGTCCGAGGGATTTTCGACCACCAGGATAACCCCTGAACCGAGGCTTTTTTCCAGGAAATTCCGGACGTATCCTTCGGTGATTTCATCGACTACTCTTGCAATCCCACCGGATTGCAGTGCGACCTCCCGATACAGAGCCATAATTTTGTGCAGATCAGCAAGGGCAGCACTTCTTACTTTATACTCCGTTTTCATCAAAAATTGCCCCAATTATAGGTAACTCAAACTCACAGTGCAAATTCAAAGTGCAAATTCAAAGTGTAAACACCGCATAACTATGAAAAAGATGAATATATACATTTGGAAATTTAACAAGAAACAGAGGAATAAAAGAAGGGGATTGAAGAGAGGAAAGGAGAGAAATAAGAACTGATATATAAATTAGAGTATATATATGGAATAGCTGATCTAGAAGAATTGAGAAGGCAAAACTGAGCAGCGAATGTCCGGAGTACAAACCCGGAAATTCCTGAACCCGTCCGTTCGTATTTTCAGTTGCCTGCCGGGGAAGACGTCCCATGCCAGTAATTACCATCATCGGGTGCCGGATTTTTGAGGATGAGGTAGTACACCTAATCGAAAAAGGGCCCGAACTCGAAGAAGTTATTGTTGTCAAAAATGAAAACAACACCGGAGTAATCCGAAAACTGGAAGAGATCGGGTACCCTCACAGAGCCCTGCCCCTGGAAAAAATCCCTGAGCTGTCCGGAAGAAAAGACAGCAGCAGGTTCACACTCATCGTGATGCTGCTTGAATTTGCCCTGGACGGGGTACCTGAGAAGCTCCGGGAAAAGGTCTACGAAACCATTGCAGAGGTGCAGGAATATTCCGACGGGGTTCTGCTCTTGTACGGGCTCTGTGGAAACGTGCTCGGTAGCGTCGAAAGGGACTTTGCAGCATCGGAATGCCCGGTCTTCATCCTGAAGGACGGGGAGGGCTCCATGGTAGATGACTGCATAGGTGCCGTGCTCGGGGGAAGGGAAGATTTTCTTTCAACGCTGGCATCCAACGGAGCAGGTACGTATTTCCTGACTCCCGTGGGGGCGGTTAACTGGAAAGAAATGCTGATAGCTTCCAGGGTCACACCAGAGCCCGAAAACGTGGAAATGACAAGAATGATCTTTGACATTTCGGGCTACAAAAAAGTTGCACAAATAGACACCGGACTTCACTATGAGCAGGAGTTCGAGGCAAAAGTCAGGGAATTTGCGGACCTGTACGGGTTCGAGGTAATTAATATAAAGGGCAGCCTGGAACTGGTTGAGAAATGTTATAAGAAAGCCAGGGAAGAGGTCCTCAGGAGAAAAAAAGAGTAAAAACACAAAGGGAGCATAAAAAAGAAACATGGAAAGCAACGGCTGATGTTGAGGATTTCCGGCACTTAAGAGTCTGAAAACCCTGTTTTTAACAAAACCTGTTTTTAACTTAAGTCGCAGCAAAAAATCCCCGCAGGTGCAGGCGGGGGTTTGAAAATCAGAACCGAATTTTAATTCCTGATTGAGTTTTTACCTTACCCGAAAAACCGGATAGTTGCAGGAAAAAACCCGGGCTACTACCGGCTATTTTAAGTTTTTAAACCGGAGTTTGCGACCCTTTTCAGAATCGCCTTTTTTCATACCAGTTATCCGGATAACATCAGAGTGTGTGAAACTGCAGCATGCCTGTATATGCAACAAGATACCTGCTGGTGTGAAAAAACTACTGGGAGAAAACTGCTGATGCGACATACCTCTGCATAAAATAACTGCTAGCACAATTCAGCTCCTGACCGGAGGTATCTGTTAGCAGGACATACCTGTAGAAACCATAGAACCCCTGGGGGGAAAACTATTTAAATTGAAGTTCATAAAAAAATGATATTAGTGGACAATTGATAGCGATTTTTAGAAGTTAACAGTGACAAAAGAAATTAGAAAAGTATATGTAATGATTAGAGTATTAACTTTCATTACATATCCTATTCAGCACACAAGATACGAGAACGATAAAAAACAAAAAAGGAGCTATCACTCATGCACTACAGCCTTGGCATCGATGCAGGAGGTACCTATACCGACGCCGTTATCGTGAATAACAATGACGACACCGTTGTCGCCTCAAGTAAAGCTCTTACGACTTATCCGGACCCACTCGAAGGGATAAAAAATGCAATTGACGGGCTGGATGAAGAGTATGTCAGGAACGTAAAGGTAGTATCTGTTTCCACAACCCTTTCCACCAACACCATCCTGGAGGGAACCGGTTTTCCCGTGGGACTGGTCCTTGTCGGGAACTATGACATCAACCAGGACCTTCCAACCCCCCATTATGCCCAGGTAAAAGGAGGGCACGGGTACAACGGGAAAGAAGCCGAACCCCTTGACCTGGAAGCCGTGAAGGAGTTTGCCCTGAATGTAAAAGACAGGGTCTCGGCTTTTGCAGTCTCATCCTACTTCAGCATTCGAAATCCCGAACATGAAATCGCTGTAAAGAACGCCATCCTCGAACTGACTGGTCTCCCCGTGGTCTGCGCCCACGAACTTTCCCAGGACCTCGGGGCCTTTGAAAGAGCTGTGACCGCCTTCTTCAATGCGCAGCTGATCCCGATCTCCGAGAAATTCATGCAGACCGTGGGAAAGGAGATCGAAAACCGCGGCATGGACGCAAAAGTCCTCATGCTCAAGTGTGACGGGTCCGTTGTCGGGATCAAAAAGGCCCTTGAAAAACCCATCGAATCCATCTTTTCAGGCCCTGCAGGCAGCCTTGTGGGAGCCGCTTTCCTGAGCGGGCACGAGACCTGCGCCATGATCGATGTGGGAGGCACGAGTACGGACATCTCCCTGATCAAAAACGGAATCCCCGAGATGAGCGAAGAAGGAGCAGCCGTTGGCGGCTGGAAAACCAGGGTAAAGGCAATTAAGATGGAAACCTCGGCAATGGGCGGAGACAGCCATGTCTGGGTCAAAGAGAAAAAGATCACAATAGGCCCCCGTCGGGTAATCCCTCTCTGCAGGGCTGCTGTGCTTTACCCCGGTTTCCTGAAACAGTTGAAGACAAACCCGGTACCCTCGAAAGGAATCCTGGGGGTCAATGTCCAGCCCACCAGGTTCTACATAAGGACAGGGTACAAACCAATCGAAATCAGCAAAGGGGAAAAAGAACTCCTGGACGTAATCAGCGAGACCCCGACATCAATTACCGAGATGTACACCCGTCTGGGCAAGAAGTACCCGGCGTCCTATATCCTGGACTCCCTGATCCAGAAACGCCTGATCCAGGCAATAGGCTTTACCCCCACCGACGCCCTGCACGTGCTCGGGGACTATTCTCAGTGGGAAACGGAAGCTTCCGAAACCGGCGCGGAAATGCTCGGCTCCCTTTCGGATATGGACAAGGAAGAATTTGCCCTGCGCATTAAGAGAGAATTTGCCAAAAATATGGCCTCGGAACTGATCTCCTTCTTCCTGGAAGGAATCGAGAAAACCGAGATCAGAAAGATCTTCGATATCGATTCCCCCGCCAAATTCAAGGTTGAAATGCCTGTGGTCCTGATAGGAGGTCCTGTTTCCGCCTACCTGGACGAACTGAACAAAATCATTGATGCCGAAATCGTGGTCCCGGAATACTCAGATGTAGGAAACGCCGTCGGAGCCCTCGCCGCAAAAGGAGTCCGAAGAGCCGAGATCCTGATCCGCCCGGTTTCCATGGCAGCCCCGGACATGGAATTCTTTGTATTCTCCGAAAAAGGCAGGGAAAGGTTCGAGCTCTACAACGACGCCCTTGGCCACGCACACAGGCTTGGAGAACAGCTTATCCTGGATTACATGGCCGACTCAGGCATGGACCCGGAAAAGATCCAGATCGACATCAACAAAAAAGACATCCTTCCGGCCGGCTGGAAGACCCCCATGGAAACAAAACTGGTCTTCCTCGGCACGGGAGACTACGCAAGCGCATAAATGCCCGGGTGTGTAAATACCCCGGCACGCAATGCACAAGAAAGAAAATGCGTAAACGAGTGAACTACCCTGAGTAAAGACCCGGGGATTTTATGCTCCGGATTTTACGCTCCAGATATAAAAACAGTATTTTTCCGGCAGCAATGCCGGAACTTTTTTTAATATACCCTAATGTCCGCAGATGTCCTCTAGAGAATAATATATTTATTGCTATCGTTTTTGGACAATTGCTCGAAAATCCATAATTATTATATCAACTGAACTTCGGCAAATAGAAGTTGGAAGCTTTCACAGAAGGCACAAAGCCTAAAATTTCAAAAATAAACGTTTGAATAATCAGAGCAGTTTTCAGAAAAAACGATAGCGTGAAAAAGTGTGAAAAAGTGTGAAAATTAAAAGGACATCTGCGGAAAGGGAGATATACGATTAAACTATTTTTGAACATTTAAAAATTAGTTGATTTATCACCCATGCCCATGACACCCAAAGGATTAAAAAACCGATTAAACATGAAAAAACAAGTGCAATAGAAGGATATCCACCAGGGTAATGAATTGAAAAACCCGACCCAAATAGTTAAGATCCAGAAGACATAAGAAAAAGAATATATACTGATAAGACTATTTTGATATATGAATAACTACACATTAGTCACACTTAGTTTTGTATTTACCCTCTTAGCAATGCTTTCGAATAATTATATACCGAAATTGGAAGGAGCATTTATTGCAGCCATTTTATTCCTGACCATATATTCAATAAATGATTTGAAAACAGACTAACGCTCACCAGAACCTGATACTTGAAGGTTCATCAGAGACAAGGAATTATTCGCATCAGGTTATGGAGAGAGGGGGGACCTGCAGCAGGTCTTTAAGATTTATTATACAGGACACTTCTATAAGGACAAATCAGGTATTCAGATAGAGAATTCACTGCCTATGGACCCTGTGTTTCCTTCCCCCGGATATTCAGACAAAAAGCCGTGCCTGGAATCCGGGCAGGGATGGAGAACAATTATATACAGGTAACTCCTGTAGAAGGTAGCTTATATTCGAATACAGGTTACCCCCGTACCTGTCTGCATCCAGGGGAAAAGTCAAAAGTAATAGCCGGAACTTATCCAAAAAACTTATATTTTTGCTGTTTAAGTTTTGTTAATACTGCTACTGAACTTTCCTGGTTTTAATCACTATTCACCGGGCCGTTGATATTAGATGTTTATACGGCTGCTTCATCAGGTATTCATGCCTGGAACCTTCAGCTGGATTTCATGCCTGGTTTTGATTGGGGCAAGTGGAAATCGGAAAAGAGCCTGTGAGAACCTGTCCTATGGAACAGGTGGTTCTAACTGTTACGGGAAAGACCTGTCGTAAGTTAGACTGCAGGATATGCTTCAAAAGATGTCATAACCGGCAAAATTCGGAACCAGCATATTTGAAAGCGGAATCGCGATCAAATTCGGAATCAAAAATACTGTCAATTTAGAGTGAGTACATGGAAAAATTAGCAAAATTTAAGGAACTTGGACTTTCGGAAAGCACATTGAAAGCCCTGCAAAAGAAAGGTTTTGAAGAACCAACCCCTATTCAGGAAAAAATTATCCCTCTCTTCCTGGGAGGAGAATGTGACATTATCGGGCAGGCCCAGACAGGGACCGGTAAAACAGCAGCATTCGGGGCCCCCATTATTGAAAAAATACCTGAAAGATCAGGAAAGGTCCAGGCAATAATCCTGACCCCTACCCGGGAACTGGCAATTCAGGTCTCGGAAGAACTCAACTCCCTTAAAGGAGAAAAGAACCTGCAGATCACCCCGATCTACGGGGGACAGTCCATGACCCGGCAGCTTCGGATGCTGAAAAGCGGAGTGGACATCGTTGTGGGAACCCCCGGAAGGGTTATTGACCACATCCAGCGAAAGAGCCTGAAACTTGACAACATTTCATACTTCGTGCTTGACGAAGCCGATGAGATGCTGAACATGGGTTTCATCGATGATGTGAAGGAAATCCTGAAGGCTTCAAAATCTGAGAAGAGGATGCTCTTCTTTTCCGCAACAATGCCAAAACCGATTATCAGCATTGCACGGAAATACATGCAAAACTACGAGCACGTCTCCGTAAGTAACGTGGAAAATACCACGGAGCTGACCGAACAGATATATTTCGAAGTCAGGGAAGGCGATAAGTTCGAAGCCCTCTGCAGGATTATCGATATCGAAGAGGAGTTCTACGGACTGGTCTTTTGCCGAACAAAAAACGACACCACCCAGATTGCCCAGAAACTGGGGGACAGGGGCTATGCCGCCGATGCCCTTAACGGGGACATGAGCCAGCAGGAAAGAGAAAAGATCCTGAACCATTTCAGGAAACAGAAACTCAACATCCTGGTGGCAACCGACGTTGCAGCAAGGGGAATCGACATCATGGACCTGACCCATGTAATTAATTATAGTCTCCCCCAGGACCCGGAGTCCTACGTGCACAGGATCGGAAGAACTGGCAGGGCAGGAAAACAGGGAACCGCAGTTACCTTTGTAACATCTAAGGAATACCGCAGGCTGACCTACATAAAAAAGAGTGCGAAATCCCAGATAAAAAAAGGTATGCTCCCCGAAATAGAAGACGTTATAAAAGCCAGGAAATCAAGGGTGAAAAACGACCTCGAAGCCATCATAAAAGAAGGTGGGCACGAAGACTTCCTTGAGATGAGCAAAACCCTTCTGGAAGAATATCCCGAAGAAATGGTCCTGGCTTCCCTTTTGAAATACACTTTCAAGGACGCCTTCGACGAGAGCAATTATTCGGAAATCAACGGCAATTCCTATGTCGACAAAACAGGAAAAACCCGGCTTTTCATAGCCATGGGCAAAGCCGACGACATGACTCCGACCAAGCTCTGCGATTTCATAAAGACCGAAGCAGGGGAAGAAGATATGAAAATAGGAGATATCGAGATCTTCCCCCACTTTTCCTTCGTATCTGTCCCATTCGCCCAGGCCGAAATCTTGCTGGGAATGTTTAAAGACAAGAGAAAGGGAAGAAAACCCTTTGTGGACATTGCCCAGGGAAAGAACAGGAAAAATGATAGGCCAAGAGGAAACTGGAAACAGAGAGATGGTGGAAAACAGGGAGAAGGCCGGAAACAAGGAGGAAACTGGAAACAGAGAGATGGTGGAAAACATGCCGGGAAACAAAAATTCAAAAAAGCAAGTAAAATCCCGGCCTGAGCTCTTATTGGCCTGACACCTTATTGGCCAGGCCTCTTATTAGCCAGACCTCCCTCAATCCGGGTTTTTGGGGGTCACTTTGACCCCCCAATTAAACCCTAATTTTAAGCCCTACTTGACCTCAAAGTTAAGTTCTAATTTTGACCCCTATTTTGACCTCAAAGTTAAGTTCTAATTTTAACCCTATTTTGACCTCAAAGTTAAGTTCTAATTTTGACCCCTATTTTGACCTCAAAGTTAAGTTCTAATTTTAACCCTATTTTGGCCTCAATTTTAAATTCTAATTTTAACCCTATTTTGGCCTCAATTTTAAATTCTGATTTTAGCCCTGAGATCCCGGCAGGTTAATAAGGGAATGAAGAAATTTCGAAAAATTCTGAGATTCAAATTCTTGAAATAGAACCGGACAGAGACCAGGTCCATTTACTTTTTAAGAGTGGCCCAAAAATCAGTGAAAACAAATTTTGAGTGGGGGTTATTTCTTATGTGCCATTGAAAACATTAGAAGAGAAACAGCAGAAAGTTACATACGTTAGCAGGGTTAAGTGACGCTCATCTCCCCGAAATAAAAACTGGGTTTTACGCCCAGATTATAAAAAGTATTATGCGGTAATGTTGCAGATGATAAATCGGAACCATTTATGCCAATTGCAATGGATGAATGCTTTTTACAATTTTGTTTCAGGAACGATAGGCTGTAGGATCTGGCGCCCTGGCTGGATTACAGACTAAAAAGCGCTTAAAACGTTTACCGAGGAATATTATGAAAGACCCGCTAAAAACAATAAGGGAAACAAAGCCCCTGATACATCAGATCACTAACTGGGTAACCATTTACGACTGCGCAAATATGACAAGAGCGATCGGTGCCCTCCCTGTGATGGCTCATGCGCCTGAAGAGTGCGCTGACATGACAAAGATCTCATCAGCTCTTGTACTTAATATCGGGACCCTGACAGTTGAAATTATCGATTCTATGCTTCTCTCCGCTGCTGCTGCAAACGAGAAGGGAATCCCGGTAGTACTCGATGCCGTGGGGGTCGGGGCTACGAAGTTCAGGGATGAAATGGCTGCAAAAATCCTTGATTCCGTTCATATTGATGTCATCAAAGGCAACTATTCCGAAATCGCAAAACTGGCAGGCGAAAACGCCGAAACAAAAGGAGTTGAAGCAACTTCAATAGATGCTGACCCCGGACAGGTTGCAAAAGGGCTTGCAAAATCAAAATCATGCACCGTTGTGATGACAGGAAAAGCAGACGTAATAAGTAACGGGGAAAAGACGTTTATTGTAAAGAATGGGCATGAGCTAATGGGGTCAATTGTCGGGACCGGATGCATAGCAGCATCAATAATCGCTTCATTTGCGGCAGTAAATCCTGATTATTGTGACGCGTCAAGAGATGCTCTGTGCTACTTTGGAGTTGCAGGAGAACTTGCAGCCGAAAAATCAAGCGGCCCGGGAAGTTTCAAGGTGAATTTGTATGATGAGGTATTCAACCTCTCAGATGAAACCGTAAAAAATAAGATGAATTTTGAAGAATGTTAAGCCCGGATTAAAAGTATCCGGAGAATTTTAATATTTGATAAAGATGAAATTTATGAACCAGAAAAAATTCCTGTTAGACGAGATTGACTTTTATCTTGTAACGGATTCCGAACTCTCAAGGAAAGGCACTTTATCCGATGTAGGGGATGCAGTTAAATCGGGCTGCAAGATTATCCAGTACCGGGAGAAGAACAAAAACACAAAAGAAATGATCAACGAGGCATCCGAAATCAAGAAAATATGCAGAGATAATGCGATATTTCTGGTCAATGACAGAATAGATGTTGCTTTAGCGGCTGGTGCCGATGGGGTGCATATAGGCCAGGACGATATGCCAATTGATATTGCAAGAAAACTTCTTGGTGCCGAGAAGATAATCGGACTTACCGTCCATAACAGGGATGAGGCAATTGAAGCAGAACAAAACGGTGCTGATTATGTCGGACTTGGCCCTATATTCGATACTGCAACCAAAAAAGATGCAGGAAAGGGAATTGGGCCTGATAGTATAAGGGAAATTAAAAATGCGGTAAAAATTCCCGTGGTTGCTATCGGCGGAATAAACAAAGAAAACTGCAGAAATGTAATCGAAAGCGGGGCTGACAGCCTGGTTGCAATTTCTGCAATAGTATGCAGTGACGATGTAAAAAGAGAAACACAAGATTTCATTGAGATCATCCTGAAACATAAAACCCCATAAACCAAAGAATCGATGAAAAAACATATTATACCGACAGTTTCAGGGATGAATTCGGACTTTTATTTCTGAACTTTCTTTTTCAAGCTTAGCCGGGGCTATCTCTGAGCTCATTCACCCGGCTAATTCAAATGAATTATTCCTCGCGTTCATTCGGCTTACTCACATGGCTAATTCACAGGGCTTATTCCCCGCTTTTATTCGGCTTATTCACAGGGCTTATTCACATGGCTTACTTCCGGGCTTATTCACATGGCTTACTTCACCCGGCAATACACCCGGATCAGCCTTGCATGGCTCATGATACCGATTTGAGAGTTCACAGCGAGAACCCTGATCCGTTACTTTTATTTATTTTTCGAGATACCTAATCTATCATAAAACTTTATTATCACAAAAATAAAACTTTATTATCACAAAACTTTACACAACCAATATGCAGCAAGTATTCAAATAAAAACAGAGTCAAAAAGGAGTTTAATATGCAGTACAGCCTGGGCATTGACGCAGGAGGCACTTACACCGATGCGGTGCTTATAAGGGATTCGGACGGCGAGATTGTTGATTCCAATAAGGCACTCACCACCTATCCCGACCTCCTGACCGGCATAAAAAACGTAATTGACAGCCTGAACCCGGAGTACCTTGAAAACGTAAAACTGGTTTCGGTTTCAACAACCCTTTCAACTAACACCATTCTCGAAGGGACCGGTTTTCCGGTCGCCCTGATTCTCATCGGGGACCACCCCCTTGAAAAAGAACTTCCGACAAAGCACGTACTTTTCGCAGGCGGCGGGCACAACCATAACGGGGAAGAAGTATCGCCCCTGGACCTCAGCGCAATCGAGAAATTTGCCCTGCAGGTAAAAGACAAGGTCTCGGCGTTTGCCATCTCCTCTTACTTCAGCACCCGGAACCCCGAACATGAACTGAGAGCCAGGGACCGGGTCCTCGAGCTAACAGGCCTTCCTGCGGTCTGCGGGCATGAGCTCTCCCAGGAACTCGGGGCCTACGAAAGGGCTGTGACTGCTTTCCTGAACGCACAGCTAATCCCGATAACCCGGCAGTTCGTGCAGTCCATTATCACGGACATCAAAGCCCGGGGCATTAACGCAAGACTCCTGATGCTCAAGTGTGACGGCTCGGTGCTGGGAATAAGGGATGCCCTGCAAAAGCCCATCGAGACCATCTTTTCCGGGCCCGCGGCAAGCCTTGTCGGGGCATCCTACCTCTCGGGGCTGGAAAACTGCGCCGTGGTGGATGTGGGCGGGACAAGCACGGACATCTCCTCGATTTGCTCCGGAGTCCCGGACCTGAGTGATGAAGGAGCGGTTGTAGGCGGCTGGAAGACCCGGGTCAGGGCAATCCGCATGGAGACCACAGCCACGGGCGGGGACAGTCACGTCTGGGCATGCAACAGAGAACTTTTCATCGGCCCGAGAAGAGTCGTGCCTCTCTGTGTGGCAGCGGTGCAATATCCGGAATTCCTGAATACCCTCAAAAGGACGCCCATCCCCCTCAGGGAAGACCTTTGCGAGAACATCCAGCCCACAAAGTTTTTCGTGCGCTCGGGCTACCCTGCAGGCGAACTCAGTAAAGCCGAGGCTGAAATTCTGGACACAATAGGAGGCGAACCCGCATCAATCCCGGAAATCGCCCTCCTGATCAAAAAAGACCCCATGCCCCAGGTCTTCGACTCCCTCATCCAGAAGAGGCTTGTCCAGGCAATCGCCTTTACCCCCACAGATGCCATGCACGTGCTCGGAGACTACACGGACTGGAACGAAGAAGCTTCCCGGATAGGGGCTGAACGCCTTGCACGCCTCATGCGCATGACCCCACACGAGTTCTGCAGCGCAGTAAAGCACAGGGTTGCACGGAATATGACACTTCACCTGCTCTCCTATATCCTTGAAGGGGTCCCGAAAAATTCCGTGGAAAAGATCCTCGACGGAGGCTTTCCCGCCCAGTTCAAACTGGACATCCCGGTAGTCCTGCTCGGAGGCCCGGTCCGGGCGTTTCAGGAAGAAATGAAGGGGGTCGTAGACGCAGATATCCTTGTCCCCGAACACGCCGAGGTAGGAAACGCCGTAGGAGCCCTGGTAGGAAAAGGAATCAAACGCGTGGAAATCCTCATCCGGCCCAAAAGCCTTACAGAACCTGACAGCAACTTCCTGGTCTTTTCCCCCACGGGCCGCCTGAAGTTCGAAAGGTACGTCGAAGCCCTGGACACCGCGACCGAAATCGGGAAAAAACTGGTCACGGACTACATGAAAGACTGCGGCCTGAGCGGAAAACAGGTTGAGATTTCCGTTGAGAAAAAGACAATGTCCCCTGACGGCTGGACCCATCCCCCGATGGAAACAAAGCTGCTGGTTGTGGGAGTGGGAGTGCGGGATGGAAAAAAATGACTGCCATTTTGCCCGCAAGCTCACTTGAACCCGGAAACCGCATTTCAATTAGATTTTAATAGAGGCCCCCGCCAGCTTGCCTGGCGGCCCTCATCAAAAAGAAATAAAATAGATTTTGGAAAATTTGAATGAATATTTACAGATTGATTTGTTTTTAAATTTGATTTCATCCATACCTTTTTTAGACTTCTTGTGTATTTTCCCGCTCTTCTCATTTCCCGCCCTTTTCTTTTCCCGTTCTTCTCTTTTCCCGTTCTTCTCTTTTCCCGTTCTTCTCTTTTCCATTTTTATTTTGGAAAAGCCGGCCACCTTCGGAGTTCCCCTCATTGATATTTTTGAGATATAATTCTTCACACATTTCAAAGTATTTATCCCTCTTTCTCTGGAGTACTGGAAAAATATATAAGATAACGCCGTTAACTACATAGAAAGCAAAATATACCATTAGAAGGATAAAAAACTATGAAACTCCTGCTGATCGCCGACATCCACGCAAACTACGAAGCCCTGCAGACCGTTCTCAAAGTTCCCCACGACCGCGTAATCTGCCTCGGGGACATCGTGGACTACGGGCCCGACCCGGACAAGTGCATCGACCTCCTGCGGAAAGAAAAAATCCCTACTATCCGGGGCAACCACGACAACGCCGTTGCCTTCAAGGTGGACTGTCAGTGCGGCTACAAGTACAAGCACCTTTCCATTGCGACCAGGGAATACACCTGGGAGGTCCTTGACGAGAGCCAGATGGAGTACCTGCAAAAGCTCCCTCTAGTCCTCAGGGAAGAAATCGACGGAAAAAGGTTCTTTATAACTCATGCCAGCCCCCGTTCCATTTACGAGTATATAAAACCCGAAACCCCGGACGAAGATATCCTGGAAATGCTTGCAGAACCGATGGAGCCGGTAGATGCCGACATCCTCATAATCGGGCACTCCCACATCCCCCTGAACCGGAAACTTGGAAACCTCACTATAATC
This sequence comes from uncultured Methanosarcina sp., assembly GCA_965601435.1. Taxonomy (GTDB): domain Archaea; phylum Halobacteriota; class Methanosarcinia; order Methanosarcinales; family Methanosarcinaceae; genus MTP4. Next base: position 20,757 of record CBFCWE010000062.1, read on the forward strand.
AACCCGGGCTCCGTGGGCCAGCCGAGGGACGGGGACACCCGGACAGGCTGTGCGGTCTTTGATACCGAAACAGGGGAATTAGAACTCCTGCGCCTCGAATATGACATCGAAGCCGTTTGCGCAAAGATCGAAGAAAGGATGCCAAACGCAGACGAACTGACCGCAATCCTCAGGAGAGGAAGCTGAGAAAACCCCCCTTCAGGAAGATACTTTCATAGACAGCGAAAACCGCTTTTTAATCCAAAAAGTAAAAGTGCCCCCGCCAGCTTGCCTGGCGGCCCTCCCCAAAATGAAAATTGAATGAAATAAAAATAGGCCTCTTTTCTTTACGAGGGAAGAACGGAAGAACTTTAGTATGCCCAGTTGCCAGAGAACGATGCCCTTCTTTGCTGAATCGAAAAGCTTTCTTCTGTCGCTTTCACTTTTCATTCTTCTTTTTTTGCATTCTGGAAAAGCCGGACTGCGTCCGGAACAGGAACGACGGGAATAAGGCTAATTCCGGTTGTGCTGGACAGAATTCGAAATCCAAAGGTTAAGAATTTCAAGCAGGCCATTCTTCTTTACACTCAAAAATGACAAACATGTAAGGGAAGACGACCACCTTTTTGCAGGGTATTTTTACCCTCGCTAACCCGAAAAAGAAAAAAGTCAGGATTCCCGGATTGCCTTGATAATTTTTTCAACATATTCGTTTTTGATGTCCGAAGGCCTGGTTTTTTCAATCCCGAGTTCCGTGACCATCAGAGAACAATCAGCCTGTAAGCCTGCTTCCCCGAGTTTTTTCGTTGCACAGCGGTCCTCGCATCCGTTCAGTGCAAGGACTCTGAAACCTTCTGATACCGCATCCTCTGCAGCGTCGGCCCCTTTATGTGCAGCCGCAGCCCTGTACACGTTAGGTCTTCTAAAAGCAAGGAGGCTGGCAGCCTGCATGGTGAGTTTTCCCGTATTTGAAAGGCCCGAACAGGCAAAAATAAGAGTTCCCCCTTTTCCCCGGGAAGGGGCATCAGGGCCATTCTCAGTTCCGGATTGAGCTTTCAGATTCTTTTTTTCCGTAGCTTCCATGATATTAAACCTCTGAAAAAGAGCTATTTCAAAATATCTTGAAAAAGAATGTCTTCAAGAACTTATAACTTGCTATTTTTTGCAGACGCGAGAAAGTTCCAATTGTGACCTGCAAACCGGCCCACCGGGGGGAACAGACCTGAATCCGGAAGAGAAAGCTGAAAAAAGTTATTAAAAAACGTTTTGTAAAAGAGAACTGGACGAAAGACTGAAAAGCTCAGTCCAGGTCCAGTTCCGTGATCTCTACATTCAGGTTAGCGACCTCAACGATTGCGACGGTGGCTTTTCCGGAAAGAACCCCGCAGCATTCGCCGGGATTAATTACGGGGGTTCCACCAATCATTTTTACTCCGGGTTCATGGGTATGCCCCCGAACCACTACATCAAAGTCCTCGCACTCGGCAATGGCTTTGACCAGGGTCTCGTTAGTCCCATGCAGGAGGGCGATATGCAGCCCTTCAATGGTCAGGTCTCCGAAATCCCCGCAGGAAACTACCCCAATTTCTTCAAACCATTTAGTGAGAGTTACCCTGTCTCCGTCGTTGTTCCCGAAGACAAAATAGAGCTTCGGTTCCAGTTCTTTAAAAGCCCTCAAAGTGAAAGGAGAAACGATATCTCCTGCATGAAGTACTGCTTTTACCTGCTTTTTATTGAAATATTCCACAGCTTTCTGGATTGCTTTCAGGTTGTCATGTGAATCAGACATTATTCCGATCAAGCATTCCCACCTCCTGCATAATATTAGATTTACTGGGATTTAAGAGATGCCCTGAGTTCATGCCGTTAACAGCTATTCAGGGCCACAGAACTCCCCCTTTCGGCCACTATCTTGCCCATACCCGAAATGAATCCCCTAAAATGAATCCCCTGAAACCAGGCCCAATTACAAAAACTGCCGCTACAAAATTACGCAAAGGGATCATCCTGACGCCAATCATGAGCCTTCAAAAAATTCTGAAGATATCAATGAGCCTTCAGGCCATTCTAAAACCCTCATGCCCCTCATTCAGAGGCGATTAAGGAGCTACTCGGAGGGCCCTGCAGGAACAGCTATCTTTAAATAATAGATCTCAACACTACAGATATATTATCCAGAGAATATTTGTAGAATACCAGAAGAGTATTTGAAGAATACATGCAGGCCACGTATAGAATACTGAAGTACGTCTCAAGACGCATAATTTTACAATTGATTCAGTGATCACGGATGAAAGCGATACCCCTCCTCAGCAGCGGCCTGGACTCGGTTGCTGCCCTCTCGATTGCTGCGGAAAGCCTTAAAATTGACATGGCATTGACCTTTGACTACGGGCAGCGTTCCGCAGAGCGGGAAATCGAATACTCACAAAAGGTCTGCGAACATTTCGGGATCAAGCAGCAGGTAATAAAACTGGACTGGCTTGCCGGGATCACATCCAGCTCCCTGGTGAACAGGGACGCGGAAGTCCCGGAACTGTCCATTGAAGACATTTCGGGAAGCGCACCGGCGGGAATCACCGAAGCCTCGGCAAAAGCCGTCTGGGTCCCCAACAGGAACGGGGTCATGCTGAACATTGCAGCCAGTTTTGCCGAAAGCCGTGACTGCGAATACCTTATCGTGGGCTTTAACGGGGAAGAAGCCGGGACCTTCCCGGACAATTCCCTTGAATACGTCCGGGCCGTTGATGAGTGCCTCTCCTACTCTACCCGGAACGGGGTAAAGGTGCTTGCCCCCCTCATAGAGCTTGACAAGCCCGGAATAGTAAGAAAAGCCCTGGAAGCAAAAGCCCCCCTGGAATACAGCTGGAGCTGCTACCACGGAGGAAAAAGACCCTGCGGTAGCTGTGAAAGCTGCAGGCGCAGGGAACGGGCCTTCAGGGAAATCGGGACAAAAGACCCGCTCCTAAAAAGGATGGGGCTTTAAAACCGGAACATGAAACCCCGGGCCATGAAAAAACGAGCAAGATGCGCGAAGAGCTCAAAGGAAATTCACGGTGCATTACAGGGAATTGATACAATATTCACGGAGCATTACATGAAATCCATTATCCTATCCGAAAAGTTCGATTACGACGGGAGCCAGATATCTTCCCTCTGGGCCTACAACAGCTTTGGGGTACAGGAAGACTCCATCGTAGTTTTCAGGGGCTCCTGCGATGTCAAAATAGAGCACATGATCGACCTGGAAGACCGGAGGGCAAACGAGTCCATCTGGTCCGAAGACATGGTGAGCTTCATAATAGAACACTTCGACTCGACAGACCTGAAACTTATCTATGCGCGCCAGCGCCTCTTTACCGCAATCGTCAGGGAATACCTGGCTGAGCGCGGGATTGCCACCACGAGGGAAGGAGACGACCTTTTCCTGCAAGGGAAAAAACTGACCGTCTCAATTGCAAGCACCTCCCCCGTATCCCAGAAAATCCATTTCGGAATCAATGTTACCCACACCGTGTACGGCAACCTTGAAGAAGCCGGGATCAAAAAAGCCGAAGACATAGCCAGGCTCATGCAGGAGATAGGAGAATGCTACGTCCGGGAGTTTGAAGACATCGAAAAGGACCTCAGAAAATCCCGACCCCTGGGAGTGGTTTAAATGCCTACTTCAGAAATATCGGTTTCAGAAATATCGTCTCCAGAGATACCCATTTCAGGAAGACCCATTTCAGGAAGACCCATTTCAGGAAGACCCATTTCA
>CBFCWE010000063.1:0-24299 GCA_965601435.1 uncultured Methanosarcina sp.
ATTTTCTTGTTTTCATTTTCTTGTTTTCATTTTCTTGTTTTCATTTTCTTGTTTTTTTATTTTCTTGTTTTCATTTTCTTGCTTTCATTTTTTTGTTCTTTATTTTTTACCTGGTTCTGGCTTTTTCATTGTCAGAAGGCTCTGAATACGCCGGTACTGAATACTTTCACCCCGCCCCCTCCAGCTTTATATACTTGCAAAACAATTGGGAAGCAACCATTATGCACCTTACACAAACATGTGCATCGTAAAGGAGTTATTTATAAATGAGCGAAATTTTACTGGAAGAGTTGCCCGGAGTTGGGCCTGCAACTGCAGAAAAACTCAAGGAAGCTGGATTTAACACCATTGAAGCAGTGGCAGTAGCCTCTCCTTCCGAACTTGCCAATACAGCCGAAATCGGGGAATCAACGGCCGCAAAGATCATCAATGCCGCAAGGCAGGCTGCAGATATCGGAGGTTTTGAGACCGGAGACACTGTCCTTGAGCGGCGGAAATTGGTGGGAAAGCTTTCCACCGGCTGTACGGAATTTAATGAAATGATGGGTGGGGGTGTCGAGACCCAGTCCATTACCGAACTGTACGGGGAGTTTGGTTCAGGGAAGACCCAGGTGGCCCACCAGCTTGCAGTAAACGTCCAGATGTCAAGGGAATACGGAGGACTGGACGGTTCGGTCATTATCATCGATACTGAAAACACCTTCCGGCCTGAGAGGATTGCCCAGATGGTACAGGGGCTTTCCGATAAATACGGCATGGAACTGAACCCTGAAGAATTCTTGCAGAACATTCACGTTGCCAGGGCATACAATTCCAATCACCAGATGCTGCTTGTGGACTCCGCAAATGACCTTGCAAACGAGCTCAAGGACTCTGATAAACCGGTACGCCTGCTCATCGTCGACTCTCTCATGGCCCATTTCAGGGCTGAGTACGTGGGCCGGGGTACCCTTGCGGACCGGCAGCAGAAGCTCAACAAGCACATGCACGCCCTGCTCCGTTTCGGAGACCTGTTCAATGCCTGTGTTGTCGTAACCAACCAGGTCATGTCAAAACCCGACGCCTTTTTCGGGGATCCCACCAGGCCGGTTGGGGGGCACATCGTGGGACACACGGCTACTTTCAGGCTTTACCTCAGGAAGTCCAAAGGTGAAAAGAGGATCATCCGGCTTGTGGACTCTCCCAACCTGCCCGAAGGGGAAGCCGTGGTTGCTGTCACTACCTCAGGGCTGGTTGACCAGTGATGGAGCCCGGCAGGGTGAAGCTTGAAATATGAAACTTGAGGGATGATGCATAAATTTCATTAAGGAAATCACAACCCAAAAATTTCAGGCGGGGAAACGTTTTAGTACCCCCTGCCAATCTCTTTTCAATGAAATTCAAAGCTATCGTTGTTGATATCGATGGGACGATCACCTGTGAGAAGAGGGAACTCCACCTGAAGGCCGTGGAGAAGATACGTTCCTTAAACGTCCCTGTGATCCTTGCCACCGGCAACATCCTCTGTTATGCCAGGACAGCTTCGAAGCTGATCGGCCTGAGTGGGGCCGTGGTCGCTGAAAATGGGGGTGCCGTCACTGTCCGTTATGATGTGAACGGCACTTTTGAGGAAACTATTGAAGAGTGTGAAAAGGCTTTTGATTTCCTTTCCGAACATTTCAAACTTACAAAACTGGATCCTTTCTACCGGAAAACCGAAATTGCCCTTCGCCGGAATTTTGACCTGGGGAGGGCCAGAGTACTCCTCAAGGAACAGCCCTTTGATGTGGAGCTCATAGACACCAAATACGCAGTCCACATCAAAAGCAGGAAAATCAACAAGGGCACAGGGCTCATAAAACTTGCCGGGCTGATGGGCTTTAAACCTGAAGAATTTGTTGCAGTCGGGGATTCCGCAAATGACGTTGAAATGCTTGAAGCCGCAGGTTTCGGGATCGCCGTTGCAAACGGGGACGAGGAAATTAAAACGGTTGCTGATTACGTAACTGAAGCCACATTCGGGGCCGGGGCGGTGGAAGCCTTCGAATTCCTCGAATCCAGGGGCTGGATATAAGCGGTCACAAGTCTCTGAAAATCCGTAGTTCCCGAAAACCCGCAATTGAAACCTACAGTAAATAAATTCAAGCCAAGTAAACAAATTCAAACTAAGCAAAAGGTTCAAAATAAAAAGGTGTTACCCCTCCTCCGACATGCCGGGGGACGGGTAGCGGTGAAGTAAACTGAATCAGATCCACCGGGCCTGCCGCAGCAGGCAGGTGAAGTCCTTGCAGCCTTTGCATATATTGAAAAATATGAGTTCCCGCCTGCTCTTTACTTTTCGGCATGCGGGATTCTATTCAGCCTGCAGGATACTTTCCGGTTCTGATTTTTCGTTTTTGCTTTTCAGTTCCCTGTCCGGGCTTTCATCTTGTCTATGATGATATAGTCTTTGATGGCACTCACGGAATCGAAAGGTAGGATGATGTAGTTGCCCTCTTTTTTGTATTTGGTAGTATCAAGGTTAATATTCGGTTCGACCATCAGGTCTATGAGGTGTCCGGCTTTGATCTCCAGTACTATGTTGGTCAGCGTACCAATCTCTGTTCCGTCCGTTGCCATCACCTGGGTGTTGGAGATAAGGTTCCTTGCAAATACTTTAGACATTTTTATCGCGTCTCCGTCCTCAATGTAATGTGGGATATAGGTTATAGGTAATGTTGGATTCATACTTATTAAATTTTGTATTATCTATAATTATATTTTTTAAGAACTTCTTCTCTTTTAGTGTTTACTCCTTTAAATTCTTACCTATATCCTATATATGCACTTGGTTCGGCAGGTTTCGTACCGCCCTTAAACTGTTCTTCAATCTTTTCATAATACTGGGCAATGTTTTCCGTGATTGTGGGCTTTACTTTCTTAAGACCTTCTCTGAAGTATCTCATTTCGATTTCTTCAATATCGAAATTCTCGCGAAGTGCCCGCATTACCGCTTCTCTGCATACCGCTTCTATGTCAGCACCCACATACCCTTCGGTTTCGTCAGCAAGGGTATCAAGGTTTACGTCTGATGCAAGGGGTATTCCTTTGGTATGAATCCCGAAAATCTTGAGCCTGCCTTTCCGGTTGGGTGAACCCATATAGACCAGCCTGTCAAAGCGTCCAGGCCTCAGGATTGCCGGGTCCAGCAGGTTCGGGCGGTTGGTTGCGGCGATTACAACCACGTCTTTCAGGGCTTCGAGCCCATCCATCTCTGTTAGGATCTGGTTAAGGACTCTTTCCGAAGTCTTGCTGTCCGAGGATTCCATCCCTGGCATGGAAGCAATGGAGTCTATTTCATCAAAGAAGATCACGCAGGGGGCAACCTGCCTGGCTTTCTTGAAAGTCTCCCTGATTGCTTTTTCCGATTCTCCGAGCCACTTTGAGAACATTTCCGGGCCTTTGACACTGATGAAGTTGGCGTTGCATTCCCTGGAAACCGCCTGAGCGATCAGGGTCTTTCCGGTTCCCGGGGGGCCGTAGAGCAGGATTCCCTTGGGGGCTTTTATGCCCATCTTAACGAATTTTTGCGGGTGTTTAATAGGCCATTCCACGGATTCAATGATTGCCTGTTTGGCGTCGTCAAGCCCTCCCACATTGTCCCAGGTTACGGTTGGTATCTCCACAAAGATTTCCCTCAGGGCCGAAGGCTCGGTTTCCATCAGGGCTACTTCGAAGTTATTCTTGGTTACCACTATTTTTTCCAGTCTCTCGGGAGGTATGGCTTCTTTTTCCAGGTCCAGGTCCGGCAGGTTTTCCCTGAGGCAGCGCATGGCAGCTTCCTGAACAAGGGCTAGCAGGTCAGCGCCAACAAAACCCTGGGTCCGCTCTGCCAGATACGTCAGGTATTTGTTTACCTCTTTTTCTTTCCTGAGGACTTCTGCGGAAACCTCTTCAACCCCTGCCTCTGTTTCGGTTTTTACAGCTTCTTCGCTTACTTCGGCTTCGGTTTCAATTCCGGTTTCCACGGGGGCCTCGTCACTTTCAATGGGCATTCCCCGGGTGTGGATCTGCAGTATTTCGTACCTGTCGTTGATATCCGGGACCCCGATATGGATTTCCCTGTCAAAGCGCCCGGGCCTCCGGAGTGCCGGGTCAATGGCGTCTACACGGTTAGTGGCCCCAATCACGACAACCTGTCCCCGTTCTTCCATCCCGTCCATGAGGGTCAGGAGCTGGGCAACGACTCTTCTTTCCACTTCCCCCGTCACGTTTTCCCTTTTCGGGGCAATGGAATCAATTTCATCGATGAATATGACTGATGGGGCATCCTGGGTTGCCTCTTCGAAAATCTTCCGAAGCCTCTCCTCGCTTTCCCCGTAGAACTTCCCAACAATTTCCGGGCCTGCGATGTAGTGGAAGCTGGCACCTGATTCGTTTGCCACGGCTTTTGCGATCAGGGTCTTTCCGGTCCCCGGGGGGCCGTAAAGGATGACCCCTTTTGGAGGCTCGATGTTCAGGTGGTGGAAGAGTTCCGGGTGTTTCATGGGAAGCTCGATCATTTCCCGGACGCGCATTATCTCTTGCCCGAGTCCTCCGATATCTTCGTAGGTGACTCCCCTGGCAACTGTTTCGTAGCCCTGCACGGGTTTTTTCCTGAGTTCGATCCTGGTGGACTCGGTGATCAGGACGATTGCGTTTGCAGGATCCGTTTCAACTGCTACGAGCGGGATTACCTGGCTTGTAGTCAGGGACTCGGTCATAGGATGGGTCATCGAATTGATGATAGGGATGATGTCCCCCTTGAAAACCGGTCTTTTGAGGATATGCCGCTTTATGATCTCGTTTGCGTGCTCCCCAAACTGCAGTTCCGGTCCCCCTGCCTGGGTCATACTTTCCGGAAGCGCCAGGATAACCTTGTTTGCTTCCGGGGCTTCTACCTTTTTGATGCTGACCCTTTCCCCGATTCCGACTCCCGCGTTTTGCCTGATAAAATTGTCAATGCGGACGATTCCCTGCTCCCAGTCCTGGCGGTCCGCTCTCCAGACTTTCGCGGTGGTCATTTTCTTCCCCCTGATTTCAACAATGTCACCGGGAGAGAGCTGAAGCTTCAAAAGTGCTGTTGGGTCAAGCCGGATTATTCCCCTTCCGAGATCGATAGGATATGCCTTTTCAACCTTTAACTGTATTTCTTCCATGGATCATCCCAAAAATAGTTATTTTTTGATTGTAATTTTTTGTTTAACAGTGTGATGTGAATAAGAACCGGATTTTTCCCCGATTTTTCCGGATTGAGCGGTTCTGGTTTTGTTTGCTCCCTATATTAGATTCTCCTTTTATTTCAAGGATGCCCGTCATCATAAGGTACCGTTTCAGAAACCTGATCTTTTTGAGATGTAGCTCCGGTTATACCTCAATCCGAATAGCCAATTACGCCTTATTTTCCCGGGCATTGCCTGTTAACATAAGGTTGCCTGCAGATACAGGTTACTGCCAATATCGGTTGCCTGACGATCTCAATTTACTTTCTTTTTCTCCTGACCTTTTCTCCACCCATTTTATAATGTATTGGTTATATTTCTCCTATGTCCTCTATTTATTAAATAAGTTTACCCTATTTTCTGTTTTCTCCGTCAGGGTTAATATATTTACAGGTTGCGAAGTATAGAATTTACCGGAATCATAATTTAGAATCGCCGGAATAAATATCGGGAATTACCGGAATCATAATTTAGAATCACCGGAATAAGGGGCATAAATTGCCGGAATAAATATTCGGAATTACTGAAATAAGAGTCAAAAATTCATAATCCTCATATAATTCCCCATATACGCAAATCCAGGAAATTGAGAGCATGGACCTTGAAAAAGCGCAGAATATTATTGTTGATTTTATCCGGGAAAAAGTAGACAAAGCCGGAGTTTCCGGGGCAGTTGTAGGTATCAGCGGGGGCATAGACTCTGCCCTTACCGCAACCCTTACGGTAAAGGCCCTCGGGGCGGATAAGGTGCTGGGAATCCACATGCCAGAAGCCGGGCTGACCCCCGAATCGGACCGCAAGGATGCAAAAGCCCTTGCGGAATGGCTCGGGATCGAGTACAGGACAATTGACATATCGGGCATTGTCTCGGCCTTTATAGCTGCTGTCCCTGAAAGTGAATCTGCGGACCGGCTTTCCAGGGGCAACCTGAAGGCAAGGGTCCGGATGTCCCTGCTCTATTTCCATGCAAACCGCCTGAACCTCATGGTCATGGGGACCGGGAATAAAACCGAGATTCTCCTCGGCTACTACACGAAGTACGGGGACGGAGGCGTTGATATCGAGCCCATAGGGTTCCTGTACAAAACCGAAGTCTGGGAACTTGCCCGCAAGCTCGGGGTCCCCGAGTCCATTATAAGCAAAAAGCCCTCTGCCGGACTCTGGGCAGGACAGACCGACGAAGCCGAACTCGGGATGTCCTACGGGACAGTAGATAAAGTCCTCACGATGCTGAACGAAAAACAGAGTCCGAAAAATATTGAAGAGGTGCTTTCCATTTCGGAGGAGCAGTTGGAGTCAGTCCTCAGGCGTATTCAGAGCAATGAACATAAGAGGAATGTCCCTCCCATCCCGGAACTTTCCTGAAGATTTCTTTGGATATTTCTTTGGACATTTCTTTGGACATTTCCTTTAATTACCATGGGTCGCCAGGGGTAAGCAAGGAAGATTTCTTCCCCGGCTGCCTCCCTTCTTTTTTCAAGGTTCCCTTTTTCCAAAAATCCTTTCTCATAACATCTTTCTCATCCTAAAATGTCCTGTGATTTTCAGGCTCTTCTTAATGAAATGTTCTATAATGGCTTCTCCTATTTTTTCAGTCAAGTCCTTTGTGTGGAATACTATTTTTTTCAAAATTACATATCTTTATTTTTATATCCATTTCAATATGTATGTCCGGGTAAAATGACATATTTTATATATTCATTCCGTAATCTGTATTATTAAATATTTGTAAATCATGGCTGAGGATTGTCCTCTACATATCTTTATTGTTCAGGGTTGGTGAATCTGAATAGGGCTTGATACCATTTAGCCCTGAATTTCATTTGGAAGTTTTATAACTTCTCTGCTTCAGGGCAGGGTTTTGAAATTCAGGTTCTTGCCAGGTTTACTTTTGCTTATGGGTTTTTCACAAGTTCCAGCGGGTGTTTTGGGTGCTACAAATCACAGAAAATATGAACAGGATTTTCGTGAAGTTTACAATCAGTATAGCTTTGTTCGTATCCCTGATTATCTTCGTATCTTTGCTGTTTGAGGGTACCTGTTCCGCTTCCGTGCTTAATGTTACGGGAGACGGGGAAGACCCTGCAAACTATACTTCCATTGGGGACGCACTGAATAATTCCGGGGAAGGAGACATTATCCTGGTATACGGTGGAGTGTATGCCGAAAACCTCAGGGTTTCGACTTCGAATCTAACTCTTGCGGTTCCCTCGAACGAGAGCGCCGTTATCCGGGCTCAGTATCCGGAATCTTCCGTAATTTCCGTAAATGCCGACAATGTTACGATTGTCGGATTTTCCGTAAACGGGACCGACGGCTGGGGGGTAGGCATTTTCCTTGAGGATGGAAAAGGGCTCAGGCTGGTTAACAATTCTATCGAGGCTTCTTATCAGGGCGTTTCCCTGGAAAATGGAGAAAACTGCTGCCTGGAGAATAATAGCATTTCAGGGGCGGATTACGGAATTTCCCTGAAAGCTTCTTGCAATAATGCCCTGATTGGAAATACCATCCAGGACTGTTTCGAAGGCCTGCTCCTCAAGAATGGCTGCACCGGGAACTCGCTTCTTGAAAACAGGCTGTCGGACAATTTCCGGGCTGTCTATCTTGAGAACTTCTGCAGTGAGAATAGGATAGAATCGAATGCCGTCCTGAATAATTCTTTTGGTATCTGTCTTGAAGACAACTGCAGCACTAACTCTCTTGAAAGCAACGAGGTTCTGGGAAGCCAGTACGGGTTTTATCTGGATAATTCCTGCAACGGAAACACCCTTGGCTGGAATAATGCTTCCGAAAACCGGTACGCTTTTTACCTGAAGGCTTCGTGTGAGCGTAATTTCCTGTATAATAATACGGCAAAAGGTTCTCTTTATGGCATTTATCTCGGATATTCCTGTTCCGGGAATACCCTGTCCGGGAATACCATCGCTTCAGATTCCCTTTCTTCCGGACTAAGGGGGATTTGCCTGGAAACCGCCTGTGGCAACAATACGTTGGAGGAAAATATAATTGGGGGACAGGCCTTTGAGGGCATCTCCCTGGAAAACTCTTCAAATAACCTCCTTGCCGGAAATAACGCTTCGGAAAATTCCGCAGGTGTCAAACTTAAGGATTCCTGCAGCAATAATACCCTGGAAAATAATATTCTATTCAACAACTCCCTCTTCGGGCTTGCCCTGGAGGGCAGCGAGAACAACAGGGTCTGTAATAACAGTGTGCTAAATAATTCAGGAGGTATGTATCTCCTCTTCTCCCCGCACAACATCCTTACAGGTAACAGGGTCTCCTTTAATGGGAACGGCATTTTCTTCACCGCTTCGGATGAAAATGTCTTAAACGACAGTTACGTTCTCCGAAACTCCCTCTTCGGGCTTGCTCTGGAGGACAGTGAAAATAACACCGTCTACAACAACTTTTTCGATAACGAGCACAATGCGGTGGATGACTGCAAAAACAACATTTGGAATGTCTCCGTCTCTCAGGGCTCCAACATTTACAACGGTCCTGAGATCGGAGGTAACTACTGGTCTGATTATCCAGGGGAAGATCTGGACCTGGACGGTTTCGGGGACACGCCTTACGATATTTCCGACAATATAAGCGATTACCTTCCTCTTGTACAGGATATTACTCCTCCTGTCATAATCCTGATAAGTCCCGAAAATATGACCTATCGTATGCTTCCGGTCCCGGTCTCTGCCAAAGCAAACGAGGCTATCTTGGAGTGGTGGTATACGTTAAACGGCTCCGTACCGGGGGAGTTTTCACAAAGTGATGCTACTAACGCGAAGGCACACCTTAATGTTGCGAACGGAACTTATACGTTCTGCGTAAGTGGGACCGACCTTAGCGGCAACCTTAATTCCACGGCTGTGGATTTCAACGTTGAAATAGATCCTTCTCCCTCTGATGAGGATTTGCCGTTGATTTCCATACATTCGCCTGAAGACAGGTTTTATTCGGATTCCAGGGTCGAACTGGATGTTTCAGCAAGCGGTACCCTTCTTTATTGGGAGTACACGCTTGATGATTCCGAATACTGCGACTTTGAAGAAAGTAACGAGTCCGGGGCCTTCTCTATCCTCAATGTTTCGGACGGGCAGCATGAAGTCCTGGTGTTTGGAGTTAACGATAAAGGCTATTCCAATTCCACATCAAGGAATTTCACGGTCGATACCATCCCCCCTGCTTTAACCGTGAAGAACCCTTTGAATTCCAGTACTGTTTATAACAGTTCGGTCCTGCTTCTGGTGGAGGCCAGTGAAAATATTTCAGTCTGGAACTATACGCTTGATGGGGCCGAACTCCTGAGTTTCAATGAAACTTATGATATCAGGGCCGAAACACCCCTTCTTAATATCCCTGAAGGTCTGCACACTGTTAATGTTTCAGCCAGAGACCTTGCAGGCAACTATAACTCGACTGTTGTGTATTTCAGCGTGAATGACTCCGGAGACCTCTTGCCCGAAATTTCCATCACTTCGCCTGTAAATAATAAGGCATATAACAAATCCTCAATTGAATTCAGGGTTTTTGCAAATGAAGCCATTTCTGCCTGGTGGTACACTCTGGATGACTCGAGTTTCCTTAGTTTCCCGGAGTGGAACGAGTCTGCAGCCAGTTCCCTTCTTGAACTTGAACCCGGGGACCACTGTGTGAAAGCATACGGCAGGGATTCTGGAAATAACACTAATTCAACATCTGTTTCCTTTTCGGTTGACACGAAAGCTCCCCTGATATCCGTAAACTCTCCGGTGAACGGGACACAGTATACAACCGAGAGCAGTGATATGAACCAATCCATAATCGACATCAATATAACAATCAACGAACCAGGGTCCATCTGGTACCGCGTGGATGATGCCGTTCCTTCCACCCCTGTGAACGGCACGGAACTGAAAGGCAGCCTTGCCCTGGATATCGGTTCCCATAATATCACCTTCTTTGCAAAAGACCCTGCAGACAACTGGAACTTTACCGAATCTTATGTAGAGGTCTCCAGGAAAGCCAGTTCGGACTCCGGCTCCGGCTTCGCCCCCGGTCCCGATTCCGGGTCTCGGGACGGTGGGCTCCCGGCTTACTATAAACTTAAAATGTTGAGGGAAAATGCGCAGAAGCTCCTGAGCGAGCAGTTTGAACCTTCGGAAATGAGTGGTGAACTCCCCCTGGTCACAAGAAACTCTTCGGCTCAGTTTACAAATGAGGACAGCCCCGAAGAGGGTGGATTCTTTTCATGGCTGAAGTCCCATGCCTTCCCCTATTCTGCCGGAATGCTGCTGCTTATTTTCTTTATGAGGTTCATGCTGTATGTCCTGAAGGATATTGATGGCTGAACAGAATCCGGAAATTCAGGGCCATGGAGGAAGATTCCGATATTGGGATTAATGAAACACTATCCTGATATCGGGATCATTGGAATCGATTTCGCTACCATTATCTTTGTAATCGGTTCCGATATCTGCATTAATGTAATCGATACAACTATCAGTATCAAATGGAATAGATTTCACTACCAGTATCAATGGACTTGGTCTCAAAATCAGTATCAGTGGTAAGAGATTCTGAAAAACTGGATGCCGGAGAAAAATTCTGAAAAAAAGGAAGAAGGAAAAAGGACGCTAAAAAGCCTGGATTCGGAAGAATGATATCCGAAAATGGCGGGCTGTTTTTTCGGAACTTCTATCTTTTTCCTATTCAACGTGAGGGATATATTCTGCAGTCAGAGCGTTTTTCCCTTACAAGCGGCTTTGCCAGGTGCCTCCTTGCACAGGGGGGAACTTCGTAGAGGCCGGGTTCAAGGTCTCTTTCTATTTTGCAGCTGACTTTTGAAGGGGCCTGTGTCTTGCATTTCTTGCAGCGGAACCCCTGCCCCTGCCCTGCGGACTTCATATGTTTCCCACAGGTGGGGCATTTCGGGTTTTCTTCCGTGTAAAGGGGGGCAAGTTCTTTAATTTCGATTTTTTCAATGTTCAGGGTCCGGGCGTTTACACTTCCCGAGAGGACAACCCGGTCCCCGGGAAGCAGTTCCCTGACAAGTGCCCGGAAGTTCTTGGTCGGTTCGAAGGCCGCACAGTCAAGTTCGGATCCAGCTTTATCCCGGAGAGGGAAGATAACGTGCCCCCCGTGAATTGTTTTCGGAGTTGCGGATACCGTGCCCTCCACCCTGTACGAGTGCATGTCCCGAATTTCCTCTACACTCTCCGCAGGCAGGATGTGCATGTCAGTACCCTGATTTGTCCTGTATACTGCAAAGCGCTCAGCAGGCTCAGCCCTGACCAGGGAGGCGGCTTTTGTGACGGTTTCAGGGCTTTTTCCTCTGATCCCGAAGAGGACAGGGTCCGGGGAGTGCGGCACACATACCACAAGGCTGTTTGCGTGGTCCAGGGTGTCCCAGGTCTCCGGATATGTCTGCCTGTCGGCTTCTTCCAGGCTTTCCTTTTCCACGGAGCGGGGGGTTCCCCACTTTTCCCGTTGCCTGTAAGCCAGGTGTTCATAGGTGTGGTCCCAGTCTTCCCGGTTTAGCATGGCCCCACAGGCTGCAAGGGCGCCTATGAGCCCTCTCCCGTTCTTGAAGCTTTTTGAGGGGATCCCGAGTTCCATGATCAGGTTTTTTGCTTCTTCGATTGTGATGACGTCCCTGACCGCTTTTTCCAGAAAGGCTCTGAGGATGGGTTTCAGGCGTTTTCCTTCACCATCCTGGATGAAAACAGCTCCAGGATTTGTTTTTTCACATTCAAACCGGGCAAATTCTTTGATTCTGGAGATAACATGGTCCATAACTTTCTCAGGGCAGCAGGTCTCCAGTCTGAGGGCTACGGCTGCGTTTCCCCGGGTCTTGTGGGGGATAGTGGGGTTCAGGCGGACAAGAAGTGGGGTTTTTTCTACTTCCCCGAATGCCTGCAGTTCTTCGAGCAGCAGGGCTCCCAGGTAAGTGGTGCACATCCCTTCATTTGAGTCCGTGTCGTCAATTCCGATAATCATTTTTCCCGAACTCCGATAATCATTTTTTCCTAACTCCGATAATCATTTTTTCTGAATTCCGATAATCATTTTTTCTGAATTCTGATAACCATTTTTTCCGAATTCTAATAATCATTTTTCTGAATTCTGATAATCATTTTTCCGAATTTCCATTTTTCCGGATTTTTTCCTGGGTTCTGGCACCTTTTTTCCGGCTCTTCCGGCTCTCCCAGTCCTCCCGGCCATTTCCTGGCGGAGGGTGGTCCGGCTCTCTTCTTTTCGATTTTACGGTATAAACATTATTCTCAATATAGAAATATATATATAGATGTTCAAACAGAATCATCTATTGCAATGACAAAAGAAGTTCTCATACATCAAATTATTGATGTATTGTCTCATGCGGGTTTTGTAGTTTCCGAGCGCTGCAATATCCGGCCGCGAAGTTTTGACATTGCTGCAAGAAAGGATAAAACTCTCTTACTTTGCAAGGTTTTGTTTAACATTGACGGCTTGAACGAGGAAACTGCCCGGGAAATGAAGTACCTGGCAAATTGTCTGGGAGGGGCGGCTCTAGTCGTGGGGGCTAAGACCCGGGACCAGATGCTTGAGGACAGCGTTGTATATATGCGCTACGATGTCCTCTCCCTGAGCGTCCAGACGCTCTTCGATTATTTTATCGAAAACGTTCCTCCCCTGGTTTCTGCAGCTCCAGGGGGGCTTTATGTCTCCATTGACGGGTACATCCTGAAAAAAGCCCGTACGGATATTTCAATGTCTCTCGGGTCCCTTGCTTCCATGGTGGGCGTCTCAAGGCGGACCATCAGCAAGTACGAAGAGGAAGGCATGGACGCTTCAATTGACGTGGTGCTCCAGCTGGAAGATATCTTCGAGATTGAGCTAGCTCGCCCTATCGATATCCTGAAACCCCTGGAGAGCAGGAAGTCCCGAAAAGAGCCCCGGCATGAAATCGAAGTTCCCAATCAGCACTCACAGCCCCATTCCCCTCGTCCTGAGGACTCGGTCCTCAATATGATTTCCCTGCTCGGATATGACATACTTACGACAGCACAGGCTCCTTTCAAGGCTATTTCAAAGGACGAGTCTTCCACAATCCTCACCGGGGTCAGTGAGTATAACACCACGGTAATCAAGAGAGCTCACCTCATGAGCAGCATTTCAAGCGTCACGAAGACCGAGTCGGTTTTCATCATCAACGGGCATGCCAAAATCAAGTCCGTGGAAAACACTGTGCTTATCGAGAAAAAAGAGCTCGGGAAAATCAGTGATTCGGACGAGCTTCTTACCTTCATAGAAGAGCGCAAGGAAGAGAGCTGAGCCTTTTCTTCTTTTCATGTTTTTCTTCTTTTCATGTTTTTCTTCTTTTCATGTTTTTCTTCTTTTCATGTTTTCTTTCTTTGATTTTTCCCGGGTTTCCAAAACCCTAATATATCACTGTTTCAATTATGGGGCATCAATGACGGTAAAGATTGCAGTGCTGGTCTCCGGGCGGGGCTCGAACCTCCAGGAGATTATAGATAGCATTGAAAGGGGCTACATAAAAGATGCAACGGTTAATCTGGTTATTTCCAATAAAGCCGATGCCTATGCGCTGGAACGTGCCAGGAAACATGGAATTAATGCTGTTTTTCTCGACCCGGGCAGGTATGACAGATCCGGATATGATCTTGAGATCCTTAAACTTCTGAATAATTATGATGTGGACCTGCTCCTGCTCGCGGGCTACTTCCGGATCCTTGGCAGTGAAATCATTGAAGCGTACAGGGACCGGATTTTAAACATTCATCCTTCCCTCCTTCCGGCTTTCAAGGGGCTGCATGCCCAGAGGCAGGCTTTCGAGTATGGGGTAAAGGTTGCAGGCTGCACGGTCCACTATGTCGACGAAGGGCTTGATTCGGGGCCGATTATTCTTCAGAGCTGCGTGCCGGTACTTCCCGACGACACGGAAGAAACCCTTACAGGCCGGATACTCGAACAGGAACATATTATATATCCTGAAGCTGTCCGGCTTTTTACGGAGGGCAAACTTAAAGTTGAGGGCAGGAAAGTAAGGTCTCTGGATTAAGCCGACGGCCTGAAACCAATATTCGGAAATCCCATAAACAGCACCCATAAATCGGGTCCCTAAATTTCCGGGTCTTAGTTTAGAATGTGAAACAGGCAGATATCAGATTGAAATCGTGTTCAATCAGGAAGGTACTGAAAACAGGATCTATTCCTCCCTCAATGTTCTCTTTGATACCATCTGTTATATGTAGTTCAAAATTATACGTAGTTCAGGAATTTAATGCTTTTAATGGTTTTAATGGCCTTAATACCTGCTCAAAATTCCATATTTCAAAATTTTACGAGAAAAAAACTGTTCAGAGGTTTTTCAGGGAATTCCTTATTTAGCAATTTACCGTCAACCAATCTTATATCATCAACAAATCCTATATCATCAACAAATCCTATATCATCAACAAATCCTATATCATCAACAAATCCTATATCATCAACAAATTCTATATCAAGATCTTCATCTTCATGTGTTGCAGCCTCAATTATTGCAAGCAACCAATTTAACACTCATTTAAATAATTCATGATTTCAAGTTAACCGTTTAGCAGCCAGTAAAAAACCTCAATTTAGAATCGTGCTTTTGAAAAAAATATTAAATGCATGGATTAACCAGGTGACAGTCATGTCTTACATAGAAGAAATCGATCCGGAAATTGCAGCGGCTATTGAAAAGGAAGCCGAGCGTCAGGAATTCAAGCTTAACCTGATCGCATCCGAGAATTATGCGAGCAGGGCAGTTATGGAGGCCCAGGGCTCAATTATGACCAACAAGTATGCCGAAGGGTATTCAGGCAAGCGTTACTACGGGGGCTGTGACTTCGTGGACGTTGCAGAAAACCTTGCAATCTCCAGGGCAAAGGACATTTTCGGGGCAAAATACGTCAACGTCCAGCCCCATTCGGGTTCAGGCTCTAACATGGCAGTGTACTTTTCGGTGCTGAAGCCGGGAGACACCATCATGTCCATGAACCTTTCCCACGGCGGGCACCTCTCCCACGGCAGTCCCGTAAGCTTTTCCGGGAAGCTCTACAACATCTTGCCCTATGGTGTGAACAAAGAAACCGAGACTCTGGACTATGCCGAACTCCTCAATATGGCAAAGGAACATAAGCCGAACATGATCGTCTGTGGGGCCTCAGCGTACCCGAGAGAGATCGATTTTAAGCAGTTCCGGGAAATTGCAGATGAAGTGGACGCTTACCTCCTTGCAGACATTGCTCACATTGCAGGACTTGTAGTTGCCGGTGTACACCAGAGCCCGGTGCCCTACGCTGACTTCGTGACCACCACCACTCACAAGACTCTCCGGGGTCCCCGTGGCGGGATGATCATTTCCAGGGATGAGGAACTTGCAAAGGCGGTAAATAAAGCAGTCTTCCCGGGCATTCAGGGCGGGCCTCTTATGCACATTATTGCTGCCAAGGCCGTGGCTTTCAAGGAAGCCATGAGTGAGAAGTTCAAGCAGGACCAGGTCCAGACGGTAAAGAATGCGGCAGCTCTTTGTTCATGCCTGAAGGAAAAAGGATTTGACCTTGTTTCCGGCGGAACTGACAACCACCTCATGCTCGTCAACCTGAACAACCTGGACATCACTGGCAAGGACGCAGAGGCGGCCATGAGCAAAGCAGGGATCATTGCTAACAAGAATACCGTGCCCTTCGAAACCCGTAGTCCCTTTGTCACCAGTGGAGTTCGGCTCGGAACTCCTTCCTGTACCACAAGGGGTATGAAGGAAAAGGAAATGGAATTAATTGCCGACTATATCGAAGCTGCAGTCAAGAATGCTGAAAACGAACAGCTCCTGTCGGAAATAAGCGGCAAGGTGAAGGAACTCTGCACACAGTTCCCGGTCTACCGTTAATCTAAGAGTTTTTGGGTGTTTCATTCTATGTCAGTCGAAGGCTATGAATCAAGAATCATAGACGGAAAAGCTCTTGCACAGCTTGTTGAAGAAGAAGTAAGGACAGGGGTCGAGGACCTGGAAAGCGGCAGGGGGATTACCCCCGGGCTTGCCACCATCCTTGTAGGAGACGACCCTGCCTCCAAAATGTACGTCCGTCTCAAGCACAAAGCCTGTGACCGGGTAGGGATCAAGGCTGAAGACTACTTGCTTCCTGCGGATGCCAGCCAGGAGGAACTCCTTGCCCTGATAAAGGGACTGAACGAAAACAAAGACGTGCATGCAATCCTGCTTCAGCTCCCGCTCCCTCCCCAGCTCTCTCCCCAGATTGCAATGGATGCCATAGCCCCTGCCAAGGACGCAGACGGTTTCCACCCTTACAATATGGGCAAGCTCATGATCGGGGATGAGGGACTGGTGCCCTGCACCCCCTACGGGGTCATCCGGGCTCTGGAAGAATACGATGTCCCTATTCAGGGAAAAAATGCGGTCATTGTCGGGCACAGCAATGTGGTCGGAAAACCCATGGCTGCCATGCTCCTGAACAGGAATGCCACGGTTTCGGTCTGCCATGTCTACACCGATGATCTGAAAAAATACACCCTGGAAGCCGACATCCTTGTCGTTGCAGTCGGGGTCAAGCACCTGATCAAGGCCGACATGGTAAAAGAAGGTGCCGTGATTTTCGATGTGGGCATCACCAAAGAAGAAGATGGCGTATACGGAGATGTGGACTTTGAAAACGTCATAAAGAAGGCTTCACTTATTACTCCCGTACCCGGCGGCGTGGGTCCAATGACCATCGCCATGCTTATGAGACATGTGCTGATGTGTGCGGAAAAGAGCCTCTAAAAACCATCTTTTGATATTTTTCCCCCGGTCCCGGGGGATTTTCCACATTTTGTTTTTCTCTTGTTTTTCGTTGTTTTTCGTTGTTTTTCGTTGTTTTTCGTTGTTTTTCGTTGTTTTTCGTTGTTTTTCTTTTGTTTTTCGTTGTTTTTCGTTTTTCTCTCTTTTTTCTTTTACCTTCTTTCTCTATCATTCGCTTCTCCGGGATACCGGGGAAGGAAATTCATTGGTCTGTTTTCCTAATTGTGTTAAATTAATAGTACACATCAATATTTTTATGTATTATTGAAACCCATTGTAACATAGTTCCGCCCAACTCTAATAATAAATATTCATCCAATGTGATTTAAACCATTCTTAAAATTATTACTTATAATTCGCTTTTGATAAAAGCTCCACCAATACATGCTGATATTAATGCCAATAATAACATGCTGATATTAACATAATTAGTAAGAATCCGGACCTGTCATTCCCGGCTTTCCCTGAAATTTCCACACCCCTTCACATTGTATCCGAATGTTCTTTCCGGAATTTCTAATCTGTTAGGAGTCCGGACTACCTGCCTGTAAACCCTGCTGAGTTTTCTCCTCTGGTCGGGCTTTTCCGGGTGCCGGAAATGCGGTGTTTTTTCCGGGAAGCATGTCTTCGAGTATTGCAATTGAAATTTATTGAATCTGGTTGTCAAAAATGGTTGTTGATACTACTATCTGCGGTCTGAAAGTTGGAGACCGATACCCTGCGCATGTGATGGGTGTTATTAACCTGAGTCCCGAATCCTTTTTCAAAGGTTCGGTGGTTACCCCCGACTCAGTGCTCGAAATTGCCCGGAAAATGGTTGAGGACGGAGCTACTTTCCTGGATGTAGGAGCCCGTTCTACCTGGAGGTTTTCAGAGTCTATCAGCAAGGCCGAAGAACTGAAACGGCTCTTGCCTGTCCTGGAAGTTCTGGATGGGAATGTGGACGCGGTGATTTCCGTGGACACGATGTTTTCGGAAATCGCAGAAGAAACTCTCAAGCGGGGGGCTGACATCGTCAACGACGTTTCCGGCTTTACCATCGACCCGGATATGATAAGGGTTGTGGCAGATTACGGCTGTCCTGCTGTGGTGATGGCTTCGGAAAAAATTCCTGGAGACCCTCTGGGGATGGATGCGATTATCTCAGCGCTTGATTCTATTATACGGACTGCCGAAGCCGGGGGAATTGACCCGGACTGCATGATCCTTGATCCTGCCATAGGCAGGTGGACCGAAGAAAAACTTTCCTTCTATGACTTTGAAACCCTTGACGATTTCGATCGCCTGAAAATCTTCGAAAAACCTCTTCTAGCTGCCCTCTCAAGAAAATCCTTCATCGGAGAGGTGCTGGGAAAACCCGCGCCTGAAAGGCTCTCCGGCAGCCTGGCTGCTTCAGCCATTGCGGTCTACAAGGGAGCTCACATCATCCGTACGCATGATGTTCCCGAGACTGTGGACGCCGTGAAGGTCGCGGGGGCATTGAGGAGCCGGACCAGTCAGGTAAAGGAAGCCCGGTACGAGGTTTCAGTGCTTGAAATCAAGACCCCTCAGGATGCTTCTCTGGTAATGCGAAAGCTGGGAGCTACCGGAGTGGGCTCGCAGGTGATGCGGGACAAAAGTGTCCACCTGGTGCTAAGGATCAGGAACCTCACCACAACCGAGGCCCTGATTATAAAACAGGAGTTACTTGCGCGGGGAGGCGACGCAGCCCTTACTCGTGATGCTGTTTCCCATGAAACGGAGATGACAGATGTCCTTGTGATGGGGACCCTGCTGCAACTCGAACGGCTGGCCCGGAAACTGGAGGTGCAGGCCCGTTCCCTTCCCCTTATTGCCGGAATGTTACGTGAATGTATTGCAAACAGGAGTGACCTGGACTATCGATACTTGAGGTAAACATGATCATAACTTCAGCAAAACCCCTTGAAGAGATCCTTGAAATATTAAAGGATGAAGACGATGTCTTTATAATTGGATGCAATGTATGTGCTGCAAAGCTGAAGACCGGAGGCGAACCGGAAGTCCTTGACATGTGCCGCCGGCTGGAAGAGCACGGAAAGCATGTATTGGGCTGGGCCCTTCCCACTGCAGCCTGCAGTATTCGCTCTTACGAATCCCTTGTCGAGAAAAACGAGAAGATAAAAGAGGCTCACTGCGTTCTTGTCATGGGCTGCGGAAGTGGAGTTTCCGCCACAGCCAATGTGGTGGACCTTCCTGTGTACGGCTCGAATAATACGCTTTCCCTCGGCGGATCGAGCAGTGGGAAACTTCTTAGCAACCAGTGCATTATGTGCGGGGACTGTACGGTCGGGGAGTTCGGAGGCTTGTGCCCTAAATCCCAGTGTCCCAAGGGGCTTTTGAACGGGCCCTGCGGAGGTTCAGTTGCCGGGAAGTGCGAAGTTAACAGGGAAGATGACTGTGTCTGGGCTCTGATTTATGAACGTTTAAAGAAAATAAACAGACTTGATCTTCTTTATGTTATACATGCCCCAAAAGAGCATGCTTTTAAATAATTTCATTTCTAATATACTTATTTAATGCTTTTTAATTTTAGAGAAAAACTGAATTCCAGTAAATTTCTGGTTACTGCTGAAATATCTCCTCCGAAAGGTACGAACGTATCCGCCCCCCTGGAAGACGCCAGCCAGTTAAAGGGCCTTGTAGATGCCCTGAACGTGACAGATAACCAGTGTTCCATCATGCATATGAGTTCCCTGGCTTTCAGCAAGCTCCTGCTTGATGAAGGTCATGAGGTAATCATGCAGCTTACCTGCAGGGACCGGAACAGAATCGCGCTCCAGTCCGACCTTCTGGGAGCATATGCTCTCGGATTAAGGAATGTCTGTGTTATGACAGGGGACTTTCCTTCCTGTGGGGACCACCCGGGCTCTAAACCCGTTTATGACCTCGATTCGGTACAGCTTCTGGAGCTTGTCCGAAAACTTGACAAAGGGACCGATTTAGCAGGAAATAAACTGGACGAAGGGACTTGCTTCTGTATGGGTGCGGTTTCCGGCATAAATCCTCAAGAGGTCCTGCAACTCATAAAACTTGAAAAAAAGGTTAGTTGCGGAGCCGATTTTATTCAGACCCAGGCAGTCTATGATATGGGAATGTTTGAGGATTTTGTGGAATCAACAGCCCACCTGGATGTCCCTATCCTTGCTGGCCTGATCCCCCTTAAGTCCCTGAGGATGGCTGAGTACATGAATGAACATATCTCGGGAATACATGTCCCCGAAGAGACCCTTTCCCGTCTGAAAACCGCTTCCGACCCTGTTGAAGAAGGTTTCTCCATAGCCTCCGGGACCATAAAAGAGTTGACAAAATTATGTCGCGGCGTTCATATTATGCCCATCGGGTCTCATAAGAATACTTCCCGTTTGCTTTCCATGGCAGGAATTTCCCCGAAGTAACTTCGAAACATCCCGAAAGTAACTCCTGAGAACCCTGGAAGTAACCCGGAAATAACCCGGAAGAAGCGGTCTCCGTATCTTTGTACCGTTAACCGTGGCTTCAAGAAGGTAACCTTTGCACAGTGGGCCGTGGCTTCAAGAAGGTAAATTCAGGATTCGGGTCTGAGGGCCCTATCTCTGTATTTCCACTCCATGAGCTTAAGTTTCCGGCGGACCTTTTACGGTGTTAACATTATATATATTTGTTATATGTCTTCCTGTTAACCTCTGGTCTGTTCCTCAAAAGTTTTTGCTTATATAAGTTTTCATATGATGTATTTAATCTCTTTTTAAGTAGTTCTGCAGCATATATCATATCGAGGCTGTGAACTCTATTATTTACACCTCCGGACTGTTACAGGTGAATTTGTAGTAGAAAGGCAGGATATCGGGAAATGTGCATGTACTCTGCCCCGGGCTTTTAAGTTAGCAGAGAAGGCTAAATTAAGGTTCGGTTAGCGTAACCGGGAGTTGGCCAGGCCTGCAGGATACCGGGCTTAAATGACGTTTCTGCAGCTAGGATGTACCCTGGTGGAAAATGGCTTTTTTGCCTCTTTAAAATGAAAACTCCGGAGCCTTAAGTTTAGCAGATCCTAAGAAAATGAATGCGAAAACCTGATTATTGCAAGCTGTGATTCCTGATGTTTCCAGAACACAGACTCCGATGCAAAGCGTATAATTATTATTTATGTGTGCCCGGGTAGGAAAGCCTTTCGGAAATGCTTATCCCGGTTTTCAGGCTTCCTTGCGGTTTTTGGGCTTATATGTTTGATATTCCCGATTCTTCAGTATATCCGTTTCTTAATCTATCCGATGTAAGGGAGATGGTTTGTTAAGCAAGGTTTTTCCGAATAATTTTTTTTCGGACAGACTTTATCTGGCGTCTTTTAAGTCTTATTTTGTCTGTCCGCATCTTTTATTGGGCATTTTTGGTCGATTAATGTTAGCCTGGCTGCCAGAAGGCGTTGTGTTGATATCGGAATTTAAGGAAGATTGGGTGTTTAGAAGATATCGGAATTTAAGGAAGATTGGGTGTTTAAAGGATCCGGAGTTTTTCCGCAGGACCTGCGGGACTCCGGGAGGAGCTTACAATGCAGGTAATGGGTATCATATCATGCAATATTTTTGAGGATGAGATCGTCCATCTTGTGGAACATGACAGGGAGATTAGCAAGGTTATCATAATTAAAAACGAAAACTCAGGAGGCATTGTTCGAAA
Organism: uncultured Methanosarcina sp.; assembly: GCA_965601435.1. Classification (GTDB taxonomy): domain Archaea; phylum Halobacteriota; class Methanosarcinia; order Methanosarcinales; family Methanosarcinaceae; genus MTP4. Next base: position 21,703 of record CBFCWE010000063.1, read on the forward strand.
ACTTGAAAAAATCGGCTTTCCCTTCAGGGAAGTAAATCTCGAAAATGTGGATGAGCACAGGTTTTTCAGGGAACTTCACCTGGGAAATGATGGTGGGGTGGCCCTTGTGCTGAACATACTCGAAATCGTGGGTGTGAGTCAGAGGCGTACAAGGCTGAAGTTGAACGTATACGATGCTATCCTCCGGATGTCCCTGTTTTCTGACGGTTTGCTTCTCCTTTACGGGCTTTGCGGAAACATGCTTAAAGACATTGAAGCCGATTTCGAGCGCCTGAAGTGCCCGGTTATAACCCTGAAGGATACCGAAGGCAACATTGTTGACGACTGCATCTGCGCAACTCTTGGAGGTAAAAACTCTTTCATAGATGTCGTGAAGAGTCTTGAAGGAAAACGAACCTTCATGCTTACTCCTATGTGGGCTGCCAACTGGGAACGTCTGATTGTTGCCAACGGGTTTGCCCGGAGCCTGGAAGCGCTCGAAGAGTCAAGGATGGTATTCAGGGTTTCTAAGTACACTCAGGTCGCAAAAATCAACACCGGGCTGAGTTACCAGCAGGACTTTGACTCAAGGGTGTATGAGTTTGCAGACTACTATAGTTTCGATGTCAGGGAAATCGAAGCTGACCAGGCAATTTTTGAACGTTGTTACAGTGAACTGAAAAATGTGGTTATGGCCCTGGCCTGAACCCGTAATTCCCGTATATCGGGTTTTCTCTTTTCTACTTTTTTCCTTTTTGCCACTTTGTTGCCTCTTTCTCTTTTCTACTTTTTTGCCGGTTTTTTCGTCCTTGATTTTTTCCTTTTTCTCATTTTTTTTCCTTCTTTTTTCCTTTTTCCTTTGTGTTTTTCTTTTTAGCTTCAATTTTTCCTTTCAGACCCGCTTTTTTCTGGTGGGGTATTTTTTGAAATTTTGGATACATTTATCAATAACTTCCCTTATTTTAGGCTGGGACCTCCTTTTATTCCGTTTTTTGGTTCCGGATATTGAAGATAAATTATTGATTTTCAAAGGCAGTAAAATGAACTCAGAACTCACTTCTATCCAGATGTTCGGAATTAGGACCCCGATTATAAGGGCCGGGGATGATGTTGTGCGGATATTGGAAGCTGCACTGGAAGAAGCCTGCGTTGAACCCCTTGAAGGGGATATTTTCGTACTGGCCGAATCTGCGGTTGCCACTTCGGAAGACAGGGTCGTGGAACTGGAGTCCATAAAGCCAGGGGAAAGAGCGGTGGCTCTGGGGGATGAATACGAGCTCGATCCCAGGGAAATGGAACTCGTGATCCGGGAGTGCGATGAAATTTTCGGAGGGGTTCCCGGAGCCGCCCTTACTATCACAAAGGGGATTCTTGCCCCTAACGCAGGGATCGATGCTTCCAATGCCCCTGAAGGGCACGTTGTCCTCCTGCCCGAAGACCCGCGAAAGAGTGCCGAAAATATCCGTAAAAGGCTTGAAGAACGTTACTCTTGCCGGCTGGGGGTTATTGTCGGGGACAGCAGGACCCAGCCCCTGAGGCTCGGCTGCACAGGGCTTGCGCTGGGTGTTTCCGGTCTCGTGTCCGTGGAAGATGCAAGAGGTGCTTTTGATATCTTCGGTAAACCTCTGCATATAACGCACAAAGCAGTAGCTGATAACCTTGTTTCGGCTGCGGAACTCCTTATGGGAGAGGGCGGGGAAAGGGTGCCCTGCGTGCTTATCAGGGGGGCTCCTGTCAAGCTTATCGATGAGTCTCCTGAAATGCCGAAGATTTCCATGGAAGGTTGCATGTACTTTGGAAACGTCATCAAAGCTCAGGAAAGGAAAGAAGAGAGTCAAAAACAGGAACAAAACCCGGTAAGTGACTGAATATTTTTATATTTCTGGTCGGCTAAAAAAAGCCTGAAGGGCTTCCTTTTCCGGATAAGTTGAAAATAAGGGTTCTGACTTCCAAGATAAGCATTATATATGCTCGGAGATAATATATACTAATTGATCCCCGACCCTGTATTTAATATCTCATCTTACAGCTTGCGTTTACGATTCAGGATTGGGTTCCGGGGCAATCTTTCCGTACTGGCTTCACGGGTACGGAATTTTGTCTGGCTGTCAGGCGTGGATCGATAGAAGAACATCAAAAGCTAATAAGAAGCTTTAAGGTATGCAGGTGATTTTATGAAACCAGTGATATTGGACTTTTCCGCAACATGGTGTGGACCTTGCAGGATGCAAAAACCAATTCTTGAAGAACTCGAAAAGCAGTATGCGGACAAGGTCGAGTTCAAAGTTATCGATGTGGATGAAAACCAGGAACTTGCTACAAAATACGGCATCCATGCTGTTCCGACGCTTATCATTGAGAAAGATGGGGTCGAGGTTAAGCGCTACATGGGAGTGACCCAGGGCAGTGTCCTGGCCGCCGAGATTGATAAAGTGCTTTGATTCCTGTTTCCCGACAAAAGGCGCCCGGGGCTCTCAGTGAACCCGGGACCGTAACTTTTTGATTAAAAACGCTGGATTTTTCAATTGAACAGTTTCCAGAAATCTTTCCCTGTCAGTTTCTCCACAGCCGGAGGCTTGGTGGATTTTCAAATTTGTTTGTTTTTTTTGTTTGTTTTT
>CBFCWE010000064.1:0-23990 GCA_965601435.1 uncultured Methanosarcina sp.
AGGAAGACCCATTTCAGGAAGACCCATTTCAGGAAGACCCATTTCAGGAAGACCCATTTCAGGAAGACCCGCATCAGGGCCAGGGCCAGCCACAAAGCTGCTATCGCCCCTATGCAGGGAATCAGCCCCGATTAGGGAGATCTTTTGCTCAGTGCAGGGAGAGGGGCCATACGTGGGAGCCAGGCAGGCTTTTGTCCGCTTTTCCGGCTGCAACCTGAACTGCAAATACTGCGACACGGACTTCTCAAACCAGGGAACCTGTGATTATGAGAAGGGAGAAGGCAGCGGCAGCTTCGAGAAAGCAAAAAACCCCATCAGTGCCCTGCAGCTCAAAGACATGCTGCAGCCTTTCAAGAACCTGCACTCAATTTCCCTTACAGGCGGGGAACCGCTCCTGCACACGGACTTCATTGAAGAGCTGGATAAGCTAGAATTATCTGCACCCCTTTACCTGGAATCCAACATGACCCTTCCGGAGCAGGCCAGGAAAGTAAAGGACAGAGTCGCATACGTGGCAGGCGATTTCAAACTCCCGGAGGCCCTTGGCCTGGAAAACCCGGAAGCGGGGAAAGCCAGAGAAGTCCATATTGAAAATACGGTTGAATGTTTCAGGACTCTGAGAAAAAGCGAGACCAGGGACTGTTTCTGTAAGATAGTGGTAAGCAGGGATAGCGACCCTGAAAGCGTAATTTCAGCGGTGGACGCAATCGCAGGGTATGTGTCCTGTGTGATCCTCCAGCCGGAAACAAGGATGGAAAGCCCAAAAGTCGGGATAAATGCGCAGTCTTCAGTAAAGGCCCTTATCGAACTGCAAAGTATGCTGCTTGAAGAAATTGACACGCGCATCATACCTCAGACCCACAGAATGTGGGGGTGTTTATAATGACAAAAATGAGATTAGGAATTATTGATTACATTGACAGTGCCCACTACCTTCCGGGGCATGGCAAATGCGGAAGGGTGCACGGACACACCTACAAAATAGAGGTAGTTATAGAAGGGGAAGTCGGAGAAGGCGGGATGGTCATCGATTTCTACGACCTGAAAAAAGGTATAAAGGAAACCCTGCAGGAATATGACCACGTACTCCTCAACGACCTCATAGAGTTCCCGAGTTCCGAACACCTCTGCCAGAACATCCACGCCCGTCTCCACAAAAAGTTCGGTTTTCCCCTCAAGGTAAGGGTCTGGGAAGGAGAGGGGAAGTGGTGCGAGATGGACAACTTTTCGGATTGAGATCCACCTTTCTTTTTTATTTTTCAGGATTTCGATCGGAAAGGAAGGATTTTGTTCTACACGACCCAGAAATTGAAGTGAATTAGGATCCTGGAGTAAATTAGGATCCTGGAGTGAATTAGGATGTTGAAGTGAATACAAATCCTGTATATGACTTATATATAATTGGAATGATTTTATTATCAGGTGCTTTTTGCTTAAAAAACCATATAGGAAGTAAAAAAACAATTCCACAATGTATATCAAGGGGCTGCATTATAGTTTGCTTAAGACATTTTGAAATTTCCCAATAGGGTTTTACTTCAGCTTTAAACTCCGAACGGAGGAAAAATATTGCCAGAAAATACCAATCCTGATACTGACACTAACAATAAAACGATGGATGAAGAACTCCGGAGAAAGATCGCGGAACATCCCTGCTATGACAAGAAGGCCCAGCACAAGTACGGGCGAATCCACCTGGCCGTAGCCCCGAAATGCAACATCCAGTGTAACTTCTGTGTCCGGGAATTCGACTGTGTGAACGAGAGCCGGCCCGGAGTCACCAGCAAGGTCCTGAGCCCGGAAGAGGCCCTTGAAAAGACCAAACTGGTGTTAAAAGAGTATCCCTTCATCAAAGTCGTGGCAGTCGCAGGACCAGGAGACCCTCTTGCCAATGACGAGACCTTCAAGGCCTTTGAGCTTATCAGGAAAGAGTTCCCTGACATTACTCTCTGCATGAGCACGAACGGGCTGATGCTCCCTGAAAAAATCCAGGATATGCTGAGAGTGGGTGTCTCCACTTTGACGGTGACGGTTAATGCCATCGACCCTGAAATCCAGGCGCAGATCGTGGACCACATCGTCTACCACGGAAAGGTCTACAGGGGTGTTGAAGCCGCAGAGCTCCAGATCAAGAACCAGCTGGATGGCATAAAGGCAGCCGTTGAGGCAGGAATCGTATTAAAGGTCAACACTGTCCTGGTCCCCGGGGTCAACGACAAGCATGTTGTCGAGATCGCAAAAAAACTCAACGAACTCGGGGTCTATATCATGAACATCATGCCCCTGATCTGCCAGGGCGCCTTTGCGGACAAGGAACCTCCCACCGCCGAAGAAAGAAAGGAAGCTCAGGCCTCCTGCGAACCCTATGTAATGCAGATGCGCCACTGCAGGCAGTGCAGGGCTGACGCCTACGGGCTCCTTGCCCAGGACATGTCCCAGATGAGCAAAGAACGCAGGGAAGTCATAAAGATCCAGACCAAAGAAGAGATGGAAAAAGCAAGAGAGACCCTGGCCAAAAACGGTAAGGAAGAAAAAGACTGAGAAAATAAGATTGAAGATTTTAGACTCCGGATTTCAGACTTCAGTCCAAAATCTTCAATCTAAAGGTCTAAACGGACATTATTCAGATTAAGGAATCCTACTTTTTTTCAGCCACAGTTATTTCAGGTAAATTTTTTTCGCCGGCTTGGTCTTTGACACCATTGAGCCGGGGGAATTCAACTTTTTTACAGAAGCAACTGCATAAGCAAGCGTTCTGAAAACCCGGTATCCGTAAAAAAGAGCCATAAGCATCTTATTTTAGATTTTTTGTCCCGACCCTTATTTCAGTAAAATAACCTGTAGAGGGCTTGAGACTATTAAATAGAAACTCCGGTTAAACCGGAAAAAGCCTTGAAGCCACAGAAAACGGATGCTTTATATATTGTGCATAATTATGCATAAAAGAAACGAAATGAAAATACGCATTCTTTGCGATTCCCGGATGCATCCGACCCCTTGCGCCGGGACCTTTAACTGCCGGAGGAAAAAACTTGTCTGAAAAAGAAAACGTCACTTTTGACAGAGAGCGTTATAGAATCATAGCCGAGCACCCCTGCTACAGCGAAAAGGCCAGGCACAGGTTTGGGAGAATGCACCTTGCCGTGGCCCCAAAGTGCAATATCCAGTGCAACTTCTGCGTCCGGGACTTTGCCTGCGTAAATGAAAACAGGCCGGGAGTGACCATGGAGGTCTTAACCCCGGCCGGAGCCCTTGAAAAAGTTAAGCAGGCCCTTTCCGATTATCCCTTTATCAAAGTGATAGGCGTTGCAGGGCCCGGCGATCCGCTGGCAAACGAAGAGACTTTCGAAGCCCTCCGGCTTGTAAGGGAAGAGTTCCCGGACATTACGTTTTGCATGAGCACAAACGGACTCGTGCTTCCGGAAAAACTCCCGGAGCTTGTAAAGCTTGGAGTTGCGACCCTGACCGTGACCATCAACGCCGTTGACCCCAAAATCCAGGGGCAGATCTGTGACCACGTCAATTACCACGGCAAGACCTACAAAGGAGTCGAAGGGGCAAAAATCCAGATCAAAAATCAGCTTGAAGGTATCGAAGCCGCTGCAAAGGCAGGGCTCGTTGTCAAGGTAAACACCGTACTTGTGCCGGGGATCAACGACCGGCACATGATAGAAATTGCAAAAACGATCCGGGAAAGAGAGGTATACATAATGAATATCATGCCCCTGATCCCCCAGGGAGCCTTCGCCCACATAAGAGCCCCGACCCCGGAAGAACGACAGGCTGTCCAGGACACCTGTGAACCCTATGTCAGGCAGATGCGCCACTGCAGGCAGTGCAGGGCTGATGCCTACGGCTACATTGACCAGGACATGACCCAGATGAGTGAGGAGCGCAGAAAGCTCATCAAAATCCAGACCGGGGCAGAGATGAAAAAACAGCCCAGGTAAAAATGGGCAATAAAAAAGCGGAGTCAGAAAAACTCCGCAAAAGGATTTTTAAAACAGTTTATAAATCTGCTTAAAAGGATTTTTAAAACAGTTTATAAATCTGCTTAAAAGGGTTTTTAAAACAGTTTATAAATCTGCTTAAAAGGGTTTATTTTACTCAAAGGGTTTATTCGACTGTGATGGCGCCGTTCGGGCAGGCATCTTCGCATGCACCGCAGTCAAGGCACTCATCTTCATCTACAACTGCAAGGTCGTCTTTGAGTTCGATTGCAGCTGCAGGGCATTCGTCTACACATGCTCCGCACCCGGTGCAGGAGTCAGCATCGATTTTTGCTACCATTTTTTTCATTCCTCGCAAGATAGTGGGGTATTTATATATATTTGTAGTAATATAAAGCCGACATAAAGGATAGAATAATTTCATAAAAAGCTGTCGCTTCTACTCTATCAGCACAAGAAAGAAAAACAAATAAAGGATAACCGGAGTATATTACCGGTCAAAATATTGCGCAGATTTTCGCAAAGCAAAGCCCTTATCGGTTTTGGGCCAAAGCTTAATGGATAATTTTACAAATAATAAAAACAACAGGAAGCTTTTGATTGGATCTTGAAGAGCTTGCAGAAGGTATAAGGAATTTTGAAGGGGTCACCCGCAAGAAACAGATTGAAGACATAGTCTCAATCTTCGAGACCGTCCGTCCGGAGTATAAGGACGCTATTGTTGACTTCGGGGACGATGCGGCGGTAATCGACATCGGAGGGGATGACGTAATCCTCTTTGCAGCGGACGGGATCTGGGGTAGACTGCTTGACGCAAGCCCCTGGTGGGCAGGCTACGGTGCCGTGGTCGTAAACGTTAATGACATCGCAGCCATGGGAGGAAGACCCCTTGCCATGGTGGACATAGCCTCCTCAAAAAACGATGCCTCCTGCAAGGAACTGATGGAAGGCCTGGCAGAAGGGATCAGGAAGTTCGGGGTTCCCGTCGTCGGAGGGCATGTACACCCTGACACAAACTACACCTCCCTTTCCGTTGCGATCATCGGGATTGCGAAAAAAGACTGTATAATCCGCAGCGACACCGCAAAGCCCGGGGACCTGGTTATTGCCGCCTATGACATGGACGGGAAGATCGGCCCGAACTCCCCGTACAGCTGGGATACCACCTCCTATAAGGAACCGAAAATTGTCAGGGAGCGCTACCTGGTGACCCGGAAGATTGGGGAGCTCAAACTCGCAAGTGCAGGAAAAGACATCAGCAATCCTGGCCTCGTAGGCACCCTGGGCATGCTCTGCGAGACGAGCAGGGTCGGAGCCTCTGTGGACCTGGAAAAAGTCCCGAGGCCCGAGGACGTGGACTTCGCCCAGTGGCTGAAAGTGCATCCCGGAACAGGATACGTCTTCACAGCAGTGCCGGAAAAAGCAGAAGAATGCGTAAAAGTCTTTGAAGAAGCGGGACTTACCGCCGCAGTAGTTGGAAAAATCGAAAAAGGCTCAAAACTCGATATATACGACAGCACAGGCAAAGTTACGGTTTTTGACTTTTCAAAGGACAGCATAACAGGCATCAGTACCGGATAAGCCGATGCCTCAGCCTGCTTTCAACTGCTTCCTTTTTCCCCTCCTGCAGCCTGACAATGAAACCTTACAAATAACGATAAAGACAGGTCAACATTTGTCAGTGTTTGCCAGCATTTATCAGTGTTTGTCAGCATTTACCGGCATTTATAAGGATCGGGGCAACTCAAGGTTTGTTAGGCTTTGTCGGGGTTTTTCGAACCTGCCGAATCACCCTCAAGCCAGGCATTCATTTCCTCATACAGGAATTTCTCCGCAGCCTGGACCTGTTCCAGAGAACCGCGCAGGACAAGGACTTCCCGCTCCTCACTGTTTGCAATTTTCACAGGCATCTTTCTGTTGATAGGCTCAAGATTGAATTCTTCCACAAGGTCGTAGATGATAGACATCAAGGTTCCGGGGGGGATCACAAGGTCGTAGAAGCCCTCCAGTTCAACGTTTTCCCCCTCTTTTGCATCTTTTTCTGCTTGTTTCTTTGCGATTAAATCGTCCAGGTTCAGCATTTTGTTCATCTTAGGGTCACCTTCTCATTTGTTTTTCCTGTTACCCAGGTAAAAATAAACAGCAGTTTTTTGCATAAATTATATTAATTGAATGAGTTAGCAGTAATTATCAATTTTCTTTTTATTATGGGTTTTATTGATGCTTTTGATCATATTTATGGTTGATTCCTGTATTCCTATCAATTCTTCTTTATGACCAATTCTCCTCATATTTATTAAAAGTAAGCAAGCTTCCTTCCGGAAATAAACAACAGAGACAAAAAAGAAAAATACGGGTGTGAAAGGAAAAACAAATTTAAGGTCTGAAAGGCAAGAAATACGGGAGAAAAAAACCGTAAATAACCTGTTCCGGGATTTAAAACCCCGGAACCTGATAAAAAGCCCTCTTTTGAGAGGGCATGCCTGACAAAAAAACTAAGAAAAACAGTCCCTTTGTAAAAAAATCTTTTTTACGTGATCTTTTCTCCGGCATTGGGGGGACTTAAGCTGTAAATTTCTTCAACGTGGAGGAGGGCCGCCCCTTTGGGCTTGAGGTTTGCCATTTTGGAGGCAACCCATTCGTTGATCTCATTCATGAGTGGACCCTCGGCAACCAGTTCAATGCTCCCCTTTATCTGATAAGCTTTGGGGGGCAGGTAAGCCGTTATTGTTGCCTTTGGGTTTTCCTGAAGGTTTGTCAGGGTCTTTTTCCAGAACACGTTTGCCATAACCAGTGTTTCATCGTCCTGGGCTTTGACAAAACCCATCAGGCATACGTTCGGTACCCCGTTTTTGTCAGCGGTCCCCAGGGAGGCAACCTGCTGGTTTACAAGCGCTTCTTTTACATCTGCTGGAAGTTTTACCATTATCCTATTCCCCTATTTGATTTGATATTCGTTCAATTTCCAGGTCAATAGATGCTATTTAATCTGCACTCATTAGCTGTGCATCATACCAGTGCACCCATTATCTGTGCATCCATTACCTGTGCATTAATTTATACATCCTGATCTTTTATGCAATTTACGCAACATAATATAGAGCAAGGGAACAAATGCCTGACGAAACTTGAAAAGGAAAAGAGCCTATTAAAAAGCTAAAAAAGTCGGAAAAGGCCAAAAGGAGCCGGATAAATGCAAAATGAATCCGGTAAGAAAGCCGGAAAGACCCGAAAAAAACGGAAAAAGCTGGAAAAAACAGGAAAAAGCATTATTTATCAGGCAGATTTTCAGGTCCGGCGGTACCGATATTCAGGGGTTTCGTTCTAAGCAAACTTTATCTGAGATGAAAATCTCTTATAAGAGGATAGCCATGCAGCAGTACAAGTTAAAACGCGGCTTTAAGCCCGAAATAGAAAGAATTTACTCGGTAATGCAGGAATGCTTCCCGGGAGAAATTGTAAGGGAAGGAGATGTCCTTGAGACAGCTTATGGGGCAATGGCAAAGATCACGGTCTCGATCGAGAATAAGAAACTTGTCGTTGATACTGTTTCCAACCCCTCGATGCTGGATGATGAGACTATCCTGCAGACGAACAGGTATTTCCGGGACTTCCTCTACAAGGCCACCGGCTACACGGGAAAAGAACGCCTCAAGCAGGCAAAAAAAGAAGTCAGTGGCAAATAAGCCGCAGGACACGAATAAGCGATTTTATAATTTTCCGGCACCTGAAAGCCCCTAGCCTGAGGTATCTTCTTTGAACACCGATTTTCTGGAAAAACTAAAGAGCCTGGAGATTCCCACCTGCCTCCGGGTCTGCTGCGGGACAGACGGCTCTGTGACCTTCCTCCTGGAGATAATGACCCGCCAGCCCGTCGAAGTCAGGACCGAGTCCCAGCACATAGTCAGGGCTGACAGAGAAATGGCTACCCTCCTTGGAGTGGAAGAAGGAAGCGAGGTAAATGACAGGAAGGTAAGGCTCTATGCAGGCGGCACAGTCTTTGTCCATGCCCGGTCCCTCTCCCCTCTTGAGCGCATGCCAGGGACCATGCGAGAGCAGCTCATGAGTGCAGACATCCCCATAGGCAGGATCCTGCGCAGCCACGCCCTTGAGACCCGCCGCGACATGGCAGAACTTGAAGTCCTGGAAGGCGAACCCACCTTCGACGGCATCCCGGTCCTTTCCCGCGCCTACAAAATCGTCCACGACAACCAGGTCCTCATGTGGATTAACGAGCGTTTCCCCATCGATGAGCGCTGGAAACTCTAAAAACCGGAGAACTCAATAACAAATATCAAAAAGACCGGCATATTTCCCCTTCAGTCTTCCCACTTTTTTTACGAATTACAAAGGATTTCCTTACAGTAAAGGGATTTTTGCCCCAGCCAAATGTCCCCAGCCGAAACCCTTATATATCTGCTGTGATATTTTGGTGATGCTCTTAGAACAACCATGCCTTGGTGGCTTAGGGGTATAGCGCGTCCTTGGTAAGGACGAGGTCGCGGGTTCAAATCCCGCCCGAGGCTTTTATTTTTTATTTATATATTGAGGTTCAAAGCCTATTTTTTACACTCTTTTTTAACAAAAGTAAATATCTCAGCAAAAGCTTTCTTCCCCTTCATTATCAAAAATACAGCCATTTTCGGCCCTTTTCCCCTTTCTCCCTCCTTCTCTTTTTCGTCCCCCTTGCTCCTCTCTTCCTCCCCCTCCTATTTCCCCGAACCCGTCCTCTAAGCCCCTGAATCCTTCGACCTAACGAGGCTGATGCAACAGATCAATCAGTTGTAGACCCGCCCCTGCGGAGATCACAAGTACCATGATCGACTTTTATAGTCAAGTGTGACATTATATTGTTCCACTTTATCTATTTCTATTATACGCACAACGAAACAGCCACAACTTGAGCATTTATAATAGCGGGTAGTTTTGATGTATTCATCTTTTTTTTCTTTTACATCAGGATTTTTCCATTCAAAAAGAGAACCTTTTGTTTGACATTCACTACATTTATATGTTCTATTTTCTTTATTCCCTTTAAGATAGGTGAATTCATCGAGTTTCAAGGATTTGTCTATTTTTCTCTCATGATGACATTTTTTACATTTCCAGTAACTTGTAAAGTAACGGTAATAGCTATCGCCTGTACTTACATCTCTTATTTCAGGTTTCTTGAATTCTTTACAAGCAAAATATGCTCCGCATCTTCTGCATCTGGAATTATTTGAGTATTGCAATACACTCTTAAGTTCCGATACGAAGGTTAGAAATCCAAGAGTCCCCAAAATAGACATTATAAAAAACTTTTCCGGCGTCCCTTCAAAAAATGATAGGTATAAATGATATACCCATAAAAATACATAATCTGTCCATGACTGGAAGAAAAGATGTAACAATAATATAAAAAAGAGAATTTTGAGTATTATGAGGGCCCACACTACAAAATGATGTAATATGTTGAGTGATGTGTATATTTCTTTTGTTGGATGTGAAATAGTTAAGGTTTTGCGTTTTGGATATAATTTATAATTAATTACATCGACACACTTTTCGTATAACTCTTCTTTCTTGAGCGTAACGACTGTTTCATCATAACCATAACCATGTTCTTCTTTGAGCATAGTGACTGTGCTATCATAATACACATTCCACCTCTTATGCAGCCTCACTTTACCTATAAGTATTGATTGTGTATTAATAACTGTTATTATCTTTCTTTTTGTCCCCCCTCTCCATCTCCCCGAACACGTCCTCTAAGCCCCTGAATCCTTCGACCTAACGAGCCACCGCAATAGCTCAAGCAGCCGTAGTTTGAAAAATTATGGAATTTCAGGAAGTTTGATATATATTTGGAATAGAAGATATTTTGCCGAAACAAGGTAAAATGAGGAAAACAAAATCAAGATCATATAATCGGAGGAATTTTTATGAAACACTCGAAATTCGTATTATCCTTTCTTTTAATACTGATGATGATTTTCGGAGGAATCCTTGTCATCTTTACCGCTTATTCCTCTAACGGGGGGAGCTTTATCACCTGTTATTCATCCAATTATACATCAGAAAGATATACTGAATTCGAGGAAAGAAACCTGACCGGGGATGTGTTTCTGGAAGAGGTCAGAGCTTTTGATGACCATTTTGCCTTCTTATTTATCCCTGAAGACCAAAATGCAACCGCCAATTACTACTTTAGCTTCGAAATCAAAGAAAACGGGACCACTCTGGAAAGTGCTGAGAAAATTCATTACGAAGAAGTTTCAACCCGCACCCCGATTATAATGAGGGTCCCGAAAAAGCCGGATACCAGCTATGAAATCGAAACCCTGATCGAAGACGAAGATGGAGTTGAAGTGCACAAAAGCAAAACCCGGATAGGGCCCCAGAATCAAGAACCTTGATTATAAAATAGGACCCGCTCCAACAATAAAGAAAGACATAAAGAACCCCTCGACCTAACTCGCCCGAAGCTCAGGGACCAGGCTTTACCGGCCCTGATTTCTGCCATGGGATTGATTGAAGGCAGAGCATGAACAAGGTTTAGAGGCACGGCTTTCCATTCAGTCTTTTTCTAGTTCCTCTTCAAGGTTCATGAACTCATCATAACATCTGATACAGATGTATTTATCCTCAGGGCATTCTTCTTCAGAGTCCGCCTTCGGGCCCCCGGGTTTTGTGGTTCCGAACTTCAATATATAGAAGTGCTCCCCCAATTCGACTGGCTGCCCACATCTCGAACATAAGAAGGGCGGATTCTCAATCGAATCAGCTGCACATTCCATGCATATCAGATCGGACTTATCCCCATGAACGTCCTTGAATTTTACTGGTTTCATTTCCTGGCTGGTATCGACGACCATTACGTCTTCCAGCAGTTCCCGCCCACATATATTGCAAAACTCTTTTATTTTGTCGCTTCCCTTCATTATGTTACCTCTATTCCAGAGAATTTTTCATAAAATCCAGTGTCAAACCCGAAAGAGGTTTTAGCGTTTCCCCGTTTTTACTCCGTTTTATTCCCCCTCTCCGGATCCGGCCGAATTTACATCAAATAAGATATTTAAAAATATTGATATATTAATCTGTTGTCACTTGATTCAGTATTTTCCAAACCCGGGTTTTCCTTTTCATCCCCGGGGATTTTGCACAAAAATTTTACAGGAAGGTTTGAGTATTGAAGAAAGGCGGCTTAAAAACTAAGTTCTGTGATTTTGCCAGCAAAACCACTTCTTTGCGGCTCCGGATCATAGCATGTTCCTGGTAAGGATGAGGTAGCGGGTCCAAATCCCACCCAGGGCTTTTTACTTTTTTTATTATTCTAATATATACTCAGGTTCAAAGCCCTATTTTTCTCAGGAGTACATTACACTTCGGACAATGGAGTTCTTTACCACTCCATTTTATATCCAGAAGGGGGACAAACCCATGATCCTTGCAATAGTGTTTATCTGGATTTGCACTTACATCTCCGGAGAGAACCTCTGCCCCACGTCCCGTGAAAATACGAATTGTTTCATCGGGTGAATCTAATTCATTTTTACTATTCAGTACATTTTTATACATTTTCATTTCAGAGTTCGTTGGAAAGATATTCGAAATTTCGCAAAGTCCATATTTAAGTTCATCTAACGCTTCTTCATATTTTCCAAGTTTGCATAGGGATAGAGCCTTAAATTTCAACGCGTATTTATAAGACATCCAGTTATTTTTTTTCCATACATACGCTTTATTTATAGAAGTATCGAAGGGCATACGCCCCAGAGTATCATCAAAGACATCTATTGCACTACCAGCTTTTCCAATTTTGTAAAGAACCATACCTTTGATCAGCCAGCATTCAGTAAACTTTGGATCTTCATCTATTTCTTTGTTAAGAAATGATAGCATTTCATCAATAGTATGAGAACTCTCGTTTTCCAGTGGATAATTCTCATTTAACATTAAAGACTCGATTAAGCCAATTACTTTATTATGCCCGTTTTTTTCTTCCGTTACCCCTGATTCGGTTCCCGATAATTCAGCAGATTCATTTTTATGTGCCAAGTTTATCTCTGATTGGCCCGGTTTATAATCTTCATATTTTTCAGTCATAAAATCAGAACCTTATAAATTGATACATTAGAAGTCATTTTTTCATCCAGTTTATACGATTCATATATTAAAACTCTTAAATGATAAGGGATTGCACAGTTTCCACCTGGAATAAATAATTCACCATTCTTTTTCAGCTTTACTTTTGGATTTAACCTCTCACTTCATACTCTAATCCCCCATCCTCTCTACAGAAATTAAAATGTATCTTAGAACTTCACCTTAAAACCCATGTTGTTATCCTGCCTGAAATTCTCAATTCACAACCTTAACCTTCAGACCGTAGAGATCATACTGTTCATCCGGATAAAAATACTGGTAGATTGTGGTTTTGTATCTCGTTTTAGTATATGATTAATAATATCTTAAGACTTTTATATAATTCTGCCCGAACACAAATGTATTGCCAAAAACCATTTTGTAAACCAATCCGCAACCGCAAAGATCACCCGAAGCTCCGGGACCAGGCCTTTATACCTCCCGGAGAACACCGCGCCGTTGACCAGGGGAGAACTACATTTCAAAAGCCCTGAATCGATAGCCTAACCCCCCCACGAAATCCCCGAAACTCCCCACAAAACCCAGTTCAACCCCGGGCAACGGCACAAAACAACCGGCGATGGGTGAAGGCTTACAGATTACATCTAGACTTTAGGAGATCTGCGTAAATTCAAAGCGACTGTTATATAACTTAGGAACAATATCTAAGTAGATATAAGAAGAAATGTTTTATTATTTTTGATAAATATTTATTATTTTTTTTGTACTTTAGGTGAAAGAATTTATGGATTGGGCAACTTGGCTAAAATTCGCCCCCTTCGCAACAAAAAAGTTAAGGAGTTTCATTGAAAAAAGCTTCAGGCCCGAAGACATTGAAACAGTGTTACTAAAAAAAACTAATTTTGATCCTATAATTGAAAGTTATTACGATGAGATAGAAGATTCTTTAGATGAAGATACTATAAATGCAATAGGATTAGAATCAATATACAATTTTTTTAAAATGACTGACTTAAAAAATATTATTAGAATTATCTGTGATCCTCTTGATCATTGTGATACATATAACACTTATTCCAAGTTTGAAGATCTAGTTTCACAATATTTCAAATTGGAAAGTTACAAAATAATTACTTTTGCTGAAATACTTTTTGAAATACTAATTGAAGGCTGTAACGAGACATTGACCACGTTAAATAATGATGGAAATATTTCTTCTCAAAATGTCCTTGATAACTACCGTAAGTTCATCGAGCAGTACGGGAAAATAAAAGAACTTCGTGAATATTTGAGAAAATATAAAAAAGACTCTGATTACTTACCTCGAAAAGTGAAAAAAGCGGATAATTTAAATCTCGATAATTATTTATTTTTAGACGACAGAGATCTTGAAAATATTCTCCAAGTTATTATTACAAACAAACATATTGTACTTCTTAGTGATCCAGGAGTGGGAAAAACAACTGAATTGAAGCAACTTGCCTATCACTACTCAAAATATTGTCCTTATTTTCCAATTCTTGTTAACCTCAATAAATACACAAATAATAAGGTTACAGAATATTTTCCAAAATACTGGGAATTAATACCAGAAGAAAAGCTAATTGTTTTACTAGATGGACTTGATGAAGTTGAACGTAAAAATGTTAATTATGCAACTAGTGAAATCGAACTCTTTGTAGATAAGCATCCCAATGTATGTATTGTAGTCTCCTGCAGAACTAATTTTTACAAAATAGAAGCTGAAGATAATTTGAGTATGAGTACATTAAGTGGATTTACTTCTTACGTACTCCTTGATCTTGGAAGCAAAGAAATTGAGAAGTACACTAAAGACAAGTTAGAATTTAAATCAACTTCTTTTTTTAAAGATATTAATGGAAAAAAAATATATCCTTTATTGAGATCTCCATTTTATTTAGTTAATCTAGTTGAATTGTTTGAAAAAAATAATAGCCTACCAAAAAGTAAAGCCGAAATATTCGAAAATTTATTGGAGTTAAGACTTAAGCTGGATATTAAACATTATCATAAAACAAAAGAACTGGAGAATGAGAAAAAGAACGTGATGAAAAACTTAGAATACGTTGCCTTAGCAATGGAATGTCTAGGTAGAAACTATATAGATAATGATGAATTAGAAGAAATACTGCCAGAATCATCATCAAGAGAAATATTGGAATATTGTACTACATGGATTAAACAAGAGACAGATAAAGTAACTTGGCAATTTGAACATAATAATTTCCAGGAATATTTGGCAGCCAAAAAACTAGCAAATTATCCCCTTGAAGTAATTAAAGATCTTGTATCTTCTGACCATGAACATAAAGAAATTGCTCTATCTTGGATAAACACTCTTTCTTTTCTCATTTGCATCTATGATACTGATGATCTACAAAAATGGATTTTATCCGTTCAACCTGAGCTCTTTGTAAATTTTGAATACACTAAAATTAGTAGAACAGAAAGGATTCGAATATTTAAGGAAATATTTGAGAGTTATGAAGAAAGAAAAATATGGATAAATAGAGCGAAGTTTAGATATGACGAAATTGCAAGGTTCGGGCAGTCTGATGAAATAGTTGACTATTTACTGAATAAAATTGAAAAAAGTACATACTACACCACGGTTGGAATGTCGATTGAATTGTTGTGGGAATTCGAGGATATCCCAATCAAATATAGAGATAAAGCAAAAAAACTTTTGATAAAATGTGCTTTAACAAGTAAAGAAGGAATTGTGCAAAATCGTGCCCTTAGTTGCTTATCTATTCACGGGTTTGATTCGAAAGAGGTCATTGACCAAGTTGTACCCTCACTGAGAAGATCGAAGGATGACAACATAAGATCTAGCTTGTATTTCCTCATATATAACAGTGATTGTCTTAATGATTACATAAATATTTTTATAGAGGGACTTGATTGTGCATTTTCGCGAGAGATATTCTCAACTTCCGAGCTGGTATATTTAGAAGAAGGTTTTAATAAAGCTGATTCTCCTGAGTCGATTAGAAAAATAGTACAGTTCTTTAAAAACGAGCCTAAATATTTTGAAAAATTATATTTTATGAGAGAAATTGGTTTTTTGGATAATGCTACCCAAGCGTACAAGAAAGACCCTTCAATTTTAGAATCTTGTATAGAGCTATATAAATCACTACTGATAGGGCGTGAAGAGCAAGCTCAAAAATTTCTAAGCTTTTTTGATGATACAAATTCGAGACTTCAGGTTTTTCAAAAGATTTATTTAGAAAGGAATGTTGAAAAATTCTCATTTTTAATCCTCGCAGCTTTAGCTAATATGGACTGTATTAAATTTTATATTGAAGAATATGAGGACGGGAAAATTACAGACGCCGATATACGGCGATTACAAAGTTCACTTGCACTTCAAAATAGTGAGTTATATCTTCAATTTAACAAAATTATTGTAGAAAAATATGGGGATAAGTTCTCATTACCTCCTAAAAAAGACCCTGGGGAAAAAAGAGCTCAAGAAGTTCAAAGAGACATTGAATTGATTTTTAATAAAGATCTATTCCTCAATGAAATTCACAAAATCTTCGAAATAAGCAAGAAAGAAGAACTTACACACTCCGAGATCTTAAAGATAGAATTGGAAAATTTTGAAGAGAATATTTCTAAATTAATAATCCAGTTATTGTACAAAATTGCTGATGGTAAAACAGTTACTTTAAAAGAAGCTACTGAATACATCAATGGCTTAGATTGGGAATTATTCATCATAAGAAATATTTACAATATGTTTACGCGAAATGAAAGTATTAATCTTTCACAAGAACAAATACAACATATATCTGAATGGTGTATCTCACATGTTAAGGAGATCGATTTTAGAACAGCAATTTATAAAAAAGATAAAAAAGTGCATACAAATATTAAAGCTATATACCTATGGTATTTTTTAAGGGAATTAAAGCTTTCATATCCTAAAAATATTCTATTAGACATGATTTCTTTTGATTTTAATCTAGGGACAAATTTTGTTGGAATAGAATATCTGGAAAGACTATTACTTCCCAAAGATATGAAAATAAGAGTTTTAGATAATTTGAATAAGGGGATAGAATGTGATTTTATTTTGAAAAATCACATTATTTTCTGCAAAAATCACAGAATAACACAAGTATTACCGTTCACTCCTGATATCATAAAGGATGCAAATAGAACTGGTAGTACACGAAAACTAGCACTTGACATTACTACCGAGATGTCAGAAGACCTAAATAAATTAGAAGTTATATTAACAGAGATAAAGGATAACTTTAAATGGGTAGTTCTTGAAACACTCATTGGTAACAATAAGAATTGCGAAACTTTTCTTTTAAACACTTATAACACGGGAAATGAAAACGATAAATTGAAGGCTTTTGCTTATTTAATGAAATGCCAAAACATAAAAGGACTTGAATTTTTTATTGAATGGATAAAAGAAAAAGAAAAATATCCTTGGTTTATTGGTGAATCTCCTCTGCGATTCCTTCATGATTTTATTTTTGTTCCAGATTTATTAAAGCTACTCAAAATGAGTTACCAAGAAAATATATCTCAAGATGATTTCCATAGCTTACATAATGACGTTTTGGAAGCTTTATCAAGAATAGCAATGAACTCTATACAAAATTTCTCCAAAATTAAAAAATGCATTGAAGAATTTATAACTGAAAATTCATCAAGCATAAAGGATATTCATTTTTTGTATTCGTATTTAGAAAGATTAGAACTTGAGTTTGGTGAGACAACAATAAATAAGAACACAAATTATGTAATAGCTAAGTTTCGAGAATTAGATATAACTGTTAATTAGGCTCTGCGAAAAATTTAGATAGTTTTTGCAGAACCTCTTTTCTGCTTTTAATATACCATATAAAATATTGCTGCAACACTAAAAAGGGCCTTATGAAGAGGGGACAATATTAATCAAAAATAACCTTCCGGGTCATATCCTCTTTACCCCTTCTCCTTTTCCGATCCCTGGCTATTTTTATTACACCCTCCAATTACCGTAAGTTTTTATGCCCTTTTATCCCCAATTTTCCTTCTTTTCCTAACAGGTTCTTGTTTCCCAATATTATCTACTGCTCGCTCTAACTCCCTTACCTTTTTAGCATCCAGCATCCATAAATTATCATTATCGGTCTTTGCAGTCAGAAATATCAAAACCCATATTAACGTAACAACTGCAAAAATAAGGAAGTAGATACCCGAGCCGTTTATATCTATAGCTTCCAGCGAATGGAGAACTACCAGGATTGCAGAAAAGGATAACAAAGAAACTCTATACAAAAGAGGCCTGACATCCTTTTTACCTTCAATTTTGTTACCTGTGTAAATACTACCTTTTAACTCGCCGGTTCCAAATGGAAATAACCAGTTGATCCCGGAAACCGTGCAGGAATCTTCGAGCAGGTGTAGAAACTGGCCTGATATCAGGCCTATAAATATGAAACCTACAATAGCTGTGTTTATATCCCGGAAAATAAGATAGCCAGCTATTGTAGTTAACAGAGTAAGCACAAAAGAGCTTATGAATACTCCAATTGGAGAGTGCATCACTCCCCTATGCCTTTCCTCTACAACGTATTCAAGATTCATTTTTTCTTTTAAATTAAAGAAACTGAAAGAAAAAACTATCAGCTTATGAAGAGGAACCATTATGTCATAAACGATTCCAAAATCATAGTGCAGCTTGGGCTTTCCACCACAGTCTGCGTCAGGTGTCAGCGAGCCTATGACAGCAGCCACCAGTATACATACGGCGTATAAAGGATGTGCGTTATCTGAAAATATCAGTGGGATCGTAAATGGAAGTACAGTTCCAAGTGATATAGAAACGTGATCTTTCCCCAACATGCAAGTGAATGTATATTCAAACTTATATGAATTTATTCTACAAGTGAGCCCCAAAGGGCAGCGATCCCGGAGAACACCGCGCTGTTGACCAGGGGAGAAACGATTCTTGGTTCAGATACAAGCACACTTTAAACCCTGAAATTCAGAGCAAGAAACAAATTTCATAATCCCAAGCCTTCCGGCTAAAAGCAAAGCTGCGGACGCCGCAATTCATGCCCCACTCAAAAAATCAAAAAATATTGAAAACGAGCCAAAAATGAAGAACTTGAAACA
The DNA here is from genome assembly GCA_965601435.1 of uncultured Methanosarcina sp. Classification (GTDB taxonomy): domain Archaea; phylum Halobacteriota; class Methanosarcinia; order Methanosarcinales; family Methanosarcinaceae; genus MTP4. Next base: position 18,189 of record CBFCWE010000064.1, read on the forward strand.
TTTTCGGCTGCTCAGACGGTGACTTCTTTTTTAATGATGTATGCGATCATTTCTGGGTTAAGCTTTCTTGCCCTTGAAACTTTTTCTTCTATAGCTTCGGCAGATTCGCCTTCCATTTTCAGTTCTTTTATCTCCTCAATGACCGATGGAGGGATGCTGTAATACTCGTTTATGTCCTTCCTGTGTCCCCAGACATCTCCTTCAATGAGCTGGATCCGCTGCATTTCAAGGAACATTTCGATGGACGTTGAAACAGTCCGTCGGTATGATTTGGGGAGCTGGATTACCTCAATCTTCGGACAGGTTTCGACCAGCGAAAGGATGTCTTTATTTGATGGCCTGAAAGCCATGTGCACTATTCTCTCATTCGGATTCAATGAAAAGATTTCATCTCTTGAACTCACAACCCTTATTTTCAAATTAATTCCTCCCGTTCTATCCCCGTTTTTTTATTTAATGTCTATATATTCAGTATTAAATATTTTTCCTCCGGAGGCGGATTTATTTAGTAAGTTTGAGTTTTCCGTCCTGTGCTCCACACCAACAAGGGGAACACCAAATTTATAAAAATCAGGATAGGAAGCCGCATTTCATCAGCTTATATTGCAAGGCAGGATGAAGGGCCTGAAACATATAAAAAGAGAAATTCCCCGAAATCCGGATTTTATAGAAATATTTTTTGATTTTGCCGCGGGTTAGGGCATTTTCGAGACTTTCCAGAGGGATCTGCCAGGACCCGGGAAAGATGCACACAAACCTGTAAGGGATTTGCAGCGGGTTTTCCCCATTTTTGATGAAACTTACATTGCACATGTCCGGAGTATTCCCTTCAAATTGCCAGCTAAAATTTTAGCAGAATAATTCTTTATGAGTTATGAGATATTTTTCAGAACTTGGACATAATAATTCAGAACCAAGACATAATAATTGGGATCCTGGATTTAAATCCATAACTTAGACTTAATAATTCGGAGATCAGACTTAAATTCAGAACTCGGAATTAAATTCAGAATCAGAACATCTTATTTCAGAGCCTGGTTTTTATGCGCAGACAGGTAAGGAAGCTAAGCCCCACTAAGAGATGCTAAGAACAGGTTGCAGCCTTTGAATCAGAGTAGAGACCTGAAAATACAACATCATAAGCCAGAATCAACGCAAAAAATAAAAAACTCCCCAACTCAGGAAAAAAATCAAGAAAAATAAAGTGGTGCCTTTTCGGAAGAGAGAAATTAGAAACATCTCTTCCGATAGAAACACACGAAAATCAGCTTTTTACCGATTGGTTTCAAGCCAAACAGTGTGGTTCAAACAATCCCGGGTTTCAAGAAAGCTTTGGCACCACAAGCACGCAGACTCCGTACAGGAGCAGCAAAAGCAAGACCTGAATAAAAACCACATCCAGGTAGTAAGACTTGGACTGGCTTCCGTTCACCTGAGAATCTCCTTCAACCTGAGTTTTCATTCTTTTCTTATCTTTATTAGCCACAACCTGACTTTTCATTCCTTCTCCCATGCGATTACCCCCTTCATAGGACGTCATATTCTCTTACTTCATATTCTCCATATTTTTTGTAATCTATTTTTTTAATAATCGATTTTTCACTTCTTCTTCGACCTGATGATTCTTTTTAGCATGAATTTCTATTTCTTCTTAGATCATATCGGAACTATTGTTGGCACAATATACATGTAGACAATATACAGGATCACCACGAACATCACATGCATAAAAACCAGATCCACGACCCAGCTTTTTACCCTTAACTTCGCCAAAATACCCCCCCATTGAATTTTCCTATAATGTATCCGGCCCGCTTTCCGACAACAGGCTTCCAGATCCCAAAAACGGTTTTTAGCGTATCTTAAGGACGATGAACACACAAAGAACGTACAGGACCATCAGAAGCACAATCTGCGTAAAAATTACTCCGTAAGAATTGCATCCAGATAGTAAGATTTGGACCCCCTCTTTTCCAAATAGTTCCCCCTGAACTGATCAGTTTGAATTAATGTCAATGTACCGTTATAAATTTGATTTAAATTTAAATACATTTATTTATTAAGTTTTTAAATAATAAGTCAAATTCTTCTCAAATAATTTTCCCTACATTAACCGTTAAGATCTTGTTGAGATTGAAAACTTCCAGACCAATACGGGATCATTAGACCACAAATATCCCAAAAACCACAACTCAACATCAGGATGCAGTTCCGGATCATTTAAAATAAATATCCCCATGGTGGCACCGGTTCATTTCAAATAAATATTCCCATTTATTTAGTTAAGGCACATCTTATATTAATTTAACTATAAAAAAAATTTATTTAAAATGAGAGGTATAAATTTATTTTAATGGTAAAAATTATGAAGACAAAAACAGCCTCATACGCATTGGACAAGCCCAGGGAAGAAAGCTAAAAGTAGATGTTGTTTAAAATTTCGACTTCAGGCAAGATATTTCAGGCAGGATAAAAAATGCTTAAAATGGGAACAACAAAAACTTAAACAAATCGAAAAAAATTACACTTCACCTAAAGTTTTATATACATTTATCTTAATTTTAGAATATGTAAAGAGGTTTCCAAAAAGGAAACGTGTTCTGCTGAAAAACAGGCCACAATTAAATGGGGGGGAAGATTATGAGCAATACGATTGAAAACCTGTACGGGGCGCCAGTCCTCTGCCTTCTAGCTATCGGGATACTGCTGAGCACTGTTCTGTTCAGTTTCATGTTCAAATATGCCGAAGAAGGAAATTTGTTAATGGTGATTTTAATCCCCCTGGTAGTCTCGCTTATTGCACTGGGGATTGCCGGGGGCCTTAGCTCCACGACCAATGAATGATTTTATATGCAAGGGAAAAACCCGAAAATCACTCTTCGGAACAATATTAAAGAGCTTAAAATTAAGAGGCGTCCAAAGTTGCCTTGTTTGCAGGCAACTTTAGACTTTAATTTTCATAAACACATCTAATTTACACCAACAGATTAAAGCTGCGAATTGCAGATCTGTGCGTCCTGACCCGAGAACAACTAAAAATTATTAACTGCTATTTAGCCAAACACATAAAATATTTTTCTTTATACGTCGTCTTAAGTTCTTTTTTTCGAGGGAAAAGCTGCCCGGCACCAGGTTCAGGATGCCGACTGAAGCCATATTTCACACAAGGCAATTGTTATCACTGTTAAGTAAAAAAGCCAAAAAACTCGATTGACCACGGTGGGTCCGGCTGAAAAACAACTCTGACTGAGTTATTAGAGCCGAATGTGAAAATTAAAAAAGAGAAAAATTAAAAAATCCGGGATCAGAATTTGTTGGCTTTTGTGATGTTATACCCCGTGATCTCCACTTTTCCAGTGTCAGAGTCTATGTAGACAAGGTTGGAAATGCTTGAATAGTAAGTGAAAAGTTCTCGCCCCCATTTCAGGGCGCTGGGCTCATAACTTATCAGGGTAGTCCCGTCGAACCTTCCGTTCTTATCAAAAAGCCACAGGCCCATGAACCTGTCCGTGACTACCAGAGTGAGGGGGCCGATGTGCCCGCTACGCATGGAGACGTTCATATTTTCATGGGAAAGAAAGTTGTTAAACTGTTCCGGGTAATCTTCCAGATATTTGTTGAAAATCTGCTCCGTGAACACACAGGCAACTTTTGAATTATTGCGGAGAAGCTTGGAAAATATACTGACTGTGTGAGGCTGGAAAGTCGAACTGGCCATCATTACGTACTTGGAATTCAGAACATTGTCCACAAAGGTCGGATGGAACTCAAACAGACAGTCCCTGTTTGCTTCCAGCAGTTCACAGTGCACAAGGTTACCTATACGCTTTCTCATATGATAGGGGATTTCGCTGAGGTCCCGGGTTTCCCAGTACTCATGATTCTCCGCATAGATATTTATTATGTTGAGGAATTCTTCTATTTTTTCAACTATCAAAGCCCCCATGTCAGACAGCTTGTATAAATCTTCATTTGGATCGTAAGTAAGCAGGTCCCATTTGAGGAGTTTCTTTATCTGAGGCATCAAAGCACTTGCACTAAAGTCGAGTGAGTCTTTGATTTCATCTATGTTCTTGGGGCCTTCTCTTAGCAACAAGACCAGTACATTTTTTCTTTTTTCGGATAGGAATATTGTTTTAATAAGACAGGAAGGGTCCACTCTCAATCACCAGGGAACATATGAATCTTCTTCAAAGGAAATTTGTCTTGAAAGAATAACAGTACTTCACCTAAGCACCGTCCCAAATATCAACACGGGAAAATAAGATTATTAACATTATTATTTTAGTTATAATATAATCTGACTTAATATATGAGTAATTTTACTATTAATAATTTATTATTTTTGCCTGTATCAAAAGGTTAATTAAAGCATGTTAAAAGCGCTCGATATTTATTTCCCAAAAATAACAAAATAATTAGACAATAAAAACAAAAAGTTTAAATATAGAGAAAAATCCCCTCCCCCGAAGATTGGAACCTTTCTAAACCAAAAACAAAGGAAAGGAACCTCTATACTATTGGCACTTGAAAAAAAGATAAATCAAAAAGAAAATGAAAAATTATAAAAAGGGATATTTTTCCGATCTTGAGGGTTCAGGGAACGGGAAAAATAAAAAAAGAATATGAAAAAGAAAAATATAAGGCTTCGAGACATGCGTTTCAGCTGCAGGTATCAAGAAAAAAAGACTGCAGAGAAAGAAAAAGTTTGTCTTGAAGCCATTGAAGAGAGTTATGGACCTCTCTCACCTGGAGGTTAGGAATGAGGAGGTATCTGCCGTCATCTCGGAAAGTCCCGTCCCGGAGACCTTTCTTCACCGATCGGGAAATGGCGAACCCTTTTCGGTTAATGGAACAGCCCCGTAACCCGGGCTTTCCGATCAGACAAAAAATCCCTTGCAACGGCATAAAATGGCAAATATGCAGCTGCGAAAGGGGTATTGCAGGTCTTTTACTCACTTCTGGGGGATATTTGATAACAGTGCCTTCTTGAGGAGAGGGATATGGAAAGGCACTGTCATCAGCGTGATAAATCAGCCCGGAAACCGGTTGCGAACGTCGGGCACACTGCATAGAGATGCAGCCCCGACGCCGTAACCCACGGAGGACACATTTACAGCGGAAACACTGAAAAAAACCCTTCTGGAAGAATAGTCCAGGACAGGCTTGTATCCGAGGGTACTATAAGGGGCTGAAAAAGCCTCCACCGCATTATATATCAGGTTTCCTGAGCATTTCATTCGGTATCATCTCCCTTTCTGAGGAAAGGAAGTGTAAACTGGCTCTTCGTCGGTTTTCCCGGAAGCATACAGCACACACATTGCACACATACATTCAGACACATTTTGGGAGAACTCCACGTTTTTTTCGATCTTTTGCACGTTTCGGGAAAGAACTGCCCCCGAAAAAGCAACGGAGAACCTTTATCGTAAATTTTTAGGGGTTATAAGGATTTGGGATTATCAGGAAATGGAGGTTTCAACCATTTCCATACGATTCAGCTATTGATTCATGTTTAACTCCAAATTTTTCACAGTTGTGGTGTGAACCGGGAATTATAGGGGTTTTGTTGAGGTATTGGTTTATAGAGGGGGTATTAAGGGTTGAAATTTAAATCGGGGTTTTATTGGAGATGTTATTGGAGATTTATTGGAGGTTTTTGGAGGTTTAATTGGAGGTTTATGCGAATTTGAAGAAATGTTCAGGGAAAAATTCAACCCTTTACACCGTTTTTGAGTTAAGTTTGGACCGTTTTTCACAACCGTTTTTGAGTTAAGTTTGAACCGTTTTTCACAACCGTTT
>CBFCWE010000065.1:0-23881 GCA_965601435.1 uncultured Methanosarcina sp.
TAGATTTTCATTAGATTTTCATTAGATTTTCATTAGATTTTCATTAGATTTTCATAGATTTTTTCCCGTAATTTCAGTCTTCAACAAGTTCGATGGCATCTTCCGGACAGGCATCCACGCACTGGTCGCATTCGATGCAGTCGTCGGGCCGGGCCACTGTCGCTCTCTTCACTCCCTCTTTCTCTCTTGCATCAAAAACGTCTTCAGGGCAGACCTCGTAGCAGGCGAGGGCTCCGGTACATTTTTTATAATCAATTACAGGATACATTCATCTCCCCCATTTTCAGATTATTCTCAATCTTATCTATCCCACTCTTTTAATTCCACTCTTTTAATTCCACTCTTTTTATCCCACTGTTTCTTATTCCGCTTCTTTTATTTCACTCAATCTTGATGTCCACGGCATTCGGGGCTTCTCTGTACGGAGCTGTCACTATGAGTTTTCCGTTTGAGTATTTTGCCACGGCTTTTTCCGGGATTACCGGGCAGCAGAAAGCATAGGTTCCTACGTATTCAACCCCGGTTTCTTCCCTTTTTGCCCTGATAAAGAAACCGTCTTCGACCATCTTGAATTCGATGTTTTCTTTCTTGACTCCCGGCAGGTCGATTTCGATATCCATGTTCCCCCGTTCATCCGAACATGAAAAAAAATCAGGAGACATTTTAACCATTGCCATTCTTCATCCCCCCTCCAAAGGAATTCAAGAATAAAGTCCAAATAATAATAGCTGGATCGCTTTATTTATAATTTGTGAACAATAATTTCAGGACAAATGAATACCGGGACAAATAACGTTGGGCAAGTAATGCCGGAACAAATTATGCCGGAGCAAATATTTGTTCCCGAAATTCCTTTTCCTCGAATTTTTATTCCTGTTACTCCCAGAGCCCTCTGTTTTCGTCTATAAGGGCATGCTGGGTTTCTATCCTTGAGCGGGTGTAAATGAGGGCTGCAGGGTGGTAGATTTTCAGTATCATCCTTCCTCCAATTTCTTCGGGGACTCCCCATTCCATTTTTTTCCCGGGGCAGTAGGCTTTCTCGGCGGTGTTTCCCAGGAGGATTACAACTTTTGGGTCGAGAAGGGCAATCTGGGCAGCAAGGAAGGGTTTGCAGGCTTCAAGCTCGCTTTTTTTCGGGTTCCTGTTTTCCGGGGGGCGGCATTTGAGGGTGTTGATCACGGCCCAGTCCTCCTCCGAAAGCCTCATATATTCCAGCATTTTGTCAAGCTCTTTCCCGGCTCTTCCGCAGAAAGGGATTCCCTTTTCGTCCTCGTTTTTTCCGGGAGCTTCTCCTATGAAGAGCACTTTCGGGGTGCGAGAGCCTTTACCTATTACCTTGTTGCTTGCGGTTTCATGGAGGGGGCAGTTTTTACAGGCAAGAATGGCTTCCTCAACGCCCGAATATCCTGTCTCTACAAGTTCCCGAACCTCTTTTTCAAAACCAGCTTTTTTTTCGAAAGCGGCTCCTTTTTCAAAACCAGTTCTTTTTTCAGAATTTTCATTGTTTTTTTCTACGGCTGCCACGGCTTTCCACCTGCTTTAGCATTTTTCCTGATGGTATATAAGCAGCTCCCGTAAGCTTCTTCCCCGGACATTCCTCAATTTTTTTATTTTTTTCTAAGGTTTTGTGTGAAATCGGAATCCCTCTCGTGAACTTTAAATGAGAACAAACTTATTTATGGAAAAAATCCTTAGACAAAGGTAAACAGTGCTGAGCAAACAAAAAACGTAGATAAATACCTTGACTTTTATTAATTATTCACAAAGGCGTTCTGAGGGTACATGACTTCCAGAGACTTTCTTACGATCGATGACTTTGACATAGACGGAAAGACAATTCTTGTAAGGGTTGACCTGAACTCTCCCATGGACCCGGATGGGCACATCCTGGACGATATGCGGATTAAGAGCCATATTGCCACCCTGAAGGACCTTGAAACTGCAAAAGTCGTCCTGCTGGCGCACCAGAGCAGGCCGGGGAAACAGGACTTCACTGTCATGAAGCCCCATGCCCATCTGATGAGTAAGCACCTGGGCAGGGAGGTCCGATATGTGGACGATATCTTCGGGACCTTTGCAAAGACCAATATCGCTTCCATGGAAGACGGGGATGTCCTCATGCTCGAGAATGTCAGGTTCTATTCCGAAGAGACCCTTTCCAGGTCTGCGGCCGAACATGCGGAGACATACCTGGTAAAGAAACTGGCACCTTTTGTGGATATTTTCCTGAATGATGCTTTTGCGGTAGCCCACAGGTCTCACCTCTCCGTGGTAGGCTTTACCGAAGTCCTTCCGACAGGTGCGGGCAGGGTAATGGAAAAGGAGATAACTTCCCTGGACAGGAGTATCAAGGGTGGGGAGAGGCCCTGCATCTTCGTGCTGGGAGGGGCAAAGGTGGACGATTCCCTCAAAGTGGCTAAAAACGTGCTTTCCAGCGGCGGGGCGGACAGGGTTCTTTTCACCGGCGTGGTTGCAAACGTGGCCCTTGAGGCTTCCGGGGTGAACATAGGGAAAATCAACCTGGAGTTTATAAGGTCCCAGGGCTACGAACCCCAGATAGATCTGGCAAGGGAATTACTTGCAAAATTCGAGGACCGGATCGGGCTTCCAAAGGACGTGGCTCTTAATGACGGAAAGAAAAGGGTTGAGGTGCAGGTCTCAGAACTTGGCCCCGACTCCCTCCCGATCAACGATCTCGGGCTGGAAACCATTGTGGAATTTTCCAATGAAATCGAAAATGCAAAAACCGTTGTCCTGAACGGGCCCGCGGGGGTCTCGGAAATCGAGAATTTCGCCCTTGGGACCCACGAGATCATCAAGGCTGCGGTCAAGTCCGATTTTTCCATCATTGGAGGCGGGCACATTTCCGCAGAAGTCACTCACCTGGGCCTGGGGGACCGTTTCTCCCACATCAGCACCGGCGGGGGAGCCTGTATCGATTACCTCGCAGGCGAAAACCTGCCCGGGGTCGAAGCCCTGAAAGCCGCTGCCCTGAAATACCAGGAAGCCAAAAAACTATGATGGTTTTGTGAATATTTCTTCCGTAATTTTTACTTACTTTTTACTTACTTATTTATTTATCAATGTCGTTGATGTTATTGATGTTACGATGTTACGATGTTATTGATGCTATTGATGTTATTGATGTTTTGATGTTATGATGTTATTGATGTTTTGATGTTATGATGTTTTGATGTTTTGATGTTATTGATTTTCAAACAAGGGGTGTTGGTTCATACATGCTTACGGAAACAGAAGGAAGGACTGCAGTCAAACTTGCAAGGGCAACCATCGAATCGTACCTTGAAGGAACAGGAAAAGAAAACTTTGAACCCCCGCTGGGGGACTTTGATCTCTCGCCCGTCTTCGAGGAACAGCGGGGAGTATTTGTCACGCTTACCGAACACGGGATGCTAAGGGGCTGTATAGGACATCCGTACCCGGATTCCCCGCTTAAAGAGGCGATTGTCGATTCCTCAATATCGGCAGCAACCCGGGATCCCAGGTTCCCTCCAGTCGGAAAAGCCGAGATGAAGGACATTGTAGTAGAGGTAACTGTCCTGACCTCTCCGGAAAAAATAGATGCCATCCCCGAGGAGCTTCCCGAACTGATCGAGATCGGAAGGCACGGCCTCATTGTAAAACAGGGCTTCTACCAGGGCCTGCTCCTCCCCCAGGTCGCCCCGGAAAACAACTTTGACGCTCTCGATTTCCTGAGCCATACCTGCATGAAAGCCGGCCTATCCCCGGACGCCTGGCTGACAGGGGCGGAAGTCTACTGGTTCGAAGGGCAGATCTTCAAGGAAAAGGAAGCCGGGGGAGAAGTGTTCGAAGAAAAGTTCTGAATTTTCGGCTACGGTATCTTCTGGATTTTTTTCCATGCCGCGCAGGGGAAAGCATGTCTGGAATATTGACTTTACCCGGAAACCTTTTTTCAATTAGATTTTAAAGGGTGCCTCCGCCAGCTTGCCTGGCGGCCCTCAGCAAAAAGAAATGAAAAAGATGTCTGAAAATGAATATTTTTCCGGTTGTATTTGGTTCGGTTTTGTTTGCACCCTCGCAGGTTTTGGGTTTTATGTAGGTAATTAGGCTCAATATCCCTTATTCTGATTGAAAACAGTTGGGGTTTTCTAAGAGTATATCTTATACTGAGTGGAAGAAAATGGGGTTCTCAAAAGGTACACTCCATTACATGAAGAAGAATGCTGAAGCGGATAAACCGTTTAGCTTGAATGCTCATGTAAGGGAAAGGTTAGAAGGATGGGGAATATAGAACTCAGCACAGGTCAGAACGATGATCCTTATGCAGTGGTGAATATTACAACTACAGATACATCATCAATTGTGGATTAATTTCATACGAACAAATTAGGGAAAGCTAAATATGCCAACTCATACAATATATTATTGGTGATTTAAAATGAGAAAAATTGCAATTTTAATGGGATTACTAATCTTAATTGGATTAAGTTGCAATGCTATGGCAGCAGCACCAAACTCAGGAGATGGAATACCAGACGGTTCAGGAATGGATAATCCAATCCAGAATGGAGATCCAAATCCAGTAATAGACTCTAAAGGTCCAGCACCAAACTCAGGAGATGGAATACCAGACGGTTCAGGATTTTAATATATTTTATTATTTTAAGTCTCGACCCTACATAAGGAATCTAGCTGAAAATTCCGATTTTTTCATTTTGTTTGGAATATTTTTTAGTGTGTTTATTTCAGTCGAATACCCCGTAGCTTGCTGCTGGGATGGATATTTCCCCGGGGAACGTTGATGATAATGCTAATTCTCAATTCCACTTTTTGCTTGTTAAGTTCTGCTCGAACTAAACCGTATTATGTTTAATTTCTCCTTTCATGGAATTTTCAGCGGTGGCGCGAACATACCCCGTTGCTTGCAGCGGGGTGCGCCAGCGCAACTTTGATTATGAGGTGCATAATTTGATAGATAAGTACAATTATAGCTATTAAAACTAAAAGCACATTTGGTGTAAGTGTGTCTCAAATAGATGTTTCAGATGGAGATCTTATTGTTTTTATTTGGCATCATTGTAGGAATTAGTTTAGGTCTTTTAACAAATGTATGGGTCACAAGTAAAGGAAATCAAGGCACGGCTCAGTGGTACTTTAGTGACAAATTATGAAAGATAGGAGTGAGTAAAATGGGTGAATACGAATTAACGGACATTGAAAAAAAAGCCATGGATAATTGGATAATGTTAAATATACTCCCACAAAAAACTTCAAATAAAAATTGCACTAGTTATGCACTTAAAATTCTTTTTGAACAAGCACCAGATGGTTTCTTTATCACAAATAAGCAGTTTAAAGAAGCGATGGTCAGATGTAATTTCTTACCTGTAAATAAAAATAAATTAAATTGGGAATTCCGAATTTCCCTAAAATCTCAGGGTTGAAATAATCTAAATGAGGTTATAAACCTAACATATATTGAAAAAGCTTATCCAATTTTCCCAGGTAAAGGAAATGTTCCAACAGAGTTTTAAAAAACGCATTTCTATTAATAAACAAAATCTGTTTATCAGATATCACCCTGCTTCCCTGGAAGAAACATTCCTTTTGAATTGCATAATCGGAAAGATTTCAATTCCTCTTTTCGAGCAGTAGTGGACAGCCTGTAAAGGACAGGGTATCGATTTCATGTAAATCGGTCAAAAGTTAATACAGACTTCTGGTACAAAATCGATAGCTTTTAGCCAGGAAAATTCCTTAACCGATGACCAATGCTGTAAATTTTAAGCCTAATTTTTGTGTACTTTGTGGTTTTGTTCTTTATATATGGAATTTACTTCCCAATTACTTCTTGAGATTTGTTATTTTACAGAAAATTTGGGACACTATCGGACAGAATGAATTACGAAAATTTGTTTGGAAAACTTTATAAATGAAATCGTCAAATTGGAACCTGAGTTTTAAAATATAATTTGACACTCTTCAGTAAAAAGGAGTATACTGGCATTAGTCTTTAATACTTTTACACAATACCAATCACAAAAATTTAACTTTTGACTCAACACTTTCTTGGTGAAAATACATGGGGGACGTTATAAAAATAATTGAAGACGAAACTGATGGCAAAAGTTATCGTTCTCATAAATATTGCCATGATACGATTCCAACTGCTGGTATCGATTATGATGATACTACCAGCGTGGTTTGGATAAATTACGGTGAAACGGTTAAACATACTTCTCCTGTCAATGTGAAAAAAAAAGCAGACAAAGTTGCTGGGATCGAATCGCTTTTTACATATTTTCTTGACGGATCTCGCCATACATACAAAGTCGACGACATCTCTTACAATAATAATGTGTACCCCATAATTGCGGGACAGATCGGTGTTGGGTGTTGTAGGCGTGTAAACAAGGAATTGAAAAAAGAAATTTTTAAAAGGAAACTAATGATTGTTTTACCAGATGTTGCCAATAATGATGGCTGGGGCGCTACAGCTTTTTTTGATAATTTACTTGAAAAGGTTAATGAATCCCATGAACTTCGCAGTAAATATACTATTCAATTCGATGAAATTACTTACTACAACAGAAACAAGGATGATAAACTGGAAAAAAAAGGAATTGCAGTTATTCAAGGGAAAATGATGGAGCTGGAGAAAGATACTGTAGAGGACTTGGTTCTTCAGGATAAATTAGACCAGGATCATTATCTCATAAAAGATGGATCTATTGAATACAAGGTTGTCTCTAATAAATCGAAAAATAAAAAAAACCTTAGCGATAATAAAATAGCAAATTATTATAAATATGTAATTGGTGTTTCCAAATCATTTGATCCTACAAAATGTAAAACCAAATCAGGCAACACGAATTCGGACATAATTGCAAATTTGAAACCGTTCGAAAGAACGCCGGCTTACATGTATCAGTCAGAGATTGCTGGGAATGTATGTTTTGTTATTTGGTATTTGAGAATCAGAGATTCCAGATATACACAAAATGTATTTGATGGAGTGGTCAAAGTAGAGAAGTTAGTCATTACTCCTGACGAACAAGAAAGGGGGTTAGACTCAGATCTCATTGATTTAATTTCTGCTAATTTAATGAATGAGCGTAATCCTGTATGCTATGGGAGCGATAACAGATGGGCAAATCATCTTTATTCAGTCTATTTGACTGAATCTTTTGTCAAGAGTCAGTATCTAAGTAATTATCTATTTATGCATCTATTTTGAGGGTAAGTAAGATGACTTTAATTGGAAGAGTTATAGCAACCGAAAAGGTTCCGACAACAATTGATGAGTTCTGCTTTTGGACTAATAAAGATCTAATTCTCAATCCTTTTGATGTTGTTAAAGTAGAGCATATTAACGGGAGTAAAACCTTTGCTGTAATTGAGGAAATATCCCATATTACTGACTCAGCTAGTTTTTTATCTAACTTTATTTCCAGTGATTTTGGGGATGTCAATGCAACAGAAGGCACCCATAGAATAGGGATGAATTATGTGAAATCAAAGGTTGTTGGCAATGATAAGAACATTTTCATCCCAGTACAAAGCAACGCCAAGGTGTTTTTGGCAACAAAGGATGAAGTTGCGATAGCGTTAGGGCTGGATAATATTCGAAATCCACTTGTTTGCGGTTATCTTGAAATGTATGAAAATGTTGAAGACAGTGAGAGAATTACTCTTCCTGTCAATATTGATTCAAACTTCCTTATTGGACCGGAAGGAGCTCATCTTAATATATCCGGCATTTCTGGTCTTGCGGCAAAAACCTCGTATGCAATGTTTTTGCTTAAATCCATCCAAGATAAGCAGGTAAAAGAAGAACTTGAAGACGATGTTGCATTTGTATTGTTTAATGTGAAAGGAAAGGACCTTCTTGCAATAGATGAGAAAAACGATTTTGATGGCAATGAAGCTGAAGAAAACGAAACGCATAAATTGTATAGCGAGATGCTACATATTGACCCTACTCCTTTCCAAAATGTAACCTATCTATATCCTTATTCTGACACTAGATCTTCAAATACTCACATGGATAAAGACTTGCTCCAAAGTCAATTGAAAGATGGAAAAGCCTTCATGTATAAATTTGCCTATGAGCAGGATAAGGAATATCTGGATTTAATGTTTGCAAATATTGATGATCCCACTCAAACAATGGAGTCTATCCTTAATTATATTATGAATAACGAGGGTGAGTTTAATAATATTGTAGGATGGCCTCAGTTTTTGGAAACTATAAAAAAGAAATCTGTAGCTGGCAATTCTTCTACTAGCAAAGAAATCACTGTTGGAAGTTGGCGTAAGTTTTACAGACTTGTTAGAAAATCGATAAATAATAAAGCGCTGTTTTCTAATGTCTCCGAAAAGAAGAAGGAAGTACGGATCACTGAAAAAATTGCTGGATTAAAAAAGAATGATGTTTACGTGATTGATATTGCGAAGTTGGATTCTGATATGCAGGCATTTGTTTTTGGTCTTACAATCAAAGAGCTTTACAATCTGCAACTTGGTGAAAAAGGTGACGTTGAGGGAGGAAAACCCCCGTCTAAAATCATTATTTTTGTTGATGAACTCAACAAGTTTGCTTCAGGCGAAGTCCCAAAAAGCTCACCAATATTGAAACAAGTGTTGGATATTGCTGAGAGAGGTCGTTCTTTAGGAATAATTTTATTTGGAGCTGAGCAGTTTAAGAGTTCTCTTCATAAGCGCGTATCTGGAAACTGTTCAACATTTGCATTTGGAAGAACCAATGCAATAGAGCTTGCCACAGGAGGGGATTATAAGTATATTCCGTCTGTTTACAAAAATATGATGACAAGACTAAAACAGGGTGAGTATATCATTCAGAATCCGGTCTTTAGATCGTTACTTAATGTTAAATTCCCAAAGCCTCTCTACAAGCAGTTCAAATAATAGGTGAAAAAGGATGTCTAATATCAAAATCGGTAAAAATGCAATTGAAAATCTCACTATCGGCATGTATGGCGATTCTAAAATAATTTACCGAGAGTATGTGCAAAATGCTGCTGATTCAATTGACCTTGCCTGTAAAGATGGAATATATAAGGCGGATGAGAAGCCGGAAATCGAGATTGAGCTTGATAATCAGGAACGTATTGTCAGGATCAAGGATAATGCTTACGGTATAAAGGAGTCTGATATACAAAAAAAACTTGCCAATGTTGCTGATTCTGATAAGGATCGAGGTGTAAACAAAGGATTTAGGGGTATTGGTAGATTAGGTGGTCTGGCATATTGTGAGACTTTGACATTTATAACAACATATCCAGGTGAAGCTATAGAGACTACTATGACCTGGGACGCCAATGACCTCATCAGGATGATTAATGATCCAACTGTCAAAGATAGCGCGGAAGAAATATTGGATAAGGTTATTAGCTATTCCAAGAAGCCGTGTGATTCTGAAGCACATTATTTTATTGTTGAATTAGGGCACATCAGAGATGAAAATAGTGAGTTGTTGGATGTTGGGAATGTAAAAAAGTATCTCTCTGCTAATGTACCTGTTGACTACGACAGCAAATTCTTTCTGAAACCAGAAATTAAGAAATTCACATCTGAAAAGCATTTAAATTTTTCAGAATATATAATTTTTATTGATGGTCAAGATGTTTTTAAAGATTATAACTGTGTATTATATGATAAATTGGTACCATATGATGAGATCGAATCTCTTGAATTTAAGGAATTTAGAAATAAACAGAATGAGTTACTAGCTTGGATGTGGTTTGGTGTATGTACTTTCGATAAGCGAATACCAGAGTGCAATGACATGCGGGGAATAAGGCTTAGAAAAGATAACATTCAGATAGGAGATCATAACACACTGGTCGATTTCTTTAAGGATAAACGTGGGAATTTCTATTTTATCGGTGAATTACATGCTGTTCATAACAACCTCATCCCAAATGCCAGACGCGATTATTTCAATGAAAACCATACACGATTGGAGTTTGAAAATGAAATTAAAGAATATTTTGAGTTCTTAAAGAGTCTCTATTATGGTGCAAATAAAGCAAAAACTGCATTAAATAAAGAAAATAGGTGGGTTGATAGAAAAGCCGAACTCGCTGAAAAAGAAGATACAGCATTTACATTTGAAGGAGAGAAGGAAAGTCTGGAAACTAAGATTGCGCTTGATGAAATAAATTTCAAAAAGTCACAACTAGAGTTTTATAGGTTGAAAGAAAAATCGAAAAATAATCGTCTCCTCTCTAAAGTAATCAGTTCTATTGAGAAAAAACACAAGAATACTCTTAGTCCCAAATTCCCGGAAAACGCTACAACTACGAAAACCGGTTCGATTGGGGAAAAACACAAGAATACCCGTAGTCCAAAATCCTCGGAAAACGCGACAACTACAAAAAATGAACAATCTTCGGGCAATACCCCTCCGAAAACACCACTACTAACAGACAACTTAATGCATCTAAAAGAAGATGAACGCAAAATTGTAGGGCATATCTACAAGGTAATTCAGAAGGTTTTGCCTCCTGCACAAAGTACGAACTTAATTCAAAAAATCCAAGACGAGTTAAATAAGAAATGAGTCGTAAAGTATTACTTGTAGAGCCAAATTATAGGAATAAGTATCCTCCTATGGGGCTCATGAAGCTCTCCACATATCATAAGCAGTTGGGTGATGATGTAACCTTCTATAAAGGGATATTTCGTGATTTTATCATAGAGGATATCTACTCTGAGTTGCTCGAAAAACTTACTGCCAACGATAGTTCTGTTGCTTGGGAAGGGAAAAAAGATCTAATTTTACGTTATATCAAAATGGGTCATGGATCAGATTTTCATAAGTTGTCATTATTGAGTCAGGATGTTCTAGCCTTAGAAAATCTGAAATATTACAAGGACTATTACAGGAAGAAGGAATATTTGAATAATCCGAAGTGGGATCGAATTTGCATTACCACTTTATTTACGTTCCATTGGAAAATAATAATCGAGACAATTAATTCTTTCAAGTTGTTATGCAAAAGTCCAGATCAGGTATTTGTGGGTGGCATTGCAGCGTCTGTCGTTCCTAGTGATATTAAAAAAGAAACAGGGATAGATCCGATTGTAGGTTTGCTTGATGAGCCTAAAATACTAGATGATAATGACATCATTATTGATGAATTACCATTGGATTATTCTATCTTACACGAGATAGATTATGTTTATCCTGAAAATGACGGGTATTATGGGTATATGACAAGAGGTTGTGTAAACAAATGTGAGTTTTGTGCAGTTCCAGTTTTAGAGCCGGAATTCCGTGATTACATCAGCATTAAATACCATATCCAACAGACAAAGGAGAAATTTGGTGAGAGAAGACACTTGTTATTACTTGACAATAATGTCCTTGCTTCGGCTCAATTTAATGAAATTATTGATGAGATTAAATCCTGTGGATTTACAAAAGGGGCAACTTACATTCCACCTGATGAATATGAGTTCGCTATAAAAGGTTTACAGTCTAACTACAACGATAAGGGCTATATCAAATTAATAGTTAAGCTTTACAAATTGCTGGTTACGAAAAGTAATGAAGATAATCAAAAAATGATTTATCACGTGCTAAGTGAACATAATCTTTTAAGTAGTGATACTGCCAGGAAGGAAGAGATTTTAGAACTTGATACTTATTTTAAACCTCTTTTTAAAAAAATACGCCCCACTGTTAAAAGAATGCGATTTGTTGATTTTAATCAAGGGATTGATGCCAGATTAATTAACGAAGAGAAGATGAAAAAACTGGCGGAAATACCCATACGTCCATTAAGAATTGCATTCGATTCATGGAAATATAGAGACATATATGAGAATGCAGTTAGATTGGCAGCTAAAAATAATATTAAAGAGTTGTCAAACTATATTTTGTACAATTACAATGATAAGCCAGTTGATTTTTATCGTAGGTTAAAACTGAATATTGATTTGTGTGAAGAGTTAAGAATTCGTATTTATTCCTTCCCGATGAAATACCATCCAATCAAGGACCCAGACTATTTTAAGAACAGAGCATACACTGGAAAACACTGGAACCGGAAATTTGTCAGAGCAGTCCAAGCCGTGTTAAACTCCACAAAAGGAAAAATCGGTGTGGGAAAGTCTTTCTTTGAAGAGGCTTTTGGTCGTAACGAGGATGAATTTGAAAAAATCCTGTATATGCCAGAAACATTCATTATTTACAGAATGTACTATAAACATGGACTTACACAGAAATGGTGGGATGCTTTCCAGAGTTTGCCAGAGGAAAAATTAGCAAAAGCTAAAACTATCATAATTGATAATGATTTTGCTTCTATCACGAAACTTACAAATGATGAAGATATTCTTGAGGTTCTTCGGTATTATACTATAAAGCGTGAAGATGCTGAAAAGGAAATTAATCAAAAATGAGATCTCTTAACTTAGAGCCTATCCGAAAAGTGTTGTGACCAACTTTAACTTATACAAAATGCAATATGCAAAACCGGGACGGATACCCGGATTTTTAGACCGATTGTATCTTTTACAATATGCCATTATTGACTTTTCGGATAGGCTCTTAATTGCAGCTGCTTTACAGCCTAACTTTGACAGTTTCCACTAATTTCTTATAATTCTGGTAGTTAAATAAAAATAGGTGCTTTTTGTTTTGTTTTATTCGGTCCACTGAATAAAAACACAAAACTAAGAGCATTTCCTACAATTCCTAACAAGAATATATGTCTTCCTATTGGAGCAACACTGGCTGTCAAATACTACTTTAAAAAGCTCAATTTTTACGACATTTTTGGCAAGTATAAAAGTAAAGGTCGTCCGGTGTTACATGGTTGATGTTTTCATAATCAAATGTCCAATATGTCTTCTGAATATGTTTTTTGACTCCGGGTGCAGGTTGATTCCGGCCACAGCAAAATATGGAAAAAGGGAGCTTAAGCAAGCTGTATCAAAACTAATCTGAATTCTACAATTGGAGAATAGACAACATTTAGTTTAAATTTGAGCAAGCAATATTCTGAGATTTATTACCTTGATTAGCCCAAAAAGGAACTATTTTATCTCAATTGTAGAACTGGTCCGAGTTTTGAGACAACCTGTTAAGGCTCCATTTTGATTATTTAAAATAATATCAACCGAATACAAATGGACCACCGAAAATTAATACTTTTCAGATTTATCAATTATACGATGAAGCAAACTAATCGTTGCATAAAGTTCTGACATTATTTGATATTGTTCCTCCTCAGGAGCTTCTTCATACCATTTAAAAGAGTCTGTTCCCTTTTCATGCTTACAGACATTAACAAACATATCATGGAAGAAGTAAAGAGTTACTCCAAAGCGGGCATCTCGAGCAGTATTACTTCTGTCGCCTAATGTTAGAACAGGGCCTTTTTTTCTGCGAGTCACATCTCCAACGCCATAAGCAGTTATTGCAACTTTATATAACTCATCATTGATTTGTATTCCTGTCTTTTTGCATAAAGTATCTTTTAGAGGATCAGTAACACACATTTCCGGATGAAGTCTACCTGTAGATGTCGCTCTTTTTATTGATTTTTTAACAGCTGGGGTACTTTGCTCTATAACATGATTCATAAGTTCTTTAGCTGCTTTTAATTTTGGATTTTCGACCTTTGGTTTTTTTACAGCTGTTTTCAAGGCATCAATATCTTCTATACTTTTTTTATGGCCATCATCAATAACGCTTTTAAGACCTTCAAATTCAGGGTTTAAAGGGAACTTCCCGCTTTTCTGTATTTTCTTATTAAGTTTGTTCAGCTCTTTTTTTGCCGCCGGAAGATCTCCTTTATCTATAAGTGCAGCTGCTTTTGAAACTTGTTTCCCAATGTTTTTATCAGATTGATATTTATTTACACCTTCGATTGTTTTTACATAATTTCCAACATCATCCAAAAATTCAGATACCAGTCCACTATTTAGTTCAAAATTATTTCTTGCAGCGTTTTCAATAATATTTTTGGAAATAATGTGAATCTCACCATATTGCCATTCATGATAAGTGCCCAAATACAAATTTTTAACAAGACTTTCGTTTCCAATAGTAAAGCCTTTCTTTTTGAAGAATATGCCCTTATTCTGAAACTCCAATTTTGAATTTTTATTTGCTGACACAAACCACCCAACAGCCACTACTTCTCCATTTACCTTAAATGGTTTTTTTATGATACATGGGAAAAAAAGATCATCTTTTGTTGGGGGTCTAAATATTTGTTCCCCGTTAAATTTTATTTGAATATCAGGGAAATGGACCTTATTTTCTTCTAACCACTTGTTGACCTCTGCTGCTAAAGAAAAGTCCATATCATTCAATGGCGAAGGGAGCACATGACTCATATAAGTTTTGATTTCATTATTTGTGAAAATATCTCTCTGAGTGTTTAAAATGTTTTCTAATCTTATTTCGCTATAATGATCTTTTTCTAAAGATTCATCTCCTCCTAACTCTATTTCCTCAATCTCTCCCGTAGAGTTTGTTAGAATGTCTGAAATAGCGGTTCCACTACCAAGATAAGATCGAATAATATTGTTGTCAATTTCTATGCGGTATTTCCCATGCTTCTCCTTTTTTGTGATGATTACTATTCTTTTGCATACAGGGACACCACTCCAGATTCCTATTCCTCTCCATCCAACATCTTCATCTGATTTATTTGATAGACCAATACCCAAAGCATGAGTAAGCTCATCTTTGTCCATCCCCTTACCATTATCTTTTATTATCAAATCGTTTCCTTCGCTCTCGAAGTAAACATCAATGCATTTTGCTTTTGCATCAATTGAATTTTGGACATATTCCCTTACACAGTTTAAATTTCCATCGTATAAACCAGATGTGATTATCTCCATTAGATTAGAACCAATGAAATTATGATCAAATTGCATGTAAAAGCCCCTTTTAATTTAGAAAATGAAATATCATTAAATATAGGACATTTTTACTTCTTAAAGGTTTATATTTATTAAAACACTTTATTATTTGGTCCTACTTGTGAAGAGACCATTCTTACTGTATAATATAGATAGTAATCCAAAAAAACCAAGAAAAAAAGGGCTCAGTTCCAAAATCCAGTGATTGGTGTAAACTAAAAAATCACTGGATTTTGAAATTTGTCATTATCCTTTGAACACGGCACCTTGATTAAAGTCTATAGATGCCGAATATTGAGCTTGATTGAAGAACGAATTCTTCCTGTAAATTCATTGTTTCAATCAAAAAATGCAAAAATCACTAGTGTCGCGTCAACAACAATGTGTTGTATGATTACAAGCTATTGTGATTGATTACATACGACATTTTATGCTTGACTTGACACTAGATTTTGGAACAGAGCCAATCTTCTTTATCTCTTTTAAAGCAAACGAAACAAAATCGATGACTATCTAAACTAGCTTTAAAATATAATATTTGTTACCCCACGAAATTATAGGTAAAAGATTACTTTCTTAAATAAACCCGAGAATAAGAATGAAAACCTGTTTCCTGCAGCGAAAAATGTACCGGAATTCTTTTGAAGACATAAATCCGGAACTCTACGTCCTGTCCTTTTCCAGGTTCTGCGAGGACCTGGGCTCCGGGATGCTCGTAGCCCTTATTCCCTTATATATCGCTGACCTTGGGTCATCGTTTTTTACAGGGCTTCCCGTGGTCGCAAAAGCCGGGCTTGTAACTGCGGTTTTCGGGCTTTTCAGTGCGATTACCCAGCCCCTGATCGGGCGTTTTTCTGATAAAATTGATCGCAGGAGGCCGTTTATACTCTTCGGGTTGATCGGGTACACGTTTTTTTCCCTCCTCTATTCCTTTGTGACCGACTACGAGCAGCTGCTCTTCATCCGCCTGCTCCAGGGCATAACCGTAGGGGCAACTATCCCCGCAGTCATTGCAATGGTCACCCATATATCTTCCCCCGAGAACCGGGGAAGAGCCGTCGGGATCTATACCACCATCCGGGGAGTAGGTTTCGGACTCGGGCCAATCGTAGGGGGGGCGATTGCCAGTTATTACGGTTTTGAAGCGGGTTTTCATTTCTGCGCTTTCCTGGGCATTGTGAGCTTAGTGCTTGTAAATCTTTTTGTGAAAGAGACCCGGGGGCCCGTGGAGCCGGTTCGCGAAGAAAGCAGCGGAAACGGGCTTGTCTCCATCTATTCCCTTGCAGGCGCCATGCTCATGATGATGGTGGGGATCATGATGATAGTCGCCCTCCTCCCCGAATACGAGGTCCGGCTGGAAGCTTCCGAGCTTTCCCTCGGGGTTGCCGTTTCAGCCTACATCTTTGCAAGGCTCCTCTTCCAGACCCCGCTCGGGAGTCTCTCTGACAGGATCGGGAGGAAGAAACTGATCGTAAGCGGGCTTTTCCTGAGCATTCCCCTGGTCGTGGGCATGGGTTATGTCACGAGCGTAAACCAGCTCATTTTTGCCAGGGCTCTCCAGGGCGTCCTCGTAGCTTCCATAGACACTCCTGCAATGGCTCTCGCAGCCGACCTTTCAAACGGTTCCTTCACCAGTTCGAAACTCAGCATCATTACCACAGCCCAGGCTGCAGGCATGGCTATCGGCCCAATATTCGGGGGTTTCCTTGCCGGGTACATGACTTTCGTCACCCCGTTTTATGCCTGTGCCCTCCTCATGCTCCTGGCGGGTTTCGTGGTGATGAAAAAGGTCGAAGAGCCCGAAAGAAGCTGAAATCTATCATCTTTTACCTGGGTTTTTTGAACAAAAAATATGGCTGGCTCTGAATCCTTAATTGTACCCATACAACCGGAACTGGTCATCCCGCGTCGTTCTTTTCCACGGGCGCCGAAGGCGGCCGGCTTTTGCAGAATAAAGAGTAGAGAGATTAAAAGAAGAAAAAAGCAATAAAGGGAGTTGGAAGATAAGATAAAGCAAAACATAAAGCCTTCCAGGCAGCCTGTAAACCGGAATGAGTGGAAATAAGAATCAAATACAGTTTGTAATAATGTTGCTTTTTCATATCTCTATATCGCTTCTTTTTTGTGAGGGCCGCCAGGCAAGCTGGCGGTGGCTTCCTTTGATATCTAATTGAAAAACGGTTTTCTGGCATGTGAGAGATTTTTCTGAACAGACGAGCATCCCTCTAATTTATAAAAAGCAAGGGATATGCAATATTTTGAGGTCCCGGAAAATATCAACCGATTAATGGATGAGCACCAAAAATGTTTAAATTTTCATATCGACCTTCCAAATATGGGAAAAAAGAGAAAAAGTCACACTTTATCTATCATACATGCAAATAATTGCTTGATTTTCTCTATTAACCTTAGTAAATATTACAATTCCTGAATTTCTTCCGTTTCCACGAATTTTTTTATGGATATTATGCAAATCAATATTTTCCCCTCTTACTTTAAAATCCACTCTTCCAATATTTAGTTCAGACAAACTACTATTGATTTTTTCGAACGCAGGATTTAACACTCTTTTGACCGAATAGCGATTAAGAAGAGGGGTTTCGATTTTTTCATTTCCTGTTAAATAAGCGATCTTAGTATCTATAATGTTTAACCCGAATTCTTCAGCCAAATCATCAATTAGATGCGCTTTAATAAATGCAGGATCAGGTTCGTATAAATATTTTTTAGGTTCGGATTGAAGGATGTCAAGTTTACTTTTGTCTTTTATCAGTGTAATTTTTTCGGGCAATTTGGTTGCTAAGATTTGATTGCTGTCAGGTTTTTCTTTAAAATTTCCAAACCATAACATTACTTCTTTAACTTCCCCTTTGTAAGACACGACTTCGATATCACAATCATATTTGATTCTATTCAGATCTGTTCCAGGAGATATTTTGACACAAATATTTGGTGAAATTACCTGAAGTTTCTCAACAAAAGATAACGGGGGTGCATATTCTTCAACTTTTACAGTCCGCCCTTCCTTAGTCCTTCTAGCCGGATCAAAAAAGATACAATTTACATTTCTCACTTTATCAAGGAAATTTCTATCTTCAATTAACTTATTGATATCTCCCAGAACAAAATCAATATTTTTTTCTAAATTATATACTTTAATATTGTGTTTTGCCATATCAATTATATCTTTATCCTTTTCAACTGCAACAACTTTCCATCTAGTTGCCATTGCAATTGAATCTCCTCCAATACCACAACAAACATCTAAACAATTCGGAACTTCATCCAATTTGTTTCTTATTTTCCCGGTTCTATATTCAGCCAAATACTTAGAAGAAGCCTGAGCAAGCCCTTCCCTGCTAAATTTCATTAAATTTGCCCGAGGAAATTTTAGCTTGCCTTTAATTTGTAAATGAACGAGGTTCAATATTTCTTCAATTTCATCTTTATCTATTCCTTCCTTCTCTAATATTGAACGCCTTTTGCAAACATCCCTCACATTCAAAAGTTTTTTAATTAATGCATCCATGTAGAAATATAGAACGATTAGCATAATATAAATTTTTGCTATTGATTCTCTTAATTTCCGGGACAAGAAGAGACTTCATCCTGAATACGAAAATACCTGAAAGGGTGGTAGAAAAAATATAAATTACAGTTTAAACCTGGTCAACATCCCTCTCACATTTCCAACCTTTCTCTGAATTCAGCATGCGGGAAAATTCATTCGCTTTCCTCCTTGCTCGGCAGGCTT
This sequence comes from uncultured Methanosarcina sp., assembly GCA_965601435.1. Taxonomy (GTDB): domain Archaea; phylum Halobacteriota; class Methanosarcinia; order Methanosarcinales; family Methanosarcinaceae; genus MTP4. The sequence goes on from CBFCWE010000065.1 coordinate 18,647, forward strand.
AAAATCCACATCTCCGTAAAACAGCATTTTGGAGAAGGGCCTGATAGTTCAGTTTTTGAGACCATTGAGTATGATATTGAAAATACAGTAAACTATAGTCCCGAACGTAAATATTTACACTTACATTATAACCACGGAAGACACCGTAAGCACGGAAGGATTGTGCTTCTATTTTCTTTATTCCGTGTTTTCCGTGCTTTCTGTGGTTAAACTTTCACTTGAGATTGGTGAAAGAAATTTGGGGTCTTAACTATTATTGAGGAAGCACCAAAAAAGTGGATACACAAAAAAAATAAAAAATAGAGAAAAAAGGTAGGAGGAAATGGTAGGAGGAAATGGTAGGAGGAAAATCCGTTTTTTAGCACAGGAGTTTTTCGATGGCGTTATCTTTTCTTGACGATTTGAGGTTTGAGTTTCTTTTTGTAGTGGATTGCTTTTTGTAGTGGATTGAATTCAGGGGTGGATTGCTTTTTGTAGTGGATTGAATTCAGGGGTGGATTGCTTTTAGTGGTGGATTGAATTCAGTGGATTTTACCCGATTTTGATCGTTTTTAGTGGTGTGCCGTTTTTTTAGTGGGTTGAATTCAGTTGATCGGAATCGAAGTCAGTGCCGGATTTGAGTATGAGGGGTTAATCGTCGGGAAGGTTGGCTCGCAGGTTTGATAACCTGCAAGTCCTTTCGGAAGATGTGGTTTTAGTGGTTTTGGTGGTTTTATCGGTACTGTTTTTTCCGGCCTTTCTGGGTCTATCGTTTTCATCGTTCTGTGGTTTTTGAGGCAGCAATTCTCTTAGCAGTACCTCTGGTTATGGCAGTCGCTTCTCACTCGATCCGGATCTTCTTTCCGGATTCTTTTTTCAGCTTTGGAAGGGTGACAGTTAAGACCCCGTTGTGGAGTTTGGCGCTTGCTCCTTCTTCACTTACGCCTTCCGGAAGGAGGATTTCGCGGTGGTAGCGGGTGTAGGTGCGCTCTTTTCGGATGTAGCCTTCCTTTTCGCTATCCTCTTCTTTTCCGTGGCCTGCACTGATTACCAGGGCATTGTCTTTCAGGCTCAGTTCGATGCCTTCTTTCTCAATACCTGGCATGTCAGTCGTGACGGTCACTTTGTCATCTTCCTCCATCACATCCGTGAGGGGGGATAAGACATCTCCGCCTACCCTGTTTTCAAGAGCCGGGAAAGTCCTGAACATCTGGTCCATATATTCCTGCATTTTTCTGATCTCATCAAACGGGTCCCAGGTGTATACGTCACGTGGTGTTTTTTTGATTGGCAGTTTCATTTACGATGTCCTCTGTGTTTGATTTCTGGATAATTTGATTTCTGGATAATTTGATTTCTGGATAATTTGATTTCTGGATAATTTGATTTCTGGATTTTCTTTTAATCGCAGTTTTTCGTTGAATTTGGGTGAATGTAAGGTTATTTTTGATGCCGTTTTTTTCCTTGCCACAGGAGGCTGCCTGTGAAAACGGAGATCTTCAGCCGAGAGATGGAGATTTGTTACTGAAATTAACGTCATTTTTCCGTTTTCGCAGGCACGATGGCATGGGAGTTTGGAACTTTTTATCCGCCTCCTTGCGGAAGCGGACTTTTTTGAAGACGGTAATCCCGCCTTTGATCTGTCTTGTAGGTCGCTTTTATGAGATAACTGGTGGATACTATCATATGGTTACTGCCAGGGTTACTATATGATGGGTGTGCCATTCAGTTACTATCCTATAGTTAGTATTAATATTATTTAAACTTTTCTATCAGAAGTGTTTAAATATTGAGGACAAGTTTTTGAAATAGCCGCAGGACCCGGTTTTTCGGTAATCAGGCGCAAGGTTTCTTTTTTCCCTGCTGAATATCGGATCAGACCCTGTACACTTCAGGCCACTGTAAGGGGCAAAAAATCGGGTTAAAAACCCGTAAGTTCTTCGGTCCTGGAAAGAAGCTGTGGCTCCCCTGTATACTTCTTCTCTTCCAGTTCCATCAAAAACTGTTTGAACCCGGTGTATTCGTCCGTTTCTTCGGAAACGGGCACAAACCCACATTTTTCGTAAAAATGAAGGGCATTTCCATTTTCCAGGTATACTTTAAGGGAAAGCTTTCCTTTCAGGGCTTTAGCATGTTTGATAAGTGCTGTTCCTATCCCTTTCCCCTGCATTCCGGGTTTGACAAAGAGGGCGCATATTCTTCCGCTGATCAGGGATATGAAACCCTGAACTTCCTCATCTTCCTCAAAAACCCAGTTTTCTACAGCAGGCAGGTAGGTGTCTTTCATTGCATCCCTCTGTTCCGCCCAGAACTCCGCGGGCATAAAGGCATGTGAAAGTACGGATGCTTCATACCATATCCTTACAAGGTCTTCAAGGTCGCTCTCTCTGCAAGTTCTGATCAATCCAACTCGTCCCCGTTTTTTTATCAATATAACTTTTATCCATATATCTTTAAAATATTATCCCTATAATTCTATGTTGGCGGGTTGTTAGAAAAGGATATCGACTTTCAGGAAGCTACTTTTACCGGGGATGGATTCGTCTGTGATAAAAAAGCCGTTTAAGTGCCCTGGAATACTTCAATTTTCAAAAAAGGTTTAATGGAAAAAGATCCGATCAAAAAGTAAAATATCGGATAACTTTTTATTTTTTATCTTTTATTTTATGACTCAATCTTCTGGATCAAGTCATTGGCATAGCCCTCGGACAACTTCATGCAGTTTTTGGATAACTCCTTGCAGGAATCGATAGGTAGTACTTTCACCAGTTCTCCAAACTGGGATACGTACACTTCGGGTCCGTGAGAAGTTTTCACTTTCATGAACGTATATCCATTTGAAAAGGTCATTTTCTTAACCTCCACTATCTAATATGTATGGCATGCCATATAAACATTTTTTAAATTATTAATCATGACATATAATGTCTACTGAATGTGAATGTTAAATTTTATTTGTAACCATTGAGGGATAATTTAAATGGTTAACACAATGAATATTTAAGTGAAATTCAGAAATATATAAGTTATTATTATGACCAAGTTCACATAGTTAATGAGTCTCCTGATCTTTCGGAAGCTGGCACGGGGATGACTGAGGATCTACCGCAGATAAGTTAAAAACGAGGATGAAGCGGGTCGAGCCTGAGAATATGCCTGAGAATATTTCTGAGGTAAGTTTAAGGAAAAAAAATTCCGGGGTGTCACCGGAATTTGTCAAGAGTTTCAAGAAGTCCTTCTTCATTCCTGGCCAGGGCGTCTACAGATACTTCAAGCATCAGGTTTACTATACCGTCAGAAAGTTCTCTGAAATCGGTCCGGAGTCCAATGATTGGTTTGCCTTTTGCGTAAGCGTAGCCGATTTCCCAGGCTGTTCCGGAGTCCACGTCCACACCGTCAAGGACTGCGACCACAAGGTCCGAACCGTCCACTCCTTCCACGCAGCGCTGGAAAATATATTTCTGGTTCTGGCGTTCATGCTCTTTTTTTGCGTCTTCGGCATCTTCCTGGGGCAAAAAGACGGCAAAGCCTTTTTCAAGGAGCATATCCCTTAATTTCCGGTTGAATTCAAGTTCAGCCTGGGTGAAAAGGGGGCCTGCAAGGTAAATTGTCTTTTTTTCGTTCATTTTTTTCCTCCGCCACTTTTTTGAGTATTTTTTTCACGGGATTTCCTGAAAAGGAAAGGGAATGGTTCGTGAAATAGTTTGCTGATTTTAATAACATTTGATAATTCAATATATCCCAATGTTATGAAACCCCCTCCAACATGCAAAAAAAAATATAAAAAATTTCAAACCAGTCGTCTGAATATATTTACGCTTATTCAGAAATGGTGGTGTTGTATGTTTTTTATAGATGAACTGTTTAAGAATTCCAGAGCTTTGAGTCCTGTTTTTTGAACTTTATATCTATATTATATCTATAATAATTGTAATTATTTTTTAGATCCTGGACAGTTTATTGTTCCAAAGGGGTTTTTCGGTCTTCTCTCAACTGTCTTTTCCAATAACAAGTTTAATTACGTGGTGTACACATTACAAAGGTGAGTGAAGACCATGATCAAGGCAGGAATTATAGGAGCTTCCGGATATACGGGAGGAGAACTCTTACGCTTACTGGTTAATCACCCTGACGTTAAACCGGAACTTGCCACTTCCCGGAGTCTTGCAGGAAAACCCGTAGCAGGTACCCACAGGCATCTTGAAGGCTTTCTGGATCTCAGGTATGAAAACCCGGACCCTGAAGAGATAAGGGAACGCTGTGATGTCGTGTTTGTGGCGGTGCCCCACGGGACTGCGATGAACTACGTCCCCGAACTGCTCGAAGACAGCACGAAAGTAATAGACCTGAGCGCTGATTACAGGCTTGAAACTTCGGTATTCGAGAAGGTTTACGGCCTTACTCATGCCGACCCGAGAGCTGCTGTCTACGGGCTTGTGGAACTTCACCCTGAGGCTGCAAAAGAAGAACTGGTTGCAAATCCGGGTTGTTTTCCTACGGGTGCGATCCTCTCGGCAGCCCCTCTTGCGGCAGCAGGGCTTATAGATATGGCGATTTTCGACTCCAAAACCGGGGTTTCAGGAGCAGGCATAAGTCCTTCGGGGACTTCCCATTATCCCAACATTGCGGAAAATATAATCCCTTACAAGCTCACCACACACAGGCACAGGGCAGAAATTTTCCAGGAACTTTCCCGGCTTGACGGAAAGCTCAGGAACATCAGTTTCACCCCCCACGTGATCCCCACTATCAGGGGCATCCTCACGACCGCCCACATATTTACTAAAGAGCCCCTTTCAACCGGGGATGTACAGGCGCTTTATGAGGAGTTTTACAGGGACAAACCCTTTGTGCGGCTTCCGGGAATTCCCTCCCTCACTGCAGTGCGGGGTTCGAACTTCTGTGATATTGGCTTTGAGGCGGATGCGGAAAACAACCGCGTGGTAGTGCTCTCGGCAATTGACAACCTGGTAAAAGGTGCGTCAGGACAGGCAATCCAGAACATGAACCTGATGTTCGGGCTTGAAGAGACCAGCGGGCTCTGGATGCCTGGAACTGCACCGTAAATAAAAATCAGTGTTGCTCAGGCAGCTTCCTGTCCGTGCTAACGATATTGTATTGAATGTCTGAACTGACAGTTATGTACTGTGCTGAAAGTTATCTACCTTGCTGGTAGTTATTATACTGTGCTGACAGTTCTGTACTGTGCTGACAGTTCTGTACTGTGCTGACAGTTCTGTACTGTGCTGACAGTTC
>CBFCWE010000066.1:0-23842 GCA_965601435.1 uncultured Methanosarcina sp.
GCCTGTGGATTCGTGGAGGTTGCTCCGGGAAATGAAGCAGGAAGCCCCTTCCTCGCTTTCATCAGAAAGCAGGTTGGGGTAGTTCACTCTGTTTTCCCATCATTCGCCATCTGTATTTCATTCTTTAGTTCCGGAATTACTCAATATTTCGATTTTTCCGTTCCAGAGTTTTTCCCTGTTCCATTGAGGGTAAACAGATACTTAACTAAGCAATGATGCGGTAAAGATAAAATTTCAGTACGCATAACCTATACTAAGCACAGAATAAAACACATAGCACAGAATAAAGCGCCATATGCGCTGAAGGAAATTCAGAGGAAACACGAGGGAAAACATGGGTACAGATATCGGCGACCTGCTCCAGAAAAAAAAGGTTGAGCTCTCATACCTTGCAAACCGGGTAGTTGCAATAGATGCGTTCAACACCCTGCACCAGTTTTTAAGCATCATCCGCCAGAGGGACGGAAATCCCCTGCAAGACTCCTCGGGGAAAGTAACCTCCCACCTTTCAGGCTTGCTCTACCGGACAACAAGCCTGGTGGAGGCCGGGATCAAACCGGTCTTTGTCTTTGACGGCAAACCTCCTGACCTGAAAGCGGAAACCCTGAACAAAAGAAAAGAGGTAAGGGAATCAGCCCGGGAAAAGTGGGAGACCGCTAAAGCCACCGGAGACCAGGAAGCTGCCTACAAATACGCCCAGGCTTCTTCAAAGGTCGACCAGCATATTGTGGAAGATGCCAGGTACCTGCTCGACATTATGGGTATCCCCTGGGTCCAGGCACCCTCCGAAGGCGAAGCCCAGGCTGCCTATATGGCCCTTAAGAAAGATGCGGATTTCGTTGCCTCCCAGGACTACGACTCCTTCCTTTTCGGAGCTCCTGCAGTTGTCCGAAACCTGGCGATTACGGGAAAGAGAAAGCTTCCCGGAAAGAACGTTTACGTTGACGTCGAACCTGAAATGATCGAACTAGAAGAGACCCTCAAAGCCCTTGAAATCAACAGGCAACAGCTAATCGACATTGCGATCTGCGTGGGCACGGACTACAATAAGGGTCTTGAGAAAGTGGGGCCGAAAACCGCCCTGAAACTGGTCAAGAAGCAGGGAGATATCCATGCCATACTCAGGGAAAAAAAGGTTGAAATCAAAGCCCTGGACCGGATAAGGGATTTCTTTACATCACCCGAAACCACGGACGACTACGAGCTGAAGTGGAAAAAACCGGACCATGATAAATTGATAGACTTCCTCTGCGGAGAGCATGATTTCTCAGAGGACAGGGTGGAAAAAGCTTTCGAACGCCTGAAAGCAGCATCCGGGGGACGGCAGCAGACCCTGGATCAGTGGTTCTGAAGAACTCATAGCGGTTCTGGAATATCAGACATCGTTTTCCGGGAGAACTGTGGGATACGGCGGGATACGGTGGAATGTGGTGAGATAAGATGGTAGAGCTGGCAGAGCAGGAGTTAGAAGAAGAGGGGGATTACGGAAAACTCCCCCGGAGAGAGGAAACTAACGCCGGAAACCCTCATTCCCACACCCATGGCGTAATAGACCCGGAGCTCCTTTCCACAGAGAGGGGACTCTACGCGGTCAGGTGGTCTTTTGCAGGACTCATGCTCACCGCGCTCTTCCAGATCTTCATTGTTTACATCTCGGGCAGTGTTGCCCTCCTTGCCGATACCATCCACAACTTCGGGGATGCCGTAACTGCGATTCCCCTGGGTTTTGCCTTCCTGCTTGCCCGGAAGAAGCCCAGCAAGCGCTTCACCTACGGGTACGGGAGAGCAGAAGACCTCGCTGGGCTCATAATTGTTTTTTTGATCTTATTCAGTGCCATTGTTGCGGCCTATGAATCCGTGCAAAGGCTACTTTCCCCTCAGCCTGTGAATTTCCTGGGGGCGGTGGTTGTCGCATCCTTAATAGGCTTTCTAGGCAACGAACTGGTCGCTAAATTCAGGATAGGTATAGGAAAAGAAATAGGAAGTGCAGCCCTGGTGGCTGACGGATATCATGCCCGTGTGGACGGGTACACAAGCCTTGCCGTGCTGTTCGGAGCGCTGGGGGTCTGGCTTGGTTACCCTCTTGCAGACCCGCTTATCGGACTGCTCATAACCGTCGCAATCCTCCACATTGTCCTGGACGCGGGAAAAGCCGTTTTGTCCCGCATGCTCGACGGGGTTGACCCCGAAATCGTGGATGAGATCAGGGAGGAACTCGGCACGGTAAAGGAGGTAAATGATGTAAGCGAAGTCAGGGTACGCTGGCTCGGGCACAGACTGCATGCCGAGGTGAACATTGCGGTGGACCCGGGGCTTTCAGTGGAAGCCGGCCACGCCGTTGCGGTGGAAGTGCGCCACAGACTGCTGCATGACCTGAGTTACCTCTCGAATGCTGTCGTCCATGTGGACCCCCGTGGTTCCTCAGGTGAGGAGTTTCACAGGATCCCGGAGCATGAACACGACAGTTTGCCCCCGCATTCCCACTAGACGGGGTTACAAAAAGTTGAGTTACAATCCCCGTTTTTACGGTATAGGAAAGCCAGATTTCCCAGGCCCTCAAAGGTTTGAATTTGGAATTTCAAACCTCGGCTTTCCCGAATCAAAGCCGGGAAATCTCGGCACCGCTGTTTTTGGCTTTTGTCATGAAGACTGTTCCGCCTACAGACTCATCGAGCATTTGCTGGACTTCTGCCTGGAGTTCCTGCCCTTCAGCTTTGTTGTCCACCAGGGAATAGACCACCGGCCCGAATGAACTTACCCCTGCGCCGTAACTACGGGTACGCATGAAGGCTGAGATTTCCTTGACAATATCCGGCCAGACGTAGTGTTCAAGCCTGTTGAAGCCCACGTTCTGGACGTGGTTTACGGCTGCTCCGAAGCTCTCGATATCTTCTTCCATAACCGCAGGCATCATTTGCATGAGCACGACGTGAGCAACTTCCCGGACCTCTTCTATGGGAAGGGGGCAGAATTTCTTGAAAACCGCCACTTCTTCCTCATCGTGCATTCCCCTGTCATTCGGAACTGCAATTACCAGATTCCAGTCAGGGAAATCTTTCCTGAAGAGCACGGGCCCCGGAGGCACCCTGCTGGCAGCCGAAGGTAAAAAAGCTCCTTTATCCTTGAACCTGTGTCCCCCGTCAACAATGAAACCGCCATTTTCAAATGCCCCTACACCTATTCCTGAGGTCCCTCCCCGCTGCACGGTAAATGCGAGGTCCCGGACGCTCATCCCGAGCCCGTAGACCTCGTTCACGGCCGCAGCAGCCGAAAGAGAGGACTGAGTCCCGGAGCCGAACCCAACATGGGGGGGAATGAGGGACTCAACATTTATCCTTACACCTTCCCCTTCCGGGATTACGGCTTCGATGGCCCGTGTCATGCGATCGGTAAAAGCCTCCGCACCTTCGACCTGGATTTCGTCTGCTTTTTCAGCTGTTAGCGTGACATTGGGAGTAGGAAGGGCAAGGCCTGCCCCTCCATCCACCCTTCCGATCTCCGCGTTTAAGTCAATAAGAGTCAGATGAAGCCTGCAAGATGTAACTATTTTGATCATTTTTAGCCCGACCTGGAAATTACCATTTCCTGTGATTTATAATATTTTGGTAATGTGTATTGTCCTTAATTATTGTTTATGATATTTAAGTTTTTAAGAAATTTCCGGGATGGATGCCACGATATTGAAAAAATATTTAAATATGAGGTTCTTCCGGAAACTTAGAGAACAGAAATATTTAAACCTTAATTAAATCGAGGAAAGGGTTTAAAACAAGGTTCAATTTTTCGAAAAAAATTCCACGGAACAGAATAAACCTGAAAAAAATAGAGCGGAAGAAGTAAAGCAAACTTGATGAAACCAGAAAAAATCAGATTAAAGCAAACTTGATGAAACCAGAAAAAATCAGATTAAAGCAAACTGATTCCACCCGAAGCGATTTCAAACCTTATCAACTCCAGTTTGATGCAGGTTCTTCGCATTTTCGGGATATGGATATGGCGCTCAAGGTTGCCGGTATAGGGGTTTTCGCCCAGCACGAGCCTGAGAGAGCCACTGGAAGAATACTCTGCAAGGCCCTTGGTCATTTTGCAGGCGGTTTCGTCCATGACAAACATAGCTGTGCAACCTTCTTTTGTGCTGAAGATGAAGTTAAGAGCATCGAACTGGTCCCTGAAGTCCTGGATCGAAAGGCGAAGGGTAAAAACCCCGAGATTATCAATAACAATTGCATCGGTTCCTTCAGGCACATAGTCAGCAAGTGAAGGAAGGTCGATTTCAAGGCCCTCGGGAGTGAAACCGAATTTGGAGGTCTGGACTTTCTCGGACCGGTTCTGGAATGCCTTTTCTATAACCAGTTGCCCGTTCTCGTAGAACCTTGAAAGCCCTAAGCCGAGCATTTCAGACTGCTTGATGATATCTTCAGGAAGCTCCTCGGTTGCAATTAACACGCAGCGCTTACCATCCATACATGTCCTGTAAAGGAAATGGATTCCGAAGATGGTCTTACCCGTACCGGTACTCCCGGTAACCATGATTACCCTGCCTTTGGGATAGCCACCGTTAAGTCTGTCGTCCAGTTCAGGTATGCCCGATGATATGCGTTCCATTTTTGCTGCACCCCTTTTCCTGTTAAATAATAATTGTTAAACGGTTAATAGCCTGAAAAAAGCCTAAAAAGCCTGAATCCAGACTCCTGTGCCACAAAAAATATATGATTTTACCTGCAGGTTAAACTCCCTGCCTATACTTAACAGACTTTACTTATAATTGGGCATAAGGAGTGCACTCTATAAAATACTATCCACAAAAAGGACCCCAACTCATAATAGTGATGATTAAGTAATATGTAAAAATTCCATAAATAACTGGGTAGAAATACCGGTCTGCAAAAATCTCAGAATCGCACTGGAGAAACGATAGTTCAAGAACCGGGAAATATTCGGGAAATTGCTCATTGATAAATAATGTTTAATGAATGAGAAAGAAAGTCCTGAAAACAGCCAGACGGATTTCAGTATAAAAACAATAGAGAATAAGAAAAAGCAATAAGATAGATAGTCAAAACCAGAAAATAAGAATTAACGACGAGAGGGGGATTCGAACCCCCGAGATGCGAAGCATCACAGGATTAGCAATCCTGCGCCATACCGGGCTTGGCTATCTCGTCATTCAGGTTTTAGAAGACGCGTTTCCCTTAAAGGCATTTCAGCTATTTAACCTTTTCCGGGGAAAAACAGTTTGCAAAAACTGCACATCCACTTCACATTAAGATTTTTACTTATAGATTGGAAGGTTTGAAATTAATCGATTAAAGGTATTTAGTGATGAGCACACCGCAGGTTGATACACCTCGGAGATCCCAGGGGACTGGCACCTCTTCTCCACCCCGCAACCCCACAAGCGATGGTTGCCCACGGTAAGTCTGCTCCCTTCCGGGCCTCGACCGGTTTCCGCGGTTAAGATAAGAAGACCTGTTCTCCAGCAAGCCCTCAAACCAGCAACATCCAAGCAGGACGGGGTTTCTCAGTTGAGACCCCAGGCTCGAACCTCTTTGATAAACCTTCCATTGGCTTCGTCCCCCGCATATCGGCGATTTCGGGTTACAGGTAACGCCGGGCTACCCGGACTAGCTCATCAACCATACAACACGCTAGTAATTTATAAAAGTATCCCTACTGATATGTATTTTTTTCCAACATACAGACAGGAAATTTCATCTCTCCCGGACTTTCTGAGCAGAATCCAGAGCTTATAAAACCCCCTTTTCAAAATTTTGCACTCAAAAAAGGGAATTATGAATCTAAGACCTCTTAAGAGCCCCTTTTTCCAGAAAAAATACTTTATTGAGTTTAAAAATATATATAAATACCCATAATTACCTTTACATATTTATACGTCGATTTACAAAGTAACATACATAATTTAGATCTCAAACGATCACAGACGACGACGAATAATTATAGACGACTACATACGACTACATACGACGGATAAGTTTCAAACGACTTATGTGAACTACTAAATTAACACGCCGGGATACCGGAAAAAGTCAGATAATGGGGGAATTGTATGAGAGTTGGAGTTGCAGTAGACCTGGGAACGAGCGGTTTTAGAGCTCAGAAAGTAGACCTTGATCGGGACGAAATCAAAAGAACGGTAATCACACTGAGGAACCCCCTGCCGGGAGCGAATGTGATGGACCACATGGACTTTGCAATTCACTACGGGCAGGACCTGGCCCACGGACTTTCCGTGAATGCGGTAAAGAACCTGATCCAGACCCTTGATGTGAAAACAGAGGAACTTGAAAGGCTTTCCATCTGCGGAAACCCGATCCAGCTATCCATATTCCAGGGGATTAACATTGAAGACCTTGCCTACGCAGGGGAGCGAAAGAAAAAGAAATACCACATAGAAGACCAGAAAAGAGACGCAAGGATAGTGCCAAGCAGTGAAATCCCCGGGCTTGAGGAATTTAAATGTGAGGTGATGGTACCCCCGGCAATTAAGCACGAAGTAGGGGCCGATGCCCTTGCCCTGATCGTAAAATCCGGGATGCTTGACAAAGATGAGATTTCGATTGCAACGGACTACGGGACAAACGCCGAGATGGCCCTGAAAGTAGGAGATGTTATTTACACCGGCTCTGCAGCTGCAGGCCCTGCACTGGAAGGGCAGCAGATAAAGCACGGGAACCTTGCATCCCCTTTCACGATTTCCGACATAGAATTCGAAAACGGGGCACTCCGGAACTATGTGTTGAACGAAGAGATGAAATCAACCCCAGGAGACCTTGTTGACCCTACAACAGGGGAAATTCTCGAGGAGGGCCAGATCAAAGCCAAAGGGATTACGGGTACAGGAGTTATAGCCCTTATCGAAAAAGCGCTGGGAAAAGGTCTTGTCGAGCTTCCGAAAGTCAAGGCGCCCGAAGGGATCATTCACCTCCAGAATAAGATACTTTTCTCGGAACATGACCTGAAAGAAGCCGGAAAAGCTATCGGAGCAATTCGCGCGGGTCATATAACCCTCTGTGCGACTGCCGGAATTACAATGGAAGACATCAAGACGGCTTACATGGCAGGAGCCGCAGGCACCTATATGGATGCAGCAAAAGCCCAGAAAATAGGGCTGATCCCCTACGGCACAGGCAGGATCTGCCAGCTGGGGAACACCTCGCTTACCGTTGCAAAGGAAATCCTTGTTTCCGAAGATAGGCTCTGGGAACTGCAGGACGTTGCAAACAAGATTATAGGCACCCACACTATGTTTGCAACTGCCCCGGAATTCAGCAACGCTTACGTCCTCGAACTCGCCTACTGGGAAGAGGGGATGCCCATGAAAATGTTCAAGAAGTACCTCAAAAAGAAGGGACTTCCCGTCCTGGGTGACCCCATAGAAAACCCGATAATAGAAAAACGTGTGGAAAGGGACATCCAGGTACTGGGCGAAGAGGGACTGCACGTACTCGAAAGAGTGGGGACATACCTCTCAATGGTTGTCAAAGACTGCCCTGAGTGTCCGAAGTGCATAAAAGTCTGTCCCAATGACGCCATCAGCATTGATGAGAACAACAGAGTCATGATCAGCACCGACCTCTGTGACGGGGCTCACTGCCAGAAATGTATCCGGGCCTGCCCCGGGGATAAATTCAACTGGGAAAATCTGGAAGTCTTCGAGAATCCTTGATCAGTAGTTAAAGCAATGGGGGATGTCCGGAATCCGACAAAAGATATACTTCCGGCAACAGGTTTCCGGCTGAACCACAGCACCCCTCTGGATAGGGCAACCTTCTGGCGCCACCCATATAAAAACATATCGCTTAATTCAAAAGCAAAACAAGAAGTGAACATGCACCAGGAGAATGGAGAAAAAAGGGGTATTAAAGGAAAAAATCAGGATCATGGGGCATAAAAAAAGGGAAAAAGATAGAAATAAGAGATGGAAAAGGATAAAATATCGGTTCAAAACGGAGGATAGAAACAGACCAAATTTAAAGAAATTTAAGAGTAAATGATGAGTTTTGGGCGGTTGTGTGCATATTCAGCACAAATTATATAAACAACCTCATCATAGGAAATTATTGAGGCATCTAATCCACTTTCACACCGAAAAAATCTACCACATTTTGCCCAAATAGACTTTTTAAAGTTACGCAACGCCTTTTTAGGTGCCTCAATATACCCAGTTTTAAACAATGCCTTTTTAGTTGCCTCAATATACCCAGTTTTAAGCAACGCTTTTTTGGAAGGCAATTCATCACATATAAACCTATATATTTTTTTTGAAAAATAAAAATTGAGTGAGCCATCTACCCATTTTAAAGCACCACACAAAAATGTCAATCCTGCACGAGAAAGGGCATTGAAACCCAGACATATACAAAAATAATAACTAATTTAGAAGAGCTAACTACGTCTCTTTTTTATGCTGAACCCTGTCAGGGCACAAGGCAGGAAACAAAAGACCCCGAGGGAAAAAATTGCTCCGGAGACTGTGAAACAATTTCAATCCTGAAGAACTGATTCAAGCCCTAAAAAATGGTTTTGTGCCCTCATTTAAAAGGTAAAAGCAAAGAATTCCCGCAAATTTCAGAGTTCCCCGATAAAACCCCGAAAAATCCAGGAAGAAAACTGAAAGAAGTAACAAAAGGAAGGAGAAAAATAAAAAAAATAAAGACAGATCGAGAACAGAAGGGAGGAATAGTAAAAAATGCAGGAAAAAAGGCGGAATATTAGCACGGAATGAGCATTAGTGAGAACAAAAAACAAATCGTGTGGATATAGGAAGAAGAATCAGAAAAAGAATGAGAATAGTTTTGGATGGTTGTGCACAGAACGAACACAAAGTATATATGCAACCTTCACATAGGAATTATTGAGGCATCTAATCCACTTTCACACCGTAATTAATCTACCACATCTAGCCCAAACAGACCTTTTAAAGTTACGCAACGCCTTTTAAGATGCCTCAATATACCCATTTTTATAAAGACGTGATGGAGATAGACGGCGTCACATATAAACATTTATATTAATTTTTGAGAATATAAATAGCCGAGAGTACACTCCCCAGCATTGAAGGCTATAAATTGCCGCTGATGCGTACATAATTGCAGATAAGCTCGGAAATATACAGTCTGCAGAAAGCAAAAAGAGATGAGATAAAAAGTAAAGGGCTGCATAGAATTTAAAAAGAAGGTAAAGGGGCAAAAAGCTTTTTTTAAAGATGTTTAGAATTGTTTTGAATTGTTTTGAATTGTTTTGAATTGTTCGGGATTTTTTGGACTTCGATTGGGGGAGGAAAATAAAAAAAGATTAGAGGTCGTAAGCCTCCCGCAGTTTCACGGCAAGGGATTCGACCTGTTCCACAGCAGTTCCAATGTATTTGTCAGGGTTTACAAGGTTTTCGATGTCCCCGGCACTCAGGTATCTTGAAACCTCCGGAGCTTCCAGAAGCACGTTTTTGAAGTGCTGTCCGGTTTCGTGGGATTTCATTGCAGAAGCCCGAACGAGTTCATGGGCTTCCTGGCGGCCTACCCCACGTTTTGCAAGTTCTATCATGACAGCTTCCCCCATGTTCAGGCCCCGGAGAAGTTCAAGGTTCCGACGGATGTTTTCGGGATAGAAGCGCAAATGTTCGATCACACTGATTCCGAGTTTTATGATATGATCCGTTAACACGCAGGCTTCGGGGAAGACTATCCTTTCACAGGAAGAGTTTGTCAGGTCCCTTTCATCCCAGAGAGTGTTGTTCAGGAGTTCGGGTTCGACCATGGACCGCACGATCCTTGCAAGCCCGCAGATCTGTTCGGACTTGATGGGGTTTCGCTTATGCGGCATGGTGGAAGAACCCACCTGCTTTTTCCCAAAGCTTTCTTCTACTTCCGCAATCTCACTGCGCTGGAGAGACCTGATTTCAACGCCGATTTTATCAAGGGTCGTCACCGTGTTTGCCATCCACATAACAAACTCTGCATGCCTGTCCCTCTGAATGATCTGGTTGGAAACATCGACTGAACCGATCCCAAGGTGCTGCATGGAGAGTTTCTGGACCATAACCCCTGCAGGCCCAAAAGCAGCCTGGGTTCCGACCGCCCCGGTCATCTGCCCGACAGTGGCTCTCGGAGTTAGCTGAGCCAGGCGCTCCAGATGCCGCGCGACTTCGGAGGCCCAGATAGCAAAACGGAGCCCGTATGTGGTAGGAACCCCGATCTGGCCGTGAGTCCTCCCACAGCAAACCGTATGCTTGTGAGCTTCCGCCTTATCAAGGAGGACCTTGATTAAGATTTTCAGTTTGTCGTCCAGGAGGTCAGTCGCATCTTTTATCTGAAGTGCCGTCGCCGTATCCAGAATATCGTTTGAGGTGGCCCCAAAATGCACCCACTTCCCTGCATCATCTCTGCACTGTTCAGAAATTGCAATAACCACAGCCATCATATCATGGTGGATCTCAGCCTCTATCTCGTTTACTCGCTCAGCCTTCACCAGACCAATGCTCTCAGAAATAACCTCAGCAGCCTCTGCAGGGATTAGCCCCATGTCTGCTTCAGCCCTAGCAAGGGCAACCTCAGTCTGCAAGATCCGGGAAAGCCGGTTATCCTGACTCCATACGTACTTCATTTCTGCGGTACCATAACGGTATTCTATCGGATGAATCGCCACAACAATCACCATTTCTGGAATATGGAAAATTTAACCATTTAAATCTAAATTCAACCTTAAGTCATTTCAATATTGACTTAATCAATTTTGGCCTAATCAATTTTGACTTCAATTCAATCAGGATTTTAATTCAATTCAGAATTTAAATTGAATCGTCTATAATCCGTCATTAAGAGCAATTAAGAGCAGAGGGGAATAAACAACAGAACTAATAAATAAACTTTAAGTCGCAAAAGGAAAAACCGGAGGTAAGGAAAGAAAAGAAAAAGGAAAAAAAGGAGAAGGAAAGGAAAAAAAGGAAAGAAAAGAAAGAAAGGGAAAAAGGGCAAAGAAGGGAGACTGGCCCTGAAGACAGCGGATTTTTTTAATGAAAAACATTATATGCCTTAACATCCATTAAGCGGGCTATATACCGTACCTAGAATGAAAAAAATAATAGCAGGTGACAAAAATGGCTCGATTCCCAGAAGCAGAAGAAAGGTTACTAAACAAAAAGATCTGCATGAAATGCAATGCCAGAAACGCAGTAAGGGCAACCCGCTGCAGAAAATGTGGCTACGAAGGCCTTCGCGTAAAATCCAAGGAATCCAAGGGAGCATGATCCTTTTTGAAGGTGGAAGCACACCTCCAGAAAGTAATTGATAAAGACGGAAAAGTTCATCTTACCCTTATTGACCCGGCGTCCCAGACACCGGAACAAGCAGCAGCTATCGCCCTTGCCGCAGTGGAAGGGGGAAGCGATGCCATCATGATCGGAGGCTCTACGGGAGCTTCCGGGACCCTCCTGGATGAAACCGTCATAAAGATTAAGGAAAAGGTAGATGTACCTACCATCCTTTTTCCAGGTAGTTCGGCCGGGCTTAGTAGCTATGCTGATGCCGTATTATTCATGAGCCTGTTGAATTCCAGGGATGCCAGTTACATCATCACGAACCAGGTACTCGGAGCTCCGCTTGTGTACAGAAGTGGAATCGAGCCAATTTCCATGGCATACCTCGTAGTCGAACCAGGGGGAACCGTGGGCTGGGTAGGGGACGCAAAACTGATCCCCAGGCAGAAACCGGAAATTGCCGTTGCCTATGCCCTTACAGGCAAATACCTTGGCATGCATTATACCTACCTTGAAGCCGGATCAGGAGCTCACACGCCCGTCAACCCGAAAATGATAGGGGCTGTCAAGAAAGTGCTCGGAGACAACAAGCTAATCGTAGGAGGCGGAATCCGGGATGGGGAGACCGCAAAACTCTGCGCCGCCGCAGGTGCGGATATGATCGTAACGGGCACGATTGTCGAGGAAGTAGAAGACGTCGCGGCAAAGGTGGCCGAAATAGTGGTCGCCATAAAAGAATGAAACCATAAAAAGAAGAATTCCTGAGAAGATAATTTCAGGACATTCTATCTATTTTAAGAGATTCCGAGAGAATTTCGTAAAATTACAGTCCTTATTACCATTTATTTTTTAAACACCCTGTTTTATCGAGAGCGTCAGCTATTCTGTTCTCTGAAAGCCTTCTTTTGACCCAAACGATAACAGGAAGTAATTCGAAAGGAAAAAACTCCACCGTATAACTTATTTAAGTTGTTATCCCCGGGATAAAACACGCTTTAGTAATTAATTGCTGCTCTACCCGAGGAGCTGGACACCACATGCAGAATAGGAGATGTTGGAGTTACTGCAACAGAGGCAAGAAATCTGATTATTGAAAAGGACTTCCTGTTCAAAGATGCAAAACATGTGGCAGACTTCATGGTTGAAAGAGCAGGGTTGTAAACTTCGATCTTTTTTTATATGAATTTTAGGAAATTTAAGCGGAAAAAACTCAATCAGCAATACTTTTCATATTCCGGATTATTTTATTGACGCTTGAAGGATAAGCTGTTGCTTCATCAGCTGTTGCCGGAGAGGGAGTATTCAACGCCCTGGCAACAAACCATTCCTTGTACCCAAAATTTTTATTTCCTAAACTATTTTTATACTTGAAAACAACCCTGGGGCTGAACAATCAAATCCTGATACTCATATATTACAAAACATACCCGTGCAGGATACAGTTTGCAGGAAGGCGATTATAATAAATAGTTTTAAAGGTAATACTGCTTTCCTATTTTATTAAATCAGCAAAAATCATATCCGGACAGGTCCGGGATTTATAATGTACCCGGGAAGCCACCGATAACACTATCGAATATCACAGGGTATTCGAATATCACAGGATATTATAGCCATCACAGTAAAAATTAACACATTCTAAATAAGCAAGATGCATTTAATTGGTGTTTAAAAGTGTGATTCGTGAGTTTACTATAATCATCGAACATCACCCGGATAGACCCAAGAAACGTTCAAAAGGTGAATAACATGCTCAAAATCTCCAATCTGGTAAAGGATTATGAGGTCAATTCCGAAACCATCAGGGTACTGGACAATATCGACCTTACGGTACAGGACGGGGAAATTCTCGGGATCACAGGTCGAAGCGGAAGCGGGAAATCAACGCTTCTGAGAATAATAAGAGGAGTCGAACCCTTCCAGGAAGGCAGCGTGGAAGTGGATGGGGAAAGAGTGGCCCCTGATTCAGGGAAGGAAGGGGAAAGGTTCCTGAAGAGGGTAACAGCAATTCATCTCCAGCGGAACTTCGGACTCTGGAACGGCCCTGCCATTGAGAATGTGATAAGGAAACTTTATTACCTGAAAGTTGGCCATGAAGCGCTCCCGGCCACGGATGCCCCTGAATACGAAGATCTCTATGCAGAAGCTATGGAGTACATTAAACTAGTGGGGCTTGAGCAAAAAGCCCTCCATTCCACCAACCTCTTAAGCGGGGGAGAAAAACAGAGGGTCGTAATGGCCAGGCAGCTTGCCGCAAAGCCCCGGGTCCTCCTCCTGGATGAACCTGTAACGATGACCGGGCCGGACACAAAACAGGAAATCCTCGACGTGATAAAGAGCCTAAAAGAGAAGCTTGACATTGCAATTATCGTGGTCTCCCACCTTCCGGAAATCCATGCCTACCTTGCCGACAGGCTGATCTTCCTGGAAAACGGGAAGATTGCAGCAGACGGAGATCCCACCACCGTGCTCAAAAAATTCCGGAAAGATATGAAGCCCAGGGAAGAACCTGCAACCCTCACATCCCGGGAAACCTGCATCCGGGCAAAGGACATCTCCAAACGCTATTCCCTGATCCGGATGGGAGAAGTCCTGAACATCAAAGACTTTTCCCTTGAAGTCAACAGAGGAGAAATCTTAGCCTTTGTTGGTCCTTCAGGAGCCGGGAAGACAACCCTCATAAAGATTATTGAAGGGCTGATCAAACCGAAGAGTGGGACAGTCGAGTACAGTTGCAACGGAGAATGGGTTGACATTATCAATTACTCCAAGAAGCGCATAGACCTCCGCAGGGTAATGAGCATCATGAACCAGGAGTTTTCAATGTCCCTGCACTCCACGGTCAGGGAGCAGATCCGCTTCAGGCTCAGCATGAAAAGGGAAGGAGCTATCGAGTATGCCAGGAGAAAGGCTCAGGATATCGGGATGTCGGATGAGACCCTGGACAATATATACAGGCTTCCCGATATGCCGACAGAAGAAAGAGACACATTCTTAAGAGAAATGAACCTCCCGGAAACGATTTACTCCGAACTTTTCCCCTATGTCCCCGTAACAGACGTGGACACATACGCAAAACCGGTCTTTGAAGCCCTGGACCTGCCAACGGAAGTCCTGGACAAGACCCCCTACCAGATCAGCGGAGGAGAACACGTAAGGGCTTTCATCGCCCTCAGCCTTGCGACATCCCCCGAATACCTGCTTCTTGACGAGCCCTTCGGGGACCTTGACCCTGTAACCCTGAGGGACGTCACCAACTCCCTGAAAAAGATCAATGAAGTTTTCGGGACCACAATAGTCCTTGTGAGCCACCATATGGACTTCGTCCGGGAAGTCGCCCACAGGGCCGTGCTGATAGAAAACGGGGCACTGGTAATGGACGGAAAACCTGCTGAAGTCTGCCAGGAACTGATAAACAGGAGCAATGCCCCCTACATGGTGCATAATCTGGGAGATCTTGTTGAAGGCAAATAAAAAGAGAAATGAAAGGTTTTGCCTCCTGCAAAAACCTTTTTTCTTCTTTTAAAAAATATAATATATTTTAAAACCTTTTTTATTATTCCAGGTCTTTTGATTTTCCCGGACCTTTTTAAGTCTCAAATTACCCTTTTTTCTCGATCATACGGTCCATTTCTTCGTTCCCAAATTTTATATAAAGATAGTCAGGGACAATTGGTTTTTCAAGTTTCTCCCGCAATTCAGCGGAAATTTCCTGATTCTCCACAATAGACCGGCCCGCTTCGCGCAGGAGTTTTTTGTACTTTGAGACGAGGGGTTTTACGAGGAGGTTTTTGACTTTCAGGACTTCCCCCTCCCCTCTGTAGATTTCACCAATTACTTCAGTGTGGAGAGTCCTCGCAAACCGCCTGAAAAAGAGACTCACAACCTGGAAATTGCTAAGTCCGGGAAGCCCGGAGTTTGAAAGCACAACGATTTTGGGATACTTTTCAAAGCGTTTGCCGTGCCTGTACTCCCCCACCTCATCTTCCACGAAGTGGGGCAAAAGAATAGGAAGCAGCCTATCGATAAAAGTTTTCATAAGTGCCGGGATATTATCAAAGTAGACAGGAAATGCGAACACCGCAACGTCCGATGCCATAAAGCTTGGGATAAGGACCTCCATGTCGTCATGGAGCGTGCATTTTCCGGAAGTTTTGAGCCAGCAGTCAAAATCGCCCTTGCAGTACCGGATGTTTTTTTCAGCAAGGATGACGTTTTCGATCTCTGCCCCCGCCTCCTCTGCCCCTTTCAAAAACTCCTCCGCCATAAGGAAGGTATTGCCTTCCCCCCCTTTATGGCTCCCGCTGAATACCGTAATTTTCATGTGATCAAGCCCCTTTTTCTCCCCCAGGCAAACGGAACTATGTAAACGGAAATTGCCTGACAAAACTGTAACTGAATATTGAGTACCTTAACCGAATACTAACTTAACCGAATACTAACTTAACCGAATACTAACTTAACCAAATACTAACTTAAAGCAGTCAAAAATCCGTATTTAACCAATATTATCTGAAGAAAGGAATCCTGAGCTCAGGAATGCTTTTTCCCTTACCCTCAGATCCCGTTATTTTTCTATAGCTATCTTCTCTATAGTTCTCTTCCCGCTACTCATCTTTTCTTGCAGTATTCCCGTTTTCGCCGAAGTTCTTTCCTATGGACCAGGCTTTGCCCAGGTGACCGCCTATTTCCCAGTAGTTGTTGTCATACATCGAAAACACGATGGGTTCTATCTTTTCAATATCAGGAACCCCATTGCAGAGGTAACATTCCTCGGCATAGCTTTCCACAACCTCTCCAATGAAAACCTCGTTTGTTCCCCCGAAATCCAGGGTATCCACAAGTTTGCACTCCAGGTTTACGGGACATTCCAGAATCATGGGAGCGTTTTCGAGTTTCCCGTAGAAGGTTTCGAAAAGCCCGGACTTATCCGTTTTTTTCCCGGAAACAATCCCGCAGTAATCCGTAACTTCCACCATGTGCCTGGAAGGGATGTTCACACTAAAGCATCCATTTTCCTTAATCCCCTCGTTTGTATAGTGCATCTTTCCCAGGGTGACAGCAATCATGGGGGGGATTGCCTGCACGACCCCACAAAAAGCGATGGTCAGGTAATTAGGCTTTCCCTTTACGTTTGCACCTACCAGGGTTGTTGGCATCGGGTACAGGAAATTCCTGGCCCCGAGATTCTTTTTCTCCATACGGTCCATCAGTCCTCCCTCCATCATTATCCGAACTGAAATATTTAGATTGAAATCAAAGTCTGAATTAGATTGAAACCAAAGTCTGAAGAGTTGTGATTTCGTGAAAGCTAAAAAAATGAAATTTCACTATATTCAATATGCCCACCGGGATCTAATTAGTATTCCGGTTTTGTGTAATATATATTATGAGATATAATAAAGAAGGGTATAAATATTCAGTAATAATTTCAGAAAAACAAAAATCTAATAGGGAGAAGGATACACCAGTACACGAGAACAGAAAACTCAGAGCAGCTCTTCGACTTCCAGGGGCCCGCAACGGAGACAGGTCGACCATACAGGGAAAAATATCCGGCAGCTCACTCGTACCTCAAAGCTTCCACGGGGTTCATTTTCGCAGCCTTGTTTGCCGGATACGCCCCGGCAGCGACTCCTACTATCAGGGCCACCCCTAACCCGATTTCCAGTATATAATGCGGATAAAGGAAAGGCAGGTTCAGGAAGTTCGTAACCGCATAAGCGCCTGCCAGTCCTACTCCCAGCCCCATAATACCACCTAAAAGGCTCAGGATCATGGCTTCCACGATAAAAAGCAGGAGGACATCGGTGCTTGAATAACCCAGAGCCTTCATAATCCCGATTTCCCGGGTGCGTTCCGTGACAGTTACAAGCATGATGTTCATGATCCCGATGGAGCCAACGAGCAGGGAGATAAGGGCAACTGCAACAAGGAAAGCTCCCAGGGAATCCGAGAGCTGGTTGACCTGCTCCAGGACATCGGCCTGGTTGAAGATCGTGTAAGGTTTTGCGTCCTCGTCGTCCAGGTCCCTGGAAGAAACCCCGAAATTCCTTGCCAGACGCTTGTCCACTTCATCCGAGACTTCCTCCACGTCTTCAAGGCTTCCGGACATGATAAAAAAAGCCCCGAAATCATCTTCCTCAAGCATTTCGTTGATTGTGGAGACAGGGACAAAGATGCTCACGTCCCGGTCAATCCCCCCTTCGGCGAATGAGGTATCCGGGCTCTCAATTATGCCCTTTACCTTAAAGGTCCGCGTCACAAACTCCCCTTCTTTAAGACGGAAGGCAACGTCAATAGAACTCCTGGAAGAGATGTTCCGGTCGAACTTCTCAGACGCCACGTCGGAGCCGATAACCGCTGAAAACTTGTCCTGGTCAGTTATGAAACTGCCTTCTTCCATGATGATGTTGGCTGTATCCTCGTAATCTTCGGAAACCCCAACAACATTAATATTTTTATCCTGAGAGAGATAGGTGACCTCTCCAAGTTGCTGTTTTATTGGCGAGACCCCCATCACTCCAGGGGTTTTATCAATAATTTCCAGTTCGTCAGTATAGAAGAGGTTAGGTTCCTGGCTGAAAACGATTATAAAATTGGAACCCAGAGCATTGATTTCTTCTTTGAAAAAGAGGTTGAAACTCCCTCCCAGAGAGACATTTGCAACTACTGCCGCAATCCCTATAATAATGCCCAGAGTCGTCAGGCCCGAGCGAAGCTTTGCACTCCCCACACTCCCCAGGGAAATTTTGATAGCTTGCCTGAAATTAAGCACCTAATCCCACCTTAATTCCCGAAAGAGGACTTTAAATGACCTTTTCAAGGCTTAAAATTCCGGAAGCAAACCTGAAAAAACAGGCCTGAACTTACGGAAAAGCAATTCACTGAAAAAATACCCCAATCCAGACAGCTATATGTCCCCAACAACTGTATGTCCCAATACCTCATTGATATGCGCATTATTAAATTGTATGCATTATTAGATTATATGCCACAACTATATAAGCAGGTTGTACAAACAGATAGAGGGCCAACTGATCAAACAAACGGCAGTTTTACAAGGGGCAGTTTTACAAGGGGCAGTTTTACAAGGGGCAGTTTTACAAGGGGCAGTTTTACAGGGGAACCGCAAAACCATATTATAAACACCGCAGTCAACTAACCGATGGCAAAAAACAAGAAAGGAAAGGAAAGGGAAGGAAAGAAAATAACCAGGAAACGAGAAACACTGCCACCCCAGTACATTGCAAATTGCAATATTTCTTATATATGTTTGAGATATATCATATAAAGAATGTAGTTATAGATGTTTTGAATATTTAGATATTCTGCGCATTAAAACAAAATAAACATACGATGTATTGAGACAAAAGAAAGAAAAATCGTACTCAATGCAGGCTTTCCAAAAAAGTCATTATCAGCCCTTATCAAAAACCATATTTTACTTATTAAGAAGATTAACCTCAAATATCCGGAGGGGGAAGAATTCAGACAAAAAGTAAAAACATAGATACCGATTATTCACCAGGTGTACCATGCAGCCCCCAGAAAATCGCATTATATAAAAACACAGGAGAAGTAGTAGAGTTACTTGCTCTTTATTTTAAAGAGGGGATCGAAAAGGGAGAACACTGTGTATGGATAAGCTCCGAACCAGAGGAGGCTCAAAACGCAAAAATGGCGCTGGAAAATGTGGGAGTAGATTTTGAGCGCTGCCTTAGGTCAGACCAGCTGGAAATAATACCGGCCAGGGAGTTTCAGGAAAATACGGCTTTACCTGCCCCCACAGCAGTGGAAATGCTGGAAAAGAGATCTGAAAAAGCCCTCTTGGAAGGGTATTCAGGACTCCGGATAAACCTGGACCTTAAAAAAGCAGAAGATCCCCTATCATCCTGTTTTGAGAACTGCAGGGAAGCCCTCAAAAAAATAAACCGGGGAGAAAATATCACATTTCTTTTAACCTACCCCCTTGAAGGACTTTCAGCTTCGGAACTTCTCAACCTGATGGGCGAGCAGGAGGACCTGATAATAAAGCAGGAAGGAAAATGGGAGTATATCGGAAGTGAGAAAACCGGAAATAAAGGGAAGACTTTCAGCGATTTCAAAGAACAGGCAGTTAAAGACCTGAAAGATTCAGAACAGAAATTCAAGAACATCTTTGAAAATTCAAATGACGCTATCATAATCTATGACCTGGACAGCAATGTCCTTGAGGTCAATGAGGTCACCTGTAAAGCCCTGGGACGCACCCGGGAAGAAATCATCCGGATGCCTGTCTGGAAATTAAAAACCCCCGAGTACCAGAAAAAACTGGAGAAACACAGGGAACTTATCTGCAAGTCCGGACATGCCGTATTCGAAGTCGAATGCCTCCGTAAGGACGGGACCGTCGTACCCTGCGAGGTCAGTAACCGCCTGATAGAGTATGAAGGAAAAAAGGCTATACTCTCCTTTGCCAGGGACATTTCCGAAAGGAAAAAGACAGAAGAAGCTTTGCGGGATTCGGAAGAAAAATACCGTACGATCTTTGAAGAATCCCCTATAGGGATCATCCACTTCGACAGCAAAGGAGTAGTCGAGCTCTGCAACGAAAGTTTCTTGAAAATAGTAGGAAGTAGCCGGGAAAAAGTAATCGGGCTGGAGGATCTTCACGCCCTGCAGAAAGAGGACATGAAAAAAGCTGTCGAAGCAGTATTGTCCGGGCGGTCCGGGTACTTTGAAGGAGAGTACGTTTCAACCACAAAAAATCGGCCGATGCAAGCCAAAGTGACGTTTAAACCCCTTATTTCTAAAGAAAAAAATTTGAAGGGGGGCATCGGGATTGTAGAAGACATCACCGAACGAAATGAACTGGAAAAAAGCCTTCTCAAGGCGAAAAAAGCAGCAGAAACTGCCAACAGGGCAAAAAGCGGGTTCATC
Organism: uncultured Methanosarcina sp.; assembly: GCA_965601435.1. Classification (GTDB taxonomy): domain Archaea; phylum Halobacteriota; class Methanosarcinia; order Methanosarcinales; family Methanosarcinaceae; genus MTP4. The sequence continues at coordinate 20,195 of CBFCWE010000066.1, forward strand.
GCAAACATGAGCCATGAACTACGGACCCCCCTTAATTCTGTAATAGGGTTTTCGGACCTCCTGCTTGAAGGAGCTTTCGGGACGCTCAATGGGAAGCAGGCCAAATACGTAAACAATATCCTGACCAGCGGGAAGCACCTGCTGGAAATTATCAACAACCTGCTGGACATTTCAAAACTCGAAACAGGAGAAAGCTCCCTTGACTACAAAGAGCTGGACCTTATACCCTTCGTCGAAGAAGTTCGAACCTCCATCCGCCCCCTGGCTTCAAGCAAAAATATTGCCATCGAAATCGACTTTGACCCCGCCCTCGAAACCATCCGGGCCGACCCGGCAAAATTAAAACAGGTCCTCTACAACCTCCTGAGTAACGCCATAAAGTTCACACCCGAAGGAGGAAAGGTCAGCGTAGACACATGTAAAAAGGACGGAGTTGCAGAGATCAAGGTCACAGACAAAGGCATAGGTATCCCTGTAGAAAGTCACAAGAAAATTTTCCAGCCCTTTGTACAGGGAGATTCATTTTCTTCAAAAGAATACGGAGGAGTTGGATTGGGGCTTTATATTGTGAAAAATTTTGTAGAACTCCATGGAGGTGAAGTATGGGTGAGCTCAAAACCCGGAAAAGGCAGTACTTTTACCTTTACGCTTCCCCTGGTGCGGAGAGTAGCGAGCAGTTGAAGCCACTTTCCTCGAAGATATTTACATAAAGATTGGAGCAGGACCTGAAAGGATTTAAATGAAGGTTAAACCGAAAAGAGAGCCATGCGGCGTGGGCCTTTTCGGCAGCACAAAGTCCTGAAAGACCTGTTAAAAATTAAAGGGAAAATCCACCTTCAAAAAACGGTCAGGGCAACAGCCCAGACCGGAATATTCATTCATAGCGCAAAGCGTCCACAGGGTTCATTTTCGCCGCTTTTCTGGCAGGGTAGACCCCAGCCACCACTCCTACCATAACCGAGACAAAGAATCCGATCTCGATCAAAGTGAAAGGGAAAACCGTGGGGAGCTTAAGGACAGTTTCCAGAGCAAAAGCTCCGAGACCCCCTACCAGGGTTCCAAGGATGCCGCCGAAAAGGCTGACAAGAACAGATTCCAGAAGGAAGAGGGAAAGGATTCCGGAATTTGTGTAGCCCAGGGATTTCATGATCCCGATTTCCCGGGTACGTTCGGTCACCGTAACCAGCATGATGTTCATTATCCCGATGGAGCCCACTATCAGGGAGATCAGCGCCACCGCAAGCAGGAAAGAACCAAGGGCATCCCCAATTTGCCCGGTCTGTTCGAGAATCTCGGCCTGGTCAACAACCCCGTAGGGTTTTGCGTCCTCGTCCTCACGGTCCCGTTTGGGAACCCCGAAGTTCCGGGCCAGCCGGTCATCCACTTCATCGGAGATATCCCCGACATTATCCAGGCTGTTTGCCATGGCAAAGAAAGCCCCGTAGTCCTTTTCCCCGAGCATTTCGTTCATGGTTGAGATAGGAACAAAAATCATCGTGTCCGTATCCCCGTTCCCTCCAATGACAGTTTCCTTCGATTCCTGAAGAATTCCTTTTACTTTGAACGTTTTTCTTACAATGCTCCCATCTTCAAGCCTGAAAGCAATGTCTACGGTGCTCCGATGGGATATTTTCCGATCAAACTCCTCGTTTGCCATATCATACCCCAGCACCACGGCATAGCCGTCCTTATCCGAGAGGAAACTTCCCTCGTCCAGCTGGAGGCTCTGGATTTCCTGGAAGTCTTCACTGACCCCCGAAATGTCCACATTTTTGGTTTCGGAAAGATAACTGAGTTCTCCGCTCATCCGTTTGCGGGGAGAGACTCCGGTAATTCCCGGAGTGTTTTTGATAAGTTCATATTCGTTATCAAAAAAGAGGTTTGGCTGCTTGCTGTATGCGATTACGAAATTCGAGCCTACGGAGGCGACTTCGTCTTCGAAAAACTGGTTGAAACTGGCCCCCAGGGATGCGTTGGTTATCACCGCCGCAACCCCGATCACGATCCCCAGAGTGGTAAGGGCAGAGCGTAATTTGGCACTGCCTATACTGCTTGCAGCAATCCTCAGGGCCTGTTTGAACTGGACCATAGTTAGGACCTCCTGGTGAACCTGTCTTCCAGGCAGAGATTCACATTCATGACCTGTTTTTTACCGGGTGCGTTTCTGCCCCATTCATTCCTTGTTCTGCTTTTTCTTCCTGTAGACCAGTACGCCCACGGCAACCAGGGCTACGAGCACCACGGCCCCTATTATGGATTGCGAGCTACTGCCCGTATTTTCCGTGGCAAACCTGAGCTGAAGGTTGCTTACATCGTTTTCATGCAAGTTGACCCCGTTGCTGTAACTTGCTATGAGAGTCAGGTTTACAGGCTCCGAGCCATCAGGAGCCAGAACTTCCAGACCTTCCGAATCTTCCGCCACGGCATCAAACTCGATTGTAAAGAGCTCATCCGGGTCCATGGGCCCTATGAAATACTCGGCCGGATAGAAAACAACTCCTTCCGCTGTGGGTTTTATACTCACGGAACTGAACTCGTTGGGATGGGTGTTTGCCACATCAAACTCAAGGGTTGCCTCCCCGTTCACCAGCTTGAGGGGCTTGGAAGGAATCACCCTCACATTGGAAGAGTCAACTTCAAGAGGAATATTCTTCCGGCTGTTATAGTCAAAGGAATTGCCCTCGATTGCAAGTACAAGGTTGTGAGTCCCACCCCTGACGTCTTCACCTACCTCCACGTTAAAGGTCAGGTCGATGCTGTCCCCGGACCCCAGCAGGCCCATATCAACGTAAGGGGCACTGAAAACCGTTACGCCATCAGTCGAAGTTTCCAGAACTGCAGACTGGATCCGGGCATTGGTATCGAAATCTTCCCCGCCTATGGAAACCGTAGGTGTTGTTGCCCTGTTAATGAGAGTAACAGTTACGGTACCCCTGTCCCCCGGCATAAAAACCTCGGGGTCAAAGGTGATTGTCTCGAGTTCCACGGTGCCTTTGCTGTCAAAGGTTTCGGTACCTACCCTGATATCAAAAGTCTCTTCACTCCATGGGCTATCCTTATCGATCCTCGTCCGGATGTCTATAGAACGGGTCCCCTTCTGGGCATTCTTGTCCACAAAAAGGTGAAACTCCTTTGTAGCGACTTTTTCAGGAGCAAGACCCCCGATATTTTGCACCGCGTTTAGAGGGGAATCCAGAGAGAAGGGATATTCCGGGACCACCTGTACGGAAGCGTCATCCGCCCGGTCTCTCCCTACATTTTCCACCTGCACGGTTAGGTCCACGTACTGTCCAATTTGGGCAGGATAGGGGCTGATTTCAATAATCGTAACCTTCAAATTTGCACTCCCGACACTGGCAGAAACCGGAGCCGCAAAAACCGAGGCTATTAAAAGCAAAGACAATACAAGAGGAATGATTCGATGTTTCATTTTTGTCACTTTCTCCACCCTGATTGGCCTAGAAATGGCAACTAATCTGATTCTGAATTCCTGATTCTGAATTATTCTGATTCTGAATTATTCTGATTCTGAATTATTCTGATTCTGAATTATTCCGTCTTTTACGAGCACGACCCTGTCCGCATATTTTGCTATATCCGGGTCATGGGTAATCATCACAATAGTCCGGCCTTCTTCGTTAAGTTTTG
>CBFCWE010000067.1:0-23164 GCA_965601435.1 uncultured Methanosarcina sp.
TTTCGGATTCACAGTTTTCGGATTCACAGTTTTCGGATTCACAGTTTTCGGATTCGCGGTACCTTTATTCATAATATCTTATTCACAATCCGCATGGCAACTTCTTGCTTTATGAATTATGAGGTAAAAACGATAAAATTTAGAAATGTCTATAAACAATGAAGTATATTTTCCCTCTCTATAATAATTCAATGTTAATAATGAGGATACCTGAATGGAAGCCTCTCTTCTTGATCTGGTTTTCCTTTCTGAAAAAAGGGAAAAAATTCTTCTGTTATTGAGGGAATGTCCGAAAAGCATTAAAGAAATCGAAAATTCCCTGAATTACAGTTCTACATCGGTTCAGCCGCAGATAAAAATACTTAAAGAGAGACATCTCCTGTACCGGGAGGATAATAAATACGGTTTGACACTCATCGGGGAGACAATAGCTGAAAATATGCGGGAGCTGGTCGATACTTTAGAATCATTTGAAAATAAACATGATTTCTGGAATAGCCACAGGCTTGAAGGAATACCCCCCTATCTATTAAATAGAATTTCCGAACTTAAACATTCCACTTTTGCCAGCCCACTTGATAAGAGTAATATGTTTTCGCCTCATAGTGAATTTGTAGAAAACATTGCAAAATCGGAATTCGTGAAAGGCATTTCCCCTTTTATCCATCCGCTATACCCTAAGATGTTCCTGGAATTTGCAGAAAGAGGCATCGATGTTTCCCTTGTTGTGACTGAGCCTGTTTTTGAAAGGATGAGGGCGGAATTCAGGCCTGAAATGGAGCAGTTCCTGAGCCTGAACAACGCCCGGCTCTATATGTATGAAAAAGAAATGCTGCTCTCAAGTGCAGTGACGAACTGCTTCCTTTCTCTTGGCCTTTTCTACAACAACGGGACATACGACCATGCCAATGACATTTTGTGTTTTGAACCTGAAGGCCTGCGCTGGGGAGAAGACCTCTTTGCGTACTACCGGGGCATGTCCAGAGAAATAACGGAAATTTGACTTTCAGCTTACTACTTACTACTTTTTTTCTGTACCGCTTGTTCCTTCTCTTTTTCTTCTTTCTCCCTTTTCTTTTTCCCTCTTATTCGTCCTCTTGAAGGGAGCTGCCGCTTTTTTTGCGGGAAGCCTCCTGCCCCTTTTCTGAACTCCCGGCAGCCTTCCATCTTGCATAAGGTGCCTTTTCCCTCGCAAGCTTGTAAAGCTCCTCAATCGAGTCTTCTGCTTCGAAAAGCTGGGGGTAGTCAGGTCCTAATACCTCTAAAGCCCTCTGGACAATATAGTCATATCTTTCCCCCGCCAGGCTCTTGATGTCTTCCCGGACTTTTTTGCCATCAGGCTGCTGGTGGAAGATCCTTGCCAGGATGTCTGCCGCACTTCCCCGTACATAGTTATCTCCTTTTCGTGCAAGTCTGATCAGGTCGTCCCAGACCTTCTCCCGGTCTTCCTGGTAGGGGTATAGCAAAATCAGTGCGTCCGAGGCCATTTCCCTGACATTTTCATACCTGCTCCCTGCAAGGGCTGTAAAATCCGCCCAGACCTTTGTTTTGTCTGGCATGGAGGGAAAAAGCAAAATGAGGGCTTCCATCGTTTGTTCTCTTACATAAGTGCTTTCTTTTCCCGTTAACCAGAGGAGTTCGTCCCAGGCCCTCCTTTTGTCCGGAACATGGGCAAATGAAGAAACAAGGGACAAAACAGTAGCTTCCCAGGCTGCCTGGTTCTCCGTCCCTATCAGCCTCAGAAAGTCTTTCCAGGCTTCTTCTCTCTCCTCCTCCGAAAGTTCCGGAAAAATCGTTTCAAGATAAGAAGCTGCCTTTTCCTGCACACGGCTGTCTTCAGAAGCAGTTATTTTGATCAGTTCCGTCCAGACCTGTTTCATGTCCACAACTTGTGAAAATATTGAAGGAAGGAAGTTGATGATCTCCCATCTGACGGTTTCCGGCACGGAAACCGATTTTACAAGCCCTGCAAGTTCTTCCCAGGCTTTTTCCTTATCAGGCACGAGAGGAAAAACGGCTTCAAGGGCATTAATTGCCTTTTCCCGTACAGTTTCATCTTCATCGGAACAGAGCCTTAACAGGTCATCAAAAACCTGCTGTCGATCCGGAAAGGATTCAAAACTGGCTCTGAACTGTTCTAAAGCATTGATTCGTTCATCTGCGCTCAAGCTGAAGGTTTTATCGTGTATGCCTGATTGATCTACCAATGATTCCCACCAACTATTTCCTTTGTCCCTTTTTATCTCCGTATTTATAGTTGAGCGGGATTTTTATTAAAGGTATTGTCGTTGGGCTTTTTCGGTTTGCTTTTCGGGTACCTGTGTCCTCATCGGCCGGAGAATGAAGCGAAGCGGACGGCTTTTCCTGAAAGCCAAAAAGGAGGTAGAGAGGGTATTGAAATCCAAAACCGCAAGTTTTTCTGCTTCTGGTTTTGGGTTCAACTGCGTAAGTCCTATTTCAGTTACTTTTTCCATTACAGGCTTCAAAGCCCTTCAGCTTCCTCATACTCCGGGTATTCAACTTTCCCCATGAAAAGGATACAATCTGTCCTTTTGTCCTCTATGAAGAACATGAACGGATGGTCGGCTTTGAATTCCTTTGGTTTGGGATCCCATGAGATTTTCCCACCCAATTCCATCTCGACCTCTGTTGCTGCGGCAGCTTCCGTGCCTTCTTCCTGCACATCTATGAAAGCCTGGTGAATTACTTCGGATATTTCTAATTGCCCGTCACTAATTCCTGAAAAATTCGCACGGTTGGAGTTGAAGGCATCAACAACGCCCATTTCAATGAGGGAATTGGAAAGGTATGTTTTAGTCTCAAACTTAAATTTCGGAATCGAGGTTTGAACTTCCTCCGTGAATTCCATGTCGTTTTTAAGTTTGTTATAATCGTCTACCGTGAAATCGGTTTCAAAGTCTTTAATGTCGTTGTCTTTCGGAAGCACAATGTAAATGGATAAGTCGTTGCCTTTGTAAGGAAGTTCTATGATTTTTGCTTTTGAGTTTTCACCGTAATTAAAACTTTTAAACATGTACATCATGTCCACAGGGATTTCTTCCCCTTTCGCCGGATAAAAAGGCTTTTTGGCGGTCATCCTCTTATCAAATTCATACACCCATTTTCCATTGAAGTAAATTGCATTTGTGATAATTACCCGTGTATCAGGCGTAATCGAATTTTTAGGGACCAGGTCTTTTATTTTGTCATTGGTCCTGGCTTCGACCCATTCATTGATGGTATCTCTGGAGGCATCCGGCTTTCCCACAAAGTTGAGTTTTGTAACTTCGCCGTCATAGTAGTTTTTCACGTTGAAAACATACGCTTCTTTTATGGGATACCCTTCCTGAACCCAGAGCGCATTTGCAGTTTCAAGCTCGTAATCGCCGCTTTCGGAATTGATCCCGTCATTCATCTCTTTCAAACAAACTTTCAAAACCGTTTTGTTCGTGGGGAAATAAAATACGTTTGATATCTGCTCTTTAGTTGTGTTTTCAGCCCCCTCATAACAGATCGCCATGGCAGCCGATATGCTGTGCGGTGAAAAGAAGACGTTTCTTTCTTCCCCTGCTTCCATTTGCGCAAACTGCGAATACATGTCAAAAGCAAAAGCATTATTTGCAGCTGCGATGTCGTAGTCTTCAACCGATTCCGCATTGATTGTATTTTCCGCAATTACAGCCGTATCTTCAATGCAGCCTGTACACAGCAACGTTAGAGTAAATACCAGAAAAGTAATTCTCATTTTGCACATACATTCTAATATTTAAATAAGGTGTACTAAAGTTTATTTATATGTGGTCTATATAATATATACATCATGTAACTAAATTAAAAGCTGTGCCCTCTTCCGATTTTTCACGGCGGGTTTTTCGTTTTTCATTTCGTTTTTCATTTCATTTTCATTTTTCATTTTCCATTTTGTTTTCCATTTTCGTTTCAAGTCTCAGTTTTTTCATCAATCACTGGATTTTGGAAAAGTGTAATATTTCAACCCTCTATATATAAACAGAAGTTATATATGATGAAACATCATAGTTGAAAAGGATACGTCAGTGTGTCACTGGTTGTCGAAACCAACAATCTGAATATGAGTGGAGGGAAAAATTACGGATATGTATCTTATTGAGTCCCCACACACTGCGGAGGAGTGTCTGGGAGCTCTGGATGAATTGCTTGAGATGGGGCCTGCTGTATTGGAACAGTATCATTTTGGCTGCCTGGTCGGGGTGCATATGGGCTGGGCTATAGTTAATGCTGAGAGTGAAGCGGGAGCCCTGAAAATTGTTCCCGGGTCCCTGCGCAGTAAAGCACGTGCAGTAAAGTTAAACAAATTCACCGCCGATCAAATCAAGGAAGCCCACCGGGAGATGGAAGAAGTACCGTCAAAAACATAACAGTGATTTTATTTTTTTATTGAGCTTCTATTTTTTTTCATTTTTCAGGTTCCGGCGTTCTCCCCAGCAGCAGAGTGAAGCGAATCTGCCTGTTTTATCTGTAAAATTCCAAAATGTAAAAAAAGAAATGAAAGAAAAAAACGAAAATTGAGCAAGTTGAGTGTAATATATTTTTTGATTTCACGTCGAATTATCGATGTTCTTTCCTGCGCTCCCCATCTGGGGAATTCCGTTGTATTTCAGGCGGTTGTAGACGGGCTGGGTTGGAGCGATCCACACATGTCCGGTGCCTTCGAAGGTCTGGAGCAGGCCTTCTCCGCTTGTCATGGAACCGAGGAGTTTTTTGCTTGAGCGCTGGACACTGAAGGCTACAGCGCCTGAACGAAGCAGGGTGAAATTCCCGTCAACCTGGATTCTTTCATTATTAAGTTCGTATTTAAGCACTTCTTCCATCGGGATTGGGATTTCGAGAACCACGGCACCCGTACCGCTGATCTGGGTCTGGAACCAGCCTTCTCCTCCCAGGAGTCCGGATGAGAGGTTTTTCTGGGAAGCTACCCCGATTTCCATTCCCTGTTCACAGCAGTAAAAAATCCCTTTGTCCACGACTATGGACTCGTTTTCCAGGTTCATGATGATGTAGTGGCTAAAGGATGGTTCAAGGAAGATTTCTCCTGTCCCTTTGTATATGGGTTTGAAGGTGGACTCACTGGTTAGCTTGCTTTTGATCAACTTTTTAGCAAGTCCACCAACTCCTCCTATATTTGACACGCAGTCGATACACCCTTTGTGGAAATAGAGAGCCCCTGATTCGGTAATAAGTCCGCTGTCTTCAAGGGTCACCTTGACCATTTTCAGGGACATCCCTGCATTCCGTATATAAAACAGGTCTTCTGCGAGGGCTGCATCCTTGCTTCCTTTAAGGTTGTTGCATTCCAGAATTTCAACTTTGAAACCGTCTTTTTGAATAGAATCGACGATATTTATGTTTGAGTAGAATTTTTCATCCATCGGTAAACCTCATTAAGAATTTCACTCCATTAGTTATTTGATATATTATAATAGTTTTACATATGTAAAAAATTCTGGTTAATTAGTGGTGCTTTGTTAATTGTGCTGTGAACCCGGTTCTCCTATTCTCTATTACGGTCCATACCCTCCCCAACACCAGCATACTGGCTTCTTAGGAAAGGGTTATATCCTTTCTTTATAAATATAAAAATGGGAGGTCTGTTTTGTATGGAGTACACTCGTGTATATTCGGATTCTGACGGCATGTCATATTTTGAGGACAGGGATATTGAATTTGCAGAAGTCGATTTTTCCCCTCCGGCTCCTCCGCTTTTCCTTTCGTCTTTCCGCCAGGCATCGCAGTTCGCATTCTGCCGGTTTCCGGCTGGCTGGTTCGGGGACTGGCACCCGACGCCGCATCACCAGTTTTTCTTCTTCCTTTCCGGGGAAATGGAAGTCGGAGTGAGTGATGGGGAAGTACGCAGATTCGGGACAGGTAGCATTGTGCAGCTTGAGGATACGGGGGGAAAAGGGCACGTTACCCGTGTGCTTGGGGGGGAGGATGTTCTGGCTGTGGTTGTGCAGGTGCCGGACTGAGGAAAAGGTTGAATAAAAGTAGGTGGCGGGGTTTTGAATTGTTGGGTTTTTCCCGAATTGAATTGATGGGTTTTTCTTGAATCACTTTTTCTAAGATCACCCCCAGGCAACCTCATTTACAGAAGATACCCTTCCGAGAGCATCCTCCTGCCTGCGGGGTGAACTATACACTTTTTAAGCTCGCAAATCGGAATTCCTTCAAGGGTTTCCCCGGTACAGGCTCCTCCGGACCACGTAACGAATATATCACAGGTCCCGGTTTCTTTATTTACCGCCGTGACAATTCCCAGGCGGGTTTTTTGTACGCAAGGGGTTGAATATTCAGCCTGCAGGGGGAGTACGAGCTTTACACCAGAACCAAGTAACGGAACTACATCGCATGCATTGTATTCCTTTGAAACGCCGTCTTTTGGGCGGGTCAAAACGCATTTTTCCTGGTCTTCCGTATTAAAGTAGTGTTCTGATACGACTCCTATAAAGTGGTCCCATTCGACCTCCTTCTATACAAATGGTCAGATTTAAGTAAGTTATCATATATTATTTGATTTTATTCTCTTTTTCGGGGAATTTTGAATTTTAAAGTCCAGATGCCTGGTAGATCTTAAAGTGGTGAGATAAAAAGGGGGCTTCGTTAGGTGGTCAATGAAGGATATAGAAGGCGGTTCCAACGAAGTATTTATCTTCTATTATATATTCTGATATAGGTGTTACACTGACTTTGATCACTTATTCCGGAACTTTCCGGAATCAAATCATAAAAGGGAAGGACGTAACATTTTGTTAAATAGAAGGATGAAACAATGCGGCAACAGAACGTAAAAATGAATCAACTGGCACAAACAGTAACGGATTTTATCGAACCTGTAATCCCTTATCTGGTCATAGGGTCTAAAAAAGCGGCTGAAGAAGCCGGCAAAAGAGTAGGGGCTGAGGTCTGGGAGCTTGAGAAACAACTGTGGGGGAAACTGTGTCTGAGAGAATGGCATGAGCTGAAAGAAGCCGCAGGAGACCTGGTTATTGCACCTTCTGACCCGGGGCTAAAGCAGGTTCTGGTCCGGGAAATTCTAAAATCATTTGAAAAGGACCCTGATTTTTCTAAAGAAATTTCGGTTTTTATGGAAGACGAGCTAATACGGAAGTTGACTGCTGAACAGAGGATTACAGCCTCTCAACAGAGCCCGGCTGATAAGACCGGAGCGCTTGAAGAATTCAATAAGCTGCTTGAAGAATTCGTGGCAAAATACAGTATTGTTCAGGAATCAGAGCGATTGGAAGCCGGAACATGCAAAGAAGAAATTATGGAAAAAGAAGCACTTATGCAAAAAACCCTTGACTTTGCCTCCAGGATTCAGTATGGAGATGCAAGGTCCCTGGCCCTTTCCCTGCTTGTCCCTCATCTGGAAGGCCCGGGAAAGCAAGAGCTCATCAAAAAAGCCCTTTCCTCTGCTTCCAATATCCATGATGAAGCCGAACGAGCCGCAGTCATCTCTTCGCTTGTTCCTCATCTGGAAGGGCCTGGAAAAGAAGAACTTATTGAAGATATCCTTGACTTTGCCCCCTACATCCAGTATGGAGATACAACATTTCAGGTCTTTTCCTCACTTGTCCCGCATCTGGACGTGTCCGGTAATGACGTGTCCGGAAACGAAAGGCTTGTGGAAAAAGCCCTTGAGATGGCATCCGGGATTCAATCCGAGTATCTGAGGGTACAGGCTTTTTCTTTATTGGTCCCATACCTGGAGGGGCAGAGAAGAGGAGAATTTATAGAACAGGCCCTTGAATTAGCTTCCAATCTTAAGGATAAGGATCTGAGGCCCCAGGCCCTTTCGCTTATTGTTCCGTATCTGGATGAGTCCGGGAAAAAAGAAATTCTTAAAAAAGCCCTTGAAATGGCATCCGGGATCCAATCCGAGTATAGGAGGACACAGGCACTTTCCTCACTTGTCTCATATCTTGATGAGGTAGGAGGAGAAGAAGGTCCGGGAAAGTCCCTGAAAAAATCCCTGGTTCAGGAAATATCTTAAAATAAAGGGACGGGAGACTTTGAACAAATACTTTTTGGGTACATTATATAATAATGAAGCGTGAACTACCCCTCCCTGCCTCCTTCGGAGTTAAAGAAGAAAAGGGAAGCTCAAAAACGCTTTCCTAAATGCTTCATTTCAAATTGATACGAAAAAAGTAATCATAGGTATTTCAGGTGAGCCATAAAATAAGACTCATCCAAAGCACTAAAGAATAATTACATAATTTGTAAAGTTTTAAAGACAACAGTCGCAAATAAAGAATACAACAGCGGATAAATCCCTGCATTTACTGAAGTTTCCAGGGTTTTATCCCATATTTTCGATACAGATAAAATTTGCCTGAAAGAAAGGAGAAAAATCAAGCCTATCATCGGCATTAGCCCATATTCTGGCAATCCCGAAGAAGTTGTCATTGAAATTGTATCGTATGGAATAACCGCATTTGTCACTATACTTGTAAACGTTATAATTCCCCCCTGGTAGTTGCCAAATCCATGTGATTTCTCCCTGATCAGATCTGGAATCTGGCGTAAATCCGGATGTTTATAGGACTAAGTAATGATATTTGCAAAACAATCATATAAATAACTTCTCGCAAAAATAATAACATATTTCATAATAAATTAAAGTATATATTTCTGTTATCTTTTGCATTCAGGAGCAGCAGTTACACCGAACTATTTTATAATCCCCTTTGTTATCCAGAAAGTACTTTACTGTTCCCAAACCCTTTTATTCCTGGGTGCTCCTCTCAAAAATCAATATTAAGGTAAACTTCCTGCAATTTTCCACCGGCACCTATCCTGTTCCTATAAAGGGATCTGCAGGTATAAATGAACATTTTTGAATTTTTTTGGCAAACAAATTCCACTGAAAAGGGGCTGTGGAATTTGTTTACCTTCACATTCGGACATGAAGGAACCGTTGAGGAGATCGGGATTTTTAGTATTTGTTCCGGAGTCAGGCTTAACCATATTTTGCTCAATGTACCACTGTGAACGTCCAAACTGTAGCCCCTTATTTAATATAGTTTGATATGACGCTATAAAAAAGCCAGCCCCAATAAATAATTCATTCTACTCCCCCACATCCAAATGATTTATAAAACTTATTGGGCGTATCATTTATAATATTTTTCCCCATTTTGCCAGGAGTCATTTCAAAGGGGGATCAATTCCACAACCATACCATCTTCAAGAGGATACCTTTCGATAACAAAAAGCCTGGCTCTGGCTTTACATGCCTCCAGCTTCTCCTTCATATCTTCATGGAGTTCCTCCAGAACCCACCAGGCAATCTCAATGCTTTTTTCTTTTGTTTCAAAAAGTTCTTTGGGAACTTCAAGTTCTTGCAGGAGCTTTTCCATTATTTCCCGGGCCAGCTGGTCTTCTCCTTCAATCACTCCGTACATGAGAGTCCCGTCTTCAGTAACCTCATCAAATTCCCTTGAAGTGTTCTTTGCAATCCTCTGGAGCCTTTTACGAAGCTGGACGGCATCTTTATAACTTGAAGAGCAGAAATGTGCTTTTTTGCAGGTGGAAAGGGCGGCTTTTGCATGTTCCAGGGAACCTGCTACAGCGTTTGAGGTGTCCGATTCCAGGACAAAACCACGGCCCAGGAGAGCTTCGGAATTATTTTCGGAAAATTCAAGTTCGTTCAGGTTCAGGAAAATCCCTTCCTTCTCCGCAAAAACAGCAACTTTTTCAGCTCCTTCGAGGGCAGGAATCTCTATTCCTGCTAAGATTTCAAGGTCTTTTGCGTTTTGCACGGCTTTGGGGTAGGGGCTTTGCTCCATTTTATCCCAGATTTCCTGTGGCGGATGGAAGCGGATCTCGTCCAGCCCCGCTTTTGCGAGTTTTTCAAGGGTTTCCCGGTCAGGGGCCATTGCGGTATAGAGATGGATATGGTGCTCTTTTCCAAAATTGGATTTAAGAAGGCTAATATAGTGCAGGACCCTCTCGATTTTCAGGAGAGGTTCTCCTCCGGTGATTCCCGCCCCCAGGGCATCCATGAGCTTTGCTTCTTCAAGTAAGTCGGCATCGTTTATTACGGGCCTTTCGTTTGCAAAGACCAGGTCCTTTCCCCGTCTCTCGTCCGAGAGCGGGCAGTAAAAACAGCTTTTCGGACAGAGACCCGTCACAAAAAGCACCAGTTTAGCACCCTGCTGGCAGAACTGACAACCTTCGGGGAGATAATTGTAAAAAGAGCCTGTCTCGTCTTCAGTGAAATTTTCCATGCCTGAGCCTGCATATTCTTTTGTTGTATATAAGGTTTGTTTCGAAAGGACTTTTCTGGCATATTCCCAATTCTCCATCTCAATTTCCGATCTCAGTTCCCCATCTCAGTTTCCGATCTCAGTCCCCCATGATATCATAGATAAGAAACTAATTTATACCGCTTCCCTGAAATGATTTGGAGATGCTCGAGAAAAACGGATAAATCGTTGTTTTCGGATATAAAAGGTGCGAAAAATGTAAGGACGTCTGCCCTGAGGGCGCCATATACGAGGAAAATTAACTGGCAAAAATCGACCAGGATAAATGTACCCCGTGAATGATATGCATTGAAGAGTGCACGAACAAATCAATCATTTACATGGAATGATTTCAACAATTTACGGGAAATGATTTCAACAATTTACATTAATGAGGTGATAACCCTGCCGAACGTTCCTGCTACGGGAAAAGTAATCGACATCACAGTTCCTATATCTCCTACTACCAGGGTCTTTCCCGGAGACCCGGAGCCTTCAATCAAAAGTGTCTACACTCTTGAAGTAGACGGTTGCGCAGTTTCAAAGCTCTCTTTCGGGAGTCATACCGGCACCCATGTTGATGCCCCATCCCATATTCTGGAAGACGGAAAAGCGGTTGACAATCTGGAACTCGGAGGTCTGATGGGCAGGGCACTTATTCTGGACTTTTCATCAAAAACCGGTGCTCTTTCAGCGGATATCCTTGAATCCGCGTTCCGGAATTCCAGCAGTCCTGAGGGGATTAGGATCCTCCTCCTGAAGACAAAAAGCCCTGGATCCCGGACCGTGACCGGGTCGGACCTGAATGATACCGATGCCCGGCAGGCTGAAGGTTTGGAATGCAGAAAAAACGGGGAAAACGGGGAAAACGGAGAAAACGGAGAGTTCGATGAGTCAGTTTACCTGGAAGAAAGTGCCGCGACATGGATCGTCAATAACGGGTTTACCACTGTCGGAATAGACAACTTCTCCGTGGACAGCCTTGCTTCCGAAAACCTGCCTGCTCATCACATCCTACTTTCAAACCGGGTAAATATCGTGGAGTGCCTGGACCTGAGTCCCGTGGAAGCCGGGAACTACTTTTTCATCTGTCTGCCCCTGAAAATCGTGGGTTGTGACGGGGCTCCCGCACGAGCTGTTCTGCTTCAGGAGTCGGGGATTTGATTCCCTGAGGTCTTTGTTCGCTTGTCGAAATCCCCGACCCTTTGCAGGCTCCTCGAAGGCTGCCTGTTCAGAAGCGGGATTTTAGAGGGGGACGTTAGAGGGAGATGTTAGAGAGATGTTTAGAAGTGAGACATCGTGTACCTGACACCGTCCTCGGAAACCAGTTCAAAGCCAAATTCGCCTGAAACCGGGTATTCGATCACAATTCCTGTTTCTTTCAGAATAGAGAATGTTTCATTGTTTTCCGGGCTCACGGCAGGGACCCAGTTTCCTTCTTCCTCCGGTGCACCTTTCAAAAAGTGAACCTTTTCCCCTTCCAGCAGTACTCTTTGTTTTACCCCGTTTTTGTACTGGTAGATAAGGGTGTTATTTTCGAGCTTCCATTCCGAATCGCTCAGGTTCCCGGAGCATTCAGGGTCCGGGTCCACCCCGAAACTCAGGTATCTTACACTGTCAGGGAGGGAAAGAGTAAGGATGCACATGCTCCCTTCGGAGCCGTATATTTCTTCAAGGGGCCGGGCATGTCCATTCTGGATCGAGCGGAGGGAAAGAGCTGCGTCTTCTACCTGGGCTTCGATTTCCGCGTCATCAAGCACAGGAGACGCATTTTCCCAGGCAAGGGAAATGAGAAGCAGGACTGCAGCAAGGAGTCCCAGATATACTACCAGTTTAAGGGGGATAGTATCCGTAGCCCTGGTGTCCGAAAGAAGGGATTTCATATCTGAGAGATTCCCGGCATTTAATAAAAAATTTTAGTTGACGGAAAAGTAAATATCAAATAGAAGTCAAAAAGTAACTGATAAAGTGAATGATGAAGTGAAAAGGAAGGGGTTGCCATAACATTAGAAGATGCGGAAGAAAACCTGCTTTGTATCTCTTTTTCGGACGAGCATTTGCAAAAAATCGAAACGTATGCTGATGAATATGGCATGGATGTAGAGGAGTTTTTAAAAAATGTCTGCCTGACATACTGCCTTGAACATGTCGAAGAAGCCTGTGGGGGTAAAAAAGAACCCGAAAGAGCCCCTGCCCGAAAGAGCCCCCAGCCTGAAGAACTGATCAGGAAACCCACTGAAAAGGCGAAAGCCAGATTTGAGTTGAAAACTGGAAAAAAGTTTGGTCCTAAAGAACTGCTGGATGGCCCACTTGTCCTGGACGAACAATGTATAAATGACATTAATTCGATAAGGCGAGAGAACCGCTACATCACGAACAACAGGATTATCTTAGTAGCAATAAAACTGGGCCTGAACTCAATTACCCAGGCGATTGACCTTGAAAAGCGCAGGTTTAAGGACTGATCTTGCTTTTTAATAATCTTTTGCAAATAATCTGATTTGTGTGGGAAAGTTCGGTTTGTTTGATTTTTCCCCAGTTTTATTCTCTTTGTAATATTTATTTTTATGATTCCGGTTCAGGTCTGGCTGTCAATCCATTCCAGGAACTTATCGATGGCTCTGAAGCGATGGGAAACCTTGTTTTTCTCAGCGTCCCCGAGTTCCCCGAAGGTCATGCCCTGGTACTCGAAGATCGGGTCGTAGCCGAAGCCCCCGGTCCCGCGTTCTTCGTAAGCGATTTTGCCTTCCACCACTCCGGGAAAGACCAGGGGTTCTTTTCCGGGTTCACAGTAGCCAATTACAGTTTTGAAATAGGCTGTCCTGTCTTCTTCCCCTTCCATGAGCTTGAGCACTTTCAGGTTTCCGAGGTTGTCCTCCACATAACGGGAGTAGGGTCCCGGAAAACCGTTTAAGGCTTTTATGAAAATTCCCGAGTCATCCACCATTGCCGGTATGTTCAGTTTATTTGCGACATGCTGCGCTCCGTAGGAGGCTATCGGTTCCAGTTCATCTTCCTGGAACTCAGGGTACCCATTTTTGTTCTGGGTAACTTCGATCCCCCGGGAAGCGAGGATGTCCCGGACCTCGGCAAACTTGCCTTTATTTCCCGTAACAAAGATGATTTTACGCATAGCGAGCCCTCTTTTTGATCTCTTCAACTCGCTTCAGTACATCCGCTGCTTCTATAAAAGTACTTGCATATCCTTTTTTGAAAGCTTCTATCAGGGCTTCAGAGTCCCGATGTGTGCTCTCAAAGGTCTGGAAGAGCACATGCACGTCCACACCCCTGGCTTCCAGGGACTTTTCAAAGTAAGCAAGCCCGAAGTCCAGGAGGTAGAGCCGGCTTCCAGCTAGCAGGAGGTTCGATGTGGTCAGGTCCCCGTGCACTATCCCCGCGCTATGGAGTTTCCCTACGAGTTCCCCCACCTTTATAGAGACTTCGGGGGTTATCAGGTACTTGACGGGAGCCCCCCCGATATACTGCATTTTGAGCTTGAAAGCTTCAACATCATAAATAATGGGAGTGGGAACCCCTGCACGCCGGGCTTCCGACATCAGGCGGGCTTCGGTCCGGTTCCTTTCTTTCCGGATCTTTTCATCTATTTCCTTCAAACGGTAAGCTTTCGGGACCCGTTCCTTGACAAGTACCTTCTCTCCTCCCGGCCCCTCTTCGAGATAAACAACAGCTTCGGCCCCACTGTCCAGCAGCTCTCCGGGAGGTAAACTGAGGAGAGCCTCCGGAGAGATTTCCGGGAATTTTTCCGCATCTTCTTCCCGGATCCAGGTCACTTCCACATCGTCAGTCCTGAAACCAGGGTCAACGCGGGACTCTTCCAGGGAAATTAAGTTCCCGGAATTATACATCAAAAGCCCGGTATAGGCTATCATGGTCCCGTTATCTCCCATGAAGCGCTTTTCGGGGACGTAGAACTTTGCACCCCTGGCTTCACACATGTCGTTTAACATCTCCCTGAGCCTTCCGTTGGCTCCTACCCCGCCGGCCAGAAGCACCTCTTTTTTCCCGGCGTGGGCAAGGGCGCGTTCGGCTACTTCCACTACCATGGCAAAGGCTGTTTCCTGGTAGGAATAGCAGACATCTTCAAGACTTGCCTTTTTCAGGGCTTCGCTGGCAGCCGTGGAAAGGCCTGAAAATGAGAGGTCCATCCCCTTGACCACGTAAGGAAGATGAATGTAGTTCTTTGCATCCTTTGCATACGTTTCGATCTTCGGCCCCCCGGGATGGGGGAGGCCTGCTCCCCGCGCAAACTTGTCCAGGGCGTTTCCAAGCCCTATGTCCAGGGTTTCCCCAAAGACCCGGTACCTGCCTGCCATGTGGGAGAGTACCTGGGAATTTGCCCCGCTCACGTAGACGACCACAGGGTCCTTTGCAGGGGTCCTCCAGATCCCGATCTCGATGTGGGCAATGCAGTGGTTGACCCCTATCAGAGGGATCCCGAGAGAAAGGGAAAGCATCCGGGCTGCTGTTGCCACGGTCCGCAGGCATGGCCCTAACCCCGGCCCCCGGGAAAAGGCTATTCCGGCAATATCGGAAGGGTATACCTCTTTTTCTTTAGCTTCCGCAAGAAGGCTTTTGATCACGCTTGCTGCGTACTTTGCATGGTGCTGGGCTGCTTCCCGGGGATGGATCCCCCCGGTTTCGGGTTTGTAGGTCTCCGTGACTTCGGCAATGATCTCGGTCTCGGTCACGACTGCGGCACTGAGGTTCCAGGCAGTGCCTTCGATTCCAAGAATAAATGTTTTTGTCAAGGCGTTCCGCTCTCCTTAAAAATAGTCTTCTCTGCTGGCTGTCGCTTTTTTTGATAATGAAGGGGCAGGATTTATATAGCTTTGCCTCCGGGAAAATCCCGTCTCTGAGTAAAATATACAGGTATGTTTTCTGCTCTACCCTTTTCTGCTCTCCCCTTTTCTGCTCAGCCCGCAATCTTCAGCCTCTGCCCTCAAAACTTCTCCAGGTCCCCGATGTGATCTTCCATCAACTCCGGGGAAAGCAGGCTTTTTTCGAGCCTTTCCCTGAATTCATCCAGCAGGGTAGCCGGCACGTCGAACTCCGGGGCGGGAGGGGTATGGGTTTCAATTTCCGGTTCATCACCCGGCTTGCGGAGCCTCATCCCCGGAAAGAGCAGGACAAAGAGTAAAACCAGGATGATGAGCGTATATGCCCTGCCGTATTGTTCCCAGGAGACAGAGGTGAATGCCCCTAACGGAAGGATCTCGGAAAATATCGGCTGCATGGCAGCCACAAGCCAGGATATGAACGGGAGGGTGGGGACTGCAGGGTGGGCGAAGAGCAGGCTGGAGATGAAAACAAGGATGAGCAGGAACCCTGCTTTCTTGGGCCTGCAGTATTTTCCTGAGACAAGCCACCACTCCCACCAGGCAGGTTTCAGGGGGCCTGAGCGAATGTGGTCCCGGAGGTCGGATGCAGGGGCCTTTATGTCTGCAGGGGTTTCAAGTTCCAGGCACTCTTCGAGCCTTTCGATAGCTTTTTGGAAGTAGCGGATCTTGTAGTAGTAAAAGCCCAGGAAATAAAGGATATAAGCCCTGAGTTCTCGGTCTTTCGATTCCCGGGGCAGGGCTGTTTTTTCCAGTTTCCGGATTACCGAGAGGAGCATCTGCCTGTATTGGCCGCTTGCCTCTCTGCTTACCTTTCCGCGTTCCCGGGGAAAAGTAACTTCTGCGTACAGGTACCTGGCGTATGCGTCCCAGAGCAGCAACTCCGGGTCGGAAGAGTCCAGGTCAAGAGCCCGCCTGAAAGATTCCATAGCTTCCTTGTAAGCCTGTTCTTCGAGCTCAATCCTGCCTTTAAGGACCTTTGAGAATACGTTATCATGTTCTTCCGAGATTGAGGCTTCAACCTCTTTTAGCGCCCCTTCACTGTTCCCGAACCTGAAGTAAAGTTCTGCAAGCCCGTCTCGAGCATGGAAATTTTTCGGGTTTAATTCCACCGCTTTTCTGTAAGCCTGTGCGGCTCTCTCATAGTTTCCCAGTCTGGTAAAGGCAAAGCCCAGCAGGCAGGTTAGCAGGTCATGGTTAGGATCGATTGCTTCGATTTTTTCCAGAGTGTCCACGGCTCTGTCAAATTCCTGCAGGCGGATGAGGGCAAATGCTCTCAGGGTCGAAGCCGGGGTGTTTCCAGGGTCAACAGCAAGGACCCGTTCAAAAGCATCCCTTGCTTTTTCCCATTCTCCCATTCGGCCTAAAACGATTCCCTCTCCAAGACAGGCTTCCCCCCCGTTTCTTCCGAACCGCCGACCCCTTTCAAAAGCTTCCCGGGCTTCCCGGGGTTTTCCGAGAGCATCAAGGGCAAAACCCCTTGCGTTCCAGAGAACTTCTTTAAATGATGTATTCTGAAGAAACTTCGGTCCAGATTTATTGGAAACATCTCTTTCTTCTCCCTCATATTCTTCTTTGGGCCCCCGGTTTTCAGCTCCTCCTTCTCTAAGCCCCCAGTTTTCAGCTCCTCCTTCTTTTGGTCTCTCATCTCTGGTTTTTTCCCTATCAACTTCCTCGAAAGCTTCCCGGGCTTCTTCATATCGTTTCAAATAAATGAGAACAAGACCTCTGTAAAGCTCCAAAGCCGGGTCCCCGGAATTAAGTTCCAGGGCTTTTTCAAAAGCTTCTAGGGCTTCTCTATACTGGTCAAGCCCTGCCCTGGCAAACCCCCTGTATTTCCAGGTTTCGGAGTCAAGCTTTTCCTCAGGAATCTTTTCCGAGATTTCCAGGAATTTTTTAAACGCTGTCTGGAGCCTTTTTACCAGTATTTCATCGTATTCTTTCTTCCGTCCTTTAAGCCGGATGAGGACGACTCCCCGGTTGTAGCGGGCAGGGAGACTCTCGTGGTCGAGCCTCATAAGTGTCTCATAAGCTTCCAGGGCTTCTCTGTATTTTTCAAGTTCACAGAGAGTGCTGCCTTTCCCGTTCCAGGCAAATGTGTTTTCAGGTTCCAGGGTGAGGGCCTGTTCAAAAGCTTTCAGGGCTTTTTCGAACTCCCCCAGTTCATAATACGCGGCCCCGAGCCCGCTCAGGATTCCACCGTCTCCGGGGTCAAGAGCAAGGGCTTTTTTGTAAGCCTCCAGGGCTTCATCGTATTTCCTTAGCCCGAATAGAGAACTGCCAAGCCCCTTCCACCCCCGGGCACTCTGCGGACCAAGTTCAAGGGCTTTTCCGTAAACCCCAAGGGCTTTTTCGTAGCTTCCGCTGACCAGGAGCAGGGTTCCTTTATTGTACCTGGCTCCGATAAGGGAGGTGTCCAGTTCAAGGGCTGTCTCAAAGGCCTCAAGAGCCTCTTCATACTTTTCCAGTTCCCCGAGTATCCTGCCTTTCTTATTCCAGATCCCGGCGTTTTCCGGATCGAGTTCAAGAGCTTTTTCAAAAGCTTCCAGGGCTTTATCAGGTTTTTCCAGTACTTCAAAGGCCTCTCCTTCCCCCGCCCAGCCCACGGCAAAGTCTGGTTTCAACTCCAGGATTTTTTCATAAGCCTGCAAAGCTTTCTCAGGTTCATCGAGGTCAAAGTAGACCTTTGCAGTTCCTTCCCAGGCCCCTGCGTGAGTAGGTTCCAGTTTCAGGGTTTTCCTGTAAGCCTCAAGTGCTTCCCCTACTTTTCCAAGAGCCTGCAGGGAAAGCCCCTTATAATAAAGGGCACCCGGATTTTCCGGACTTATTTCAAGGGAACGGGAAAATGCCTCCAGGGCTTCCTCATACCTTCCAAGCTGATGGAGGGCAAGCCCTTTATAATGCCAGGCCCCGTCATCATCTTCATTTTTCTCAAGGACCCGCCCGAACGCTTCCAGGGCCTCTTCGGGCCGTTTCAGGTAGCCGAGGGCAAGCCCCTTGCAGTAAAAGGCTCCGGTATTTTCCGGCTCCAGGGATATGGCTTTTTCAAAAGCCTCAAGAGCCTCCTCGGGCCGGTCCAGGTAGCTCAGAGCATTTCCCCTGTAGTACCAGGCTGCAGCGTCTTCGGGATTTATTTCAAGCACCGTGCCGAGAGCTTCCAGCGCTTTTTCAAAATGTTCTCTGGCTTCGGCATATTTCTTAAAGGAAAAAAGAGCAAGGGCTTTACTGTACAGGGCTCTGGCGTAGAGGGAGTACATTTTGCCTCTGGAATCTGTGATTCAAAAAATTTATATCAAATTATATATGCTCCCTGTTATAAATACGGATGCAGAAGAGAGTTTCTTAGTTGCTTTCAGGAAATTACAGAGCCATAAAAAGAAATAAAAGAGACAAAAAATGGTTTTTAAGATAAGTTTGATTGAAGCCTAATTTGAATGATAAGCAATTCAAGAGATTGAAGGTTTTCTAACGAATGATTTCCACTTTTATTGTTTTGCATCGGCAGATTATTTTTCCGCCGGCAACTTGATAATCAGCCTGACATCCTTCAAAGTCAGGTTCGTTATGAGTAGCTTTCTTCCTCCGGGCCCCTTTATACTCAAACTCTCGATTTTCATGTCCTTTATCGTGATGATTTTTGTTCTCACTTTCCTCATGTTTTTCTCTGGCATAGTTTTTTCACCCCGCTCCTTGCCTTGCAGCTTTCTCTTCACTACAGGTCTTTGCCGGTACGATGTAAATATAATATTTAAGAAATAAACGGTTTTCCGTCTGCTGGGACTAAATTCTCCGAGGCGCTGAGTTGAACCTGCTAAATTTTCAGGTTTTTGCTTATGCGTTATTATTAACTTCTAGATTATTAATAAAGAGTTGGGAGGGGGCGTGTTACGTTCTGCAAAATGATAATCTGGATAGTCGGGTTTACTAATGAAGGACACCTATGAGCATTCAATATGGAGGGGGTTTCGATAAATTCTCCCCCCGTGTACGCTTATGGGGGGAGCTGACTCTTGCTCCTATAGAGGAATCAAACGCATTAAATCAGTTGTAGATCAGCTTTCTGGAATTGAATCCTTAATTTATGGAAAACGTCCCATTTTGGAGTCGACACTGTAGAAGAAAATCTTCAAGTGGGAGGCCTGAAGCTTATGCCGTTGTCATGTTCAATATGTTTTTAAAGTAATATTATGGACTTTCGAACAAAGTATGATCCCCAATCAAATTAACTATTCTTTAAAGTTTCTAATTTTTTTATTTTGTCACGGAACTGTGTGGGGGATAGGCTAATATCAGGAACCTTAGGCGAATGAAGTTTAACTTCAATTTCCTGAACCTTTATTTCTTCCAAGAAGGGATAAAGTAGTATAAGGATTAACAGGGCAACAAAGAGTGTATAGAGTACCCAGTTCACGGAATCTCCAAATGTATTTTTATATATAGGATGGAAAACTAGACACATAATAATTAGTAGTGCAAGTACTATCGCTCCAGATTGTTTTTTCCCTCTTTCTAAGGGTGGCTGTAGCCACCATTCGTATAGAGATACTCTGGAGGTTTTAAATAATACGTTGTTGAAAATTTCTCCTGCTTGCCCTTTTTGTTCCGAAAATTCTTTGGCAAAAACTTTAATTAATTTTAGATCTTCTTCTTCCTTTTTTTCCAGAATGGGAAAGTCAATTTTCGGCTTATTTTGTCTAATGGTTACCTTGAGGTTTAAATATTCATCATATACTTCCAGACAGTCCTTGCACATTTTTTCGTGATTTTCACATTCATGGATGCATTTTTTGAGCTTAATCTTGGCCGTAAAGTAATCATTTACCTGATAATAAAAATAACCAAGGAAACATAAAGTGCATGGCTCTACGTACCTGTAATCAATTATTTTTTTTGTAATCTGTATGCACTTTTTGATGTCTGTTAATATTTCTTCCAATTTTTTTTCTGGATCTTCCCTTGTCAAATAGTAATACTTGGTATTTCTGATTGATTTTTTTGCTTTTTTTAAGTACTCTTTCCTGACTCTTTCTTGATCTTCATCTTTTTTTGATATTTTCTGGATTCTATCAAGGTCCCTTATAATTGATAGTATTTTTTCTTCCTCTCCGCCTTTTTCTGCCAAGGAATTCTTGTTCTTTGAATTCAGGAAAAATGAGCATACATTGAGGTTTTTTGCTTTCAATTTTTTTAAGGTGGAATCAGGTATAGCCTGTAATGATCTATCATCAGGGTATGTCTTTTCTCTACTTGTCTTACCTGAAGAATCGTTTTTATAAGAAAACTCCTCCGAAGAGTGGTTCTTCTTGCTTTTGGATGAATATTTTACTTGGAGATACTTGGCCTGAGCTAGCCGAAACAGAATCATTCTCTCTTTTCCATTCAGGAAATTGGCTCTTTTAAATGAATCGACTGCAAGGTCGTATTTGAATTCTTCAATTTGGATCTGTCCTTTTATATCGTATGCTTCGGCACAGTTTCGGTTCAATTTAATGGCTTTGCAAACGTTTTTGTAAGCTTCTTTCTGATTTCCAATGTTCAGGAGTAGCTCTGCAAGGCGCAGGTATGAAAGATAAAATGCCGGATCAAACTCGATAGAGTTTTCAAAAGCTCTTTTTGCGTCCTGATGTTTTTTTAAGTTTAAAAAAATAACTCCTTTGCTGTACCAGACAATACTATTTTTTGGTTCAATTACAAGTGCTTTATCGAACTCCTATATTGCATTTTCTTGCTATCCAATCTCGTGGTAAATGAATCCTTTTCTTTTCAAGGATCCCACATATTTTGGATCGCCCTTTTCCACTTTGTCCAGTTCGTCTAGTGCCTCTTTGTACATTCCGTGATAAAAATAAACACCTCCCTTGTTTATCTGTGCCAGAGTATAACTAGGGTCCGCATTCAGGGCTTCAACGAAAGCATCCAGGGCTTTGTCATACTATTTCAGACTCAAATAAGCATTACCTTTATTGTTATAAGCAGGAGCATACTTTTTGTTTATTTTTGTAGCTTCACCAAAAGCCTCTATGGCTTCTTCGTACCTTTCAAGGTTTGAAAGTGCCACCCCTTTGTTGTACCATTTATTCGCTTCTGGAGAGTCTTCGGCTTCCTATATCTTTTTTTCAAAAATTTTCAACGCATTTTCAAAAGAAATCATGGCTTTGCTGCGTTGCCCCATTTCGCGATGAGCAAGCCCCTTATGATGCCAGGCCTCAGCATCCTCCGGGTTAATACTTAAAGCCTTCCTCGAGGCCTCCAATGATTTTTCATATTTATTCATACCCATTAGCACAAGGGCTTTGTTGTTCCAAGCTTCTACATATTCGGGGTAAATTTTTAGGTCTTTTGTGAGAACTTTCAAAGCTTCAATATATTTTCCGAGGTTGTAGAGGGCAAGGCCTTTATTGGTCAAAGAATCTAAAGAATTTGGATTAATATTCAGTGCGCTGTCGTAATCCTATATCGCGTTTTCGTATTCTCTGAGGCGCAAATAACAGGTCCCCCTATTGCTTAATATCCTGCAGGAGTTTGGTTTGTATTCAAGGGCTTTGTCGTAGTTATCTTTAGCCTCTTCATATTCCCCCAGATTAAAAAGAGAGTTGGCTTTATTATTCTATGCATCTGGAGACTCTGGTTTCAGCTTTAGGGCGTTTTCAAATGCTTCCAGGGCCTTTTTGTACTTCTCCAGATAAAGTAACGAAAATCCCTAACCGTACCAGCAATCAAAAAGTTCTTGGCCATGAGATATTTTTTTCTCACAAATGCCAATAACTTCATTGAAAATTTTTTTTGATAATTCTTTTTTAGGTAAATAAAGGAGCACAAGTGCCTTGTCGTTAAGGGCCTGAATGTTTTCAGGGTCAATTTTTAGAGTTTTTTCAAAACTTTCTAATGATCTCACTAAATTATTAAGGGACAGGTAGACAATCCCTATCCAGTTCCTGGCTTCTATGTTTTTTGGATTTATCTCAAGCAGTTGCTTGAATGCATTTTTGGCTTCTTTATAGTGCCCCAAGTCATACAATGCCTGGCCTTTTTTACTTAATGCGTATTCGTCCTTTGAATTTATTTTGAGTACTTTGTCAAAAATTTCAACTGCTTCTTTGTATTTATGCTCTGATAATAAAAGTTCTCCTTTGTTGTTTAATGCAAAAGTATGGGATGGATTAATTGTTATGGCTCTTTCAAAGGCTTTCAGTGCTCTTTCATATTCTTTAAGTTTGTAGTGAGCAAGCCCCATGTCATCCCAGGCATCGTAATATTCAGGTTCCAGACTTGTGGCTTCCTTAAAAGCTTCTATGGCTTTTTTGTATTCTTCAAGATGAAAATAGGCAAGTCCTTTATAGTACCAGATCTTTGCATTCGAAGGATCACCTTTAAGAGCACGTTCAAAATTCTCGATGGATTCTCTGAGCTTTTTTCTGTGTTTCAGCTCTTCAAGGTGAAAATGGGCGAGCCCATTATAGTAGCAGATGTCGGCATTTAATGGGTAATTTTTTGTTGCTTCATCTATTTTTAAGGCTTCTTCAAAAGCTTCTATGGCTTTTTTGTATTCTTCAAGATGAAAATGGGCAAGTCCTTCATAGTACCAGACCTCAGCATTCGAAGGATATGCGCCAATAAAACGTTTAAACTCTTCGATGGATTCACGGAACTTTTTTGTTGCTTCATCTTTTTTTCCTGCTTTTAGAAGAGCTGCCCCCATCAGGAAGATTGATTTTGGATACGAAGTATGCGTGGAGTCCCCTCCTCCTGCTCAATAATGGTATCATTCAATTTTATAATATAAATATCTATAAAAAACATAGTTTCTGAGCGAGTTTTCGTTATTTGGAAAACAAATCGATAAGAAGGTCTAATAGATTTTCAAAAACTACATAGAATTTGAACGTTCTTCTCCTGAAACATGGAGTTGCTCTTACTAATTTTTTATATCCTGCTCTATGAATTTTTACGAAAAGCCGACTGTGCGAGCACGACCCAGGCTGTCCGACAATTACTCCCAATAATTTTATTTTTATAAAAATA
>CBFCWE010000068.1:0-22966 GCA_965601435.1 uncultured Methanosarcina sp.
CTTACTTTTCTTCAGCTTACTTTTCTTCAGCTTACTTTTCTTCAGCTTACTTTTCATCAAATCTTATCTTCCGGCAAGCCTGCTGGTTGCCGCAATGGTCAGGAAGGACATGGCAACCAGGATGAGCACCAGTAGATTGGCAAGTTCGCTGTTTCCCGTCTGGTACGCGTTATAAATGGAAAGTGACATCGTGCTCGTCTTCCCTGGTATGTTTCCGGCAACCATCAGGGTTGCCCCGAATTCTCCCACAGCTCTTGCAAAACTCAGGACACAGCCCGCAAGAATGCCTCTTTTTGCAAGGGGCAGGGTTATGAAGAGCGCGGTTTCGAGTTCGCTCCGCCCCAGGATGCTGGAAGCTTCCTCCACACTCCGGTCCACGGCCCCTATAGCTGAAGTTGCGGTCTTTACCATCAGGGGCAGGGACACCACAAAAGCTGCAATTGCCGCTGCCTGCCAGGTAAAAAGGATCCCGCTTCCGCTGAGCAAAAACAGTTTGCTGCCTATTACTCCGTTTTTCCCCAGAAGGATTACCAGGAGATACCCCGTGACCGTTGGGGGCAGGACCAGGGGAAGGGTTACGAACGCATCAGCCAGCCATTTCCCGGCAAAATCCCGTTTTGCCAGCAGGTAAGAGATGCCCACTCCCAGCACTGCTACAAAAAAGGTTGTAACCAGGGCAATTTTGAGAGTAAGCAAGAGTGGGGTCATGACCGTTTGAAGCGTTTCCATAGATCTCTCTCTCTTTTTTCCCGAGTTGTGCTAGCCGAGTGGCGGCTCGGCAGTGCGCTGTCCGTTTCGCTCGCGCTGCTCGCTCAAGCGGACTAAAAACGGCAAATCAACCGTAAATGGCGTATCCGTATCGTTCTTTTTTCTGTGTGTTTCCGTGCTTTCCGTGGTTTAAATCTTCGCTATTCCAAAGCCGTATCCTTCAAGGATTCCCTGTCCCTTCTGTCCGGTTACGAAATCAACGAATTCCTGTGCTGTATCCTTATTTTCCGACCCGCTGAGGACTGCTATCGGGTAGGATATCGAGGTGTTTATCGGAACCGTATAAGTTATTTCGTAGAGGTCTTTCTGTCCGCTTTCGGCATCGGTGCGGTAGACAAAACCTGTTTCCACTTCTCCTGTTTCAACGTAGGTCAGTACCTGCTTCACGTTTTCTGCATAGATGAGTTTTCCTTCGATCTCTCGCCAGATCCCGGCTTCTTCAAGGGCCTGCTTTGCATACCTGCCTACAGGGGCGGTTTCCGGGTTTCCGATCGATATTTTCTCAACGCTTTTTGCAGTGAGGGCTTCAAGGGAGGTGGGGTAAGTTCCGGATTCTACGGAACTTTTTGGCACAATCATGACCAGGGTATTGGATGTGAAGTCCTTTCTCGAATTTTCTTCAATCAGGCCTGCTTCCGAAAGGATATTCATATGGCTCTGGGAGGCTGAGGCAAATACATCGATCGGGGCTCCGCCTTCGATCTGCATCCTGAGAGTCCCGGAACCCGCAAAGTTCAGTTCAACATCGGTCCCCGGATGTGAAGCTTCAAACTCCTCCGCAATATCCGTAAACGCCTCCGTAAGGCTTGCAGCAGCCGAAACCGTGATGGTTTTGCTCTTGCCTGTTTCGGGACCTGCCGGAAAGGCTGCAAATGCAAGTATCCCTATGCAGAGGACTGCTGCAAATACAAGGGTTTTTTTATATTCTCGTGGGGCCTCGTTCATAAAATTCCTTCCGGGATTTGTTCTTTTCCGGGCTCCGGTTCAGCTTTTTCCGCAGGATACGCCTGTGCGGGGGCCGTGAATGTATCTCTGGCTTCAAGCATTGTATTGGTAACCCTGTCGAGAAGTTCCAGGGCTCCTCTGTATCCCACTGTGAGGATGCGCTGGGCTCCCACCCTGTCGTGGATAGGGAGGCCCACCCGCACCAGGGGAATATCTTCGGCTTTTGCAATGTATTTCCCGTTTGAGTTTCCGATCAGGACCTCGGGTTTGCAATGTTTGACCAGATCATTCAATGTGTCAAAATCAATGTCATCCAGGACCATGGGTACCAGTTCGGGCCTGATTTCCCCGAATAGCAGCCTGATACGTTCTTCAAAGTCCCGGCTCTTGCTTCCGGTGGCTACAAGGATTGGTTTCATCCCCAGTTCCAGCATGAAGGTTACCAGGCCAAAAACGGTGTCCGGGTCTCCGTACACTGCCGCTTTCACCCCGTAGAGGTACTTGTGCACGTCTACCATGGCGTCCAGAAGCCTGCCTCTTTCCTTCTGGTATTTTTCAGGGATAGGGCACCCGAGAATGCGGACCATTTCCATGAAGAAGCAGTCGGTGTTTGAAAGCCCGATAGGTATGGGGACATTGTGTCCGGGAACCCCGTGGAATCTTTCCAGATATTCCACTGCCAGGTTTTTGCTCACAACGCCAAGACCCAGGCTTGCCAGGCTGCTGGAAGTGTCGGCAATCTCGGCAAGAGTTGTCCCTCCGGAGGCAATTTTTGGAAGTTCTTCTTTCAGGGGGGCGTCAAAGGTCTCGGAAGTGTCTGGCAGGAAGATGTAATCCCTAACCATCTCCGCGAGGATTTCTTTGATTTCCCTCACGTCGGCCGGAGAGAGGCTTTCTACCGGGATAAGGTTGATTTTGCCGTTTCTGGCTTTTTCGGCTTTTTTCTTTTCCGGATACCTATTCCCCGAATTTACTGCTTTATCGGAATGTTCTTTTTCTGTTTCTTCCTCTGTATCCGTTTTTTCCGTAAGCTTCCTGACAACAGCCTCAACGGCTTTTATGTAGCCGCTTACATGGCTCTCCCCATAACTGGGAGTGGAAACGGGAATGATTATGATGTCTTTTTCAAGGTCGTCTCCGATTCCTTCCTCTTCTTTAAATTCTCTGATTATTGCAGGTACGTCGTCACCTATTGTTTCGGCCAGGCAGGTGGTGGCAACGCCGATAATTTTTGGATTATACCTGTTGATGACGTTTCTCAGGCCTTTTTTCAGGTTTTCCCTGCCTCCGTAGACCGCACCCCGTTCACTGAGGGCGCTTGAGGCTATGTCCACCGGCTCCCTGAAGTGGTGGGCAAGGTGCAGGCGCATGTAGGTGCTACAGCCCTGGGAACCGTGGTAGAGGACCATGGTGTTTTCAATGCCCTTGAAGGCAAGGGTACTTCCCATGGGCTGGCACATGATGCAGGGGTTTACGGTTGCGTAGTTTCTTCGGGTCATTTTGATACCTTCCTCACGCCTGGCTCTCGACTGCGGAGTCCTGAGCTGCCTGCAGGGGGTCTTTCCTTAATAGTTCGGGCGTCTGGTCCATGGTCTGTTCCATCGGTTCCACCCTTTCCATCTTTTCCGAACTTTCAGGAAGCTGCTTTTTTGCGTATCCGGCGCTTTCTCCGGTTGTTTCTCCGGTTGCTTCCAGGGTCCTCTGCCGGACAGCTTTCCAGACCGGGCTGTTGATAGAAGCGTCCACTTCCCGGGCGAAGTTCACAAAGCCGTCAAAGCCTTCGAACTCCACCACCCTGTCGTGATTGAAGTCGCAAAAGGCAACTCCCAGCTTGTATGCGATAAAGCGCTCTTTCACTCCTGCGACCATCAGGTCCGCATCCTGTTTTACCAGGAGTTCGGCAAGTTCCAGGGGGTTTGCGTCGTCCACGATCACCGTCCCGTCCCGGACCGAGTAGCTGATCTGTTCGTAATCTTCCTTTTTCCCGGTCTGGGTCCCTATGATGACCACTTCCATGCCAAGTTCGGAAAAGCCTTTGATGAGCGTAAGGGCTTTTGCTGCTCCTCCCATGTAGATCGCTGCCTTTTTTCCTTTGACCCGCTGCCGGATCCTGGTAATTTCAGGCATGATGCGCCTTGTTTCTTCTTCAAGGAGCTTTTCAGCCTTCTCTTCCATCTTTTCGCAGCCGAAGTGTTCCGCGGTCTTTCTAAGGGCAATAGAGATGTCTTCGATTCCGAAAAAGCTCACCTTGATAAAGGGAATCCCGTATTCTTCCTTCATCCATTTTGCAAGGTAGGTCATGGACCCGCTGCACTGGACGAGGTTAAGGTCGGCTTCGGCAGCCCTTGATATGGATTCGGCTGTGGCGTCCCCTGTCATGGAGACGATGACTTCGATTCCCATTTTTTCAAAGAGTGGCTTTATTAGCCAGACGTCCCCTGCGACGTTGAAGTCCCCGAGGATGTTGATCTTCGGTTTCTTTCCGGCTTTCTCCTCTTTTTTGCTGCTTTCCTCTCTTTTGCTGCTTTCATTTACTCCGAGGTCTATAAGTTGCTTTAAAGCGTCACATGCTGCCTTGTACCCGTCGGACTTGTTGCCTTTGAAACCTTCGGACTGGATCGGGATTACAGGGATTTTGTGCTTCTCGCTCGCTGTTTTGCATACGGATTTCATGTCATCCCCGATAATTCCCACAATACAGGTGGAATACACGAAAACGACCGGAGGGCGGTAGAGTTCTACAAGTTCATCAATGGCTCCGGTGAGTTTTTTCTCTCCCCCGAAAACCACGTCGATCTCTTTCATGTCCGTGGTGAAACTGCTGCGGTTGGTCTCCACTCCGCTGGACTTTGCGCCCCTGATGTCCCAGGTATAGGTCGCACAGCCGAGAGGGCCGTGGACCAGGTGCACTGCATCGGTTACGGGGTTTAAGACAACCCTCGCTCCGGAATACACGCAGGCCCGCTGGCTCATGGCACCTGCCAGGGAATTGTTGTCGCAGGAGAGAGGGATTTCTCCTCTTCCCCTTTCCTGCTTCCGGGCAATGTAGGGCTGCCTTTCTTTTAAAGTGTCCACTATCCTGGTATTTTCTTTCATCTTCTTTCACTCCCCTCTGCTTCTGTTTTTTTCGGTTTTTCCGATTTGTAGAGGATGCTTTCTGTTTTCTCTGATTTGTAGAAGCTGTATGTGGATGTTTTTTAGAAGCCGGCGAGTTCACTGGATTGTCTCAAGCATCCAGTCCGGGGCGTCCCTGTCTTTCCTGTCCAGTAGCGTGTTTCCGATGCGCTCCACCAGTCGTGCAGCTCCGGCGTACCCCATTACCGGGAAGTAGTGCAGGTTTGCCCGGTCCATTATCGGGAAACCTACCCTGACCAAGGGCACGTCTTCTGCCCTGGATATGAATTTCCCGTATGTGTTGCCGATCAGGAGGTCCACGGGCTTTCGCTTGATGATCTGGTGGAGCATGAAGAGGTCCCCTCCCGAAATTACGTCGGCTTCAGGATATTCGGGACCTATAAGTTCTTCTAATTCTTTTTCGAAGGTCTTGCTTTGAGTTCCGGTCAGGACAACGCTCGGTTCCATGCCCATTTCCAGCACAAGGCTGGTAAGGCCTGCTATAATGTCAGGGTCCCCGTAAATGGCTACCTTATTTCCGTGATAGTGGGGGTGGGCGTCGGTCATCATGTCCACGAGCCTGCCTCTCTCGTCTTCAAGTTCGGGGGGGATGGCTACGTTTGCCAGTTTTGCCGCGTTCATGATGAAGCGGTCGGTGTTCCGAATCCCGATCGGGGTGGGCCCAATTTTCGCAGGCACTTTGAACCTCTTTTCAAGGATTCCGGCAGCCGAACCTCCCGCCATTTTACAGAGGGCAATGGTTCCCAGGGAGTTTGCAGAGTCTTCAATATCCCCTATCGGGGTCCCTCCTCTCGGGTATTTGGTAGATTCCCCGGTGAGGGGAGCGTCAAAGACGTCCGTGGTGTCCGGGAAGACGATAGTTTCGATCCCCATGACAGCGAGGATGCGTTTCATTTCCCGGATATCGGCAGGTTCCACGAAGCCGGGGATAAGGTTGAGTTTTCCGTTAGGCTTACTCTTGCTGGCAAAGGTTGTTACGAAAGCCTTTACCATGTTGTCGTAGCCCGTGATGTGGGTCCCCACGTAACTCGGGGTGGATGCCGCACAGATCTTGATGGACGGGTCAATGAGCTCCTTTTCCTTGACGTCCTCAACGATTGTGTTCACGTCGTCACCTATTGTCTCTGCAACACAGGTAGTGTGAATTGCAATTACTTCGGGCTGGTAAACAGTTGTCAGGTTGTTGAGGGCTTCCTCGAGGTTTGCAGCTCCTCCGAAAACGGCGGTCCCTTCGGAGAAACTGCTTGTAGTTGCAACTGCAGCTTCCCGGTAGTGCCTGCTCAGGCACATCCTCAGGTAGGAGAGGCAGCCCTGGGACCCGTGGCTGTGGGGCATACAGTTGTGTACGCCAAGAGCCGCATATACTGCCCCTATTGGCTGGCAGATCTTGGCAGGGTTGATGGTAACGGCTGAACGTTCTATTTCTTCACATGGGGTATAATCAAGCATTTCTTGTCACCTCCTTCTTTTTCTTACTCTGCTCCTGCAGCCTTCCACGGTGGGTTTATAAACCTCCAGGTGGGGCTGTGCAGGGCCATGTCAATATCCCGTGCAAAATTCAGCACTCCGGAAAAGCCGGTGTAGCGTCCGCTGTAATCGTAGGAGTGAATCTGCCTTGAGGGGATTCCAAGCTTCTGGGCCCAGTACTTGTCCTTGATCCCGGAACAGAAGAGGTCGGGGTTGAGGGCTTTTACCAGAGCTTCAGTCTCGTGGTGGTTCAGGTCATCAATGACAATGGTCCCGTCTTTCATTTCAGGGAGCAGCCCCTCGTAGTCCATGAGTCCGATTTGCTTTTTCAGCTCTTCTATCCGCTCCGGGCTGACAGCTGGCTTGATATTTTCTTCCATTTCGTAGTGCACGTCCTCAAGGAGGGAACCAGTGGCTTTTTCCTTCATCTGCGGGAGGACCTGCCTGCCTTCGTAGTCGTCCCTGTGGGCGAACTGGTAGCCTGCAACAACAACCTTCATTCCGAGTTCCTCGAAAAGGTTCGTGTAGTGGTGGCTCCGCGAGCCGCCGGAGTAGAGGAATACGGTCTTGCCCTGGAGTTTCCTCCTGTACTTTTCAACATCAGCCGCGTATTTGTCCATTTCTTCGGCAATGACTTCTTCAGACTTCCGAGTAAGTTCCGAATCGTCAAAGAACTGTGCCATTTTCCGGAGGGACTTTGCGGTTCCCTTTGTGCCGACGTAGTTGACTTTCAGCCAGGGAATCCCGTATTTTTCTTCCATCATCCGGTTAGTGTAGTTGATGGAACGGTGACAGAGCAGGATGCTGAGTTTTGCCTGGTGGGCCTGGGATATCTTATGGAATGAGCCGTCTCCTGTCAAACTTGAGACTATCCTGTACCCTATTTTTTCAAGAATTGGCTGGATTTCCCAGAGATCTCCCCCGATATTGTATTCCCCGAAAATGTTGATGTCAAAGGGGGTGGGGTTTTCGAGATCCTCGGTCCCGATCAGGTGTTCCATCAGGAGATTACTTGCAATGTGGTGGCCTGCCGACTGGCTGACTCCCCTGTACCCTTCACAGCGGGAGGGGACGATCTTTACCCCGTGCTCTTTTTCAGCTTCCCTGGAAACAGCTTCAATGTCGTCTCCGATAAGGCCTACCGGGCAGGTTGCAGAGACTGTGATTGCTTCGGGTTTGAAGATCCTTACCACTTCGTCAATGGCCTGTTTGAGCTTTTTCTCCCCGCCAAAGACGATATCGGTTTCTTTCATGTCCGTGCACACGCAGTAGTTGCTGAAGTTGTCCCCGCCTTCTTCTGCTTTTGCAAGATTTCGCCTGGTTCCCCAGGTAAAGTATGCGCAACCTATCGGACCGTGGACCAGGTGTACCATGTCCTTGATCGGCCCGAAGACCACACCCTTGGAACCTGCAAAGGCACAGCCGCGGTTTGTAATCACTCCCGGAATTACCTTGTCGTCGGCTTCGATGTGCTGTTCGGTAGAACAGTCCCTGACAACAACGTGTTTTCTCCTGTTCCTGGCTGCCTTTTCAGGAAATTCCCTGAGCACATCTTCAACAATCTGCTGGCGCTTTTCTATCTCAGGGCCGGTGCCAGCGTCTATTTCAGCACCCATTTATGTCACCTCCTCCGTGTCCGTCATGGCTGCAGTTTGCGGGCCTCATTCATGCCACCTCCTTGCTGACGGTCGTGTCCCCGGTCTCTCCGGTCCTGATTCGGATTGCCTCGCTGATGTCCGAGACAAAGATCTTCCCGTCTCCGGCATTCCCGGATTGGTTGACCTCAATTATTTTTTTGATTACCTCTTCTGCACTTTCATCATCTACGACCACTGTGAGCATCCTTTTCGGGATGAAGCGGATGCAGGTCTTTGCTTCTTCTGCCAGGTCCGTCAAAGGTGGGTCGAACTCGAAACAGAGTCCTCTTTGTTTTCCTCGTCCCATGACCTTTCTCACCGTAAATGAAGGAAAGCCGCAGTCCAGGAGTACTTCCTTGGTTTTCTGGACTTTCTTCATCCTGACGATTGCCGTTATTTCTTTCATGTGAGTCCTCCCCGGCTCCAGGTTTAGATCCCCGGCTCCCCGGTACGTATGGTATAGGCTTCTTCCACCGGGCTTACGAAGATCCTCCCATCCCCATACTTTCCGGTATGAGCGGAAGCCTTGATGGTCTCTATCACTTTGTCCTTGTGTTCGTCCTCGACTACGATCATGAACAGGGTTTTTGGGAGTTCGTCGTAGTGAATCTCTGCGGTGTGGATCCCTTTTTGTTTCCCCCTGCCGAAGACTTCCATTTTGGTCAGGGAGATACACCCTTCCTTTTCCAGGCAGTCGACAACTTTTGTTTCCATACCCGGCCTGATAATTGCTCTGATCATCTGCATTCCATGCACCCCTTTAGAGTTCCACTATTCCGTGTTCTACCATCATGGATTCGAGTTCTTCCATGGGGAGCGGGGTCGGGACCACAAGTTTGGTATTATTTTCAATGTTGTTTGCCAACGTCAGGTACTCTTTAGCCTGTCCGGATTCGGCGTCGAAGTCAATTACGGTCTTTCTGTTGATCTCCGCCCTCTGGACGATGTTGTCCCTGGGTACGAAGTGAATAAGTTGACTCCCCAGTTTCTTTGCGAAGGCTTCAAGGAGTTCGCGTTCTCCATCCACTTTCCTGCTGTTGCAGATAATGCCTCCCAGACGGGCTCCTCCTTTGGCAAACTTGGCAAGTCCTTTACAGATGTTATTTGCTGCATAGATAGCCATGAGTTCTCCGCTGGCCACGATGTATATTTCCTTGGCTTTTCCTTCACGGATAGGCATGGCAAAACCTCCACATACAACGTCACCTAGCACGTCGTAGAACACATAGTCAAGGTCTTCGGTGTAGGCCCCCAGGTTTTCAAGCAGGCCAATCGAGGTTATAATCCCTCTGCCCGCACACCCCACTCCAGGCTCGGGACCTCCGGATTCTACGCATTTAATATCTCCAAAACCGGGCTGTACCACGATGTCAAGGTCTACCCCCTCATCTCCTTCGCTTCTAAGGGTGTCCAGGACGGTTTTCTGGTTCAGGCCGCCGAGCAGCATCCTGGTGGAGTCTGCCTTGGGGTCACATCCGACTAGCAGGATTTTCTTGCCCATGGTCGTAAGAGCTGCAGTCAGATTTTGCGTGGTAGTGGATTTCCCAATACCTCCTTTTCCATAGATTGCGATTTGTCTC
Source organism: uncultured Methanosarcina sp. (assembly GCA_965601435.1). Taxonomy (GTDB): domain Archaea; phylum Halobacteriota; class Methanosarcinia; order Methanosarcinales; family Methanosarcinaceae; genus MTP4. Next base: position 9,533 of record CBFCWE010000068.1, read on the forward strand.
ATTTTTCTACTCCTTGCCAGTAATAGGTAACCGGCAACCTATGTATTATCTAATACTATTTATAATTTCTTATACTTCTAAAATATTAAAAAAAATGATATTAAAAAAATTCAATTTGTTTTATTTACTCTCTCAATTCGAAAATCCTGCCACATGACCACGTAAATCTCTAATTCGTGGGATGGCAAATGATTATATAAAGAATTACGAGTATGAGACAGTAACCGAATATGGCACCTGAATAATGCAGCCGAATAAGGCAACTAAAGCTGAACCGGCAAATAATTTGAAAGCAAAATAGAGATACCTGGAGACCTTTTTATGATTCCACAAGCCTCTTATGACATCATCGTTGTCGGTGCAGGCCCTGCTGGCTCCACCGCCGCCCTGTACGCCGCCAGAAGCGGGGCTTCAGTCCTTTTTATTGAAAAAAAGCAGGAAATAGGAAACCCAATCCAGTGTGCAGGTTTCCTCCCCGAAGCAGGGGAAGTCCGGGCACTCCTCCCGGATGCCGAACTGCCTGAAACCCTAGATTATTACCCTGATTTCTGTATTCTCCAGCCAATCAAAACCCAGCGCATTATTCCCCCGAACGGCAGCGTGACGGAATTCCCTGTAAGAGGCACAGTCCTCGACCGCCGCCGTTACGACCAGTTCCTGGCAGAACAGGCAGCCCGGGCAGGGGCGGAACTTATGGTGAAGACCCGCGTGACAAAAGTAGAAGGAACGATGGTCGAGACCTCCGGGGTCTTCGGGAAACACAGGATACGTGGAAAAGCGGTAATAGGAGCCGACGGCCCCAATTCCCTGGTCGCAAAGGCAAAAGGCCTTTTCTGGAAACCCGGCTCGAAAGAAACCTCTGTTGCCATTGAGTATCAGGTAAGGAACGCCGATATCGACCCCGATGCCCTGGAGATGTATTTCGGTAAAGACTTCGTGCCCGGGGGCTATGCCTGGATCTTTCCCGAAGGCGAGGGCAGGGCAAACGTGGGAATCGGGATCCGGACCGGGATGGCAGAAAAAGGGGTCTCTGCAAAAGAGTACCTGCATCGTTTCATGCGCAGTCACCCCCTGGCAGCCCCAAAACTGAAAAACGCCTCTGTCATGAACGTTATCGCAGGCATCATCCCTGTAAACGGTGCCCCGGAAAAAACAGCAACAGAAGATGCTCTAATAGTTGGCGACGCTGCCGGGCACGTTATCGCAACAAACGGAGGCGGAATTCCTCCTGCCATGATTGCCGGAAAAATCGCAGGAGAAACCGCTGCGGAGTTTGCGGCCGGGAAATGCAAACTCGAAGAATATGACCTGCGCTGGAGACAGCAGTTTGGCAAAGGGCTTGAAACCTCGGTCCAGGCAAGGCAGCTAATGGACGGAATTATGAAATCCGACACCCTGATGAATGCGGCTTTCAAGTTTATCTCCCCCGACCAGATGAAAGCTATGCAGTGCGGGAAAATGCCCGGGGCCGTAAAAATGGGGCTACAGGCCCTGAACCGGAAGAAGAAGTGAAAATAATAAGTGAAAATAATAAGTGAAAATAATAAGTGAAAATAATAAGTGAAAATAATAAGTGAAAATAATAAGTGAAAATAATAAGTGAAAATAATAAGTGAAAATAATAAGTGAAAATAGTTACGGTTAATCAGGCTCAGGCCTCTGATTCTTTTTCCATTTCCTCCCCGCTTTTCCTTAGCTCGGTTTCCGCATCTTCCTTATTGTACCTGGCTTCCGGGTAACTCGGCCTTATTTCAAGTGCTTTATCGAAGCAGGCAATGGAGTCCTTGTACCTTTTCAGGACCACGTACTCAAGCCCTTTGAGGTTCCAGGCCCCGGCAAAGTCAGGCTTTAGCTCGATAACCTTATCAAAGTATTCTATCTTTTTCTCGGGATCGGTTTCGGCGACTGCGAGCCCGTACCACTCCTCTGCGGTCTTGCCTTCGATTTTCTTTTTCAGCAGTTTGTCCAGAAAGCCCAATGGCATCCCTCCCTGTTAAATATGGGTTTTACTGGCAGAAATAGATAGTGACAAAAATATGTCGTGATAAAAATATGTCGTGCCGGCCTCGAAGCCTTTTACTCTCTTTTTTGGAAACTAACGCTATCTTAAGTCTGTTTTTGAATCTCGGTTTTTGTTTGTTTTTGCCAGGTTCAAGGTTTTTTCAAGCTTTCAGAACTTTCCAGACCCTCAGGTTTTTTCAAGCTTTCAGAGCTTCCTCAGTCCTTTCGGGTTTCTGGAGAAAATTTCCTTTTTCATTCCAGGCAGTAGCTGACCGGGGATCGAGCTTTAAGGCCTTATCATAACATCCTCTGGCATCATCGAATCTCCCGAGGGCGGTAAGGACTCCGCACATGTTGACCCAGGTTTTCGCATTGTCCAGCCTTAGCTCAAGCGCTTTTTCATAAGCTTCGAGAGCTTCTTCAAACCTTCCTAACTTAAATAAAACAATACCCCTGTCATTCCATGGGCCTGCAAACTCCGGTTCAAGTCCGATGGCTCTGTCACAGGCTTCAAGTGCTTCCTCGTACCTCTCAAGCACGTAGAATGAAGCTGCCATGCTTCCCCATGCCCTCAAAGATTCCGGGTTCAGCTCAAGGGCTTTTTCGAGGGCTTCGAGGGCTTCTTCATACCTTTTAAGTTTGCGGAGTACTTTTCCCTTGCTGGTCCAGGAAGAAGAATCTTCGGGGCTTATTGAAAGTCCCTTTTCATAAGCCTCAAGTGCTTCCTCATACTTCCCGATAGTTTCCAGGGTATCTCCCATACAAAGCCAGACTTTTGCAAATTCAGGTTCAATGGAAATGGCTCTGTCAAAACAGTCGAGGGCTTTTTGTGCATTTCCAATTCGGGCATAAGAAAGTCCTTTATTGAGCCAGGTCCCGGCAGTCTCAGGTTCCCGGGAAAGGATCTTTTTATAACATTCAACGGCTTCTCCGTACCTGGCTGCAGCGAAAAGGGCATTCCCTTTATATATTAGTGTTTTCAGGGAGTCCGGCCCGATTTCAAGAGCCCTGTCATAACATTTACTCGCACTTTCTGCAACCCCTAGTTCCAGCAAGGTATTTCCTTTCTCAATCCAGGCTTCAACATACTCAGGATTGCTTTTTAAGGCCCTGGCGTAATACAGCAATTTTTCTTCCGGGTCTGACGTGTCCAGGCCCTTTTCAAACCATTCTTTAGCTCGTTCACGGTTAACAGTGTCATTTCCAGTTTCCCCATTTTTTCTCCTTCGACTAATAGTATCACCCCGTAGATACATGTCCCCAAAAGCCAGGTATGGCTTTCTTAATTCTTACCCTTTATGAAGTTCAACCTTTTAAAACTTTTTATTTCATTCCACAATTTTTAAAAATTCGATATTGACTTGCAGTCATCTGTCTTATTTCTGATTAAAAGGTGAAAATATACTCGTTGATGACTACTTAATCACAGGTTTTTTCTCGGCAAACTCCGGTAAACTCCGGAAACCGGGAATCTTTCAGAGGCTGGAAAAGAAAAAGAGATTGGATATTGATAAGTGAGTTTTACGGAAAGGGGCAGGTGGAGGTAGAACTCTCACCCTCCGAATTCCTCATTCCATTTCTCATACTTTGCAAGCTGCGCTTTTGTAAGCGGCGACCTGATCTTCTCGAACGCCGTTTCAAAATAATCAAACTTAAGGGAAGTTACGTTCAGTTTCCTCTTCTCAAGCTCCTTGTAGGGCAGTTCCGCAAGCTTATCCAGGTCTTTATTCTCTTCCCGGATCATGTTCCACATAGCCTGCTGGCAGAGGTTCTGGAGGTCGCGGCCGGCGTAGAACTTTTCAACACAGGTGGACGCGAGCTTGTCGAGGTCGAGCTTTGAAGCGTCAAGGTCCTTTATGTGGATCTTGATAATCTCCTTGCAGGCGCTTTTGTCCGGAAGGGGGACCATAATGCGGCGCGGGAACCTTGAGAGGACGGCTGCGTCCAGGTCCCAGGGGGTGTTGGTGGCTGCCAGGGTGAGCATTAGCCTGTTGCTCTTCTTGTCCTGCAAGCCGTCGAGTTCCGAGAGGAGAGTTGAGAGCAGGCGGCGGGAGGACTCGCTGCTTTCGCCTTCCCTGGAGAGGCTGATGGAGTCAAACTCGTCAATGAAAACAATCGATGGGGCATGGTTCCGGGCAGCTTTATAGAGGGCGGAAACCAGCTTCGAGGATTCCCCGAAATACTTGGAGAGCACGTTGTCAGCCTTTACATTGAAAAAATCGGCGTCAAGGCTCCCTGCGGCAGCGGCGGCAAGGAGGGTCTTTCCAGTCCCCGGGGGCCCGAAGAGCATTATGCCTTTCCAGGGTTTGACCGAGCTAGGTTTCTGGAGCCCGGCAATGGCAATGGTCTCTTTCATGAGGCGTTTGACCTCGTCAAGGCCGCCTATGTCATCCCAGCGGACAGAAGATTTCTCAATAAGAGCTTCGGCCTGGGCTAGCAATTCGTCTTCGTTTTCGACTTCTGTTCCTCCGGAGCTTCCATTTCCATTTCCATTTCCATTTCCATTTCCATTTCCATTTCCATTTCCTCCCCCTCCGGTCCTGTTCCCTGCACAGCTTCCGGATCTTTCTCCGGCTTTCCCGGAACGTGAAGCCCCTTCTCTCTGTGCCCGGATGGTATTTTCCACATTACCGGCCATCCTTTCCCACTTTTCGGCCTTCTCAAGGTAGGCGTTTTTCTGGGACGGGACTTTTTCGGCCAGGACTTTAGTTATTTTCGCGCATTCCAGGGCTTTTTTCTTTGCCTTCCCTGCGTTTCCCTCGGCTTTTGCCTGCTTATACTCTTTTGTGGCGTTTTCCAGGGAGGAGTACAGGGGGCCTGTCAGATCAACTTTCATTTATGCACCTCATGGCGGCTGAATTAGTTGTTTGAAGCTTTTTCCGGCTTATACTCCGTGTTCTTTCATCTTTTTCTCAAGATTTTCTTTATTGTACAGGGCCTCCCTGTACGAGGGCCGGATTGAAAGGGCTTCTTCATAGCATTTCATGGCTTTTTTATACTCTCCCAGTTCGGCGTGGGCATTTCCCAGAAGGTTTAAGGCTCCTGCAAAATTCGGCTTCAGCTTTACCACATTGCCGAAGCACTCAACCTTTTTTGCAGGGTCTTTTTCCTTTGCGCCCTGCTCGAACCAGTCCTGGGAAGTTTTTCCGTCGATTTTTTTAGTAAATATTTGTTCTAAGAATCCTTTCAGTCCCAAAGCTCTGCCTCCCTAAATTTTTTACACGGAGTTTATATGGATTTTTATACCGGATTTATTCCAGGTCTTTTGGCCTGTACTCCTTGTTATCATTCACGACTTCTTCTGCCTCATCCGGGTCAAGGTCCCCTTCTTTAACAGCGTGGATTGCGCTCAGGATGTCGTCCAGGTCATCTTCCTGCTCTACCCCGGTCAGCATTGCCGTGGAGGTCATGTCAATGATGGAAGAGACAATCTCGTCCCTGTCCTGGGCTTCCAGGTTCTGGTTGACAAGCCAGTTCTCAAGCTTTTCGGGCTCAAGCTTTTTGACCTTGTCCCAGACCCCGGTTGCCTGGAGGTCGGCCTGGTGCTCCTTGAGGATCAGCATGTTGGAGACGGCCCGGAGTTCCTTGTCGAGTTTTGCCTGGGCGGCGATTTTCATCTCCTTTCTCTGGGAAACGGTCTTGATCCTGCGGGCCAGGGTAAGTTCTTCACTTTTTGATTTGGCGGCTTTTGCTTTTTCGAAAAGTTTAGCTACCTCACTTTCCGTTGCCCTGACTTCAGCCTGGAGGTCTTCGATCTTGCGGTTCAGTTTGATCTCCATAACCCGGAGTTCTTCGGTCTTCATGGAGTCAATCGGGTCCTTGCTTCCGAACAGTTTTGAAAAGATGCCCATCCTTTCTCTCCCTCTGATTTTTTAGGCTCCTGTGCTGTAATGCTTCTTATCTTGAAGGCGTCAGGCCTTTCAAAACTCGTTTTCTTCCCTTTCCTTCTCAAGGTTCTTTTCAAGGGAAATGGTCTGCTCGACCTCGTCCACGTCCATTGCTCCGGTTTCAACACTGCTCCAGGCGTCCAGGAGCTGGGACTCGGCTTCGTCTTCCCCGGCTTCGAAGTCCGTGATGTCCATTTCAAAGACCCTGTTCAGGTCATTCAGGACTTCATCGAAGTCTTTTCCGACGAGGCTGGTGTTGATGAGGGCACTTTCAAAGTTGTCGGAGCCGATTTCCCCTATCTTGTCCCATATCTTGTTCTTCTTGAGGTCCTGTTCGTATTTCTTGACCACGGTCAGGTTGGAGACGAACATGTACTGCTTGTTGATGGTCGTGAAGTTCTTGAGCTTAAGCCGGGCTTCGGTGTCAAGCTGCTTGATTTCCTGGGCAAGCATCTTCTTTTTCATCATGTCTGCCCCGACTCCCTCCTGGAACTTCTGCTTCTTGTCTTTCTCGATCTTATTGATGTCTTTCCTGATCCTTTCCATGCGGTTCTTCAGGCGGATCTCCTCTTCCTGGAGGTCTCTAGTGTTCAGTTTGTCAACCGGGTTCTTCTTAAACGAGTCCATTATGTCCTTGATTCCCATGCTCATCACCTGCGGAGTTATCTCTGGCCTGATTTCAAGTTTAATTTCTAATGTTATATTCAAGTTTAATTTCTAATGTCTATTTGATCGTTTTAGTTGTTATATTTTATTTTTTTCAAGTTGTTTTTGGTATATTTTGCTCTCTTGCTGAGTTCAAATGCTTATTTTTCATGACTTTAAGTCTTGATATATTGTTAGCGAGTACTTGCTATATAAATTTTCCTCCAATATGGAGAATAAATATTAATTTCCCTAATTCTGAATCTTAACATATCTCCTGAAAACTTTGAATATCCAAAACGGAGGTAAATTTATATAGGACGGTCTCCCTACTCTTTAAAGATGGAATATCTGTTTACCATTGATTACGGTTCGGACGCCGAACGCAAACGGATCGATTATACTGTCGAGCGGTGGAGTGATAGGGCACAGGTAAAAAAGCCCAGGGGCGCCGTGCTGCTCTTCAAAGGCTCTGACGTGGATGAGTTCATTGAAGATCTCTATTCAAGGCTCGATATTGATGCCGGAAAGGTGGAGATCTACAGGATTGAGCCGTATGAACCGTCCGTTGAAAAACAGAGCCGAAAACTTGTTTATGAGAGCCCTGAGAGGTTTGAAGCTATCCAGAGCTTTTTGAATTATCTTATGAGCAAGCTTGGGGCCAGCTTTGAGTATTCCACTGAGAGTGCCAGTTACTACACCGCTTACACAAAAAAAGGGCAGGCAGAACTTGAGATCCGCTGGATCGGTTGTGCCGGTGGAGCTGAGGGGGAAGAAAGGGCTCTCCGTTTTGTAATCAGCGTCGAAGGATATGGAAATGTTGTTGATTTTATTGCCGATAAGCTTGATGAGGAAATGAGAATTTTTTTGGGGTAATCATGGAAAATAAATTCAGAATGCTATTAAGTAGATAAGAATTTAATTTAGGTAGATAAGAAGGCGATAAGGTAAGTAAAAATACAATTTAGGCAGATAAGTGTTGAAGATAATTTGCAAATATCCGCAGGGAAGATAAGTAAATTTCTTAAAAGGTAGGGTGAGTTAAATTGTTTGCAGAGGGAAATATCGATTGTGCTGAAAAACTTCTGAAACCCGCAAAAAGGGTGCTGAAAGTAGGGATGCCCGTAAAACACGATGCTTTTGAGCGAAGAGTCGATCTCTGGAACAAAATCCGGATGAACTACGACAGCTACCTGGATGAGGAATGCGGGACGTTTCTTAAAGACCTGGACCAGCACTTCTGCTCCCTTTTCGACGGTGCGCTCCTGGTGCTTGCGGCAAGTTTCAGGGAAAACGGGGAATTTTTCGGGGCCGCAGACATCTTCAGTGCCGAAGAAGTCGAACTTTACCGGAGAATTGAACGTTACAACCTCTTTGAAATCCTCTCTGCAGACGATATACGGAAAAAACTCCTCCAGAAAGATGATAAAGTACTCGCGCTTCTCAGGGACTATTACGTTTCCATGGACTCCTGGGTAAACGAACAGCTCGATGACCCTTCCCTCAGGCTCACCCTTCGCTATTACCTGAAGAAAAAATGGGACGGTTACAAGGAAAAGCTCAACATGGCTGTCAGTTCCTCGGTCCTGGAACTGGATTGGCTCAAATCCCTCATTAAATCCTGGGAATCCGTAACCGATGCAAAGGTCGAGGCAAGCACGAGGGAGCTTGGCGCGGAAAAAGAAAGGGCTGAGGCAGAAAAGGAACTTGCCGAGGCAGAGCTTGATAAACTGGGTACGGAAAAAGCCCTTGCAGAAGAAAGTCTGATACAGGCGGAGGCTGAAAAAGCCCGCGCAAATGAGGAGATGCAGGACCTTGCATCCGAAAAAGAAGCCGCAGATGCCAGGGTCAGGCAGCTCTCCGAAAAGAGGGATGAAGCCGAGTCCCTACTTCAGGCAGTGGCTGAAGAAAAGTCCAGGACCGAGTCCCAGCTACAGGAAATTGCCGCCCAGAAAGCTGAAGCCGAGGCCAGGCTCAGGGAGATGCAGGCCGAAAGGTCAGGAAGCGAAGACCAGATAAAAGCCCTTGAGTCCGAAAAAGCACAGGTTGAAGAGCAGATACAGGCCCTCGCCGCTGAAAAAGAGCTTGCTGAGAAGCAGGCCAGTGAAATGGCTGCCGATAAGACAAAGGTTGAAGAAAAGTTCAGGCGGCTTTCGGAAGAAAAAGCCCTGATGGAAGGGAAGGGAAGCAGGTACGTAAAAATCGAAGAAGTCAAACAGTATGAGTTGAATTTCATTGGCAGGGTCGAGCACAAACTCGGAAACTCGGTAACCTTCGGCGGGAAAAACTACAAAGTGGACTCCCCCCGGGAGGTCAAACAGGTTGACACCTCCCGCTTTGCCGAAAGTTTCGGGCTCTCCGAAAGGGACCTGAAGAACCTTCCGGAAAACCGCGCCCTTCTTGCCTCTTTCGTGGAAAAGAAGCTCCTCGGGAAAAAACAGAGGTACGACCTCAAAGCCCTCTTCTCCTCCCGTGTGGAACGCTATGCAGAGTTCGGCTACGACACGGACCCCCTGGAACTCAAAGACGTCAATGCCTACCTCGTGGACGCCCGGGACGAAGCCCGGGAAAAAGGAGAATCCGCTCTCCTCTGCCTGGCTTCTCCCACCGGCTTTGAAGATGCCATAAGCAGCTACATCAGCAGTGATGACTTCCACCGGAACTTCCTTTCAAAATACCTATCAGTCTGCCTCCTTGACCTTGAAACCGGAAAGCAACTCTACAACCCTCACGACACCCTCGCAAAGGAGTTTGCAGGAATCTGTGAGATGGAAACCGAAACCGAAAAGAGCGAAAAATTGAAACTTGAGGTCCGGAAAGCGATAGAAGACGGCCTGCTCGTAAAAGATTACGTGGTTTTTGGCGACCTCATGAAAAGCTTCGGGAACACCCCTGCCCTTAAGTCTCTGTTTTATGATTATGCGGATGAAAGGAGCCTGAAGATCCAGTTTGTTGAGGATGTGGGGCTCGTTATGATGCGGGAAGGGGCTTAAAATTCTTTCCGGGGGTTGGCAGGGTGAAGTATGATAAAAGTGTAGTCGCTAAAAAATGGTTTGAGCGAGGGAAGAAAGTTCCCAACCCTGATGATAAATTGTATTGCTATGACAGAGCTTTAAAAACGGCTCCTAACTATGCTTATGCATGGAATAGCAAGGGAAATGTGCTGTATACCCTTGGTCGTTTTGATGAAGCGTTGGGGTGCTATGAAAATGCCCTCAGCATAAAATATAATTTTGCCAGAGCCTGGGTTGGGAAAGGAAATGCGCTTAGAAGGTTGATGCAAAACTCGGAAGCTGTGAAATGCTATGACAAATCGATTTCCTTTTTCCCTGGCAACGCCTATGCCTGGAATGGGAAAGGGGATGCACTCCGAGCTCTTGGCCAATATAAAGATTCCATCAAATGTTATAGCAAAGCAAGCAAACTAAAGGACGACCTTTCATATCCCTTGAATGGCAAAGGTTTTGCGCTTTATGAACTTGGTTTTTATGAAGAGGCAATAAACTCTTTTGATGTGGCTATTGGCATCTATCCTATCTTTCTTTACTCATGGTTAGGCAAGGGGAATTCTCTCTGTAAGCTTGAAAGATATGATGAAGCAATAATCTGTTATGAGAATGTGTTGAGATTAAATCCTGAATTTGATGAAGCAAATAAGGGTAAAAAATATGCAGAGGATTGTTTAAATGAACGCTTGAGTTCTCATCATGATGTTGAAATAAAGAATGAGATTCTCAGCCGTTGTTTTGTTAAAAATCTGGTCAGTTTAACCTTACTTTATGCAGAAATGAATGATAGGCCTGAAGTACTCAATAAGCTAGAAGAGTTAAAGGACTATATGGGGAAACATGATGAAGAACTTGAAAGTTCCGTGTCTCAATTAGAGTACATGCTGAAGCATGATGTTTCTATTGGGGATAATTTTGTAGAAGGGTTGGAGGTTCTGCTTAAGAAAATTGAAAGGGGAACTGGGGAGTAAGCGAACTCTACAAGAAAATAAAAGAATTTTTTACAAAAATATTAATATTGTTTCCTTATATAATTTAAAATAACGTTCGTGGTTGATTCCTATGACTAGAAAACCCCCCCTTCAACTATTCTTACTTCTGATCTTGCTCGGCTGCATGGTCCAGTGCGCGGCAGCCGGGTCTGGTGATGAGGATCTCTGGGTCTATGAACCCACAAATGACATCTACGGGATGTACGACGAGATAAACGATGTTTTCTGGGTATATGACCCGCTTGACGACATCTTCTGGAAACTGGATGTGTATAATGGAGAAATCTCAGGGCTTACCGGATATTCGATAAGTTATGGCCTGGATAATGATCCATCAGGTCACTACGATCTTTTTTGGGTTCAGGGGGCAACTGAATACGAAATCTATGCCTACGACTCCGGTTCTGAACAGATTTTTCTGTATGACTCCTACAATGCAGCTTACTGGGTATATGAACCTGACCCGGACCTTTTCTGGGATTATGTTGATGCCGGGGAAATGTTTCCTGGTGCCGGGGTTGCTGAAAGTGTCGAGTATGAAGACTGGACCGAGGAGTGGGCTGAGGATTGGGTTGTAGAAGAGGGGGTAGATTCTTCACTTTCGTCCGAATCGGAGCCTTTCATCACTAATGAAGAACTGGTTGAAAGGCTGGTCTGGCACAGGACTGAAAACGAGGGTTATTTCTGGAGTTATGCTCCTGCAAGAGACTTTTTTTTGATGTATTCCCCTTACAACGGGATTCTGGCTGTTTATGAATCCAGGGAAGACCTGTGGCGAGTCTACGGGGAGTCTGAAGCCAGAGAAGTTGCCTGGCAAAGGGAAGGAGATCTCGGAATTGTCTGGGTCTATGACTCGACTGAAGACCTTTTCTGGATTTATTATCCCGATTATGAATTTATACAGGGTTATGCGGTTTCCAGGGAACTTTTCTGGGACTTTCCGGTAGAGCGGCTGAACTTTGCCGGGGAAACTTCCGAGAGGGCACAGGGTTCTTCTGCCGGCCAGGTGGTGCTGGATAACTCCGACGACTCTTCCGGGGAAGGGGGAGGGTTCCTTGCCCTGCTCTTAATCGTGGGCGGGCTGTTTTTGCTGAAGCGGAGAAGATCCAAAAAGAAAGCAAAGGCTGCAATGTCTCCGGTTTCTCCGGACACTTCCGGTTCTTTCGATCCTTCCGGTCACTCCAGTCCTTCCATTCATTCCAAGGCATCGGGTTCTGAGAAGAAATCAGCTGACCAAAGCAAGGACAATAAGGGTAAAGACGGTAAAAGCAATGACCGCAAAAGCAAAGACAAGAAGAGTAAGGACAATACGGGTGAGAAAAAAGGCTTTGGCTGGAAAAAGCTGAAAAAAGAAAAAATCCCCGGGGATAAGGAAGTTTCTGCTTCGGGGAACGAAGCTAATATGACTTCTACATTTAATGTTGATGCGGCACCCCTGGTAAAAGGTCCCACCCCTCCAATGACCGATGCGGTTCCGATGAATGTGGATTCCACTTCTGCATCCGCACCTGCATTTGCGCCTACGGGTGGTGAACAGCAGGTAGAAGGGGTAGGGGAAGAGAAAGCGGGAGAAAAGGTTTCCCTGCCCGGAGACGGTTTTGTTTCCCCGGTTGAAGGTTTCCCTGCTGCACTTCTTTCAAAGTACGAGCCTCTTGAGCTGCTCGGGAAAGGTGGCTTTGCAGCTGTTTTTAAGGCAAAGAGGAAAGCCGATGGAGAAATTTTGGCCCTGAAGATTCCGCGGATCGACGAGAAGACCAGTTCCTCTTTCATAAAAGAAGTGGCTGCCTGGTACAACCTGAACCATCCGAACATCGTAAGGCTGTACAAGTCCGACCTCCTGCCCGTGCCCTACCTGGAGATGGAATATATCGAAGGAGTGGAAAAAGACGGCATTTCGGTCCTGGAACTTGAGAAGTACCCGAAACCCCTGCCTGAAGCCGGAGCCTTGAAGCTTATCCGGGGGATTGCGGCAGGGCTTTCCCATGCCCATTCAAGGGGAATCTACCACCACGACTTAAAACCCCTTAACGTGCTCCTCCAGAGTGACCTGGACCCGAAGATCACGGACTTCGGGCTTGCGAAAATAGGGGCTAGAAACTCCCTTACCACCCACAACGCCTATTCTCCCCTCTATGCAGCTCCCGAACAGCTCGATGAAAAGCTTTACGGGAAACCTGACCGGAGGACGGACATCTACCAGCTAGGGATGATCTTTTACGAACTCCTGACCGGAAAACTTCCCTATTCCGGGTGCTCGATGGGAGCAGTGCTCGGAAAAATTCTCTCCAAAGAAGTAAAGCCCGAAGCTATTTCCAGAGTCAACCCAACCCTTGGCCGCTACGAAGGTATAGTTGAAAAGATGCTTTCCCAGGAAAAAGCGGATCGGTACCAGGAAGTCCCGGAATTCCTTGCAGCCCTCGACGCCCTAGAAAGGCTGGACCGGGAAGAAGGGGAAATGAAAGAAAGCCTGGAAATGACAAAACAGACCCTCAAAATAAGCACGAGCCGGGAAGAGATCAAAAAGATTGTCTGTGAAGTGGTTGAAAAGACCGCAAAGGTTGCTCTTCTTTATGCAAGTGTCAACGAGAAGCCCGAACTTTTGAAGGCCCTGGAAGACCTCCGGGGTTATGCCGGGGAAAACCTCCCGGAACTTGACAGTGCCATTTCCCAGCTAGAGTACATGGTCCGGAATGGGATCCCCGTAGGAAAGGAATTCGAAGAAAGCCTCAAGGTCCTGCTCGATAGGATTGAATACGAAGCCAGGAAAGAATAACTAATCTATAACCGGATAAATAAAAACGAATAAAAAACGAATAAAAAACGAATCCTAAAAACGAATTAAAAATGAAAAATTTAACCTGCTTTATGCCAAAAGCAGGCTGGTTTCGTTGTTCAGGCTCA
>CBFCWE010000069.1:0-22651 GCA_965601435.1 uncultured Methanosarcina sp.
TGGAATAGACCCTTACTGGAATAGACCCTTACTGGAATAGACCCTTACTGGAATAGACCCTTACTGGAATACACCCTTACTGGAATTGATTCTTACTGGAATTGATTCTTACTGGAATAGACCCTTACTGGAATTGATCCCCGATTTCAGGAAGACTATACTATGGATTTCTAATTCAAAAAAGTAAATACTTATGGAAGCATAATTTCTGAAAAAAGATTCCTTTCTGGCCGTCAGGGGGGCAGCCGGAAAGTTTTATCTGAACTGGTCAAAACTATATCTGAATTTTACTTCAGTATGAAATTTTCCTCAGACCAGCAGGTTAATGGGGTGCCTGGCCGAGGGCTCGATATCGAGATCTGCTACTGCTTCTGCGATCATGATATCGCTCATGGCGGCCATGGGGAAGACGTACCTGGCGTATTCGATCGGCCCGTAGAGGATGAAATCGCCGGCAGCTGCCTGCTGCAGGCAGGTCGAGCCTATGTCGCAGACCCTGTACACGATGGGATCTTCTTCTTTTTTCCGCTGCAGCCAGTTCCAGGCCGAGGGCGCGTTGTGGATCCCGGAACCTGTGGGGTGGCCCCACTTCGCCTTGGCAGTGATTGTCATCCTGAGAGCGACCCCTGCTCCGTTTCCAATGGGGGTGATGCTCGGGTCGATCAGTTTATTGACGATGCCGCAGCTGTCGGCAACTGAAAGAAGTCCTTCTTCGAGCAGCCCGGCTCCGTTTTCGAGCATGTCCATCCTTCCTTTCAGGGAGGAGTCCATGGCATTGAAGCCGAGGATAACGGAACTGTCAATATCGGAACTTGCCAGGGCTTCGATTTCTGCTTCCGTGATGCCCATGTTTATGGAGTTATAAACAGCCCGGTCCGCAAGCCCTATTTCGCTTACGTATTTTGCAGCGTGCGCCCGCACGTTTCCCTCGGAGGAGTCAATGAGGAATGGGGCATCCGAAACCTCCGCAATGAAGTCGATATAACGGGTGATGCTTTCGGGAGTGGTCCCGTAAATGTGTACCATGTGGGGGTTTCCGGTCTCTTCAGAATTTGTTTCCTGCAGGTTGACCACCTTTTCGGCTGCTGCCCTGTCAAAAAGGCCTTTTGCCGCATCCTCCACAATACCGTGTTTGTTATAGAAAATGGTTCCTGCAAGCACTGTTGGGAGTTCTCCGGGCTGCCCGCCGACCTTCACCCCTGCAATGTTAACGATTTCCTGTTCGTTCTGGAACTTAAACATTTTAAATCCTCAAAATTAGCCTTTTTAATATAATTATAAATTCAACTTTCATCGCTTCTGTTCATGTTCTCCGGTTCAGAGGCTTTCAGCCGGGCAGATTATTCCTGCCTCTGCATCCATAACAAATTCTTCAGAAATTATCACGTCTCCGTTAACGGGAACGGCAAGAGAACACTGTTTTTTCTTCGGGGAGCAGACTACGAGAGGTTCTTCGGGATATGCTTCGCTTTTGTTTCTGTACTCATCCACGATTTTCCGGATCTCTTCCGTATCGTTAAGCCCTATACGGTCCAGCATGATAACTTGCTGCTGAAAGCGGTCTACTGCCTCTCCAGGGACGTTTTCTATGAAAGGAATTGCCCCTTCGGACCGGATAATCCTTCCCTGCTCATCGATACCACCGGTATGGATTGCAAGCAGGGACTGGCCTGCCAGGTGACCTCTTGACTCGGTCCCGCAGACCAGGATGTACCTGATATTCGAATTCGAAATAGTGTTAACGATTATTTTTTCGACCCCGAGGTTTTCGGTTTTGGAACTTCCCCAGAGCGCAGCTTCGGGATATGCTTCCAGATGGCTTGCAAGGGTTACTACCGCAATCCTCGATTCAGGATTCCCTACCCTGTAGTCTCCTTTTACCACCGGCCAGTTTTCTGCAACTTTCAATTAATCACCTTTATTTAATAAGCTAAATGAATTCCTTTCATGAATCGCCTTTAATATATTTTTTTCATGAATTCCCTTTAAGAGCCTTCATGAATCCCCTCCATGAATAGCCTTCAATAAATCCCCTTAATAAATTTTCTTAATAAATTCCCTTAATGGATTCCCTCTTTCCTTTCCTTTCCTTATTCAGGTGGGAAAGCGCGCTTGCGAGCATGATGGCTTTTGTGAAGTGCCCGCCGACCCTGGATGTGTCCACAAAGACGTAGTCGTCCATCAGCACTGGAGCTCCGAGTCCGTCTCCTCCGCCCAGGAAAGCGATGGTCCGGAAGATGAGGTTTCCTGAGATGCCGTCAGGGGCCATGATGAAGTTAGATTCCTTTATGGCGTCTTCGATGAGGATGGTATGGTGTTTAACCTTGATCCCGAGTTCCGCTACCTGGTTGCTTATGAATTCCCCGTCCGCAAGGGTCCTGTCCACACGCCTGTCCCTTCCTATATCTCCCATCCTGCCTCCGGAAAGCACGCCAACGACCGGTTCTACCCCAAACCTTCTGATGTGTTCTGCGCCCAGGGTAATCATCCGGATCTTGTCTGCAAGGGAGTTCCCTTCGTCAATTCCCACAGGGGCAAGGAAAAAAGGCGTCCCGTCAACCGTCAAAAGCAGGGCTAGCCTGTAGATTTTCCTCATGCCCAGGGTCAGTTTCAGGTTGGTAAGGGTTCCGGAAGCTTTTGCAGTTCCCCGAATCGCAGCATCTACCTTCCTTGAGATGAGGAGTTCTATGAGGGTTTTTTCGGGATCTTCGGTATCAACTACTTCGAGTTCGGTCCCGATTTTATCAATTTCCTTTTTGTTTCCCACCAGGACGACCTGTGCATAGCCCAGCATCTGAGCCCTCCATGCACTTTCAAGAAGCTTCGGGGTGGGTTCCCTTATCCCCATAGCCACCTTAGCCCGCTTTGCCCGGGCCCGTATTTCGATGGCCTCCAGAAGGGTATTCATGCCATTATTTTCCATATAGATCAGTAATGTAGACTATTACTTTTTGGTAAGATTTAAGGTAGTCCTTTGAAAATCAACACAAACGTTAATTAACTTTCCCTTTCAACCCGACTTCTTATTTTTGACCTGAGAGCTTCGTAGGGTGCCGACAGCTTCCGGAACTTTCGGGTCCGGATTTCGGATTTTACTTCATTCTTTGCAGCAATTTCTTGAGGTCGCCGCCTTTGTACGGACAAAAACGGTTAAAGACGGTATTCCGGATGTTTCTGTTCAGTGCAATTTATTCGCACCTAACGCCGTCCGTTCCACTCGCTCAAGTGGACTTAAACCGGGGCAGTGTTTATACTGTATTTCTGTTTTTATTCTCAAAAAACAGCATCTGAAGAGTTTGCACCCAAATCCTTATACATGAAAAATTATTTTAACATATAAGGTTATGAATGAGTATCCTTTTTACTGGTATGGTTACAAATGACGGCAGCAATCGAATGGGCTGAAAAATACCGCCCCTCGACCCTCGCGGATGTCGTGGGGAACAAGAAGGCAGTGCATGATTTCCGGACCTGGGCCGAGGAGTGGCTCGAGGGCACCCCTGAGAAGAGGGCTGTGATCCTGTACGGGCCTGCAGGGATAGGGAAAACTTCCAGTGTTCATGCCCTTGCCCGGGACTTTGGCTGGGAGGCGATCGAGCTTAATGCGAGCGACCAGAGGACGGCAGGAGTTATCGAGAAAGTTGCGGGTTCTGCGGCTTCCATGAACTCTCTTTTCGGGGGAAAGCGCCTGATCATCCTGGACGAAGCGGACAATATCCACGGGAGCTCGGACCGCGGCGGGATGAGGGCGGTTTCGGGGATAATTAAGAATACGCAGCAGCCGATTGTGCTTATTGCAAATGACCTCTACGGGCTCACCCCGACGATCCGGAACCTCTGTCTGGAAATCAAGTTTCTGGGCGTACAGAGCCGGTCCATTGTCCCTGCCTTGAGAAAGATCTGTGACGGGGAGGGGCTCCAGTGCAGCCCCGAGGCTGTCCTGAAGATTGCAGAAAATGCCGGAGGGGACCTGCGAAGTGCCGTAAACGATCTCCAGGCCGCGGCCAGCGGCAGGAAGCTTATCGAAGCCGAGGACGTCAGCACAGGCGAGCGGGACGTAAAGGAAAATATTTTCAAGGCGATGCAGAAGATCTTCAAGAGCACGGACACGAAAAAAGCTCTTGAAATTGCATACGGGCTTGACGAGAGCCCCGAAGACCTGGTGCACTGGATCGATGAGAACCTTCCTGTCCAGTATGCGGGAGAAGGTGGAGACCTTGAAGATATCAGGGCCGGTTACAGCTATCTCTCAAAAGCCGACCTCTATCTTGGGCGCGTAAAGAAGCGCCAGAACTACCGGATGTGGAGGTATGCCAGCACACTCATGGTTTGTGGGACTTCCCTTTCAAAGTCAAGGTCTTACAGGGGCTTTATCAAGTACCAGCAGCCTTCGGTCTGGAGGAGACTCGGACAGACCCGGGCGACCAGGAACATGCGGGACAATATCGCTTCGAAGATAGGTGAACACTGCCTGGAGTCCATGCACTATTCCAGGAGCAACCTGCTCGGTCTTTATTCCAGGATGGCAAACGAAGAAGCCTATGCCGTGGACGTGACTGCCGGGCTTGGCCTTGAACTCGAAGAACTAATGTATCTTACCGGAAGTAAAAAAGCGAGCAAGAAGCTCCAGAAAATTTACGATGACGCCCGGGAACTGCAGGCAGCAGCCGGGGGCCGGGAAGAGGCTGAGTTCTTCAAACCCCCGGTTTCCGCAAGAAGCCGGCAAAAAACCCCTGCATCCGGGCTTGCCGGAACCAAACTAAAAACTCCTGGCTTCTTTTCCGAAGCCGACGTCTCCGGAAAAGAGGCTGTTTCTTCCGACACAACCGACACAACCGACACAACGGCTCCCGTTAGTTCGGATAGAAAGCAAAGAACGCTGGATTTCGGGTTTGATAGTATTCAGGACAGTGAGACAAAGTCCGGTAAAATAGAATCAGAAATATTAGCAGAAGTGCCCTCCGAAGTACCATCAAAGGTTCCCTCAGAAGTATCATCAAAGGTGCCATCGGAAGTACCATCAAAGGTGCCATCGGAAGTACCCGTAGAAGTGCCCGTAGAAAAACTTCAGGAAGAAAAACTTCCCTTAGATCCCGTCTCTTCGGACGAAGCAGCTGAATCTAAAGGGGAGCCAAAAAAACCTGAACAAAAATCTCAAAAAACGCTTTTTGACTTTTAAGTCGTTTTTATGCCGCTTCTTAAGCGGCTTTATTCTTTTTCCTTAACGGGTTTTTCTGTATTTCTAACCGGATTTCTAACTGTTTTCT
Organism: uncultured Methanosarcina sp.; assembly: GCA_965601435.1. GTDB lineage: Archaea > Halobacteriota > Methanosarcinia > Methanosarcinales > Methanosarcinaceae > MTP4. The sequence continues at coordinate 5,268 of CBFCWE010000069.1, forward strand.
CAATCCGGATTTTGATCGGCTCACCTCCGGCTTGCTGACAGACTGGCAGTCGGGAAGGTTCTGATTTATTATTTCTACCTCTGGTGGACTACTCCTCCCTTCTTCATGACTTTGGAGTCGAGGAAGGGAGCTTCCCGCCTGAAAATTAAAAATCACATAATACCAACATGGATAATTCAAGTGAGCGGATTTTTTGGGGGTTGACTTAAAAGAAGAAGTTTGGGGAATTCTTGGGGAGTGGGGGTATGTTCTCCGCTCACTTAATACATTATATCAAAATTGATTTATAAATACTTTTTTATGCATTGGAAAATATTTTTGACCATAGAGATAATGTATTGTATACTTAGTTGAATTATATTTACAGAAGTTGTTTTAAAACCCGGTAAAAATAACCGGGCATTCCTGATAGAGGGGCTACAGGAGTATTTTTTCCGGTTCTTATGCGGGCAAGACCGGTAAAAGTGCGGAGTTTTGCAAAATGGCGGAGAACCATGAGATCGGTTTTCACTAATTGTTTTCGAAGAATTTCAGGATTTGGATAGTTGCAAATGAATGAATCCGGGAAGGTGGCCTGGGAAATATTCGAAAATTGAAAATAGCTGCCGGTGTGAATTTAAGGGACAAAAAGAGGGATAAATTGGAGAAAAGAGCACTACGGGAGAAACGCATAAGAGATTTGTGAATAATGGATAAATAGAACGAAAGGAAAGGGATTAGTGAGCGGGCTTGGTGTTGGGGGAATAGTTGGGGAATAGTTGGGGGATATGAGTTGGGGGTTATACTGTAAAAACAGACCCGCTCACTAATTCTTCAATAATATCACATAATATATATAGTTTTCTATGATATATTACCTTAATTTATACTAACTGGTGATATATCGAATACTAATAAAATTCCAGTTTCATGAGCTCTTTTTAAGGTGATCCCATACAAAATCTCTTGTTGATGGAAAATTGGTAATCCTAAATTAATATAAATACTTTTCTATATTTCCTACCCTTCTTCGGTGATATACTTTCCTTACGGTCTTTATGATATTCTGTAGGCCACTTACTCCTGTGTTTATCAGATCTTACTCAGAAAACACGCAAGGGGTTATAAAAAATATATAAATGTACTTAATATGCCGGGGATGTTTTCAGCATATATTCGGATGAATTTTAAGGACGAACAGTAGCAAATAATATGGATTAATAGTAAGGAAACAAACTGATGCGTTAAATGATGCGTGAAGATTGCAAAACGGCATGTGATCCGTTGAACATGTAATAAATAAGCTATGGAAAAAAGTATTTTATGCAAAAGAAGGTTTGTTTCTTTAATAATAATCAGTGTGAGCGGGTTGGGGAGTATGAATTGGGGGTGTTGGGGGGTTGGGGTTATCTTACAAAATTAGAGACCCGCTCACAATTGTACTTTCACGTGATTCTGATATAAATATATTATGGTTTAATACCTGAGGTCGATTGAATGCATAAAATCAATTTCTGCTGGAAGTAATAGACTTTTCTGACTTTAATATGCTGAATTTTTTTCAAATATTTTTCAGGACTCACGGTTTAATTTTTTTAGGGCATTGAATTTGAGGTGGTATCTGTTTAAATTTATTTTACTAAAAATTCCCGGCTATCAAAACACATATATATAACTAATGACATTTTGGAGTTGCATTTGAGGAGTAATCTTCCGAAAATGATTCACATTCCAGATGGGCTCGTGGTCTAGACGGTTATGACATCGCCTTTACACGGCGGGGATCCTGAGTTCGAATCTCAGCGGGCCCATACCCTTTTAAATCCTTATTTTCCAGTTTAAAGGCTTGATGCCCCATTTTTTCCAGTTTTTCGATTCTCAATTCAAGGCAAGATTTGGCGGTTGGTTGTACAACTTTTTCTTTTTGTTGAGCTTATCCCAAAACTCTAAATTTGCTTTTTTGAATCTCGTATTTGGAAAAATCAACCGGGTTCGTGATTATGAAAGACGGTCCTGAAAGCTCTTTATGAGGAAACTAAAATTGGTTTTGGGAAAAGCTCATACATATCCAGCTCCCCAAATAATTCTTTGTTAAAGATTCGATTGAATTATTGGAGGGCAGGGAATGAATCGTGGCTCTTCTTCGTTCTCACGGGTAAGGTGAGCTACAATTCAATGTATTTTGGGTTTTTTGAGGGATGCTCCCTCAAAAAACGAGGAACTATTAATTCCATAAGGTACAAGGCTATAAAAAAGATATTACGCCCCTGGGTGAGGCAGCAGAATTGTTACTATACATTTAATGGATGAAAACTCTTTTTCCCTTAGTTGATTAGGAAAATCCTGACTTCGTTTTTGAAAGAGATAGGGAGGAGGCTCCCAAATTCATTTTATTTTTTTACTGCTTTTTCCGGTTATGCTCCTGCCTGTCTCATTCCTTCTGTTTCTTCTTTGAGTTATACATTAGAAGTCCAGCAACCAGTAACAGCCCTATACCACATGCAACTATCAACATAGTGTTGGAGCCTTCTTCAACAGGAATTGATTTTTCCTGGGCGCTGGAGGTAGCAGATCCTTCAATTTCAAGGGCGGCTTCAGAACCGATTTCATTTATGCCAGTTTCCTCCTGACTGATGCTTACAGTCTCGGGTTCAGGTTCTTCTGCCATTCCTCCAAACCCGCCTCCCATTCCACCGGAAACTTTGGGTTTGGTAGTTTCTTCTGATGGCTTAACATTTTCCTCGGATACTTCAGCGTCAATTGTCAGACTCAGGAACCCATCTGAGCCTGGATTTCCAAACATGCTCGTGTCCACTTCTATTTTTTCCCCGTTTATGTAGAGTTCAACATTATTGTATTTTTCAGGTTCGCTGGGGATTAGAATTTTGTTTTCTATGGTATCTCCAAATTCACCTTCAGTTTCTACCACTGCGGAATCCAGAGCTTCTCCGTTTAGTTTGACTTCTATTTCAGTACCCACAGGGGCTTTTTCCCCATTTACATAGATGTCTCCCGATAGGACAATTGGTAATCCTGGTTGTTGTGGAGCATCTTCAGCAGCAGCAATTCCTACTATTGCAAATACTATTACAAATATTTGTAATGCTGTTGAGAATCTTACTAAGAAACTATGATTCTTTTTCATACAATTACTCCCCTTCAATCACAAAATATGGTAAGTGAGTTCCGGAGAACTCACCTTCAATCCTATTTTCAATCTATTTTTTCTCTTTGTCTTTCATTCAACAGCCAACAGGCCTATACGTACAATCCTCGGTCACATAAACCCAGTAGCCTTCAAATGGGTTCATTTCAAAGACATCCGTTCCCATGTGCTTTCCGGAAATCACTCCTGTTTCGCCATTATAGCCACACTGAGTATAGGTCTGTGTAGCAGGGTCCCATGGTCCCATAATGTACTGATACAAGGCATCGATGCTGTCCAATGCAGTTTCGGAACATAGCGTGTCCGTAGAATCGCAGTGTCCTATTGCATTCCATCCTTCACAGAGGTCAAGTTCTGCTGGAGTGGTAGGCACCTTAGGAACAAGGCGTTCTGCCGGGATACAACAGTCTTCTGTTGCGTGCATCCAGTATCCTTTCAAAGGCAGCCATTCGCCCCCAGTACAATCCCATTTACACTCGCATGCATCATAGTACATGACGCAGTCAACAACAGGCAAGCCTTCGAGGATTTCTACGAAGCACTTGTTGTCAGGAGCAAGGGTGTACGGGATGGATACGAAGTTCCAGCCCTCAGTGAGGCAGATGCCTTCATCCGGAATAACCGGAATTTCTACTACATTTACCTGTGTATCACAGTCGATGTCCTTGGTACCTGAACCAAGGTCGTATTCTCCACTGAATGTATATATGCCGCTTGCAGTTCCCGGGACCTGGACCTGATATGTTAAGATCTTGTCAGATACGGCACCAGTCTCTACCCACTTGATATGGCCTGCTTCAGTTGTATCTCCTGTATCAGCATTGACAATCGTCCACCCAGCAGGGTACACTTCATCAATGATAATCCGGTCGCCACCGTCAATTGTGACTTCCAGGGACACAGTGATCACTTCATCAGGGTTTGCTTCTGCGGGAAGGTCTCTGCACACATTCTGCTCTGTAACAGGTCCTCCATCATCCACTATATTTACCTGCGTATCACAGTCTACATCCTGGGTAGGATCTGCACTAAGTTTGTATTCTCCACTGAATGTATATATGCCGCTTGCAGTTCCCGGGACCTGAACCTGATAGGTCAAAATCTTGTCAGAAACTGAACCCCCGGTTTGTACCCACTTGATGTGGCCTGCTTCAGTTGTATCTCCTGTATCAGCATTGACAATTGTCCACCCAGCAGGGTACACTTCATCAATGATAATCCGGTCGCCACCGTCAATTGTGACATCCAGGGACACAGTGATAATGTCACCAGGGTTTGCTTCTGCGGGAAGGTCTCTGCACACATTCTGCTCTGAAGTAACAGGTCCTCCATCATCCACTACATTTACCTGTGTGTCACAGTCTATAGGCTGGGTAGGATCATCTGCACTAAGTTTGTATTCTCCACTGAAAGTACAAATTCCGCTTGCAGTTCCCGGGACCTGAACCTGATAGGTCAAGACCGTGTCAGGAATCGAACCACCGATTTGCACCCACTTGATGTGGCCTGCTTCAGTTGTATCTCCTGCCCCATCATTGACAATCGTCCACCCGGCAGGGTACACTTCATCAATGATAATCCGGTCGCCACCGTCAATTGTGACATCCAGGGACACAGTGATAATGTCACCAGGTTTTGCCTCTGTGGGAAGGTCTCTGCATACATTTTGTTCGGCTGCAGCGGATGATACCACCAGTGGGATTGCTATCAATAGTAATAAGCTCATTACACACATCATCTTGAGCATTTTCAACGATTTATTCATCGTATACCCCCTAAATGGTTAGTTGGGAGCATGATATCTCCCAACAAACTTTTTCTTAGCAATACCCTGCTCCGCCAAGATAGAAGTAATCAATTACTTCTGAAAGGTCATCTATGTCCAGAGTTCCAGCATAGAAATCATCGATTGCAGCTGAAAGTTCGTCTATATCTATCTCACAGTCTTCGTTTGCATCGTACTGGTTGTACACTGGCGGTTCATCGTTACCGTTTGCGATTTCTTCAGGCGGGATGTAGAGCCTGAGGTCACCGATGGTGACATAGTCCCCAAATGCCTGTTTTATGTACACTTTATCTGTGCATGTAAATGATCCGCTGCAGTCAGCGTCAAATACTCTCACAAGATTCCTTGAAGAACCGTGATCTTTCATCACAACCTGGCTAGTAGAATCCTCATACCACTTTCCATCATCATCTGCTGACTTTACTACCGTCCAGGCTTTGCCAATAGAACCTGCTACTTTCCCGAGATCATCGTTGTCATAGATCGGCACGTCAGTGAGCCTTAGATTGCCCGCATTCGTCCCATCATCAAACAGTTCTACGTAGAGAGGATCTGCAAGACTGTAAAAACCATCACCATCGATGTCTGCATACACCAGGGTTCCAAAATCACCGCCGTCGAAATCAAGGTCGTTTCCTACATCACCCAGGTCGTCATGGTAATCGACCTTCGTATTCGAGTAGGACGGATCGCTGCAATATAGCAACCTTATATCTCCATAGGAAACGTCTCCACTGGCATCCATGTCAAGATACACATCTTCGCCTGCGGTGTAGGTATCATCATCTATTGAATCATAGTATCCTATCCTGTATCTCTTATCATCCAGGTCGGCGAATCTCTTGACAGCATACACCACATCGATATCGCATTGCACAACCTTGCTTCCGCAAGCCGGCCATCCCTCATCAATGGCACTTTGTGGGATATACAGCCTGAAGTCTCCTACGGTCACGAATTCGTTATGTTTATATTCGTTTCCCCTCTCCATATAAACCAGCTGCTGCAGGTAGAGTTTATCCGGGCATGTCCAGCTTCCACTGCAGTCAGAGTCAATGAATCCTAGAAGATCTGCAACTGTTGCTGGTTCCCTATTTTCATCAGGTAAAGGTTCGAGTTCCCAACCGCGATCATAATCCTCATACAAAACTCTGGAATAGTTTTCACCTATGCTTCCTGCCACAGGATAGGTCACCATCTGGTCGTCAAAGACCGGACAGTCTGAGATTCTTATGTCGTTTGTCGATACGAGGCTGTCGTTATTCATATCCATGTATATTGGATCGCCAATAGTGTATCCTTCAAACTCTGGTTCTCCGGTAAGCACGAAGTCTAGGTCAAAGAACTTGAACACTATCTGCTGATCATCGAGATCGTCGCCAAAAGCATCTGGAATGACCAGTTCGTCATCTGAAGTAATGTCATCATCACAATACTGAACTTTTGTATTTGCCTTGAATCCATATGAGTTGTCAGTAATCCTTATGTCTCCCGCTGACACATCTTCATCGTCATCCATGTCAATGTACACACCTTCGGTTGCAGGGAGGTCATAGGCACCGTTGACACTGGACTCGACATATCCCCAGGATGCGCCTGGAATATATAATGAATAAACCGCATCTTTATTGCCCTGGAATACTTTCGTGCCGCATTCCAGTCCACATGGCTCATCTGGCGGAATGTAAAGTCTGGTATCTCCAATAGTTACGAATTTTTCGAACGACCCTTCATCATTTTCATCAAAATCATCGTTATAAGGCTGGTTTATGTAGAGTTTGTCTCCAGCACTCCATTCATCATTACAGTCATTATCGAAAAAGCGGATCAATTCATAAGGATATCCGTCATTTCCTTGTCCGTCCTCGACATCCGTTCCAATTTCCCAGAGAAGTACTTCTGGATAGAGGGTTCCATAATCAAGGCCCGGGGTTTCTCCAACAACGGTCCATTTAGGCGCAATTGCACCAGCAGCCCAGACGAGGTTGCCATAATCATCGTATACATCGCCTGCAGGGACGTCGGTTACTCTTATATCTCCTGGAGATACTTTTCCATTGTTGTCGATATCTATGTACACTGGATCATATACGTCAAACTTTCCACGCAGGTCTGCTTTTTCGCTGTAATCAGCGTATGTGAGGATATCCTGGTCAATATTGGGTTTATAGGCGGTTCCTGCGCCAGTCACGTCTCCATCACACATTACAACCTGTGTGTTAGGTCCGCAATTTTCGCAGTTTTCAGTCAGTCTGATATCTCCCACTGATACCTTATCATCACCTGGATAATTCATATCCAGGTAAAAGACACCCTGTACGCTCTCACGAATCCATATCTGAGTGTCATGATTCATTAATCTGAATGTGGTTTCCATGTCGCACTGCTCAACTTTTGTAGAGCAGGGTTCCCAACAACCGTCGGGATCCTCTGGGTCTTGCGCTGCAGATATTCCTGTCAGTGACAGGCATAACACAGCTACAATAAAGAGTGTAGTTATTTTCCCTCGCATTTCTGTATCACCTTATCGATTTGAAACATAAGTAACGCTTATGTCAATGAAACAGTCCTGCCAGTGGTGGTTTGTTCAAAAGAAGCTTCATGACATTATAGCCGACCTTCACTCGAATGCGGATTTAAACTGTATTTTTCCCCATGTCCCATTTCATTCGCATGATGGCAAAAGGCTATAATTTGTCATTTTTCACAACAATGCGGTATTTTTTAAGACATCAGACCCCCCCGTGATGCCTCTCCGGCTTTCCGGAAGTCTTTCAATCTTCAGATTTCATTTTGCATTGTTGTAGCGTTTGAAGCCCCCAACTCCCAAACTAATCCCCTGGGCAACTGCTAATAATTAGATCAAATGCAATTAATAAATACCATTAAGAAATTTTAATAAGAATAATTAATTTGTATATTATTAAGTGTATATTTATTTCTGAAAATTAGTTCCTTTATCTTTGCGGATAAAAGCTTCAATTCTTTAATTATTATAATGAGTCATTTATCTAAGGTTAGGTTATTTAGGTCAGATGAGCGTCATTTTTATATTTAAAAAAATTTATACCAAATTTTTTCTAGACTGCCCCATCTGTTAAGAAACCTTACTACGAATCTCAAATTATTATATATTTTATTTAGATATTTTATATTGAAAAGTTAACAAGAATTCTTCATTTATTTTTTGGACAATGCAGGATAGTTGTATGCCTGAAGTTTGCAAAAAAAGACTGGTGTTAATATATTAATTATTTCTAATAGCCTGAATGAGAATTAGGCACTCTGTCCTGTTATTTCAGTCTGTGGAATGTTTATCGTTTTTTGAGTTGTAAAAGTTTATTTCAGCGAATACCCCGGTTTACTACTGGGGGGAGAGCAATTCCCCGAAAACCGTTAAATGATATTATGATTTATCAGTTACATTTTTGTTTGTAACTTCTGCTGAAACAAAATCATATTGGTTTTTTACCTTCTTTTATGGTATTTTATAACGGTGCTGCAAACCTACCTCGTTGCTTGCAGCGGGATGCGCCAGCACAACTTCGATTTTTGCCTTCTATATGGTCGGATGATGCTGTTTATAATGTGTGTTTTACATACTCATTCTTTTATATTACACTGATAATGTTATATAGTAAGCAAAACGATTAACAATAAGAATCTTAGTTACATGCACTAAGATAAGCCAAAAAATAGTTTTCAATGTTCAAATTCATTACAGATTTTTTCTACCTATGGGGGGTATTAGTATTAAGAGGAGAAGCAGGACTGATATTGCTGTCGATATTTTGAGAGTGGCAACTAACGGAGCAAAGAAGACACATATAGTCTATGAAGTAAATCTGAATTTCAACATTGCTCAGAAGTATCTGGAAATGTTGAAGGAAAAAGAACTCATCAAACATGAAGACGGGCTTTTCATAACCACCGAAAAAGGAAAGGCCTTCCAGGAAATGGCAAAGGAGATAAGATTATAAAAGATCTTTGTCTCATCCCCTTTTTTATTTTCTTTATTTTGTTTTTTTCCGTTTCTGATTTTGATTTATTTTTCTGATATTAATTTCATTTTTCTGATTTTCATTTCCTTTTTATTCCTTCTTACCTATTTTTTCGTGTTTCGTTTTCGGGTTTTGTTTTTCTGGATTCTGTCAAAAAGGCGTTGGGAACTTCATAAACAGTATTCCTAAACAATCATCCGACCCCGTATATATAACGGCAGTCCGAAAACATACTACTATGGCGATTAAGGCACTTTTTTTGAACTGCACTTTGAAAAAGTCCCCTCATATATCCAACACCAGGGCACTTATTGACAAAGCTGCAAACCTTTTCAGGGGGCTTGGGGTGGAGAGTGAAGTAATCAGGGTTGTCGACCACAAGGTAGCTTTTGGGGTTTCGTCCGACGAAGGGGAGGGAGACGAATGGCCCATTATTCTTGAGAAAGTAAAGGCATGCGATATTCTGGTCATTGCGTCGCCCATCTGGTTTGGGGTGCGTTCCTCGGTTTGCCAGTTGGTCCTGGAAAGGCTTGATGGGACATATGCTGATGGGGACCCCGTTACAGGGCAGTACCCACTTTACGGCAAGGTCGGAGGGGTCATTGTGACCGGTAATGAGGATGGAGCGCATGATGTTTCTGCAAACACGCTCTTTAACCTGACACACCTGGGCTGCGTCATTCCTCCGAATGTGGACTGTTACTGGGTTGGCGACGCAGGGCCGGGTCCGAGTTACATCGAAGCCGGGGGGGACCGGCACCTCTATACCAACAGGACGGTGCGGTACATGGTTCACAACCTGGCGCACTTTGCAAAGCTCCTCAAGGAAACCTCGATCCCGACCAACCTGAAGGAACTTGATGAAGAGGCCAGGAAGGTCAGTGACTGAATTCACGGCTGCCTTTTTGAGAAAAGGCTGAAAGTATTGCCGGCAGCGCAAGGGATGACTAAAGTTACTGCCGGAGATGTGATGGGAAACTGAAGGTATGGCCGACGTTTTGAGAGGGAGGCAGTTGGGGGTACATATTCAGTGATATTCAGTTGCATGTCCAGAACTGAAAATCATTCATTGCCGGTAACGGGGGTATTATTTGAGTGGAAAGGACGAAAATTCGATCAAACTGAAGGTTGCGGAAGCGGACCAGCGAGATGTCGGAAAGGGCATTGTCCGTATCGACGAAGCGTTCAGGGAAAAGCTGGGACTCAAGCCCTTTGATGTTGTGGAAATTCGAGGAGGCAAGACAACCTCTGCCCTGATCGGGCGTTCGTATCCAGGTGACGCGGGGCTTGACCTTATCCGTATGGACGGGCTTATCCGCACGAACGCAAAGACCAGCATCGGAGAATATGTGGAACTCCTGAAAGCGGAGTGGAAGGGAGCAAAGCATGTGACCCTGTCTCCCGTAACAAAAGGGATGCAGATTTATGCCCCCAGCGAGGCTCTGGGGGCTGTCTTTATGAACCGCACGGTTTCAAAAGGGGACTTTATCTCCACCACGAGTCTGCGGAGGTCTCAGGACAGGGATATGTACAGCAAAGGGCTCATGTTCGAGGACTTTTTCCAGGACTTTTTCGGCCCGAGGCTCGGCCCATCATTCGGGCTCGGGGAAATAAAGCTGCAAGTGGTCTCGACCTCTCCTCCCGGGATCGTGAAGATCACGGACATGACTGAAATCGAACTCCTGCCCGAGGCCGTGGAGATCCCTCCGGAGCAGACCATCCCGACCGTGATGTACGAAGACCTGGGAGGGATCAAGGATGCCATATCCAAGGTCAGGGAAATGATTGAACTGCCCCTGAAACACCCCGAACTCTTTGACCGGCTCGGGATTGACGCTCCCAAGGGCGTGCTCCTCCACGGGCCGCCAGGGACCGGGAAAACCATGCTTGCAAAGGCGGTGGCAAATGAGTCAGACGCTTACTTCATCTCAATCAACGGCCCGGAAATCATGTCCAAGTATTACGGGGAATCCGAGCAGCGGATCAGGGAGATCTTTGACGAGGCTGAAAAGAACGCTCCTGCTATCATCTTCCTTGACGAGATCGATTCCATCGCCCCCAAGCGGGCCGAGGTGACGGGGGAAGTCGAGAGGAGAGTGGTCGCTCAGCTCCTTTCCCTGATGGACGGGCTCAAGAGCCGGAAGAACGTGATCGTGATCGGAGCAACCAACCGTCCTGAAGCCCTGGACATGGCGCTGCGCCGCCCCGGCAGGTTCGACCGGGAAATAGAGCTCAGGGTCCCGGATACCGAAGGCAGGCTCGAGATCTTCCAGATCCATACCAGGGGCATGCCCCTTACCGACGACGTAAACCTCAATAGTCTTGCCCAGATAACCTATGGCTTCGTGGGGGCGGATATTGCGGCGCTTTGCCGGGAAGCGGCTATGAGTGCCCTTCGCCGGGTCCTGCCTAAAATCAATCTGAAGGAACCCGAAATCCCAAAAGAGATCCTTGATTCCCTTCAGGTACTCAGGGATGACTTCGAAGAGGCCATGAAAGATGTCCAGCCTTCCGCTATTCGGGAAATCCTGATTGAGGTCCCTAACGTCAGCTGGGACGATGTGGGCGGGCTTGATGAAGTGAAATGCCTTTTAAAAGAAGCCGTGGAATGGCCGCTTAAGCACCCCGATTCCTTCCGGGCCATAGGGGTAGAGGCTCCCAAAGGCGTGCTTCTCTACGGTCCGCCTGGCACTGGAAAGACCCTTATCGCAAAAGCCATTGCCCATGAGTCTGATGCGAACTTCATCACAGCCAAGGGAAGTGACCTGCTCTCTAAATGGTATGGGGAATCCGAAAAACGGATTGCTGAAGTCTTTATGAGGGCCAGGCAGGTTGCCCCGTCTATCGTTTTCCTGGATGAGCTTGACTCCCTTGCCCCCATCAGAGGGGCTTACTCAGGGGAACCTCAGGTTACGGCAAGGATCTTGAATCAGCTCCTGTCCGAAATGGACGGGCTTGAAGAGCTCAGGAGTGTCGTTGTTCTCGGTGCAACCAACAGGCCGGATATCATTGATCCTGCCCTCCTCCGTCCGGGTCGCTTTGACGAACTCATCATGGTCCCTGTCCCTGACGAAGGGGCCAGGCGGGAAATCTTTAAAGTCCACATGAAAAAGATGGCCCTTGCAGAGGATGTGGGCCCGGAGGAACTTGTATCCCTGACTGACCGGTACACAGGGGCGGATATCGCAGCAGTTTGTAAAAAAGCCGGGAGGTTTGCCCTCAGGGAAGATATCCATGCTCTGCATGTCCGGCAGAGACATTTCCTGAAAGCCGTCCGGGAAACAGGCCCCTCGGTCACTCCGGACACCATGAAATACTACGAAGCAATAAAAGGTGAGCTCAGGACCAAAAAGTCAAAAGAAATCGAAAGTCCGTATTATGCCTGAAAATAATTATGTTGAAAATTATTTTGCCTGAATATTGTTCTGCCTGAAGCGTTCTGTTTCGCCTTCATGTGGGTCATTTTTGTACTCCTCTTTATTTTTCACTCTTTTTGTATTTTTTATATTTTTTCATATTCCCTTTTTATTTTTGCACTTTTTCTGTTTCTTCCTCTTTTTATCCCTGTTTTTTTGGCATTGTTTGTCCTAATATATTTGCAGAGTGTTTATTTTTCCAAAATAATATTTTTATCGGATTTTTCTTCGAAATGGGGTTCAGGGCATAGTTGCTCCTTATATACAAACTCTTTAAATTACGTTAACCAATCACGTTAAATAGCATAATTACTATCGGTAATATGTATGCAGCTTCCAACACCCGAAGATCTTAAAAAAAGGAGGAATGAGCTCAGACTTACTCAGAGCGACCTGGCGAAAAGGGCAGGAGTTAGCCAGCCTCTCATAGCACGCATAGAATCGGGAGATGTGGACCCCAGGCTTTCGACGGTCAGGAAAATCCTCGTAGCTTTTGATGAAGCTGAAAAGGAACGACAGATCATTATCAGGGACCTGATGCACTCTCCTGTCATCAACGTTTCTCCTGAGGATTCGGTAGAAGAGGTGGTAAGCCTCATGCATGCATATGGTTTTTCACAGATCCCTGTTCTGGACAAAGGCATCCCCGTTGGAAGCATTTCGGAAGACATAATTGTAAAGCTGATGGGTGAGAGTAAAAAGAAGTCCATCTCTCAGATGAAGGTCCAGGATATGATGGAGGACTCTTTCCCTGCAGTTTCCCCTGGGGTTTCGATCTCGGTTGTTTCCCATATCCTGGAGGGGAGTCCTGCCGTGATGGTTATCGAAAAGGGTAAGGTTGTAGGGGTTGTGACAAAACACGACGTCATGAGACTCCTTCAAGGTTGAGCCCCGACTTTCTCTGATTGTTCATGAATAAACAAAGGGTTTTAGCAGAGTATGGCAGTGGAAAGCACACGATTATATACTAGAATTGAACTTAGAACTGAAATTATCTGAAACAAATTATTAGTAATCCACATTTCGACCCCCTGCCAATATGAGATATTAATTCCTGTATATTGGTCATTTAAATAATAGGGTATCGACAGAATGGCATATTTGTACCGTAAATTTGTACTAAAATGCCAGGATTCTAAATGTGAGTAGGAACAACTTACCGGGAATAATTTGTCTGAAACAACTTATCAGGAACTTGTCAGGAACAACTTACTGGGGATAATTTCTCTGGAATAATATATCAGGAATTATTTATCCGGAATAACTTCTCAGGAACAACCTCCAGGAAATTATTTATCCGGAATAACTTATCAGAAACTTCTCAAGTAAGTAATTATTAATAAGAACCTGTTCAGATACGCCGGAAGGTTATATAGTAAAGGTTCAGAACATTTAAAGCTTAAAAAAATTAATTGAAACCCATTTAAATTTTTAAAAATTTTGGAGTATAGAATATATGGATCTGGAAGATACCCTTCTCATGATGCCCGGGCCCGTACCAGTTGCCCCCAGGGTCCTGAGAGCCATGTCAAAACCGATGATCAACCACAGAAGTGCGGAATTTGCGGCTATCTATGACGACTGCCGGGAAATCCTTGCCGACGTTTACCAGACAAAGAACGACATCTTTGTCATCAGCGGCTCGGGTACCGCAGGGATGGAGGCGGCTGTTGGCTCCGTGGTTGAAAGCGGGGACAAAGTTGTGGCCATTGAAAACGGGAAGTTCGGGGAGCGTTTCAAAGACCTTGCAGCTCTCTACGGAGATGTCGTACCCCTGGAATTCGAATGGGGTACTTCCGTTGACCTGGAACTTGTCAAGGAGAAACTCGAAGCAGGGGCAAAGGCAATAACTCTTGTCCATAACGAAACTTCTGCCGGTATCCTTAACCCGGCTGCGGAAATCGGCAAGCTTGCCAAAAAGCATGATGCCCTCTTTATCATGGACGGTGTGACTTCCCTTGGCGGGGATGAGGTAAAGGTCGATGAATGGGGTGTTGACATTGCAGTCGTGGGTTCCCAGAAATGCCTTGCAGCTCCCCCCGGTCTTGCAATGGCCTCAGTGAGTGAAAAAGCTTTCGAAGTCATGAATGACGTAAAGAAAAGACCATACTACAATGACCTCAAAGCATATAAAAAGAGCGGAGACAAAGCCCGCACCGAAACTCCCTACACACCGGCGATCCCCCTCTTCTATGCGCTGCAGGAAGCCCTGCACATCGTAAAGGAAGAAGGCATGGAAGCCAGGATCAAAAGGCACAGGGTACTTTCCGAAGCCGTTAGGGCCGGTGTTGCCAAAATGAATATTGAGATGTTCCCGCAGCTCAACGAGTACAGCCAGTACTCAAACACGGTTTCTGCCATGAAAGCTCCCGAGGGAATTGATGGGGAAGATATCAAAGGCGACATGAAGAAGCGCGGGATTATCGTTGCCGGCGGCCAGGCCCACCTTAAAGGTAAGATCTTCAGGGTCGGTAGCATGGGCAACGTAACTGCCAGGGACGTCCTTTCCACTATCCAGGGCCTGGAAATCGTGCTGAAGAAGCAGGGTTGCCTGGAAGGCCTTGGAGCAGGAGTCGAAGCCGCAAACAGTGTCATCGAAAAACTCTGAAATCGAAAAACTTTGAAGCGAAGGGGTGGCCCTATAAGGTAAAGTCTATAAACCTTCAGGAATACCCCAGAAAACAAATGCCATTAACTTATAATTTCCATCGGGATAAACATGCCCACTATAGGAATCGCAGATACTACGTTTGCGCGCTATGACATGGGACGCGCGGCAATCGACGAGATCCAGAAGAATGTTTCCGTGAAAATAAAGCGGGTAACCGTGCCGGGGATCAAGGATCTGCCTGTAACAGCCAAGAAACTCATTGAAGAGGAAGGCTGTGATATCGTCATGGCCCTTGGCATGCCCGGGGCCAAGGAGAAGGACAAGGTCTGCGCCCATGAAGCTTCTCAAGGCCTTATCCTGGCACAACTTATGACCAACACCCATATCATTGAAGTCTTCGTCCACGAAGATGAGGGTGCGGACGAAAAGGAACTCGCCTTCCTGATGGACAGGCGGACCCGGGAACACGCTCTGAACGTGATAAAATTGCTCTTCAAGCCTGATAAACTGGTTCGGGAAGCAGGCACTGGTCAGAGACAGGGTTTCGAAGATGCGGGTCCTTTGAGGACATGATGAAATTGATTATTTTAGGTAAAAACAAGACCGGAGACCTTTACAGATGAGTATCAGCCTAGGATTTGTGGTAGCTGAATTTAACAGGGATCTGACCTATCAGATGGAACTGCTTGGAAGAGAACACGCCGAATTCCTGGGGGCAAGCGTTAAAGAGACAATCCTCGTGCCTGGGGTCTTTGACATGCCTCTTGCAATCAAGAAACTCTGCCAGAGGGAAGATATCGACGCCGTGGTCACCATCGGGTCAGTTATCGAAGGGGAAACCAAGCATGACGAGGTTGTCTTGCAGCATGCGGCCAGGAAGATCATGGACCTTTCCCTTGAGTTTAACAAACCCGTGACCCTGGGTATACCCGGGCCTGGCATGACCAGGATGGAAGCCCATCAGCGTGTGGACTATGCGAAGCGAGCGGTGGAAGCTGCCGTGAAGCTGGTCCGGCGGTTGTAAAGCTTGGCAAAGTCGTAAATAGCAAAATGGAAAATACAGGAACATTCCCATGACTTCATCAAGGCTCAAGCGTGTAGAAGAATCCGCAACGATCAGGATTTCCAATATTGCAAACCGAATGGCAAAAGATGGAGTAGACGTTATTAACTTCAGCCTGGGCGAGCCGGATTTCAACACTCCTAAAAATATTTGCGATGCTGCGGCAAAGGCCATGTACGACGGCATGACCCATTATGCCCCTTCTGCGGGCATACCGGAACTCCGGACAGCCATTGCCGAAAAGTTGAGGACGGAAAACAAACTCGATGTAACCGAGGCAGAAGTGCTCGTAACTCCGGGAGCAAAGCAGGCGATTTTCGAGATTATGATGGGGGTTCTTGCTGACGGAGACGAGGCTCTCCTCTTTGATCCCGCCTGGGTAACCTATGACGCCTGTATCCGCTTCGCCGGAGCGGACACGGTCTGGGTCCCCACAACTCCTGAAAAAGGTTTCATCCCTGAGGATTTTTCCGATTATATTACCGACAAAACAAAGCTTATAGTGGCAAATACCCCGGGAAACCCAACCGGCGGAGTTTTCGGAAAGAAAACCCTGAAGTGTATTGCCGACCTCGCCATTGACCACGACCTTCTGGTTGTTTCCGATGAGATCTATGAGAAAATCATCTACGATCGCGAGCACATCAGTATTGGCAGCCTTGAGGGTATGCAGGACAGGACCATCACGGTGAACGGCTTTTCCAAGGCTTATGCAATGACAGGCTGGAGGCTCGGCTACCTTACCGCTCCGCCGGAGATTTTGAAGCTTCTCCAGAAGATCCAGTCCCATTCCGTGAGCAGTGCCACTACTTTTGTTCAGTACGGAGGTCTTGAAGCCCTGCAGGGGCCCCAGGACAAGGTTACGCAAATGGTGGACCGTTTCAGAATGCGCCGTGACATCCTTATAGATGGCCTGAACAATCTCGGGTTCAACTGCAAAAAACCCGAAGGGGCTTTCTATGCCTTTGCCGACGTGAGTAAATTCGGAACCGGAACCGAAGTGGCAGAAAAGCTCTTAAAAGAAGCCCATGTGGCCGTAACTCCGGGAATCGCCTTCGGACCTTCCGGCGAGAACTTCCTACGGATTTCTTATGCAACTTCCGTCGACCGGATCAGTGAAGCTCTCGAAAGGATGGAAAAGGTATTTGCCTGAAGATCCTATCTGAAGGTCTTATTTGCCTGGAAGTCCTGTCTGTTTGGAGGTCTTCCAGAGTTTTTACCTTTAATGGTTCTACCTTTAATGGTTCTACCTTTAATTGTTCTACTTTTAATTGTTCTACCTTTAATGGTTCTACCTTTAATTGTTCTACCTTTAATGGTTCTACCTTTAATGGTTCTACCTTTAATGGTTCTACCTTTAAT
>CBFCWE010000070.1:0-22346 GCA_965601435.1 uncultured Methanosarcina sp.
TTAACAATGTCTTAAGTTAACAATGTCTTAAGTTAACAATGTCTTAAGTTAACAATGTCTTAAGTTAACAAATTCTTAATCCGGCAAAATATTAGTCGGGAACAATAAGACGAGGAATTTGACGTGTTATAATATTGGCATCCGAATTCCGATGAAATAAGCCCTCAAAAGGGACATGTAAGAAATTGGGGAAAGGTAATGGAAAAATATGTGCTTTCTCCACACATATGCAGGTACCCCCTGAAACGGTAATTACCGGAAAAGGAGTGAACCGGGAATCTCGGAGACCGGAAAGATGATATCTGAAATGAAAAAAGATGATTTTAACAGAGCCTGCCGGGAAGTCCTTGAGATGGTGCTGGCAGGCAGGATAAAAGACGAGGAGCAGCTGAACAGGGCAAAAAAAGACGTCAGCAAACGCTATCATCTGGCAAGCCTGCCCCGGAACGGGGACATTATAGTGCAGGGCACGCCGGAAGAGCAGGCCTTGACAAAGGAATTTTTAAGGCGGAAACCTGTAAGGACCATCTCAGGGGTTGCGGTGATTGCAGTGATGACTTCCCCCGCTCCCTGCCCGCACGGAGTCTGCCTGCCCTGTCCGGGGGGTCCGAATTCCGTATTTAAGTCCCCCCAGAGTTATATGGGCAAAGAACCCGCCGCCATGAGGGCGATACGGCATGGGTTTGACCCTTACATGCAGGTACACTCCAGGCTTGCCCAGCTAAAAGAAATAGGGCACGACGTGGAGAAAGTAGAACTAATCGTGATGGGAGGCACGTTTTCGGCACGCAGTCTCGACTACCAGGAATGGTTCACAAAACGCTGCCTGGAAGCCATGAACGATTTTACGGGAACGGAATGGAGAGAGAAAGCAGCTTCCATCGGAACGGCTATCCCTTACATCCCGCTCGAGGAAGTACAAAAGGCAAATGAAACTGCAGCAATCCGGAACGTGGGCATCACCTTTGAAACCCGCCCGGACTGGACAAGGGAAGAACATGTGGACGAGTTCCTGAAGCTGGGAGGAACGAAAGTTGAGATAGGTGTCCAGAGCGTATACGATTTCGTGTTAACCCGTATGCAGCGCGGACACGGAGTTGCGGAGATCGTAGAGGCAAACCGGGTTTTGAGAGACAGCGCCTTCAAAGTCGGCTTCCACATGATGCCCCACCTGCCAGGAATGGATACGGAGCGGGACCTGAAAGAGTTTAAAAAGCTCTTTGAAGATCCTCGCTTCATGCCGGATTACCTGAAGATCTATCCCACCCTTGTAACAGAGGGAACGCCTCTGTACAGGCTCTGGGAAGCAGGGGAATATGAGGCACTTGCCGATGAGGAAGCCGTCGATCTGATTGCAGACATAAAAGCAGTCCTCCCGAAATGGGTCAGGCTCCAGCGCATCCAGCGCGACATCCCCGCCCAACAGATCTTTGCAGGAGTCAGGAAGAGCAACATCAGGCAGCTTGCAGAAGAACGGCTTAAAGAAAGAGGTGGAAAATGCCGCTGCATCCGCTGCAGGGAAGTCGGGCACAACATCCTGAAAGGAAAGCAGGTACACGAAAAAGACATAGAACTCACAGTGGAAACCTATGAAGCCTGCGGAGGCAAGGAGCATTTTATAGCTTTCGAAGACCTGACAGCTGACGTCCTGATAGGTTTTACTCGCCTGCGTTTCCCTACGTCACCCCATCGCCGGGAACTGGAAAACGCTGCCCTGATACGGGAACTGCACGTATACGGTTCAATGGTGCCCGTGGGAAAAGGGGCAAAAGGGGCCGACTGGCAGCACAGGGGATACGGAAAAGAGCTCCTCGAACATGCAGAGAAAATCGCATATGATGCCGGATACCGTAAACTGTCCATCATCAGCGGAATAGGAGCCAGGGAATATTACCGGAAATTCGGATATGCCCTTGAAGGCAGGTATATGTCGAAAAATCTTAAAATCTGAAACTGTGTGGAGGAATCCAGCCCCTGTCCCTCCACATTAAAAACTTTCGGAGATTCTACCCCCACATTTTCAATATATAGTTTATTGGCTGGAATACATTTTTCTTTTTTTGCTGCAAAATTCTACCAAAAAATTTATTAAGTAATTTTTATAACTATAAATTGTTATTTAGTTTGTGGAAAGGTGAAAAAATCCCAGGAATAAAAAGAATTTCATTCCAAAGATCCAGAGGATTAAAAAATCAATACCTATGGAGGGGATGAATCAGAAAAATAAGAAGAAATGCCTCCCCACTTACGTAAAAAAATTTCAAATATATAAGATTTGTTAAAAATAATAGATGTAAAAATATAAATAGTACTGTGTAAATAAAGTAAATGAACATATCAACAATATTACTAAAATAGAAAAAAAAACTGCACCAGTGTACAATACTGGTTACTGCAGACAGACCAACCTGAATAACAATCTAAAAAACGATCTGAAAAACGACCTGAAAAGACCCTCGAAACCCGAGTAAAGTTGCTGAAAGCTCCAGAAATAATAGAAAACCCCTCATTTATGGAACAAAAGCGCCAGAAAGATCACGAAGCAACTTTACTAGAAACATTTCTTAAACACGAGAGAATTCCAGCCCTACAATATCATAACTGCTTTCTTTAATAGAAAGCATTACGGAAAAATCTTAAATAGTATGATATGATATGGTAGACCTACTTTCACAAACCGTATAAAATAATTATGAAGTTTATGGGAATTCCCGTATAAAAAAACTATAAGTCTAGCCCGGAAAAGACCACAAATATTGAAAACGAGACGTGAAAATGCGGACTCTAGAATTGGACACTCCGGTTTAGAAATTTACAATCTCTCAAAAACAAAAGTAAAAAATGGGTAAGAGGTCTCGGAACTTCAAAACCTGAAAACCCAGAACAGGCCTATGAAACCCCAAAATTCAAAACAAATCCAAAAAGGATATTAAAACCCATGATATCCTTAAAAACCAAAAAACTCTAAAAATAAAAAAATAAAGCTATAAAACCCTTATAGCTCAAAAAAGCATTAAAAAAATCATAAAAGTCCCTAAAACCCAAACGTCCCAAAAATCCCTAAAACCCTAAAATCCCTAAAAAATTGAATAAACCCAAAAAACAGGAAATCCTGAAAAGAACGGTGATAAAAATGAAGATTAGAGTTGTAAGTTCAAAAGAAGAAATTGATACCTTAAAAAACGATGAAGAAATTGTCCACCTCGCATTCAGACCGTCCAACAAGGATATTTTCAAACTTATCATGAAATGTCCTGAAATAAAAGCGATCCACATCCCCAGCTCTTACAAGAGAACAATCTCCAGCTCTGCACAGATGTACCTCTCCATGCAGGGAATTTCGTTACTCGAAGGCGATGTATGGGGCCACAGGAAGGACATCAACGAATACTCCGAAGTTTCCCAGCACGTCTTTGACCGCATCGGCGAGCTCAAAGAAGAAGGCCTTTCCGACGAAGAGACCATCGAGAGGCTTGTCAGGGAAACCAGGCTCAGCCCGGACTTCGTAACCTTCATCATGTCAAACTGAATGCAAGCTTAGAATTAAATACCTAAATTGAAAATAAAGCCGATCATCCCTGATCGGCACCTTATTTCTCTTTTTAAAGGCAACTTTAGATATTTTACCTAATATTGCTTTCAAATTTTGCTTTCAAATTCTGCTTTCAAACGGATTTTTTAAAGACATAACCATAAAGACATTTTAACATCTCGTTTGGATTTATATACTATTTAAAGCCCCGGTTTCAAAATTTCGCATGTCTGGCCTGAAGCCGGAACCGAAATGTTTAGAATCGGTATAGTTATCGGTATAGTTATCGATAATTCCTTGGGGTCTATTACTGAAAAATGTCTACTGGAGTTTGCCTGCCCATGAATATGGAAGAAATTAAGAAAAATCCAATGTACAATTACCTCCTTCTCCTTGCACTTTTCTCGGCAATAGGGCTTCAGGGTTGGCGAACTATTTTTAATAATTTTGCAGTTGATGTGGTTGGAATCAATGGTTATCAGGTAGGAGTAATCCAGTCGGTCCGGGAGATTCCCGGCTTTTTGACATTTCTTGTAATATACGTACTTCTTGTAATAAAGGAGCACAGGTTATCGGCTATTTCGGTGTCCTGCCTGGGAGTAGGAATTTTTCTGACAGGCATCTTTCCTTCTTACTATGGGCTCATATTTACGACATTCGTGATGTCCGTCGGCTTCCATTATTTTGAGACTACCAGCAACTCCCTTTCACTTCAATATTTTACAATGAATGAGGCTCCACTGGTCATGGGGAAACTAAGAAGTTACAAGGCTGTCGCAAACATCACTGTCGGAGCAGCCATCTGGTTACTTGCAACCCAGGTCGGAATTAAAGAGAACCTCATGCTTCTTGGGCTCCTGGTGATTGCAGGAGGAGTCTACGCATCCTCCATAAATCCTGCAAAAAAAGCCACAACTCCCCAGGAAAAGAAAATCGTGCTCAAACGCAGGTACTGGTTATTTTACGTACTTAATTTTCTGAGCGGGGCGAGAAGACAGATCTTCGTAGTATTTGCCATTTTTATGCTGGTCACCAAATACGGTTTTGAGGTGCAGGATATCACGGTTCTTTTTATCATAAACAACATCATAACTTACCTGCTGACCCCATACATAGGGAAGGGGATAAACCTGCTTGGAGAAAGGAAAATGCTCTCGATTGAGTACTCCTCCATGATTATTATCTTCCTCGGCTATGCCTTTATTGAAAACCGGGGGGTCATTTCATTACTGTATGTCCTTGACAATATCTTCTTCCATTTCGCAATGGGAATCAATACATATTTCCAGAAGACAGCCGCACCAAAAGACATAGCCCCCTCGATGGCTGTTGGTTTCACCATTAACCACATTTCCGCAGTCGTAATCCCCGTCTTCGGGGGGATGCTCTGGATGCTAAACTGGAAAATTCCCTTTATCATTGGCGCAGTACTAAGCGTGACGTCCCTTCTTTTCGTACAGATGATAAAGACAGAACCTACAGAAGAAAATGAAGCATATAATAAAGTGACCGATAAAGCAAGCAATAAAGCAGAAAATAAAGCGGATGACAAAGGCAGGAAACTCCCTCATGATGACACGGGCATGCAGGAAACGGATACCCAGGGTATAAGTAACCCCTGGACAGGTAAAATCTAAGTAGGATAGTACAAAACAAAAAAGGGAATTTTATGACAGAGTTCGAACGCGTACTGGTACATTCATTTAATACTTTTATCGAAGAGAAGGGCATAAGAGCCATTTCTTACCGGCTTAAGCAGCACAGATTCACACCTCAGTTCCTGGACGTACTTGTAGATTCCCTTAATCCGGATTATTACCTGGGGATAGAATGCAAGAGTATCTCCGTAGAGAAGGGAGCAAACGCCCTCTACTTTTCTCAGCATTTTACCGTAGATAAAAAGGGGGCTCACCAGATCCAGAGAATCTCAGACTACCTGAACAAATCCGGAAGACGAGGATATCTGGCAGTTGAACTCCGTTTTGGGGCAGGAAAAGGCAGGGAAGCCTACATGATTCCCTGGGAAGTGCTGAAAAAGCGTTTTCTGGGAGATGAACTCAAATTCACAGTCCAGGAAATCCAGGAGTTTCCGGAAATAAAAAGAGAGGGTAAAAACTACCGGATCGAACCTGGGGAATGGGAAAGAAAAGATATCTGAAAGGACTAAGAGGGCTGGAAGCCTTCAGAAAACGCAGAAGAAAAATAGTAATGAGAAAACAGCAGAAAAAATATATCAAAGATGAAAAACAAAAAATAACAAAAAAACAGCAAAAACAAAAACAGCAGAAAAAACAGCAAAAAGAATGCAGTTGAGAGGAACAATGTCTGAGCAAATGGAAGTACTCCGAAAAAGAGCCGAGAAGTGCGCTGAAGAAATAAAAAAACACAGAGCAATCCATGTGGTATCCCATATAGACGCCGACGGGCTGACCTCAGCAGGGATAATCTGCACTGCCCTTGAAAGGGGAGGATTCGAGTACAGCACCCGCTTTGTAAAACAGCTCAACGAAAAAGCCCTGGATGAGATTGCTGACGAAAACCACGAACTTGTCGTCTTTACGGACCTGGGCAGCGGGATGTGCGAGCAGATAAAGGCCCGCAGGATCCAGGCTATTGTCTCGGACCACCACCAGCCCCAGGGGGACCTGGAGTTCCACCTGAACCCACACCTCTTCGGGGCAAACGGCTCCTATGAACTAAGCGGCTCGGGCAGTACCTACATCCTGGCCTCAGCCCTGGGAAAAAACCGCGACTTATCCACCCTTGCAATAGTTGGGGCAATCGGGGACATGCAACACATGAAAATGGGCCAGCTTGTAGGGATCAACCGGGAAATCCTTGAAGAGGGAGTTGGAGGAGGCTGCCTTAAGTTCATGAAAGACCTGACCCTTTTTGGAAAACAGACCCGCCCGATCTTCAAGCTTCTCCAGTATTCCTCAGACCCCTACCTTCCCGGGCTTACAGGTAATGAGGAAGGCTGCATCGGGTTTTTGCACGACCTGAATATCCGCTTCAGCCAGGACGAGCGCTGGAGGCGCTGGATCGACCTGGAAACTCCTGAAAAGCAAAAAATAGTCTCAGGCCTTATCCAGTACAGCCTGAAAGCCGGGATTCCCTCCTACAAGATCGAAAGGCTGGTTGGGGAGGTCTATGTCCTCCTGAAAGAGCGGGAAGGCACGGAAATGAGGGATGCTTCCGAGTTTTCCACCCTCCTCAACGCCACAGCCCGCTACGACCATGCCGAAATAGGGCTTGCGGTCTGTATGGGTGACAGGGAGGAAGCCTACGAAAAAGCCCGCGAACTGCTTGCGGAACACAGGCAGAACCTCGTTAATGGGCTTGTATTTGTCAAGGAGAAAGGGGTCAAGGAACTTGAAAACATCCAGTACTTCGACGCAGGCTCAGAGATAAAGGAAACAATCGTAGGAATCATTGCCGGGATGAGTTCAACCATTGTACGGAACCGGAACCTGCCTATTATTGCTTTTGCAAACACCGAAGGAGGTGTCAAGGTCTCGGCAAGGGGCACCCAGGATTTGATCCGGCGGGGGATTAACCTCTCGGAAGCCATGACAAAAATCTCTGCAGAAGTCGGCGGGGCCGGGGGAGGACACGATATTGCCGCCGGGGCAACGATTCCGGAGAAAGCAAAAGAAGAATTTACCCGAAAACTTGACCTCTTTGTCGGGGAGCAGTTGAAGAGGAGGGCAAAGGCCAGGTAAAAAATAGCCCTGCTTGCCCTGAAAACCAAAAAATAATTAGGCAAAAAGAACTTAAACGAGATCCTCGATCCTGCTCATCTCCTTGAAAGAGATGAGCTGGGACATTGCGCTGGTATCAATAGAAATCCCGTACTCCTGAACCACAGCCATCGGATTTGTCCCGCCTATGACAACTATCCCCAGGTGGTCCCTCTCAATAGGAACGTCCAGAACACGAGTATTAGGTTCCCCGACTTCAAGAATTCCGCTAAAGCCAGCGTCCATTAAATCGGAAAGACGGCTTTCGATCTCGTCCCTGGCAACCATGGGGGCTTCCCTGAGGTTTGCAAGGATCTTACCAGAGCCTGTCCTGAGCATATCCGACACGGAAGTAACACCCTGGGACATCAGGAGTTCCAGGGGGTCCACGGTGGTGCTTACGTAAGTCAGCACATCGGTAAAGCGGACAGGCGTCCCATTCCGGATCTGGACCACTCCCCCCAGCTTGGGGTTTATGGGAATTCCCGCCTTCAGGAGCACGCCGTCAATGGTTATGCTGCAGACGGTCCCGACCCCTACTTTTCCTTCCCCGATGGTCATATTTCCGATGGATTCCCCTTCCGAAACTATTTTTATGTAAGGGGTCACCGAAAGCCCGCTGGAGATAACCATCTTGAAGATTCCCAGTACGTCGTCCAGGTCTTTTTTGTCGATGATCGAGAGATTAAGTATGACATCCCCATCCATTGCCTTCGGATCAAAGGTTGTCTTGTACATGAGGTCCTTGATTCTGGATGATGTGAACTGAATACGGTATCCATTTTTTTGCATTTCATCCCTCCGGATTATTCAAAGCATTTTATACTTATTATAATTTATGTGCTAGTAGCCCAGCTGAAAGCCTTGATTCCCCTTTATTCTCTGAACATGAAAACACTCTGAGGCCTTGTGAGTGCAGGAGAAAGGAAAGAAGAGAAGGAAAACAAACCCATCAGACCTATTTCATCCCTGTTTCAAAATACTCTTTCTAAAGAATAGCTAAAGTCCTGAGGAGCTGTCAAAAACCTGAGCTTTTCAATATCATGAACCAGTTCATACATTTCTTTTCCGGAAAACAATCCAAATTCGGGCAGGTCACGGGGCTTCAGGTAGCGGATAGGGGGCACGTCTCTGTACAGGGGATTTTGGAGGAAGCCGGTTTTAAGGAGAAAGTAAGAGGCCCCTGAAAGCTTCTTGATCGGCTCATAAACCGAGGAAAAGTCCCTGCAGACCCAGTTTGCCATCTCCAGGGTTTTCTCCGAAGAGTTTATGGTCACATGTCCGTAGCCAGGAGGAACAAGCACGCAATCCCCTTCTTCTGCCTCGACCACCACCACGTCCAGAATCCGGTCCTCCGCTCCGAGCTCCACTTTTTGCAGGAGATAGGTTGCGGACCCTTCTAGTACCTGGTAGACCTCAGGGTAAGTAATATCCGTGCCAGGGACGTAAGGATGGTAATGCCCGACGGTTTTGATATACTCCGAACCGAGCATATCCGGAGGGATGCGGGTAATATCGTACCTGAGCCCATTAGCTTTTATCAGCTCAAGGTCCGCATCATTTTTAGAAAGGTCCCGAAACATATAGTACATGTCCAGGTTCCGTTCTTCAGTCTTGTCGAACCATTCCCGGTCAAATACGACAGATTCCATATCATGGAGCTTTCTTACATCCGCAGTAGTGGCTTTCTCCCCGAACTTGAGTGTCAATTCCATTGGATTCCCCTTATCATCGATATAAATATGCGAATAGAAATGAATTACCTCAACATAATAATAATGATACATAATTTACTTGATTAGAATATATATTTGATGTCTAACCTGCTCTTAAAAGTGATGACTGACCAGTTTTGACAAACCAATTGTCTAAACTGTTGTTTAACCTGTTGTCCAACCAATTGTCTAAACTGTTGTTTAACCTGTTGTCCAACAGATTGTCTAAACTGTTGCTTAACCTGTTGTCAAACCAATTGTCTAACCTGTTGTTTAACCTCTTTTTGGAAAAGCTTCAACGACTACAGGAGCCAAGAGCCTTTTCAACCATTTTCGGGTAGGTAAGTTCGATAATTGTTTTCAGATTAACTATATCCTCCTTGTTATAATTGAGAAGTGTATCAAGGGCAGCCTGGTTTCCCTTCTCATACTGTTTCCAGAGCCTGACCGCATCGAATCCGCTTAGACCTTCCGTATCTTCACTCCGGGAGATCCCGAGGACTTTTTCGATATGTTTGAGCCCCCCGCTATACCCGATGCGACGGAGGGGATACATAAGGTCAATATGAAGCTGACTGAACTCAAGATCCGGGTACTCGGATTTTATGAAGGGGAGGTCAAAACGGGCTCCGTTGAAGGAAACCAGCAGCTTGTATTTTGAAAACTCTTCCATTATCTCATCGAGATTTATCCCTCGAACGTAGGTTTTGGCTTCCTTGCCATCATAGATTCCCACAACAGTTATGTAGTCCCTATCCGAGGAAAGGCCAGTGGTCTCTATGTCCACAAATGCCACGGAATCCGAAAAAAAGGGATATGCACGCCAGTGTTCGGAAGAAGGCAGACACTTTGAGAAGTAACAGCAGTCGTTGGCCTCCAGGCGCTCCGAAGAATGCCTGATCCCTTCCAGGATCTTCTCCTTCCTGGCAGGGGAAATAGAAACAAGGTCCTGCTTTTCGAGAAATTCTTCCCAGCTTCGAATTCCCGAAGCCCAGATTTTCTGCTCCACTGTCTTCCCTACGCCGGGAATATGGATATACGTACTCTTTAACATGTTTTTCACCTGAACCATTGGGATTAATGTTTAATAAAAATACTGTATGGGGACTGAAAGTGTTAGGGTGCTTAAGATCGCAATTAAGCAACCAGATCATAATTAAGCAACCAGATCACCATTAACAATTAGACAATTCCAAAAAAATAGCCGTAATCAGCATAATTAAACCTCTTCTGTTACTCGATTATTATAAACACCTCAAAGAAAATAATAACAAAAAGATAAATATCAAAATAATAGTCTAGCAGATTGATAATTCGAAAAACCACATTATAGAGATTCTAAACCGGATTTGGGGGAACATTAATAATATTATTAAATTAGATTGGGAAACACATAAATAATATTATTAAATTGAATTGGAAAAACATTGTTGATACCCTTAAACCGAATTGGAAAGACATTGTTGAGATCCCTAACCAGAATTAAAAAAATTAATGATATCCTCAAATTTGAGAAGGGAAAAACATTGATAATATTATTAAACCGAATTGAAAAAAACATTGTTGATATCTTTTAACCGGATTTGGGGAAACATTACAAATATTCATACAAAATGGATTCCAGAAAGGCGTCCTACAAAAATATTTTCAAACCACAGGTGTTCAAATAAATGGCTAAAATTTCCGTGATTGGTGCAGGAAATGTTGGTGCGACCACAGTTCAGCGGCTTGCCGAAATGGAACTTGGCGAAATTGTCATGACCGATATAGTGGAGGGGCTGCCCCAGGGAAAAGCCCTGGACCTCGTGCAGGCGGGAGCCATCATTGGCTATGATACCACCGTCAGAGGCAGCAATGACTACGAAGACATTGCCGACTCGGATCTCGTGATCATCACGGCCGGGATCGCCAGGAAGCCTGGTATGAGCAGGGAAGACCTGATCAGTACCAATACAAAAATAATAAAGGGAGTTTCGGAGAATATTGCGAAATATGCTCCGGACTCCATCGTGATGAATGTTACGAACCCGCTAGACATAATCACTTACGCTGCTTTGAAGGCAACAGGCTTTGAGCCTGAAAAAGTCTTCGGGATGAGTGGAGTCCTGGACGCAGGGCGTTTTGCAAGTTTCATTGCAGAGGAACTCGGATGCTCTAAAAAAGATGTCGAAGCCATGGTTATAGGAGGGCACGGAGATCTGATGGTCCCGCTTCCCCAGTACACCACGGTCTCGGGGATCCCACTCACAGAACTCCTTCCGGAAGGAGATATCGCTCGACTGGTGGACAGGACCGTGAATGGCGGAGCCGAAATAGTGGGCCTGCTCAAACAGGGAAGCGCTTTTTACGCTCCTTCGGCAGCCATTGCCCGGATGGCAGAAGCGGTACTGAAGGATTCAAAAAGGATACTTCCCGCTTCCGCTTACCTTGAAGGGGAATACGGACAGGAGGAGATCTACTTCGGAGTTCCCGTGAAACTCGGGGCATCGGGAGTTGAAAAAATCCTGGAACTCGAACTCAGCGAGAACCAGTATGAAATCCTCAGGAAGTCAGCAGAAACCATAAAGAAGGTAATCTCAGGGCTGGGGGTCTGAGATTTCCCATCTTCAACTGCTTTTTTTATTTTCCCTTTCCGGCCCTGCGTCAAGTTAAATGCATAATAATTATAATAAATGACTAAAAATCCACCAACAACTGGGTGAAAATCTTCATAATTACGAAAGAATTCAGTTCCGGGATAAATGTAGAAGAAAATTTGGCAAAACTATAACATATATAAGTATGTTTTTCATATAGGATAGAGAGAAACATTGAAATTAATTTACAGAGTAGGGATATAATGCGCGCAGAACTTACATCACTCTTTGGCTTGAACATATACACCAACGCTGGTGTTTATGTAGGGAAGTTGCAGGACGTTGTGATTGATGTTGAGAGTCAGAAAATCAGCGGTCTTGCGGTTTCGGACATCAACAGGGACCTCTTTGACCTGAACAGCAAAGGCGTCATCATTCCCTACAGATGGGTAATAACAGCAGCAGATATCATCATAATCCGGGATGTCATCCAGAGATACAAAAAAAAGAAAGAAGACTGAAGTAATTTTTACAAAATCTCTATGAAAAACCGGGAAATCTATGCTGAGATGCACTGTGTATCTCCCGTGATTGTGCGCGCTGACGGTAGGGATTTCAAAAATATGCTTTTAAACCTGGACATTAAAAAGCCCTATGACGAAAGGTTTGCCAGACCAATGGCGGATACAGCAGAACTTTTTATTAAAAAAGTGGAATGAATCCCCTTTTTGCCTACACTTTTTCGGATGAAGTTAACCTTTTGTTCTTTGACTCCCTTTTGGCGGAAGAGTCGAAAAAAATGGTTCAGTCACGGCAAACTATCTGGGAAGCGCACTTACGTTATCCGTGGGACTTGAAGGATCCCTGGCTTTTGACGCAAGGGTTGTTACCCTGCAAAAAGAAGAAATTCAGGAATACTTACACTGGAAACGCTTAAAGCCTGGCTCAATTGTGTTTTTTCCAACGGGCACCATACCATGAGGAAAGAAGGCAGGGGGGGCGCAAAAGCCTCGAAATCCCTGAGAAGGAAAAGGGAAAGGGACGTCCACGAACTACTTTTCGAAAGGTGAACAAACCTTGCGGCCGTTACTGCCTGGCAGTGGAGATTAATCCTTATTTACAGGACAGAGTACGAGATTTCCGGTTTCAGCCCCGTGCTCGGGAGGGAAACAGGGCCCCTGCGCACAAAAATCATCCAGAATTGAAATATCCCGAAATTCAAATCCGAAGAAGGGAAAGCACTATTAGAGAAACTTATTAATAGAAACTGAGTTTTCTGAATACGAAGAAGATTCAAGGCCATTCGCTCCGTATAGTACGGATGAGAGGATTTCCGGGAATCCAGGATACCGAT
Organism: uncultured Methanosarcina sp.; assembly: GCA_965601435.1. Taxonomy (GTDB): domain Archaea; phylum Halobacteriota; class Methanosarcinia; order Methanosarcinales; family Methanosarcinaceae; genus MTP4. Next base: position 12,918 of record CBFCWE010000070.1, read on the forward strand.
TATTCCGGAAAAAATAATGGTTAGAATTCAGGTTTAGAATAAAATTACAAGATAAACGTTAGGAATGTAGAGGCAATGGACAGACTTGAGCTTATAAAAAGGAATGTTCAGGAAATCGTGACTGAGGAAGAACTTGAAGAACTTCTCAAGAAAAAAGAAGCCCCCTGCGCATATGTTGGGTATGAACCAAGCGGAAAGATCCACATGGGACATGTCCTTACCGTTAACAAGTTAATCGATTTGCAGAATGCGGGATTCAGGATTACTGTTTTGCTGGCAGACGTGCACGCTTACCTGAACAAAAAAGGAACACTCGAAGAGGTCAAGAAGGTTGCGGATTACAACAAACGCTGTTTTATTGCTCTCGGGCTTGATGAAGAAAAGACCGATTTCGTATACGGATCGGACTACCAGCTGGGATCCGAGTACATGTTAAACGTCCTCAAGCTTTCCCAGGCAGTGACTCTTAACAGGGCCACGAGGAGCATGGACGAAGTAGGGCGTGCAATGGAAAACCCGATGGTCTCCCAGATGGTCTACCCCCTCATGCAGGCAATTGATATTGCCATGCTAGAAGTAGACGTTGCTGTTGGCGGGATTGACCAGAGGAAGATTCACATGCTTGCCCGTGAAAACCTTAAAGCTCTGGGTTTCCAGACTCCAGTCTGTATTCACACCCCGATTCTCCTGGGCCTTGACGGGACCAAGATGGCTTCTTCAAAGGATAACTTTATTTCCGTGGACGACACAGAAGAAGACCTATACAAAAAATTCAAGAAAGCCTTCTGCAAGATGGGAGACATCGAAGAAAACCCGATTCTTGCCCTTTTCCGTTACCATATCTTTCCGAGATACGAGAAGATCGTAATCGAAAGGCCGGAAAAGTTTGGAGGGAACCTTATATTCAACAGCTACTCCGAAATGGAAAGCGCCTTTGCGGCCGAAGATCTTCACCCAATGGATCTCAAAAATTCAGCTGCAAAATACATAAGCGAGATTCTTGAACCTGTAAGAAGAGTTTTACTCTAACCACTTTTGAAAGTTAGGGTATATGCCCGGGACACTCCTGAAAAAGATAAAAGCCCGGGGAAGGAAAATACTTTCATAAAATAACAACAACCTTTAGATAAAATATTATATAGACATACAGCATAGAATATTTGAAGGGTTTGTTTAGATATTCAGGGTGCTCTTATGAAATATACATATCAGGACTCTACGGAACTGCCTGTGCAGCGAGATTTCATTGAAGATCTGAAAACGTTCATGGAGATTACGGCCAGAGTGATACCTCTGGAGAACTCCATAATAGAAATCAAGTGCAAGAACAAGGAATTTCTCCTTGCACTGAAAAACAAAATCGAACAACTAAATCTATTTGAAGAACGTTTCAATTCCCTGGTGAAAAAGCTTGCCGAAGAAATCGACACAGAGGAGACCCGCCCCTGTGTGGACGCAGTCCTAGCAACGTGCAACGAAAATATCGGGAAAGAACGAGAAGTATTCGAAACAGAAACTAAAAAGATTGAGAATGGAGCCTCCCTTGAATATCAAAGAATTGAGACCAACATACTTGAGATACTTAGTAACTTTTTAATATCAGGTGTTTACGGAACCGAAAAAAGTTTTGAACTTTCCACAAAAGGAAATACTCTTTCCGGGCAGATGGAAGGTTCGGTTTCAGGGCTGCAGTACAGGTACAAACTGGGCTTTGCAGAAGAAGGGTTAACCGTCGAGAAACTGATAGGCAGTTTGAGCCTTCCAGGCTGGATAAAGACAGGGCTTCTCCGGAAGGAAGAGAAGATAAAAATGCAGGAACTTTCGGACCTGCTTGTAACATCCCTGGAGTATGATAGCCAGAAAAATATCCGTTTGACCCTCGAAGACAAAAAAGCGAAAAGGAAGTTCAAGATTGAAGGCGGAGATAACAGGTATTTTGTCTACGATGAAGACAAAGAGATCACAGCCGACAAGGAACTGGGAGCTCTGGTTGACATTGAAAGCCTTGCAAAGATCCCCGGAAAAATCCAGGCTTACCTGAAAGCAAACATCCGCACCTATTCCCTCTCAAAGGTCCTCATTGACGAAGAAAATGCCATTTCCAACAACCAGGTCTTTGACTGCCTGAAAGTGATTGCCGAACAGTACGGGACAATAGTCCATGAATGCCTCACAAAAGGGCACAACAAAGAGGAAATCACGATCAAGCTTGAGGAAGCCGACGGAACCAGGACAGAAAAATACATATCCAGAGCTGAAATCTACAACCAGCTTTCCAAAATTGGAAGCGAAGGAGTAGAACTTGCCGGAATCCTGGGAGTCGACACAAAGGCACAGGTCAAGGAAAGCAAATACCTGATCGTCTGAACAGGTTTTTGCTTCAATTTCTTTTAATTGCCCTTCAGAAGAGGCTTATTTTTGCCCCCTGTGTTTCCAATTTCTTTTTTGCCAGAACTTCTTTTTGCCAGAACTTCTTTTTTGCCACTCTCATTTACTTTATCATTTTTACTTTACCGTTTTTAATTTACCATTTTTACTTCAACTGTTCACTTTATGTTCCTGTAATTTACTATCTTTTCACCCCGCAGGCCTTATTTTCGTATCCTTACGACTTTTCCACCGTTTGCTCTCTGTAATTCTTCTGGTGAGACCCTGAGAAGGGAAGTCTCAGAGCCTCCCCCAGCGTATACAAGCTCTTTTTCCGTAACCTTCGGATCGATAAGGAAAAGGGCTTCAAATCCAAAAGGAGGAGTCCCTCCGCAGGGATACCCGGTTTTTTCGAGGATTTCTTCAGGAAGAGCGGTTCTGGGCCTGTCGACCCCCAGGATTTTTCCGACCCTTGAAGTACTGACCCGGTCTTCCCCTTTGACAACACCTACAATAAGATTCCCAGACTGGTCAAGGAGGCAGATGCTCTTTACAAAATCCTCGGGAGATGCCACGACGGTTTCAGCCGCTTCTTCTACCGAGTGACAGGAAGTATTGAAGGTCAGGTGTTCGGCCCCAACACAGTTTGCAGAAATGTAATTTTTCATTTTTTCTTCATACATCAAAAAGACCTCACGAGTGAAATTCAAAAAGATCTTAAAATGACTCATAACTCAAAAGACTCAAAATAACTCAAAATACCTAAAAAGATTGGACTGAAATACACACGCCGGAAGAAAGTTAAATAAACTTCGATATTCCAGTTATTTTGGGGTACTCATGGAAACTGAAGATATTCTGGCAATTTTCAAATTCTCAGCACAGGAAAGGAAAATCCTTTCAAGTTTCGAGACCCAGGAAGACATTTTACTGCCTCTGCTCCTTTCCCTGAAGTCCGGCGGTTCCTGGAGTTACGCCGCGGAGGAAAGCAGAAGCATTGCAGTAAAAGACGTGACAACTTATTATGACGAAGAAAACAAAGCCGGCTATACTCTTGAGGAGGTTTACCTTTTTATTGACCCTGAAATCGTGAAGCAGGAAGGCAGCGTATACAGGCTAGAGAAATGCGGACAAAAAGGGGAACGAGAGCTTGTTATAAGGCCTTACCGTATGACCCTGAAGGCAAGAAAGATAATCCTTGCACAGGTGGACCCCGGGAAAAAGAAGATCTTTATCCGGGAAATAGAGAAAAAAAAGATCTTACTTAAAGGCACCCCTGCATACAGTGCGGCACATGAGCTGGAACACCTGGAAAAAGGGGAAGTCCAAGGCCTGCCGTTCTGGAACTTCGAATATATCCCACATGCCTGAGCCTGCATATCCGGGCTCATATAAAAAACCCTGACATCCGGCAAAAATCCTGGAACCCAGAACCGGTTAAAAAAATAGATACCTGAATATATAAATCCCAGGCAAGCCAATCTACATTCATGGGGGAGCAGGAAGAGGAAGAACAGAGGAAGAACAATGCAGTAATTGCATTCGCAGGGGGATGGTTAATCGGAAGCGGAAGCGGAATCGTCATAGGAGATGTAAAACTCGGGCTCATAATGGGGGCGGGGCTTGGAGTTATCCTGGGACTTTTGAGGATGAAATACGGGAGCAAAACAGAGGAGTTCTGAGAGATTCCCAACTGCCGTTTCAAGGTAGACTCACAAAATTTCAGATGGGAATTATGTCCTGAAACTTTATTCAGTAAAAAAAATGAGAAGTTTTATTTCTATGACTTATATAATTACCAGATTTATAAGTTATTGATAGACCAGACGTTTCCATTTCTGGCTAAGGGGGGCAAGGGATAATGAAAATGAAGGTCACTATTTAGAATTTATCTATCATAGTAATACTGATAACTCTTATATTTATTTTAATGATACCCGGAACAGTATCTGCGGGGGACGAGGATGACATGGTTTCCGGAGACTGGAATAATTCGTCCATGGAAAACTTACCGGACCTTGTAATCGAAACACTCACAACGGAACCGGAAAATCCGGAACCAGGAGACATGATAACTATAACGGCAATTGTAAAAAACCAGGGGACTGAGAGATCAATAAAAACAAACCTGGCGTACAATATTGACGGAATAGGGATAGGGAAAAGAGAAATACCGGAACTTGATCCGCAGTCAAGTTCTCAGATCTCGGAAACGTGGGCACCGAGTACTGAAGGAACAGTGAATATCCTGGTATGGGCAGATTCAGAAAATTATGTTTACGAAAGCGATGAGTGGAACAACGTAAAAACAAAATCAATAGAAGTAAAAAAACAAACGTATCCTGATCTGGTAGTCGAAACAATTTCCAGCGACCCGACCGAGCCGGAGCCAGGCCAAACGGCAACCGTAACAGTGACAGTAAGGAACCTGGGAACAGAGAAATCGGGGGCGACAAATCTTGAATTCTACGATGAGGGAAGTTATCCTGCGACCTATTCAGAGGAAGGAGATGTACCCGAACTAACTCCGGAATCAAGTTCGGAAATATCATTTGAATGGATCCCGGAAACCGAAGGGGAAACTGAGATAAGAGCTGTAGTAGATTCGGAAAATATAGTTCTTGAAAGCGATGAGGAGAACAATGAAAAAACAGAGTACATAACTGCAAAAAAGAAAATGTTTCCGGACCTCATAATAACAACACTCTCGGTGGAACCTGACCGCCTGGAACAGGGGGAGACAGTAAACATAGCAGTGACGGTAAGAAACCGGGGAAATGAGAAATCCGGACAGACAAATATCGCATTCTATGTTAATGAAGGGTATATCGGAGAGGTCCAGTTCCCGGAACTCGCCGCAAAATCAAGCATTTCCAGGTCTTACCAGTGGGTCCCGGAAACCGAAGGAATCAATTGGATAAGGGCAAGGGTAGATGAGGATAAACTGGTTTTTGAAAGCAATGAATGGAACAACGATAAATCAGATTACATAGTCGTGGAAAAACAAACATTTCCGGACCTGGTAATAGAAGATTTCACAGCAGACCCGGCAAATCCGGAACCTGGAGAAACGGTAATTCTGAAAACAATGGTAAAAAACCAGGGAAAGGAAAAATCAGACGAGACAGACCTGACGTACTATATTGAAGGAAGTGAGATAAGAAAGGGAATAATAACGGAGCTTGAACCAGAATCAAGCTCGGAAATATCATTTTCATGGACCCCATACACGGAAGAAACAGTGGATATCCTTGCAAAGGCAGACGCCGGGAACCAGGTTAAAGAAAGCAATGAAGGAAACAATGAAAAAACAGTATCAATCGATGTAATAAAACAAACATTTCCGGACCTGGTAATAGAAGATTTCACAGCAGACCCGGCAAATCCGGAACCTGGAGAAACGGTAATTCTGAAAACAATGGTAAAAAACCAGGGAAAGGAAAAATCAGATGAGACAGACCTGACGTACTATATTGAAGGAAGTGAGATAGGAAAGGGAATAATAACGGGGCTTGAACCGGAATCAAGCTCGGAAATATCATTTTCATGGATGCCGGATACGGGGGGGACAGTGAATATCCTTGCAAAGGCAGACGCCGGGAACCAGGTTGAAGAAAGTAATGATGGAAACAATGAAAAAACAGTATCAATCAATGTAATAAAACAAACATTTCCGGACCTGGTAATAGAAGATTTCACAGCAGACCCGGCAAATCCGGAACCTGGAGAAACGGTAATTCTGAAAACAATGGTAAAAAACCAGGGAAAGGAAAAATCAGATGAGACAGACCTGACGTACTATATTGAAGGAAGTGAGATAGGAAAGGGAACAATAACGGGGCTTGAACCAGAATCAAGCTTGGAAATATCATTTCCATGGACCCTATACACGGAAGAAACAGTGAATATACTTGCAAAGGCAGATGCAGAGGGTCACGTCACCGAAAGTGATGAAGGGAACAATGAAGAAACAGTATCTTTAAGAGTGGAAGGACAGAGTTATCCGGACCTGGTAGTCGAAGACCTCTTCTGGGAACCTTCGGACCCTGAAACCGGAAAGCCGTTAAATTTCACCCTGAAGGTGAAAAACCAGGGGCTGGCAGTTTCCCCGGAAAGCATTGCGAAATATTATATCAACGGGACTCCCGTGGGGGAAATCTCCATCCCACTACTTCTTGAAGGGGCGGAAACAAACGCAGAATTTTACCTGACCCCCGACAAAGAAGGAGTTATGGAGGTAAAGGTGCACCTGGACTTTGAGGATAAAGTGCCTGAAAGTGATGAGGAAAACAACGAATTTACAAAAGAAATGAGCGTGAAAACAACGCTTGTTGAGTACCCTGACCTGGTTATAGATTCACTTACCTGGAAACCGGAAAAGCCCGAACCCAATGAGAGCGTAACTTTCACGGTAACGGTGAAAAATACGGGCACTGCAGGTTCGGAAGAAAACGTCCTTGGATACGAGATTGGCGGGACAAATGAAGGGAACCTGACAGTGCCGGCACTTACTGCGGGGGAGACATTTGGAGGAACTTTTACCTGGGTAGCCGGAGAGGAAGGGAAAATAGAAGTCAGAGCAGTTGTAGACTCTGGAAATGAGGTGCTTGAAAACAGTGAAACAAACAACGAAATCACAAAGACCATTAATGTCGCCAAAGAAACCGTAGTTACTTCGAGCGGAGGAGGCGGAGGAGGTGGGGGGTCTTCCAGTTCAAGCAGTTCGGGAGGCTCAAAAGAACCTGCCCGGAACGTTGAAGCAAAAGAACTTTCAACCAGACACATAATCAACGGCTACCATGCCAGGTATGAGTTCCCTGAGAACGTCACATGCGTTACCAAAATAGAATTCGACCCCAGGAGGACTTATAAAAAGACAACCACCATTGTGGAAGTACTTAAGGAAAAGTCCGTCTTCGCCTCAAAACTTCCACCCGGAAGGATATACAAAAACCTGAACATCTGGGTAGGGGACAAAGGAGCCGGACTTCCGGAATATCTCGATAACGCATATATCGAGTTCAGAGTGGAAAAAAGCTGGATTGAAAAGAACGGTATCAACGAATCCCTGATAACCCTCCTCCACTACGACAAAAAATGGAACCCTCTGGAAACCGAGAAAATGGGAGAAAACGAGCAATACATCTACTTTAAGGCTAGAACTCCAGGTTTCTCCCCCTTTGCAATAACCGAGTATACGGGTGAAGAGGAAGAAACAATCGAAGACCCCGAAGGAGAGCTGAAAGGAGTTCCCAGCAGTCTTGGAGAATTCGGAGAAGACGGAGTCGTTAATGGGAGTGCGGAAATAGAAGAAAATGTTGAAGAAAAGAAACCGATCGGGATGAAAAAAGTGCTCATGGTAATTTCCCTGCCCTTATTCATGATCCTTGTCCAATTCCTGGTTTTGAAGAAAAGAGACTAAGAATCCCCTCTTTTCTAGTTTCTTCATTTTAAAGTGAAGAAAACCTGAAGTTAAATCAATAGAGAGCTACAATTTTCCAGAAACCGGGTTCAGCCTTTTCCTTAACGATTTTTGCCTGATATACGCCGGAGGTGGAAGGGTTATCAAGGTTAAAAATGTGCCATTCGTTCAGCGCCGGAGGCCCGAAACAGACCCTGGTTTCCCCTGTTGTCAGATCAAAGACAAGGGACCTGAGGGTGCCGAAAAATTCATCATAATAAGGACAGCAGACACCATCAGGGTACTTTTGCGTGAATATTCTGCTCAAAGTTTCCGTCCCGATTTCAGGGGATGCCTGCTGAAGGCTTGATTCGAGGATCTCCTGCCTTACAGCGGAATTTTCCATCGCATAAGGGCTATGCGAAACCATGTTGGGGATAGTAAGGTGGTTGGTTGAGCACAGGAACTGTTCTTCAGAAGAAGCGTCAAGAAGCTTAACAGCCTTATACGTCCCCGAAATTTCAACCAGGGCTGCCTTCCCCCTCCGGTCAGCCACGATCAGGTTAAGGTTGCAGCAGAGAGGCATTTCATCCATAAGCGCAAGCGCCTCTTCCACATTCTTACAGTAATCAAGCACTGCCCTTAAAACTGCCCAGGACTGGAAACCGCTTTGTGGGAGCGACAACATCCCCTCTCCCACCCCGACCGGAACTCTTGCCGAGGACATGGTAGCGGAAAGTCCGTGCTCGTTCATGCCCTCACTCCGCCCGAAAAAGAAGGTCGAAAAACCTATGTGATCAGCCTTTCCCTTTATGCGGGTGGTGCAGAGCCGCAGGTCATCTACCCGGTCGCTGAATTCGTAACTCCTTCCGACCAGAACATGCTCGTTTTCGGAGATTGAAGGCAGGACCGCCATATGGCTGCAGTTCCCACTTTCCCCGGGAGAGGCACCTGCTTTCAGGTAAGTACTCGCATAGTAAATAGCCTGTTCGGGAGACACATCCAGGCAGTCGGCAAAACCTTCGATTTCTTCGTTCAACCCGGGACAAAAATCATCGAAAAGATCAATTATGCCTGCAAACTCGAGGTCGGAAAATAGACCCTCCCCCGAAGTGAAAAACTCCACAGCCTGCGGGTAATCTTTGATCGCTGCTCCCTGCAGATACCCGACTTCGTAAGAAGTGCCTTCGAGAACTGCATGGGTGAAAGCCAGCTCTTCGGTGGCGGAATTACTCATGTGAACACCTTCCCCCGAACTCCGGAATCCAATCCTATATAGCAGGCAATCCGGATGCAGAGGGTATAAATAATTAACATAAACTGATCATCAACGTAAACTAATCATCAACATCAAGTGACTTATAGTATTATTTTAATAATAATTAAAACTAGCTGAAAGCATACCCGGAAAGGTAACCCGCTTTACGGGCATCCCCTCAGAAAAGAGCCTGGAAGCTCGGTATGAATTATGAAGGGAACGTTGAACTTGAGGACAACAAAGGAGAACTTTTCAGGATAGAGAAGGGAAAAAATCCTGACCTTAAGACATTAAGCGCAGGGGATTAACCTGTTTATCCTTTCAAAGAGGCTTACCAATTTAACCTGTTTACCAATTTAACCTGTTTACCAATTTAACCTGTTTACCAATTTAACCTGTTTAC
>CBFCWE010000071.1:0-21869 GCA_965601435.1 uncultured Methanosarcina sp.
AGTAATGTCAGCAGTAATGTCAGCAGTAATGTCAGCAGTAATGTCAGCAGTAATGTCAGCAGTAATGCCCGCAGTATAAGATATGGCTCTATCGCCCGGTCTGAGCTTCCAAAAAGCAGCCATAAGGGCCAGGTTTTTGAGGCGGGAAGCTGCGAAATAACTGTTCGAAAATAGTGAAATATCCGTCAGAAAATAATGAAATGTCTGTCGAAAAATCACGAAATAACTGAGTAGAATATAATAATATCTTCCTGTCGGAGGATCGCAAAATACTTCCGGCAGGTAAAAGCCTGGAATACCTTTCAGCTGCCAGGAAAATGGGATTATCAGCTGAAAGGGTGTAGAGAGGCAGTGAAAACCTTATTTATCCAGGGTTTCTGCTTCATTTATCATTTCGGTGCAATTGAAAACTTCAAGGGAGATTTTTGCCATAAGTACATAACTTATCATGTATTTCTCTTCAGTTTCGATCCTCATGTTCTCAAGGGAATGAGTAGCCCGGATAATAGCATTGTCAAGGGCCCCGTTTTCACCTTCCTGAGACTCACTTCCCGAAAGAAAAGGCTCACCTTCCTCCGAACCTCCATTTCCGGAATGGGTAAGCACAAACCCGAAAACTTCAGAAAAATCGTCCGAAATAAAGGATGCATCCTCACGAGGCGGCGGGGACAGCAAAATTCCCGGCATAACGGGAATGATTCCTCCGTTATCCGGACCCTGGGAAAAGGAATTCTTGCACACGCTCGTACCTACCACACCAAGAGCCAGGGCCGCAGTCAAAGCTTCACTTTTCTTATTTTCTAGAGAGGCGGAATTAACTATTTCTCCCAGGTATGCCACCGCAACCCTTACCGCAGTTTCCATCCCCTGTCCGGCTGCAGCTTTTCCGACTGCACAGAGGGAATACAAAATACTCTGGCTTGTATCTGCCATCTCCTTTCCCCTGGCAGCTTTTGCCATCCGGCCCAGGGAAATAAGGGAGATGAAAACCCCGGTTTCCATCCTTTGAAGGGCAGCAGCGTTCCCGATATTTTTTATACAGGTCACAGCTCTCTTGGCATCTGGTTCCAGCCTTTTGTTTATGTATTCTGTCCCGCGCTCGGTCAGAAAATCGATAGACCTGAGCACCCCCAATTCATCCTTTTCCTTAACCGAACTTAAACCAAGGTCTGCAGCCTTGGCCTCATTCAAGATGGACATATATAATCCTCTTTAAGATATCACTAAGCGCAAAAGGGAGCTGGCTGCCGGGTTATCTGGCAGTTTCCATACTCCTTCACAGGGAAATGCGGGTACCCCGGACTTCTCCGAACTGCTGTTTCCCCTTTGTATGAAGTTTATTCAGCGTTCCCTTACGGGAACCGTCTCTTTACATTACGGGTTTTCTTGCGGCTTATCCCTTCCTTTTCCGTTTCAAACTTATCGAAATACTGGAGAGCTACCCCTGCAATGATGGAAGCGCTCATAAGGTAACGGTCATCGGCGTCAAATTTGATCGTCTCCAGGGAATATGCTGCCTGCAGACGGGCTTTTTTAAGCCCCTGCTCATCTGCAGCTCGTCCTATGCTCTCCAGGGAACGAGCAGTTGCTTCGGCAGCCTTCTTCAAGTCCTTTTCAATTGCCCTGGACCCCAGTTCCTGCAAGAGGAGCTCAGCATTGAGCGCAGCGGTCTCAAAATCCTGGCTTGCGGCAACTTTCCCCGTAATCCCCAGCCAGGCAAGCGTGCTTTCCGCAGCATCCCCGAGTTTCTGCCGGGTTACACTTTTTCCGATTTCCCCCAGGGAAAAAATAACTGCTATTGTTTCTTTTTTCAGCTTCCTGCAAGCCGCCGTGTTCCCCATTTCTCCCAGGCAGGAAGCAGCCACCTTTGCGGGAACCTCAAGTTTCTGTTCTCCCGCAGCCTTTCCGACCTCCCCGATCGCCAGGGCAATGCTTACAAGAACACTTTCCATCTGCTGCCTGCAGGCTTCCTTTGCAACCGGAGCCAGGAGCAGAAGTGAGGTAATAGCCGCCATTTCCAGCCGATTTAAAGCTGCCGCTCTTCCGATATCCTTTATGTACTCAATTATTCTCCCGGTATCGGCTTCCTCGCCTTCCCCGGCATACTTGACCGCAATTTCATTCAGGTAATTCAGAAGTTGTATGACCTCAGCTTCGCTTCCGTCATTTACTGCAGCCATTCCCATTTCAAAAGCTTCGGTTTCATCCAGCGGAAGAATCCTGCATCCCCCAAATACTACTTTTGCATAAGAGTATTGCCGTGTGAGGATATTAGCTTTGCCATGGAAGAAACAGGCAGGTTTTTCCTTTCTTTCCCCTCAGTTCGAGTGGAAAATTATATGGAATAAACTTTCGGCATAACTTCAAGAAATAAAAAAATGTATTCGATAGGTCGACACCTTACAACAATGGGTGTTAGAAAGAGGGATAGGTCGAATACGGGGAAAAGGCGGCTACTGCTTCGAGACAATAGCAAGATCAGGGGTATAAGTGAATAAAAAGGCTGTATTTGCCTCGGCTGCCCGGTAGCTAACAAATTAGGGCTTGAAGATATGTATTCCTAACCAGAGGTTTGGCAAAAGAGCAGGAAAGCTAAAAAGTCCGGAACTCAAATTATCCAATTATCTATTTTTTATTCGCAGCGACAGGACAGGAGCTTGACACGAAAAAAGGTGCTCGGATCCGGATGTCCGGATCCGGCTCTGAAGGTTTCAGAAATTGCCAGTTTAGAAGACGAGCCCGAGGTCTTCGAGCTGCTTCCTTGCGCCGTCGTAGACCTGGACGTATTCTTCCGTGGGTGTTACGGTCTTAACGTCGTAGCATTCCTGGAAGGTTTTGCCTGCAGGGGCGTTTGCATAGTTCTTCTCGTAGAGGCCAATGAGCTTGTCGAGGATTCCGTTGACTTCTGCGATTTCCATGCCTGCGGTTGCCCTTGCGACTTCTCCCATCATCCTGGCTTCCATACCTGTGGTCTTGTCGGTGACGACACCCTTTGCTGCTGCCACACCGGAGAGGATCTCACGGCCTGAAGAGGTGTCAGTCATGGACTGGGCGGAAGCCTCGAGGAGACACATCTCGGTACAGGGGCCTGCACATGGGTAGTACTGGTTCCCGGAGAGGATGTCTGTAAACTCGGAGATGGTTGCACATGCCCACCCTGCGATTGTGAGGGTTTCCCTGGTGTTTGTGGATCCCCAGCGGATGTGGACAGGACCGTCAAGGTGCCAGCTTGCGCTGCTCATGACGAATGCGTTGATGTGGGTTGCAATGTCCACGATGGTGGTCTCTTCGATACCGCCGGCGTATCCGCCGAAGATTGGCATCTGTTCGTCCATGATAATATCGCTGTTGCCCTTGTAGTGAGCAATTACTGCGATTGCATCGAGGTCGATCTTCAGCTCGTTGAGCTGGGAGACTTCGTGGCTGTCAGAGGAGATCTGTCCACCGTAGCAGTCAGATGCAATGTTTCCCTGAGCGGACAGGGAGGTCTCAGGGCCCTATATGCCCATGCCTGGCCTGCCGGCCATTGCTGCTGCCTGCTTGATGAGCCTGGTTTCGGTCTTTGATGCCAGGACTTCATAGGGGCTTCCCGGAATTGGGGGCTTGCCGCGGACGGAGGTCATAACACCGTCTACAATGGTGTCGACTTCCTTTTCCAGGGCGTAGCTCATGTGGACTGGCATGAAGACTTCTTCGGAAATCGGGGACCCGGTAGGACCTCCCTGGACGATTGGCTTCCTCTTGTCTCCGATGCTTCTCTTCTTGAACTGAACTGAATCCCTACCGGTCCCGAGGGTGAATTCCGTCTGGATGTTGTTGAGTGCGTCCCAGATCTCTTCTTCGGTGTACTTGACGATCCTGTGGGTGTCAGTACAGTAGATACCGCAGTCAAGGAGCATCTCAAAGCCGGCCTTGAAGAGCTTCTCCATCATGTCCTTGTCGGTAGGAATGATCTCTCCCTTGAAGTCAAGCCCGTACTTCTGCTTGAGCTCCATGGACTTCATGGGGATTGTCATTAGGTCCCAGTCGTCCTGGGTGCACTTCTCTCCGACTTTTGCTCTGTCGTAGAAATCGTAGCAATCAAATGATTTTCTGAATGTCATATCTGGTTCCCCCGTTTATTTCATAACATCAAGAGCTACTTTTGCGGCTTCTGCAGCGTTCTCTGCGGTTGCGTCTGCTCCGATTTCGGTGATCCAGCCGTCAGAAACAGGGGCTCCTCCGAACATGCACTTTACACTGTCTCTCAGGTTTTCTTCCCTGAGCAGGTCCATGAGGTCCTTCTGGCCGAGCATGGAGGTGGTCATAAGGGCGGAACCTACAAGAATTACTTTTTCTCCTTTGTGCTTTGCAGCTTCTTCCACAACGGTCTCGTTGAGGACATCTACCCCAAGGTCAAGGATATCAAAACCGTTTGCTCCGAGCATGGTTGAAACAAGGCGGTGTCCGATGTCGTGGATGTCCCCTTCTGCAACAAAAGTGATTGCAAGCCCGGTTTCGTCTCCTTCCTTCCTGCTCTTCTCAAGTTCGGGAGTAAGGATTTCCATTGCCCCGCTCATTGCTTTTGCAGACATCATTATCTGGGGAAGGAAGATTTCAGCAGCCTCGAACTTTTCCCCTACGATTTTCATTCCCGGGGAAAGGCCATTTGTGATAATATCAAGTGCCGGAATTCCTGAATCAAGGGATTCCTGGGTTAACTGTACGCATCCTGCGATATTCTGATTAACGACAGAGTCGCAAAGTTTGTCAAAAATTTCTTCGTTTGCCATTTTTAATCCTCCATATTTATTTTTGTGTTTTGCCCTGAGCTACGCAAAAGGATTACGGAATCATATTCCGATTTCATAGATATATATAAATTACGCTAGAAAACAAGGAAAAAATGAAAGATATATAAATATATTATGGATTGATTCCTGAAACCCGGACAAAAGGATTTATCGGAAAAGCAGCAGGAAGAGTGCAAACGAAGCGAGGTTCAACAAAAAGCCGAAAACACTGGTAATAAGTCCTGCCCTTGCTACACTATCAGGTCCTTTTTTCAGGCGTGCCCTGGCAAGAACAATGCCTATGAAAGCAAAAGGTATCGCAAAAGATGTTAGAAACACGCTCCCGATTCCCAGCAAAAAAGACAGGGAAAAGAATATGCTTACAAGGCCGCATATCAGGCTTAAAGTCCCTGCATTTTCGGACAGATTGCTAATTTTCTTTCCTCCCAAAAAATTTAATTCTATGAGCTGCAATATAGATCGGTTAATCATGCATTCGACTCAATAAGATTAAAATATATAAATAATAATAATGAATTTAATACCATTACCTTCAATACAAATAGTTCAACCTTGCCCCTTAAAAAGACATTTGCTTAACATAAAGCTTGGTCAACTACCCCTCCCTGTCGGCCTACGGCCTCCGAGGAAGGGGACTCCTGCTGTGGAGGTTGAATAATTATTCTTCGAGCTTTACCCCGATTTTTCCGCCTTCAAGTTTCCACTCCACTTTCTTTAATTCAAGACTGTCGTTCAAGCATTCCCCGGTCCTGACATCAAACCTTCTTCCATGGCAAATGCACTTGAGTACATGGGCTTCAAGTGTGCCCCTGTCCAGTGGACAGCGTGCATGAGGACAGGTATTTGAAAATGCGTAGATCTGTTCCTCTATTTTAATGAGGAGTATGCCTTTTCCTTCAAGTTCCATAAGGTGGAGAGTTTCTTCCTTCAAGTCACTTTCCTCAGCTGCATAATGCCAGGGAGGCTCAAAACCGGATTTAACACCTGTCCCGGAGATTTTTCCGGATGTCTTTTCAGATACCATTTACCACTCACCTTCAACCCTTTTTGGGGTTTATTGCCTGCTTATTATTAGCCGGGGAGCTCGATATAAGCTTTTGCCGGAGAAGGGGACAACTCAACCTGAAATGAAGGTTGAGGAAAATGAGGGATGATGAAAAAAGAGACTGAAAATGGAAAATGAAAAAGGAAGGATGATGAAAAAGGAAAATGAAAAAAAAGGATAGTGGAAAGGGAAACTGAAAAAGGAAGGATGATGAAAAAGGAAAATGAAAAAGGAAACGGAAAAAAACGGAAAAAGATGATGTAGAAAAGCTCCGTATCAGTGAAGTATCCCATCATCATTAAGGATTTTCATGAGTTCTATTATCGAATAGGAGGCTCTGGTGATCCCCATACTCCGCTTATCGGTATCCGTACCGACAATGTAGAGGTTCTTTACAGGGGTACGGATGTCTGCGAATTTTCCGTCGATGGTAACTGCGGCTTTTTCGGGGATTATGATCTGCTCGTGCTTCATCACGATTTGCTGCTCGATGTTCGGGAGGGCACGGTGAATCGTATTATAGGCCTTCTTAACCTCGTGTTTCTCGCTTCTGTGTTCGTCGATTACAAAGGAAAAGCCCACGAGCTGCTTGTCCTTTGGGGCAAGGGAAGGGTCATAGTTGCTGATAGGCATTGCCCAGTAAGCAAAGTCCTTGAACCAGATCTCGGAACCGATGTAGTTAAACTCCGGAAGGTTTTTTTGCAGGCCCAGCCAGATTGTGAGGCTTTTGCTGTGGACGATCCCTTTCAGGTTTTCCAGGTAATCGGAAGGCAGATCCTTGACCAGATTCGGGATGTCGGTTGAAAATCCGGTATAGATGACAATTTCTGCGGAATAGGCTTCATCGGCTTCAACGCCTGTAACCTTACCGTCCTGCACCTGGATGCCTGTTACCTCACACTCGTTCTTGATTTCTACCAGGTCCGGGAGGGAATAGAGTATGGCGTTAAGGAGGGACTTCAGCCCCTTCCGGGGATAGCCCTGGGAATAGTTAACCCGGTTAGTGGCAAGCCTTTCCAGGGACGTGAAGGGCTGGGAAACCCTGTTCATCCGGGCCTGGAGGGAAGAGTGCAGGTTCAGAGGAAGCAGGGAAGCTAGAATGGACTCTGTGGACTGCCTTTTTCGGGGTTCCAACCTCCCGATCATTTCATCGAATTGTTCCTGGGTTATGCTGTCCCTCACAAAACTGCTACCTGTAAGGATCCGGTAAGCTGAAGTTTCTTTCATGGACCTGCCGGAAAGGAAGCCGGAAATAGTGTCCACGAAATCACAGGTATCTTTGGACAGGTTCTTTGGCAGGTAATCATACACGGACTGTCCCGAAAGGTCCACCCCGAAAGTGGAAAGGGTCAGGGCTTTTGTAATCGCCTGGGAAAGCATGAGCCTGTCCTTTCTTGGGAGTACGTCGAAAGTAACGAAATCCCTCAGGTTTGAAGGGACTTTGGTAAAGGAGTTTTCTGTCCGAACATAGTAGTGCCCGTAGTCTTCGAAAACCGGCAGGTAGTCAAAGTAGTTGTCCATGAGTCTCCTGAGAGGTCCCTCATGGAGATGGGTTATGGCATGGGCTCCGGTATCCACCTGGA
Organism: uncultured Methanosarcina sp.; assembly: GCA_965601435.1. Classification (GTDB taxonomy): domain Archaea; phylum Halobacteriota; class Methanosarcinia; order Methanosarcinales; family Methanosarcinaceae; genus MTP4. Next base: position 7,422 of record CBFCWE010000071.1, read on the forward strand.
AGCCATCTACCATATAGCTGTTACAGTTTCCTCCAATGTTCCTGTTTTTCTCGAGAACCAGCACCTTTTTCCCGTGCTTGGAAAGCGTAAGCGCAGCCAGGAGACCACTGACACCTGCCCCAACAACAATTACATCGTATTTTTTCATTCCCTGAACTACCTCTATTTTTTCTGTGAATCAAGCTCCTCTTCACCGCACCTTATACATTTGGCAATCTCAACTCACAACACAATCCCACCTACAGTGGAACGCATAAAAGATCAAAATTATGTTAGCAACTGTAATAAAGTGCCTTAATCAAAGCATATGTTAAAAATTACATTATATATAATTTATTTAGAAAGGGCATTATACTTCCCAAAAAATACCTTTTTATGACAGGTTCAGATACAGGCACTGTAGCCAAGACTATCCAGACTAATATCTTTTTGCTCTTCCACGGCACATTCCGTGCAGAGCTTCTTCCCTTTTATCTTAACAAAGATATCCGTCTCTTTTCCACAACGTTCACATTTATCCATTTTCCTTCACTCAGTTGGTATTATGGACGTTTTGATATAAATACGGGAAGGTAATCGGAAATAACGAAAGTTAAGAATGAAGGTAAAAGATAGAAAGAAAAAATGAAAAGGTAAGATAGCAATAAAAATGGAAAATAGAAATGGAAAATGGAAATGGAAAATAGAAATGGAAAATAGAAATGGAAAATAGAAATGGAAAATAGAAATGGAAAATGGAAATGGGAAAGCCCGGGAACCTGGGCTTCCCTGATACCGTGTACAGGGTAAACATTAAGTAACTGACTGGAACCGCAAAGAAAAATACCCGGTCCCGTGTCAAATTGGATTTTTTATCAGCATCTGCGCTTCATGGAAGCCTGGAAAGGCATGCACCGGGGAACAGCATTCCAATTTCTCAAAAAATTGAGTTTTCTTTTCTCCGGAGCCTCGTACCCGAACCCACATGGTTCAGGTCAGACCCAGTACAATCCGATTAGCGCCACCAGAGTGAACAGTAAACCGAAAGTACCGATTATCACCCTGTTTTGCTGCATCATTTTGTTCTGCTGCATCATTTTGTTCTGCTGCATAGGAAACCTCCCTTATAATAATAGTTCCGATAACTACTTATAGTTATTTTAATAAGCCGGAATCCACTATCCTAGTTACGCGATCTATGAATAAAAACATTTCGATTTACATTCAAGTGAGGGTTTCTTTCAGCACAACCTATTTATACACCAATCAGTACAGCCTAATTTTTTTAGACCAGATTGAGAGAAATCCCGGAGCAGTCCAATGCCATAATATATAAACCGAGGGCACATATTTTCCTTTATAGGGGAAACTTTCCTTCATAGGGAAACTTTACTTTATAGGGGAACTGGGAGCGGGAAGTAATGGCAAAAAGGCTCAAGGTTGCAAACCAGGCCCGCTGCATCGGCTGCTATTCCTGCATGCTGGCATGCGCACGGACCTGGTACGATACGATTTCTCTGAAAAACAGCTGCATTGACATCCAGACAAGTGGAGGGATAGAAAGCGCCTATGTTTCCATAGTCTGCCACGCCTGCATTGACCCCCCCTGCGCAAAAGTCTGCCCTCAGGGAGCACTGACCAAACGCAAAGGTGGGGGTGTAGTAGTTCATAAGGAGCTTTGTAACGGCTGCGGGAACTGTATTGACGCCTGCCTGGTAGGGGCAATCCACCTTGACTCGGGAAAGAAGGCGGTCATATGCAGGCACTGCGGGGTCTGCACGAAGTTTTGCCCCCATGACGTGCTGGAAATGGTAGAAGTGGAAGAAAGCGGAGAACCGAAAATTACGGATACTGGGGCTGAAGAAAGCCAGGAAGTTTTGCCGGAAACACGGCAAGGGCAGCAGGAAACGACTTCCCCGGAAAAGACAGAACCCGGAGTTGAGAAATGATGCACGGTTCAAGTGTAAAACCCGGAGTTGAGAAATAATGCCCTGTTCAAGTGTAATTCCCGGCCTGACCAGCGTACTCCACCTGGACCTGAGCAACAAGACCTATGACATCGTGGAACGGAAGGACCTTTATGAAAAGTACCTGGGAGGTGTAGGGGTGGCCACCGAACTCATGCTCGAAGAATATAAGGAAGGTACAGGCCCTCTTGACCCCGATATGCCCGTAATCCTGAGCACGGGCCCCCTTTCAGGGGTCTATCCCACCTGCACGAAAACCGTTGCGATGTTTCGCTCCCCCCTGAACGGAGAACTGGGAGAATCCTATGCAGGCGGACACCTGGCAATGTCCTTGCGTTTTGCCGGGTATGAAACCATTGTCATCAAGGGAGCGTCGGAGTATCCGGTTTATGTTGCAATCCACAACGGCGAGATAACTTTTAAGGACGCCTCCTCAATCTGGGGGCTTTCCTCAACTACCGATATAGGGAAAATTCTCCGCCGGGTAGAGAAAGGGGCAGGCCGGCGGAGTATCATAAGGACCGGGCTTGCAGGCGAGAGGGGGGTAAGCTTTGCAAGCGTGAACGTGGACACCTACCGGCACTTCGGGCGCCTGGGGCTCGGAGCCGTGCTCGGGGCAAAGAAACTGAAAGCAATTGTCATTTCAGGCGACCAGGAAATCCGGAGTCCACAGCATAAGGATTACCGGAAGATGTATAAGGTGCTCTATGAAACGATTGTAAAAACAGGCCTGATGGAAAAGTACCACAACCTCGGCACAAGCGAAAACATCCTTGTCCTGAACGAATTGAAGGGGCTTCCCACGAAGAACCTGCAGGAGAGTTCTTTCGAAGGTGCAGAAACGATTTCAGGGGAACATTTTGCGGACAATTACCTGATCCGCCGCGTCTCCTGCGCGGGCTGTCCCATTGGCTGCATCCACGTAGCAATGCTCAAGCGGCCCTTTTCCAAGTCCCACGAGTATGAGACCCTGAACATTTCTTACGATTACGAATTGATCTATTCAGTAGGCTCAAACCTCGGCATCTCAAATCCCGAAGCTGTGCTTGAACTGATCGACACCTGCGAGAAGGTGGGTGTGGACGTCATAAGCATGGGAGTCATACTTGCCTGGGCGACCGAAATGCAGGCTCTTGGGACGATCTCGATCAAAGAAACCCTGGGACTCAAGCTGGAATGGGGTGACCACAGGACCTATATGCGGGCAATAGAGCTGACCGTCCAGGCCCCGAACGAATTTTATTCGAGCCTGGCAAAAGGGGTGGTCTTTGCCTCGAAAAAATACGGGGGAGAGGATTTTGCCATACAGCTCGGGGGCCTGGAAATCCCAGGATACCACACAGGGGTGGGAAACATTGTCGGGCTGTCCATGGGCACCCGCCATTCCCACGTAGATAACGCCGGTTACTCTGCAGACCAGAAAGCCTTTAACAAAGACCTCTCTGACGAAGAAATAGTCGACATTGTGATCAAAGAAGACGACCTGCGCTGCATGCTCAATGCCCTGACCATCTGCCTCTTTGCAAGGGGCGTCTACACCCCGGAAGTAGTATCCGAAGCCCTTGCAACCCTGGGTATCGACAGAAGCCCGGAAGCACTGACAGAACTCGGAAAGGAGATTTTCAGGAAAAAATACGAATTAAAAAGGAAGTTCGGCTTCAGGTTCGAGGACCTGACCCTCCCGAAAAGATTCTTTGAAACCGCCTCGACCACAGGGATGCTTGAGGAGGAAAGGGTAAGAAAAGCCCTTGAATTGTATATAAGGAAAAGGGGGCTCTAAGTCCGAAAAAGCCTCAGAATGGTGTGAGTTCTGGAATTTTCAGCTTTTACGGACAGGCCCTATATGCTTCGCCAAGCATTTTCCCGGTGTCGGGATTGTTTATCGTAATTGCACCACTTTTTAGCCCGAAACGCAATGGTGCAGATTTTGAGCTTTCGGGCATCCCTGAGATTCAGGAGATTCTTAATTTAAAATAATTATAGATTGGACATTGAAACATACAAACTCAATGAATATAAAGATTTTTATTAAAATACAAAAATATCTTTTAGAAAAAAATTAAAATACTTTTTCGAGAAGTTGAACACGTTCCACCCCTGCTTTTTTGGAAATTTCGGGAGAGTACCGGACAATTACCCAAAAACAAGATCTTAAGACTTTCTCCGGTGCTTCCGCAGTTAGCAGTATCAAGGTTGGCAGTATTTCCGCAGTCGGCAGTACCTCCACGGTTAGCAGTGCTTCCACGGTTGGTGGCCCTTCCAGATTTGAGTTCAAAAAATAGGAATAAGGGAAATAAAGGCGCCTGATAGGCCGCTTAGTGCTTATGAATGCTCAGATCGCTTTCACTCCTCTTCAAGTTACTTCTCGTTCACTCCTCTTCGGAAGCACCCACACCTGCAGGTTCCGGTTTTTCCCTCTTGAATTTGGGGTCATCCCCGTCTCCAAGGACGCATGCGGCACCCTCGGCTCCTTCGAGTCCATCTCCCCCGACCTTACTCCCGATAAAGCGGTCCATTACCGTGCAGGTCACCAGGTCCCCGGCAACGTTTACGGCCGTACGGGTCATGTCCAGGATACGGTCTACCCCCATGATGAGGGCTATTCCGGTGGTCGGGATTCCCACGCTGCTAAGGATCATCGCCAGGATAACTATCCCTACTCCGGGAATCGAGGGGGTGCCGATTGCGGCTGCCACGGCCATGACCATAACAAGCACGAGCTGCCCGAGCCCCAGGTGGATGCCGAAGACTTCTGCCAGGAAGACTGTTGCAACGCCCTGGTAAAGGGCAGTCCCGTTCATGTTCACGGTAGCCCCGAGAGGGATTACAAACTGGGAAATGGAAGGCCTGACCCCCAGCTTTTCTTCGGCGGTCTTGATGGAAACGGGCATAACGGCAGCGGAACTTGAGGTGGAAAAGGCAAGGAGAAGGACGTCCCAGACGGCTTTCAGGAAATCAAAGGGGTTTTTCCTGGCCAGGACAGAGATTATTATCAGGTTCATGCCCATCAGGAGCCCCAGGCTTGCCAGCACAGTTGCCACGTAGACGGCCATGCCCACCAGGGCATCTATCCCGAGCATGATGGTGAACTTGGTAAGCAGCCCGAAAACCGCAATCGGAGCAAGGGCCATGCTCCACTTCACCACGGTCATGCAGATCGCCTGCACGGAGTTCAGGAGGTGGATCAGGGGAGCAGCCTGCCGCCTGCTCAGGGAGACAAGGGCCACACCCACTATGATAGCAATGATCACTACCTGCAGCATTTCCCCCTGCACCATGGCGTCCAGGGGGTTGGCAGGTAGGAGCCCTCCGATCTTTGAAGGCAGGTCCCCGACAGATAAAGAAAAATCCATATTTTGCGCGGCTGAGGGAGCTTCGCCTTCCATCGCAGCCTGGAGTAGTTCTCCTCTTATGTACTGCCCTGGCTTGATGAAAAGCGCCATCCCGAGCCCAATGCAGGTCGCAATAGCCGTGGTCACGATAAAGTAAAGCGCAGTTGAAAGGCCTGTTTTCTTAAGATCTGCCATACTCTCGCTCGAAGCAACCCCCAGGATGATGGACGCAAGCACAAGAGGGATCACGATCATCTTCAGCAGGCCCAGGAAAATGTACCCGGGAAGAGCGATCCATTCCCCGATAACCTCGGCCATTTCGGGCTCGACAAAACCCCCAAAAGGCCCGAGCAGCAGCCCCGCAGCCACCCCAAAAAACATACCCAGCAGGATTTTGAGCCAGAGCCTCTTTTCCATAAGCTCGTGCAGGTGGTGGCTCATGTTCTTGAGGGATGGGGGATGCCTCAGGTTTACAGGACAGTAGAGATGGGTGATTCCCTCCGCTATTTCATGAGTTATTTCTTTCGTTTCCTCAGCTATTTCGTGGGTAATTTCTATGGGACCGGGGATATGGTGGTGCTTTTTGTCAGGCATGGAAAATCAGTAACCCAAGTTCTGTTGATATTTGAAAAGGACATTGAAGATTTTTATAATCTTTTGTTATAAATTTAGCTTGATCTTATATTTACTTTCTTATTTATTAATATAATCACATAAAAAAATACATAGAGAGTTTTGGTAAAAACGGTAATATAAATCCTACAAAGAGAAAATGAAAGCAAAGTTTCATCAAACGGATCCGGAAAAACTGACTCAGAAAAGCATAACAAAATGAATAAATATTGGCTACAGAACTGATTCCCTTGAACCCCAAAAAACCGTTTTGTCCTGAAAAGAGATGAGAGCCTCCGCCAGCTTGCCTGGCGGCCTTCTCCGAAATAAAGTCTAGATTAAAGAAAGAAACAAAGAGTATCTCCAAAAATATATTTTGCGGCGATTGATATTGATTTTTAATCTTTTGAAATATGCAGATAAAGCGTGGATTGAAATATAAGAACAGTTCTTCTTATTTAATACATTGAAAATGATAAAAATTGATATTTAAGTAACTTTTTATAAAATAACCATATGTTTTGGCGAGAAACCCATGAAAAGCAAGGGAAGAATCCGAATAAGAAACAGGAAAATAATTTGCCTGACAGCAATTGCAGCTGTTCTTATGATATGCTCCGGGATAGCCGCGGCAGAAGAAATTCATGTTTATCCCAGCAGCGACCCCAACGGGCGTGCAGTACGTGATATCCAGAATGCCGTGGACGGAGCGCAGGATGGGGACACAATTATCGTACACAGCGGGACCTATACAGATTGTGTTGAAATCAGTAAGAATTTAGCAATCAGGGCGGATGCTGATGTTACAGTCCGTGACAATCCCAATCTAGGTCTTCCCGTATTTACAATCAAAAGCCCGACTAATTCGGTAAGTATTAGCGGATTTACCATAAAGCGCAACAGTGCTTCCATAGGTCTCAAAATAGAGGGAGCAAACTGTACGATCGAAAATAATGAAATTGAGGGTTATAATGGAAATGGCTATTTAACAAGTGGAATTTCCCTGATTTCTTCCGAAGGCGTCACGCTTTCTAATAACCGGGTTTCTTCCTGCATCACGGGCATCTCGATGGATTCTTCCAGCGCAAATATTTACCTGAATGATTTCACAGGGAACATCCAGGACTTTTCTTTTGGCAGCAATCTGGACATCACCTGGAATACTCCGGACCCTGTGAGTTATACATACGGCGGCAGGGAATACTACAGCCACCTTGGAAACTACTATGACGGTTACACCGGCACTGACTCAAACGGAGACGGCATTAATGACACTTCGTATGAAGAAAGGGATCTCTACCCTCTCTGCCTGCAGGCCTCGAATTTCATAGTAGGCGAAAATTCGGTTCCTGACGTCGAGCTCAACGAAGCCTTAAACTGGTCCATTATATCGGGGACAATAAACGTAAACTCGACAACAGTTGACGGGGACGTGGACTTGTGCAGCTTTGAATATTCCCCGGACGGACTGACCTGGAATGAAATCGGAAAGGCTGAAACAGGCACCTTTTTAGGAGATTCCTACTTCTGGAGCGTGGAGTGGGACAGCACAAAAGTTGACAGCCGTGATTATTACATCCGTGCTAATGCGACTGACAAAGGCGGGCTAACAGGAAGCGACCTGATAATAGTCACCGTGAATAATCCTGTCCGGAACATTAACACCGGGAAGAGATTTGTTTCGATCCAGGCAGCCATTGATGACACCGGAACTCTTGAAGGGCATACCATTCTTGTGGAAGAAGGGACGTACCGGGAAAATGTGGAAGTTACAAAGAGCCTGACCATCTGCTCTGAAAGCGGGTCCGGGCTTACAAAGGCTCAGGCCCTGGATTCCGGGAAGCCCGTATTTAACGTAACGGCCGATTCCGTTACGATCAGCGGCTTTAACATAACAGGGGCTGAATATCCTTATGCCGGAATCTATCTAAGAAGTGCAAAGAACTGTACTTTCGAGAAAAACGTACTTTCTGAAAACTTCGGTGGCATAACCCTATTTTATTCCGGTAACAACACAATTTCCAACAACACAGCCTGCAACAATAGCTACGGAATCTGGCTGGAACAGTCCGGAAACAACACAATTTTCGGAAACACAGCCTATAATAATTCTGAGAGCGGCTTCTGGCTGGAATCTTCCGACAGGAACACGCTTTTCGAGAATACAGCCCTTAATAACTCTGAATGCGGTATATATATGGCTTCGTCCAGCAAAAACATGCTGGGAAAGAACGAAGCCTGCAATAACTCTGAGTACGGAATCTATCTGGCTTTATCCAGTAACTACAACACGCTTTCCAACAACACAGCCTGTAATAACTCTGAATACGGTATATACCTGGACTTTTCCGGCAACAGCACACTTTCCAACAACACAGCCCTCGACAACACCTTCGGAGTCATTCTGGTTGAATCCGGTAACAATACACTTTCCAACAACACAGCCTGCAACAACACCTTCGGAGTCAATCTGGTCGAATCCGGTAACAATACACTTTCCAACAACACAGCCTGTAACAATAGCTATGGAATCGCGCTGGTGCAGTCCGGAAACAACATAGTTTGCAGAAACGAGGCCTGTAATAACTCTGAATACGGTATCTATCTGGCGTTTTCCGGCAACAACACGCTTTCCAGTAGCAATGCCTGTAATAACTCCAAATACGGCATATATCTGGCTTTTTCCAGCAACAGCCTCATCTACGACAATTACTTCAACAACACAAACAACACCTATTTTGAAGGCACAAACACTGGAAACCGCTGGAATACCACAAAGGCTCCAGGCCTAAACACCATTGGCGGCCCGTATCTCGGTGGAAACTTCTGGGCAAGCCCGGAAGGAACGGGCTTTTCCGAATGTGCAACCGATAAAAATAATGACGGGATCTCTGATTCCCCATATAGCATCGCGGAAACAGGGGATAATATCGATTTCCTCCCGCTTGTACCCCCATCTTATGTTCCCGAGGGTACAACACATCACAGAGGAGGCAGTGGAACAGGAGAGGCCAGAATAATTCCCGCCGGGACAGAGGAAATGACCGGGACACAGGAACCTGAGGAAGAAGCGGAGCCGTCCCCGGGCTCGGGAACGCTTACTCCTGCCGGGGAAACGGATGCACCCGAAGAGCCTCCTGCTTTTGAAGTGCCAAAAGTTTCCAGGGGAGAAAGAAACGGCGAGGAGCAGAAGACTCCAGGGTTTGAGATTGCATTTTCACTTTCAGGTCTTCTGGGAGCTCTCTACTTCGCAAGAAAAGAATGAAACAAAATAGTCATTGAGGGTCATCTTTTCCCCTCCATGATTTTTTCTTTTCTTTTTCTCTTTTCTTAAAGCGTATTTTTGCTACTCTATCCAGTATAAAGCTTTCTTTGACCCCAAAAACCGTTTTATTCCTGATAAGAAATAGAAAAACCCGTCACCTTGTCTGGCGGCCTTCTCCGAAATAGAAGCTTCGATCAAAGAAGAGAGGAATAAAAAATTATTCTCAAATATTTATTCTATTTTTGATATCAATCAAAGCTTTCTTTTGCTTACCCCTGCAACTTTTACTTCTACTCATCTTCTTACTTTTTATTCCGGAAAAGCCGGACTGCGTCCGGGACAAGAACGACGCGGGAAGGCTATTCCGGTTATTCCGGCTTTAGTTCAGTAATTCTGCAGGAGGTGTCAGGGGGTATTAATTGATCAAGACCTGTAAGACCCACACAAAAAGCTTTTCTCAACCCCCAAAAACCGTTCGGTCATGAAAAGAGATCGAAAGCCTCCGCCAGCTTGCCTGGCGGCTCTGCACAAAAAGAAATTAAGATAAAAAAAGATTGGAACTGCAACTAAATTTTAATATTAATTCTGTTTTTAATATTGAGCAAAACAGCCTTCTGCCCTCCAGATATTGCTTTTACTTTCTACTCATCTTTTAATTTTCATTTTGGAAAAAGCCGGACTGCGTCCGGGACAAGAACGACGCAGGAAGGCTAATACGGTTGTTCTGGCTTTAGTTCAGTAATTCTGTAGGAGGTGTCAGGAGGTAGTAATCAATTAAGATCTGCAAGTAAAGGTGGGAGGGGAAATAGCCCCTTTTATTAAATCCCGCATGTATTAATCCCACTGGAAATACCATAAATGGAATTTAGTATCTGGCTGAAAACGCTGTCAGCGATGCCATTATATTCAATTGACGTTTCTTCATTCTCAGCATTCCTTCCATCACCTGCCAGCTTAACCAACCATGCATTCCCATTTTTGATGCCCGCAGCTACGTACCCGCCATCTGAAGTTTCCTGAACTGAATAGAGCGTACAATTCGGAAGCTCTTTTAGCCATTCTTGATTACCGTCGCTGTCCGTTTTGAGTATGAAAGCAGAATTTTCTATCCCGAAAACCCGGGAACCATTATACTTTCCCGTCACCACATAACCATTGTCTGAAGTCATCGAAATAGAGATTCCAATATCATCCTTCGGGCCGCCGAAGGTCTTATTCCACTGCTCCTGACCGGATTCATCGGTCTTGATAAGCCAGATATCATCACTGTTTGATTCTTTTGACCTGGTTGTGCTGGCAATTACATATCCACCATCAGAAGTCTGTTTAACAGGATATAATAGAGGATTTAATGTTTCAAGACTCTGGTTTTTGCCAAAGGTGCTATTCCATTGCTGATTACCGCTTACATCATATTTAGTTATCCTGATATCATAATCAACTAGAAGAGAAGCGAAATCACTTCCAATTTCATGTACAACCGTATCTCCAATTATGTATCCTCCATCAGAGGTACGTTCAGCCATATATTGGAGGTAATCCTCTTGAGTGATTTCATCAGATACCTTGTTCCACATCTCATTTCCGTTCCTGTCAGTCCTGACCAGCCAGGGCTCGGCATAACCGGAAGGAAATGTATAACCCGATAACACATAACCTCCATCTGGGGTTTGCCGGGTAAAATACCCCTCATCAAAATACGTCCCCCCGAAAGTTTTATTCCACTGCAGATTCCCCTTATTGTCAACCTTGATAAGCCAGGCATCCGGATAGCCTTTTGTCCCTTTACCGTATGAATATGTTGAACCAGCAGCTACGTACCCGCCATCTGAAGTCTGTTCAACGCATCTGAAATTATCTTCACTACCTCCGCCAAAAGACCTGTTCCATTGTTCTACAGGTGCTGCTGCAGCCGCTACATTAAATGATTGTAGAAATAGAATCAGAACAAGAAATAACAGGCTCATTTTCAGCTTTTGACTCATATTGATCCTCCGATAACTGAAAGATTAATAAAAATACTAGATGAAGATAAGTAAAATTTTACTTCAAATTATTACATCTAACATTACACTAAAATGTATAGACATTTTCTGCATGTTACTTACTTTTTATGGCCAGACAATCAAACTATATATTTGAAGATTTCAGCTATTCCTAAAAAAGACTAATTCAAAAGACGATCTGAGCTCAGGAGTTTAAAGAAAAAATTTCGGATAGCAACCGGCAACTTGCAGTAAATGCTTTTCTCGACCCCCAAAAACCGTTCAGTCCTGAAAAGAGATACTAAAACCTCCGCCAGCTTGCCTGGCGGCCCTCTCCGAAATAGAAATTAAGATAAAAAAGATAGGAACTGCAATTGTATTTAAATATTAATTCTGTTTTTGATCTCGAGTAAAATAGCCTTCAGCACTCTTGATTGCGCTTTTGCTTTTTACTTATCTTTTTATCTTACATTTTGGAAAAGCCGGACTGCGTCCGGACAAGGACGACTCAATGAGGCTAATACGGTTAAGTCGGCTTCATGCCGGAAATTCGTCGATTCTGCGGACTGTTTCCCCTACAATTCTGGATCAAAATATAGGAGCCTGTTTTCGGATTTAGAAATCATTATTCAAAAACTTGATGCAAAAAAACTGATACAAAAGGAGGACGGAGGGAAGATCCCCTGCCCTTCATTTCTGCCGGATTATATTCTTGACCCGGCGGTCCCATTCCGTGGACTCGAAAAGCTCTTTGAGTTCGGGGGAATCTTCAACAAAGCAGAAGCCCCAGTAGATCGCAGGCATGAATTCGCGTTTCCACTGTTCTTTTTTCTTTTTGTCCAGAAACTGGTAGGTCTCTTCCGAGGAGAGGCGGTGCACGAAACCAAGCACTTTCAGGAGTTCAGGGAGGGTCTTCTGGGCGGAACCGATTTTCAGGCATTTGAGCCGGAAACTGTCTATCCGCTTGAAATCGGGTTCGAAGCCCAGAGTCTTCAAGATCCTGCCTTTTTCCTGATAGGAAAGGTGTTTACTGGAATATTTGAGGGAGTTCAGGGCCTGGAGTTTCAGGAGCCATTCCACTTCCCCGAAGACTTTTGGTTTGACCCTTCTTGAGCTGTCTTTAAGGCGGCGGTCTTCGTAGGCTTCCCGCTTGAGTTTGTTGACGGAAGCGACAAGTTCGACAAGTTCCTCGGCGTCCCCGGCATCCCGGAGCCTGAACCTGAGAGCTCCGCGCATGAGTTCGCGCTTTTCCCGTTCAAAAGCCCCGATGTCCCTTTCCTCGGTCAGGGCCAGCAGGCGGGAATAATACCTTACCCGAAGAGCTGTTGGCGGGAGGCGCACAGGGACCTCCACGGGTTCCGGACTTTCTGTTTTTCCTCTGCCTCTCCCTTTTCCCCTTCCTTTTCCTCTGCCTTTTTCCCCGCCAGGACCTTTTTTACCGGCACTGAAATCAATCTTTTTCAGTTCGATTCTCCCTTCCCTGATCGCCCGGGCGGCGTCCCCTTCGGAGAAGAGTTCCTCAAGGCGGATTTCAGGCTGGAGCATCTGGATCTGCTCAACTTTCTCCCCTCCGAAAACCCCTTCTCCGAAATGCTGGTAGAGGGAATCGATGTTATCGGCAATTTCGAAGATGTTTCCCCTCTTTTTGCCCGTTTCCGGGGAGAGCCGGGTTACCCTTCCGAGCTGCTGCTCAAAAAGGCGCATACTGAGGGTGGGCCTGAGGAGGACAAGGGCTTCAAGGGCAGGAAAATCGAAGCCCTCAATCAGCATGCCCACGGTGCAAAGGATAAAAGGAGCCTTTTCCGGGTCCCTGAAAGCTTCGAGGAGGGCTTTTTGTTCATCCTTTGAGAGTTCCGAAGAAATAAAAGCCGCAGCCTTAAAAATCCCGGGTGCGGCGTAGTTGTCGAAACTCATGGGAAGTACGGGGTCCGGATCATTTTCGAACTCTTCGGCGGCGATTTCCTCATTGAAGATTGCGGAGGCGAGCTTGGCGTGGAAGGCGTTAATCTTCTCATCCTCACTGCCAACCCCGTAGACCTGTTTCCGGACCGGGGCGCAGAAGACCAGGGTCTTTGCATTTCCCCTCCGGATTCTGGACTCGTACACCTCTTTGGCAAGCCCGGTCCGCCGGATAACTTTCTTAATTTTATCCGCGGTGCTGCAGTCCAGGAAAAGGTCCTGCCTATCAAGTTCTGCCAGGCCTTTTTCAAAGTCAAAGACCTCGAGGATGTCTTCTCTGCTCTCGGCAATCGTATACTTCAGGTTAGCCAGTTCTTCGTCCAGGATACATTCGGGCAAACTCTTCCCGTAGACCTCCCGCATGTCCCCGGAAATCTCGTCCACGAACTTGACGTTTCCCACAACCCCCTGGAACGGGGTCGCAGTCATGCCCAGGATCCGGGTCCGGTCCCCAAACGTGTTCAGGAAATCATTGCCCCGGTTGTTGATGAAATTGTGGATCTCGTCCACTATCGCAAGGTCGGCATATTCCAGAAGCAACTCCTTGAGCTCCGCGCTTTGCTTTCCGAGCACGGTCTGGAGGGAAGCAAAGAGCACAAAACCTTCAGTGCTGTCACTACTTCCCTCCACTCGCTTTTCTTTTCCTATACCTTTCTCTCCCCTTGCCCTGAATTCCTTAAGTTTATTCAAAAGTTCTTTTCGATCGGTCTTGTGTGCCGAGGAAAGGATAGCACTGTTCGGGAAAAGGGGACGGTCCTTTTTCCTGTCATAATAGGTCTGGGTCAGAAGCTGATTATTTTTCGAGACCAGAAAAAGCACGAACTTTCCCTCCTCATAGTATTTTTTCATGATGTGCTTTGAGAGGAAGGTCTTGCCCCAGCCCGTGGGGACCTTGATGTAGCCCCTCTGCTGAGTCTCGAAATACTGCAGGAGATCTTCAAAGATCCTCTGCTTATCTTTCCGTAAAGGTTCCAGTTCAACGGTTTCCATGCCGACCACGGCCTTACCTGAAATTGTCATTCTACGCTGTCCCTGCGCTTCTCTAAATGAAGCATGCTTTTTGGGCGTCCGTGTCCTCGTAACTGCGGTACCTCGGCCCCCTGCGCTTCTCTAAATGAATCATGCTTTTTGGGATTTTCCTGGAATCAATGCAAAGGCTATCAAGCAGCCTTCCGGTAAACGTTATTAATACCGCACACAAACGAAAAATATTGAAAAATGATCCCACAATCTGTCCGGCCCCTTATACATACCAGTCAGAAAGTATAATCAAGGATTTATCGCCAAAAGTAAGCTAAGATTCAATTAAACTAAGATTCAATTAAACTAAGATTCAATTAAACTAAGAT
>CBFCWE010000072.1:0-21288 GCA_965601435.1 uncultured Methanosarcina sp.
ATTTACGAGCCAATTTATTTATAAACTAGTACATTTATTTATACACTAGCCTATTTATCAACAAATTAAGCCATTCACATAATCATTAAAATATTTGTTTAATGTGTGGATTATATTATCATTCTTTTTTAAGGCTGAGCACCACTTTCTCCCTGCTTCCGGTCCTGTAGATAGTAAGCCCTTTCAGGTCCTGTTTCCAGGCATGGAAGAGAGCTTTTTCGATCTCTTCTCTCGTCGCCTCATTCGGCATATTGATGGTCTTTGAAATTCCGGCATGGCAGTGGCGCTGGAAGGCTGCCTGCATATCAATGTGGGTCTTCCAGCCTATATCCAGGGCTGACCTGAAGAGCCGCTTTTCTTCCCCGGACACCGGTTCCCCCAACACAGGTTTCCCGGAGCCGGAGCCATGCCCCTCAAGGCCGTGCAGGGTGCCGTGGGAATAGACATATTCGAGGAGCCGTTCGTAATCAACTTTCAGGAGCCTGGGCCTGAAGCGGGCGTCAAAAATGGGATGGACGAGCATGAATTCCTTTCCAACCGTCTGAGTCCGCCGGTATACCCAGCTGAAGACCGGTTCGATCCCTGCCGAACAACCGGCAAGGAGACTGATGGTGCCAGTAGGGGCAATGGCCGTCAGGGCGGCATTTCTCATCGGGTGTTCCCAGGTGGACTTCTCCCATTCGGGAAAAGGCCCTTTTTCTTCTGCAAGCTTTCTCGATTCCAGGACTGCGGCTCCGTCTATGCAGGCCATGAGTTTTTCCGCAAGGGCCAGGGCTTCGCCGGAATCATAGGGGATCTCCAATTTCAAAAGCAGGTCATGAAAACCCATCACCCCGAGCCCCACTTTCCGGGTCCTTTTTGTGGCTTTCTCGATTTCCGGGACAGGATAGACGTTTACGTCGATCTCGTTATCCAGGAAACGGACCGCTTTTCCTGTTACTTCCCTGAGGAAAGCCCATTTTACCTTGCCGCCTTCTGCGAAGAGGGAGAGGTTGATGCTGCCAAGGTTGCAGGACTCGAAGGGTAAAAGCGGCTCTTCCCCGCAGGGGTTTGTGCCGGTAATCCTGCCCAGTTCCGGGGTGAAGTTGTCCCTATTTATGCGGTCGTAAAAAAGGACTCCCGGCTCACCGTTTTTCCAGATTCCATCAACGATCCCGGAAAAGATCTCGCCAACTGTCGTGCCTGTCCTTTCGTTCCAGACCTCCTCCGTCCGCCCCGCTTCGATCAGCTCCATAAAAGCATCCGGGACCATCACCGAAAGGTTGAAGTTGCTTAATTCCCCTTCAACCCGCTTGGCCCTGATGAAAGAGATAACATCGTCATGGGAAACGTCAAGAATCCCCATATTGGCTCCCCTCCGCCTCCCGAACTGCTTGATCACGTCCGTTGCCGCATTAAAAAGCCCCATGAAAGAAAGCGGCCCGCTGGCAACCCCGTCAGTACAGAAGGCAGGAGAACCCTTAGGCCGTATCTTGGAGAAGTTAAACCCGGTTCCACCCCCGGTCTTCTGGATCAGGGCAGCAGTCTTGATAGCCTCAAAAATCTCCTCGACACTGTCCTCCACAGGCAGCACAAAGCAAGCGGCAAGCTGCCCGAGGTCCGTACCCGCATTCATGAGGGTGGGCGAACTAGGAAGAAAGATTTTCCGGACCATCAAATCCCTGAATTCCCGGTACTCTTTCTCATTTGTTGCAATCGCCCGTGCAACCCTCTCGCAGATATCCTCCCAGGTCTTCTCCCCTTCTCGCAAATACCTGGCTTTAAGGATCTCGGCAGTCAGAATAGCCCATTCTTTTACATTTCCCCGCATCCGAAGTCTCTTTCCCTCTAAATTAAACGACAGTTACCGCAGGTTTCGAATTTTTCGCACAAAAAAATAAGGTTCAGTACATAGTTCTGGAACATTAGTTGTACAGCGCATGGCTGTCCTGTATAGATATTGATCCGGTGTATAGTTGTATATTCTTCGGGATTTTTTATCATTGTAACCGAATATCTGTTCAGAATCTTTTTTGAGGATCAAAAATACTAATCTGGCACATTGGAGTTACTTTCTGAAAACTCAACATGGAAGTTTGCGGAGGTTCTTAGAACTCCAGGCTCTCACCGGTCGCCGGAAACAGCTGGCTTTTTCGCAAAAATTTGTACCTTAACTCCGTAAAAGAAGACAATATACCTAACACGGTTTAGTTCGAGCAAAAATTAACAAACAAAAAATGGATTTGGGAAAAATGGATTTGGGAAATCGTACCTCATCAACGGTTCTCGGGGAAGTGCCCATCCCCGCAGCAAGCTGCGGGTATTCGGCTGGAAATATAATTTACATATACATATAAAAATTATTATTGATATTACTATTGTCAATATTTTTTTAAGTGCTATATGTTTTATAATCTCCCAGGGGAACACATCATAAATATTCTCATAATTCTTACGGCTTTTGCCATTTTCACTGATTATATGTAATTTAGAAAAGAACATCCACATTTATATTCGAATTCGTCTACAAAGCGAGTGGTAGGCATAGATGTATATATGACTTTGACAAAATTATTATTGAGTGGGATGAGATTATAATATTTATTCCTTACGGGGGGTTGAGCTTGATTTTTGAAAAAATTCCTATTAACATGTTTGAACACTTTCATAATATATTTAGCGGAAGTAACGGAAAAACCTTTAAAATTTGCAGGGAATGCGAAGGGGCATGCGAACATAATAAGATCGGAACCCTACTGCCCGGAGAAAAAGATTACATGGCCTCAAGGTTGGGCATAAGCGTCCGGGAATTCGAAGACTTATACCTGGATATCCTGGAAATGGATGATGGGACCCGAATTGATGTATTGAAATTAGGAAAGTTGTGCCCTTTTTTAAATAGGAAAACCTTCGAGTGCAAATGTCGGGAATTCAAGCCCGTCCTCTGCAAGATCTATCCTGTTGTTTTCAAAGTTGAAGGGGAAGGAGTTAATTTCATAATAGACAGCTGGTGTCAGCTATCGCAAAAAGAAGAATGCAGGAACTATTTCAAAAATGCAATACCCCTTTTTTCAGCCCTTCCCGTTCCGGCAGAGTGGTTCAGGTACGTAGTAAGTTACGATGACCTTTGCTTTGACTATGACCAGCTGAAAAAACACAGGAAGGGTACAAAACCATGTGAAGTGTTTTACCTGCAAGAACTGCTGGACCTGCTGAAAGACGAATCGGAAGCCGAAAGCCTGCAGATCTATTCCGAAATGGAAACCGAAGAATTCATGTTTTAAAAGAACCGGAACAGGGAAAAGGATGGAGATTCCGGGCTCAGGCCTCTTCATCTCCCTTTCCTACTTCATCTCCCTTTCCTACTTCATCTCCCTTTCCTATTTCATCAGCGGTGACAGCTCCTTTTTTACCATTAATCGGCAGTGTAAAAGCAAAGGTGCTGCCTTCCCCTGCCCTGCTCCTGAACCAGATATAGCCTCCGTGGAGCTGGACAATCTGCTTTACCAGGGAAAGGCCAAGCCCTGTACCCTGGAACTTTTTGGAAGTGAAGGGATCGACCTGGCTGAAAGGTTTGAAGAGTTTACTCTGATCCTTTTCCTCAATGCCTATTCCTGTGTCTATAACCGCTATTTCCACCATATCCCCTTTCCTTTTCGCCTCGACCTTTACAAGCCCGTTTTCGTTTGAGAATTTTGTGGCGTTGTCAAGGAGGTTATACAGGACCTGGACAAAGCGGGCTTCATCCGCGAAGATGGAAGTAATCCCGGTGTCAACATGGATTTTTATTTCGATTCTTCTCCGGGACACTATGGGGGACAGCAGGGACTTTACACTGTTAAGCTTAGCTGCAAGCTCGAACTCGCTATACTTCAGCCCCATCTTTCCGGCTTCTACCTTGGAGAGGTCCAGGATGTCATTGATCAGGCTCAGCAGGTGCTTTCCACTCTTGGAGATGTTCCCCATGGATTTCAACTGTTTTTCATTAAGTTTCCCAAAGCTCTGCTCACAAAGGAGGCCAGAGAACCCTATGATCGAGTTAAGGGGAGTTCGCAGTTCATGGCTCATGTTGGCCAGGAATTCGCTCTTGGTCTGGCTTGCAGCTTCAGCAATCTGTTTTTCCTGAAAGAGTTTCTCGGCTATCTTGCTTTCCGTGACATCCCTCCAGGTCTCCAGGATGCCTATGATCTTTCCGACGTCATCTGTTACGGGAACCGCCTGGATTGACCACACCGTCCCGTCAGCAGCCGAAAGTTCCCCTGATTTTTTCTTACCCCTTGCAAAGGCTTCTTCCAGGTGCAGATATTCGAAAGCCTGGCTGCTTACTCCGGGCGCAACTCTCTGGGAAAGCCCGACTGCCTCTTCGAGCTCCATTCCCATATGCTCCAGAGCAGCCTTGTTAGCCCAGATGATTTTAAGAGCAGGGTCCACAAACACGACCAGCTCGTTAAGTGAGTCGAGGATGACCTTCTTCTCCCGTTCCTGGGCCTTGAGTTCCTGTTCCGTCAGGTCGATTTCGTTCAACATCCCGTTGATCTCACGGGACAGCCTGAAAAGCTCATCATTGTCTTTGAGCTCCAGCCTTTTCGAAAGGTCTTTTTCAGCCCTGACCCTTGTTACGAAATCGTCAATGTCAGTTAACCTTGAAACAAAAAGACGGTCCAGGGCAAGCTTGACTCCTACCCCGGTAAAAAGCCCTGTCAGCAGCAGGAAAAAGTACATGTAATCAAGCGTTTTCTTGCCGTGGGAATAAAGGTCCCGAGGAAAATCCGCTCTGACAATAAGGGCAGGTTCACCTGCTATATCATTCAATTCAAAATAACCGGCAACTCTTTCTTCGCTGAGGGGTTCTACCACAATCTTTCCAGGGACCTCCACAACTTTTGAATATTCATGGTTAAAATCCGGAGGCACTGTCTCATCCACTCTGTACATAAACAGGGAAGAACAGGTAAGCTCTTTAAAAGATTCCAGAAGGCCGCTATCAAAGTATCTTCCGAAAATAAGGGTACCCCTCACAGGCCCTTCATATTTTGTCGTGAGAATCGGGTGGCAGGCAATAAACATCGGGCCCTCGTCAAGTAAAATAAGACCGCTTATCTCATCATCCTCTTCTTCAGTAAGGAGAGTACCGTCTTCAATCAATCCCAGCAGTCCGACAGGTACGGGCACCTCTCCCTCGGTCTCGATATCTATGGATTTTGCGTAGACAAGAGTCCCGGATTCGTTGACAAAAAGCATGAGGTTAACATCAATTCCTGCCAGGGTCTCGTTTTGCAGGTCCACGTCAATGTATTCCTGGTTCTGGTCTTTGACAAACTGGCAGGTGTCGTCCCAGCAGGCCCAGTCCTTGACGCTATAATCAAGGTATCCCTGCTTTGTGGCAACGGCGTTCTGGACCCGCTCTACATTCTCCAGTGTATCCCCCGCTTCAAGCTCCAAAAAATTCGATAGCTGCATATTATGGGTAAATGTAAATGCAGCAGTTAACACTGCAAAAATCAAAAGAGTTATGATGAGCACTTTTTTACTGATATCCGTCCTGGACACCTCGAGGTGGCTTTAGGGTATTAAGTTAACCAGCAAGAATTATTGGGGATGTTTGGAATCGCACTGGCGGTACTTATTAAGATGAATGAAAACTATATAAAATTTATTAAAGTGATGTTTTGGAATTCAAACCATTTCTACATTTGGATAGTAGGCGTTGTTGATCTTAAGTTCAGACTGTAAATTAATTACATTGGAATTATTCGCCTAATGAATAAACGTGTATAAGTAAGAGCTTTATATTATTCATAACAACAGAATAATAATATTTTTCGTTAGTTTTTGTGCCCTTGCCTGTAATCTTTTTCTGACTTTTGAGTGCCCAATCTAGCGTTTATACAGAGGTAATATTTTCAAAGTATAGGAGTATACATTTTGCTCATTTCACCACCAAAATCACATACATAAGGGTTTAAATAACAGATTACAAAAAATTGTTTTTGGCATAGTCCCTACAAAAAATCGGAGTTAAGGTTTGTAATTAAGAAGGATATTGAAAATTAAAAGCAAAGACTAAAACCAAAAACTAAAATTGAAGACGAAAATTGAAAACTGCAACTGATTATGAAAATTGAAGACTGAGTTCAAAAACCAAAACTGAAGACAAAAAATGAAGTCAAAAGTTAAAAACGAAGACTGAAGACAAGTATTGCAAAAAAAAGGAAATGGAAAAGTAAGAAGTAAAAAACCGAAGCTTAAACAAGCTCGGCTTTTTCGATCTTCACTTCACTCGTCGGGCGGTCATTTCGGCCAGTCTTCACTTTCCCGATCTTATCGACTACGTCCATGCCTTCGACGACCTTCCCGAAAACAGGGTGCCCTTTGTTCAGGTGCTTGTTGTCAACCAGGTTGATGAAAAACTGGCTGCCTCCGGTGTTGGGGCCTGCGTTTGCCATGGAGATGGTACCCCTGTCGTTCCGGTTGTTTTTGGTGAACTCGTCCGGAATTTCATAACCCGGGCCGCCCATGCCAGTGCCTGTCGGGTCTCCGCCCTGGAGCATGAAGCCGTCAATTACGCGGTGGAAAATTATGCCATTGTAGAAGCCTTCGCTTACGAGTTTTGCGAAGTTACCTGCAGTAATCGGCATATCCCCGTACAGTTCGATTGTGATGTCACCCATGTTGGTGTGCAAAATTGCTTTTTTTCCCTTCCATACAACCATTTTAATACCTCTGTCTAACTTTATATCCTATGTTTTGTTTTTGTGTTTACTTTTGTTTTTTGTGCGTTGTATGCATATCTTACATGTAAATCCTTCGCCTCCCGAATTTCGCTTCGGGAGCACGAGGTCCGTTTCGCTACGCTCAAGCGGACTAATTATGTTTGTTTAGAATGAGTTGTGTTCTGGCAGAAGGTCACCTGTGTCGGGTTTCTGTTCTGTTGCAAAAAAAGATTTCGGGAATCAGTAGCTTTTTTTTGAAAAAGAAATGTTACATAAGGTTTTTACTTTTTTTAGAAGTAGAATTGAGCACTTTCCCATTCAAGTTTCAAAAAATACGTTTGAAAAGCCATATGATTCCGTTTTTTGGATTTCAGCTTTCTGTATCCAGGCTGTAAAAACTTATCCATTGGTCGTCTGGTCAGGGCATTTTTGCTTTTGGGGTTTGAGAAGTAAGTTGTCATAAATTTATTAATGTTTTTAGTCCCTGACTCCCCGCAGTTCCGGTTGGAGTTGAAGTTCCAAGTTTAGGGAGAGTGATATTGTTGGATCTGGAAGGAGTTACCCTGGTTTTATTTGTACAGCAGATTAATAATTTTTGATCTGAATATATACAATTTAAACTTTTTCATTGAACTTGTGATATATATTATAATTGAATTCAGGTTCTTCTTCTTTTTTAAATTATTGATTATTTAGACATTGAAACCTACTCATATTTGGAAGTATGTTAGGGAAAAAGTGGCGTTTATGATGAGGATTATGCCTCATGAGGGGGCTGTTGGAAACCTAACTTATATAAAAAATTTGTATAAATCCTCTACTTCATATAATCTTTTTTCTGATTTTAATATAGTAAATAAGTTGCAAACAAATTTTCAAAAATAGTGGTGGGGGCCGCTTGTATGGACATGTTTAAAGCGTTTTGCCTGTGTATAATTGCAGGAATCATAGCGACAGCAATCGTGTTTCCGGCTTCAGCAGAGACTGTTTCCGAAAACGAAAATGAAACCGATGAAGAAATAAATGTATCAAGTGTATCAAATGTATCAGGTTTCACACCTGAAATCAATTTTACGGAAATCCTTGATCCGGGACTGGACCTTAATTTCCGTTTCCTGACCTCAATGCTGGAACTGCTTGACCTGAACCTCAGGCTCATAGACGGGACCCTGGAGTCCCGGGTTTCAGACTACCCTTTCCTTGCTACCACCATGGAAGGAACGGGTTCCGGGGTTAGAGCCGTGGATTCGATTCTCGTTGTCATGGGCTCAGGCCCTCAGGGTGTTAATGAGACAAATATCAACACGGATTCCATCAACGAAAGTTTTGCACGCATAAACGAAAGCCTCGAATCCCCTGATTCCATGGCCGAACATGCCAATTCAACCCTGGGAGAACCAAACGCTACCACCCCGATGATCCTTGAGATGTTTGATAGCATAAAAGGGATGCTGGCGAGCTTCGGGTGAAAGGAGATCAGCCCCCGATAGCTTACGGAGTTACGATTCAAGGGCAAGGGAACCGTTTAGCTTCACTGTACGTCACTCAAGTGAAATTAAGCATTCAAATCTTGTTTTTTATTTTTTACCAGTTATGAGATACCTTTGCGAACTTAGCCGAAGCAACCTTAATCCTTCTCCAATTCAGCAAGTAAATAATGCAACATTCGAGCTCCTGAATGAGAAACTTGAACCCCTGAAGAGATGAGGGATGCCACAAATTCGACCCTGTAAGAAAAAGTGGAAACATCAGAGCTAATAGGTTCGATGTACGAGTCCGTGAACCTGATGGTTTCAAAGGCGGGGTGAGTTTTTACTTTTTTCAAACCGCGGGCTACTTTTCGGAGTATCCAGAACTGTGTAAATTCCGGTGAAAGATTAGGATTTACATCATAATGATTATAATCCGTATCTTTTGTACAAAAATATGACTCCTGAAACCGGGAAAAATTTGGGAGAGGAAAAGAAGAAAAGCCAGAGCAACCGGAATACCGTATTCTGTCGTTCATTTCCCGCGCCTTAGCGCGGCTTTTCCCCGACCACTGTTTTGAAGAAATGTAAGATGGAAAAAATCCATACCTGAAAAAGAATCTGCACCTGAAAAGAATCTGCACCTGAAAAAGAATCTGCACCTAAAAAAACAATTCATGCTAGAAAAAACCAGTAAATGAAATACAATCCAGCCCCTGAAAATAGCCTATCAAGCAATCAGTTCACGAAAAACAAGTGGGGAAACTGCTCAAAAACAAACCAGCTCAGGTTCAACTGGCGGGTCGTTATGGCTAAAATGTCCATAATCGATTACGTCATTGTCCACGAGCTCTGTCACATGAAGCATAAAAATCATTCAAAGGCTTTCTGGAATGATGTGCAGAAAATCCTGCCGGATTATGAGGAAAGAAAAGAATGGTTGAGGGTGCATGGGGATTTGCTGAAGATCTAAGTTTAAGGAACTTAACCGGAGTCAAGTGCTTTTTAATTTCACTCCCTGAACCTTTCTACCCATTACAGGAACTATCTGTTTGAATTCTGCAATATTCGCTAACACAAGCAAATCTGCAATATGGGGTGCAGTTCTTATGTCAGCACTTCGGTTATATACTTTCTTTGCTATTTTTATCAAATGCCCTTCAAGAGAAATCCCCGGATAGTTTTCCGATATTCTTGCACCAATCTTTACAGGCCCTTTGCTGGCACAAAGAAGTGCTAATGCTTCTTCGAATCTCCAAATCTCGATGCATAATGGATTGCCAGATTCAAGCTTAAAGAGAATTTTGTCGCCAGGGGTTTTTTGAAAAAGTTGGTATTTTTGTCTTTTGTTTTCGCCAAAGGCTTTATTCCGTGGAGACTCTACCCACTTTTCCGAATTACTGTTTACGTAACTTTTTATGAGCTCGATTTTGGCAGCAACTTCCCTATCTTCCATCATATATCTCTCCCGGCTATTTTGTTATTTTGATTCAAATGCTTTTCATTCTAATTTTTTTTAAAGAGACGTGGTGTATTCAATCGATTTTAAATTATCTAAATCTTTCGACGATTTACAGTTTCTTCTTCGCCAGTTCCAAAAGCTTTATATAGAAAATACAATATTAATCATTGTTGTACATAAGTATACAACAGTGATTCTTTATGCACAGCAAAATCCAGCAGATCCTCGACACAACAAAAACCCGTATAAGGGCTTTCGGACCGGAAATTAGACTTGAAGGGATGCCCGAATGCATGCGGAGGCGGGACTTCCTTTCGGCAGTAGCTGCTGCCAGAGCCGAAGGCCGGGTGCCCGTGATTGCGGAAGTCAAGCCCGCGTCCCCGGGAAAAGCTTTCAGGGAGGTCCTCCCGGAAGATGCTGCAAGACTGGCGTGGGAAATGGAGGAGGCTGGAGCTGTTGCGATTTCAGTCCTGACCGAACCCGAAGTGTTCAGAGGCTCTCTTGAAAACCTGGAAGCCGTCAGGAGAAACGTATGCTTACCGGTTCTTAGAAAGGATTTCATCATCGACAGGCTCCAGCTTGAAGAAACAAGAAGCGATCTCATCCTCCTGATCGCAGGGATCCTCGGGGAAAATCTCCTGGATTTCGTTGACCTCGCACTCAAAAAAGGATTCGAGCCGCTGGTGGAAGTCCACAATGCAGAGGAACTTGAACTGGCTCTTAACACCCCTGCAAGAGTGATCGGGATCAACAACCGGAACCTTGAAACCCTGGAGATCAGCCTTGAAACCACCGAAAAGCTTGCACCCCTTATCCGGGAACACGACCGGAAAACCGGGATAAATCACGTAATAGTGAGCGAGAGCGGGGTCCGTGGGCCGGATGACGTCTGCAGGGTAATCGATGCAGGGGCTGATGCGGTACTGGTCGGGTCCGTAATAATGGAAAACGAATCGGTTTTTGAAAAAACGAAAGAACTTGTCCAGTGCCTTGCCTGGCGCTGCTGACCTCTTTTTTACCGGCTCTCCGGAGCCGTGACAGCTTATTGAACAGCGAATTTCGGATTTCAGGTTTGAAGAAATCCGGGGCTGCTTCAAGTTATACAAATTTAAAAATTCCTGAAAAAAAATCGGAAAATTCCTGAAAAAAGTTTCAGAAAACCTTCAAAAAACCAAAATCCCAGAATCAAAATTCCAGAATCAAAATTCCAGAATCAAAATTTCAAAAAATCAACCGTGAAAAGAGACAAGGGGCGACAAAATTGACAGGAACTATAATTTCAGAATCACAGATCAAAAATCCGGGACCTGGAGAACTCTCATGCCAGGAAACAGGGACAAATGCGGGGACAAATGAAGGGGCAAAGGCAAAGGCAACGGTAAATGGAAAGTACGGCAAATACGGAGGTCAGTACGTCCCGGAAGTCCTGATGCCTGCCCTTGAAGAGCTGATGGAAGGGTACGAGCGGTACAAAAACGACCCGGAATTCCTGAAGGAACTGGACCACTACCTCAAGGATTTCGGGGGCAGGGAGACTCCGCTCTACTTTGCCAGGAACCTGAGCAAGAAATACGGGGTAAAAATCTACCTTAAGCGCGAAGACCTGGTGCACGGGGGTGCCCACAAGCTGAACAACGCAATCGGACAGGCGATCCTTGCAAAGTACATGGGAAAGACCCGGCTAATTGCCGAGACAGGAGCCGGACAGCACGGGACTGCGACTGCGATGGTAGGAGCGAACCTGGGCTTCGATACCGTGGTGTACATGGGAGCAAAAGACATCAAACGCCAGCAGATGAACGCTTACAGGATGGAAATCATGGGCACCGAAGTCCGGCCCGTGGAGTCGGGGTCGAAAACCCTCAAAGATGCAATCAATGAGGCTCTCCGCGACTGGGTTACGAACGTGGAAAACACGCACTACCTGATCGGCTCGGTTGTAGGGCCGCACCCCTATCCCATGATCGTGAGGGACTTCCAGAGTGTTATCGGGCGCGAGATCAAGGAGCAGATCATGGAAAAGGAAGGGCGGCTTCCGGACTCTCTGATTGCCTGTGCCGGCGGCGGGAGCAATGCCATGGGGATGTTCCACCCCTTCACGGAAGACCGGGACGTCCGGCTGATCGCTGTCGAGGCAGGGGGAAAAGCCCTGAAGTGCACTGAAAAGTCAGCTCTCCACTCGGCTTCCCTCTGTGTCGGGGAAGAAGGTGTCCTGCATGGGGCCCGGACAAAAGTGCTTCAGGACAGGAACGGACAGATCCTGGAATCCGAGTCCATCTCAGCCGGGCTCGATTACTCCGGGGTTGGCCCCGAACTTGCCAATCTCGCAGACAGCGGAAGGGTCACTGCCAGCTATGTCACGGACGATGAAGCCCTTGAAGCCTTCCACGAACTGAGCAGGCTTGAAGGAATCATCCCTGCCCTGGAATCCTCCCACGCACTGGCTTACCTGAAGAAAGCCGCAGACGCCGGGGAACTCGGGGATCTTGTGGTCGTGAACCTCTCGGGAAGAGGGGACAAGGACCTTGAAACTGTCTTCAGCAAAATGAAGGAGGCCTGAAAGATGAGTTCCGAGATTAAAGCCGGGATTAAAGCCGGAATGGATTCTGAAATGACAGCCGGAACCGGAAAATCAGGAATATCCGAAAAGTTTGCCGAACTGAAAGCAAGAGGAGAAGGAGCCCTGATCAGCTACGTGATGGCAGGCGACCCTTCCCTCGACGCAACCCGGGAAATCGTTGCCGCCCTTTCCAGAGGCGGAACGGACATAATCGAACTTGGGCTGCCCTTTTCGGACCCTGTTGCCGACGGCCCTACCATCCAGGCAGCAGGCCAGCGGGCGCTTGCAGCAGGCATGGACACGGAACGTTTTTTCAAGCTCGTTGAGGGGCTTGACACCGGAATTGCCCGAATCCCCCTTGTGTGCATGACCTACTACAACCTGGTATTCAAGTACGGGATTGAGAAATTCGTGGCAGGTTCAGCGAAAGCAGGGATAAGCGGGCTGATAATTCCGGACCTGCCTGTCGAAGAAGCCTCCGAGCTCAGGGAAAGCTGCGAGAGGCACGGGCTGGACCTGATCTTCCTGATCGCGCCCACCACCCCCGGGGAAAGGGTGAGAAAGGTCCTGGAACGGAGTTCGGGCTTTGTCTACCTGGTCTCAAGGCTTGGGGTCACCGGCACAAGCAGCAAAGTTTCAGGGGCCACGAAGGAACTGCTTGACAGGGTGGAAACCGACATCCCGAAAGCTGTCGGGTTCGGGGTTTCAAACGGCAGCCAGGCAGCCGAGATCAGAAAAGCCGGAGCTGACGGTGTGATTGTTGGCTCGGCATTTATCAAGATAATCGAATCAGGGAAGAACGTGAACGAAAGGCTGGAAACCCTGGCAAGGGAACTGAAAACCGGCATACTGGAAGCCGACAAATCAGGAATAAAAATCTGAAGAAAAAAATTAAAGGAGCTGTGAAAAATGCAGGGAGAAGTGAAGGGAGAAGTGAAGGGAGAAGTGAAGGGAGAAGTGAAGGGAGAAGTGAAGGGAGAAATGCAGGCATACATAAAAAAGTTGCAGGAAGGCAGAGACCTCAGTCCTGAGGAAGCGGAAGACGCACTCAGCCAGATCCTGAGT
Source organism: uncultured Methanosarcina sp. (assembly GCA_965601435.1). Classification (GTDB taxonomy): domain Archaea; phylum Halobacteriota; class Methanosarcinia; order Methanosarcinales; family Methanosarcinaceae; genus MTP4. The sequence continues at coordinate 13,249 of CBFCWE010000072.1, forward strand.
ACGGCGGAAGACGAGGAAATCGGGGAATTCCTGCTGGCTCTCCGGGCTAAGGGGGAAAAGCCCGAGGAAATCGCAGGCTTTGTAAAGGGCATGAAAAAAGCCGCCAACACGATCCGACCGGACCTGCCTTTCAGGCTTGTGGACGTTGTAGGGACCGGCGGGGATAAGCTGAACACGATCAACGTCTCGACGGCAGCCGCAATCATAACTGCTGCCGCAGGGGTCCCGGTTGCAAAGCACGGAAACCGGGCTGTCACTTCCATGGCCGGGAGTTCCGACGTGCTCGACGCTCTCGGGATCAAGGTGGACCTGCCCCCCGAAAATGTCCAGAGGACCATTGAGGAAATCGGGATCGGCTTCATGTTTGCCCCGGTTTTCCACCCGGCAATGAAACGGGTTGCAGGCGTCCGGAAGAAACTCGGGGTCAGGACGGTCTTCAACATCCTGGGTCCCCTGACCAACCCGGCAGGAGCGAAAGGGCAGGTTGTGGGGGTCTTTGATAAGAAGCTCTGTGAACCCCTTGCCCGGGCCCTGAAGGAGCTCGGGTCCGAACATGCCCTTGTGGTGCACGGGGACGGGATGGACGAGATCTCAAACATAAGCGAGACCTTTGTTGCGGAACTGAAAAACGGGGAAGTCTCAACCTACACCCTCACCCCCGAAGCCCTGGGCATGCTCCGGGCAAAACCCGAAGACATCGAAGGCGGGTCCCCGAAAGAAAATGCCAGGGACCTCCTATGTATTTTCAAGGGACAGAGAGGCCCGAAGCGGGATCTTGTGATCCTGAACGCCGCAGCAGCCCTCTACGTCAGCGGGATCGTGGGCTCCATCCGGCAGGCAATCCCGATTGCCGAGGACGTCATTGACAGCGGGAAAGTCATGGTCAAGTTCAACCAGTTCAAAACTTTTACAGCCGAACTTCACGAAAAGGGCAAAAAACGGAGCGCCCTCGAAGAAACCCTCATGCCGGCTTCCGGCACTCCTTCGTTAAGCCCCGCCTCCGGGGAAAAGGCATGAAAAAAAGCCTGAAAACCCCAAAACCAGAGACCAGGGTGAAGACCAGGATAAAGATTTGCGGGCTTCGCACCCCAGAGGATATCGAAGTTGCGGAAAGGGCAGGGGCTGATGCAGTGGGTTTTATCACTGAAGTCCCGGTCGAAAGTCCCAGGAAACTGGACTCTGACACAGCTGCAGCCTTGGTCGCAAAAGTTCCCAAATGCCTGGACTCCGTAATGGTCATCATGCCGGAAAACGCGGGCCAGGCCCTGGACCTCATTGAAAAAGTCCGGCCCGACATCGTGCAGGTCCATTCCGGGCTCCCCCTCCCTGAACTGGAAATCTTAAGGGAAAATACGGAAATCCCGATCATAAAAGCCCTCTCCGTGCCAGCCGGCCCGGGGGCTTCAAAGCTCCGGAACCTTGCAGAGCGGCTGCTTGAGGAGGTCTGTGAGCTGGATGAAAGCGGCTATGTGGACAGTGTGCTCCTGGACTCAGGGCTTGCCGGGAAAACCGGCGGCACCGGCTGTGTCCATGACTGGTCCCTGAGCCGGCAAATTGCGAAAGAATGCCGTCTTCCCCTGATCCTGGCCGGGGGGTTGAAACCCGAAAACGTGCGGGAGGCGATCAGTACCGTTTCCCCCTATGCGGTTGACACGGCCTCAGGGGTCGAAACCGGAGGAAAAAAAGATGCTCTGAAAATCCAGAGCTTTATTCAAGAAGTGAGGTGTGCCGATGTTTTCCTTTGACCTTGGTAAAGAAGAATTCGAAGAGCTTGTCTCAGGGCTGGAAAAGCCCGTCATCGTCCAGCTCCTGGCTAAAGTGGACTCAGCCCGAATCCGAAACCTCACCCCCCTGCAGCTTTACCGGATTCTGAAGAGGACACAGGACGCAGGTCAGCAGGAAACAGCACAGGGCAAAGTCCAGAGTTCAGACAAAGACACAGGCTTCTCGGGTTACTCTTACCTGCTGGAATCCGTGGAAAAAGAAAAAACGAAAGCAAGGTACTCTTTTGTCGGAAGCGACCCTGACGCCGTGCTGACCATAAAAGACAGGGAAATAACCGTTGAGCTCCTGAAAAGGGAAACTTCAGGCCTTTTCGAGCAGGTCCGCAGGGAAATAACGGAGGCCTGCGAAGCGCTGGAAGCGGAAGAAAATACCATCAGAGCAGCAGTCCCACCCGGAAAAGATCTCTTCGATGCTCTCCGCCTTGCTTTTCCTACCGCAGACGGGGTAAGCCTTTTGAATTCGAAGCGTTTTGACAGGCAGACTTTCCTGGGAGGCGCAATCGGCTTTACGGCCTATGATGCAATCTACGACAGCTGGTTAGGCACCGGAAAAGGTTTCGAGTCCGATGTCCCCGAGCTTCAGTACCTGCTGGTTTCCAAAAGTTTTGTCTTCGACCACCTGACAGGAAACATCTACATCGTGCTAACACCCTTCGTAAGGCCCGGCTCAGACCCGAAAGCCCTTTACGGACAGGCAGTTTCGGATGCGGAAAATCTGTACTACCTGCTCGATAAAGCAGTGGGGGAAGAAGAAGAAGAAGAAGAAGTTACAGAAGAAATTACAGAAGAAGTTACAGAAGAAGTTACAGAAGAAGGTGCGGAAAAAAACTTTATGGAAAACCCCGCCACAATTTCAAAAACTTCACCTCCTGAACCGGTTTCCGGTGTGGAAGAAGCAGATAGAGCCAGGTTTGAAAACTCCGTCCTCCAGGCAAAGGAACACATTTTTGCGGGGGATATTTTCCAGGTGGTCCTTTCCCGGAAACGGGAGTTTCAGCTTGAGCAGTCTCCCTTCGAGCTTTACGGGCAGCTCCGGGCAATCAACCCTAGCCCTTATATGTATCTCTTTGAGTTCGGGGACCTGGCAATCGTCGGGGCAAGTCCTGAGACCCTGCTTACTGTCCACGAGCGGACCGTAATCACAAACCCGATAGCAGGCACCTGCCCCAGGGGGAAGACCGGGGCCGAGGATGAAGAACTGGCCCTGCACATGCTCGGGGATGAAAAGGAAAGGGCCGAGCACGTGATGCTGGTAGACCTCGGGCGGAACGACGTCCGGATGGTGGCGGAAAGCGGCTCAGTCAAGGTTTCCGATTTCATGAAGGTCCTGAAATATTCCCATGTCCAGCATATCGAAAGTACGGTTTCGGGGAAACTCAGGCCCGAATGCGACCAGTTCGATGCCTTCAGGGCGGTCTTTCCCGCAGGTACCCTCTCCGGAGCCCCGAAAATCCGGGCTATGGAACTCATTTCCGAACTCGAAAATTCCCCCAGGGGCGTCTACGGTGGAGGGGTCGGGTACTATAGCTGGAATGGCGACGCTGACTTTGCAATCGTGATCCGGACGGTGCTTGTACAGGGCGAGAGGGCTTCCGTACAGGCAGGGGCAGGGATTGTTGCGGATTCGGACCCGGCGTATGAGTACCGGGAAACCGAAAGGAAAATGGCTGCCATGCTCAGGGCAATCGAAGACGGAGCCTGAGAAAAGCCGGGACGAAAAAGCAGAAAGATAATTCAGGAAAAGGAGCTTGAGAGGAGGCATTATTGATGAAGGTGGTTTTCATAAACAACAGGGATTCCTTCGTATGGAACCTTGTGGATTATATATCATATTTTGAAAAGGATACCGTGGTTCTCCCGAATACGGCCACTGTCGAGGAAGTCAGAGCCCTCAATCCCGATGCGCTGGTAATTTCCCCTGGGCCGGGTAACCCCTCGGACCCTAAAGACATCGGGATCTGCATAGACATAATCCGGGAACTGGGACCGGAAATCCCCCTGCTCGGGGTCTGCCTCGGGCACCAGGCGATCAATTTCACATTCGGAGGGACGGTCAGGAGAAGCAAAGCAGGCCCTGTGCACGGGAAAGGTTCGCAGATCCAGCACAGCGGTTCCTCGCTTTTCGGAGAGATGGGGGAAACATTTGAAGCCGGACGTTACCATTCCCTGGAAATCGGAGATCCGGCCCCAGGGCTTCGGGTTACCGCCAGGGCAGAAGACGGAAGCATCATGGCAGTGGAGCATGAAAGGTACCCGATCTACGGCCTCCAGTTCCATCCGGAATCCGTGCTAACCCCCAACGGCCTGAAAATAATTGAGAGTTTCCTGGAAATTGCCAGGGGCTTTGAAAAAGAAAATCTTAAAAAAGAAGAAAAGAAACCCAAAAAAGGAAATGCGCAAGTTAAGGAAAATAACGGGACAGTCGAAAAAGGGAACGGGAAATTTAAAAAGAGGAACGGAAACGTAGAAAAAAGGAATGGGAAATCGGAAAGGGATGAACAAATATTGAAAAAAGAAAACCGGTTATTAGAAACCGGCCATGAGTTGTTCCATCCGCCTGTACAGCAGGAATGATTTCCTTATTTTTCTTCCATTTTCACACTGGCTTTACCTGATTATCTATCCTTATCTGCTTTCAGGCTGCTGGATTTACCTGATTATTTATCTTTATTTTCAGTTTCCTCGTCTTCAGCTTCCCCTTCGAAAAATGTTTCCTCGCTGAACGCTTCGTTGGCCTTATCCTGATAGCTGGAGGGCATGAGGTCCTTATATGCTCCGAAATTCTTGATGGTCTCGGAGATAAGTTTGGGATAGACTTCTATTTGTTCCCTGCTAACGAAGCCTTTTTCTTCCGAGGACTTTATGATTGCTTCCCGGGAGGCTTTTGCAGCAGCCGTTATTTCAGACAATTCCTGCTCATCAGAGATAAAATCGATTTCTCCAAGAGCAAGGGTAGTCCAGAGGGTGACAACTTCCATCTTCTTCTCAACGGCCCCGAGACCTATCATTTCAAGGACTTCAACTGCTTTTTGTGCAGGCACCTCGAGTTTAAACTGGGCAGCTCCCTTTCCCACTTCCTGCACGGCCCTTGCAAGCGACCAGAGGGCATTGGAGTAACTTTTGTTAAGTGCCATTTCAGAAAGCTCTTTCAGGGCCCCTATTGCAGTAGTAGCAGGCTCTTCAAACTTCTTCTGGGCAGCTTTGGTACCGATGTTCCTTATATACACGGCAACAGTTTTGGATTCTTTCTCAAAATCCTCTCTGATAAGTTCTACCCCGAGTTCCCGGAGATAGTCTATATTCTGGATAGCGATATATTCCTTTCCTTCACTGGCTGCCTTTATTCCTGCGTCTCCCAGTTCAATTGCCTTCTGTTCATTTATTGAGAACATATTTACACCCCTTTTAATCAAATAATGCTCGAAAAGTTCGTTTTAGGATAATTATCTAATATCCTATATGTTTACTCTGATATTAGTCTTCCTATATTTTTTAAAATATAATTAGCATATCCGGGGTTAATAGCCCTGAAAAAAGAGTTTAAAACCTTAAAAAAGAAATTAAGAAACCGGAAAGGATTAAAAGGCATTTATGAAATTAAAAAACCCTTAAAAATGCCTTTGAAAAGAAAGTTTCCGGAAAATCTTTCAAAATTGGATTTAAAAATTTTAAAAAAATCTCCAAATATTGAGCCACTTCCGAAAGATTATAAGTAACCCTTACCGGACTTCGGCAAACTGGCTATAAACCTTTTCGTGCAACCTCCTAATTTCCTCCGCATTCCTGTTCAGTTTTGCATGCGGAACCTTTACGTCCAGGAAAGAATCAAGCAGGCACTCGGCCGAAAGTACGGTATTTCCCAGGTAACCAGCCTCAGCGTTCTTCCTGACAGTTTCGATAGAGAGAGCCGCCTGAGCAGCGGCAAGTTCCAGCTTCTTTCGGGAGGAAAGTTTTCCGAGTTCTCCGAGACAGTGAAGAGGAGTGCATGTTTCTTCGCAGATCCTCCGCTCTTTAGACAGGCTTATCCTTTTCCTGAGAAGAGCCCAGTTCAGAGCAATCTGAGCGTCTTCCAGCAGGAGTTCGGCACTTATAACAGCGTTTTCAAGCCCTGCCCCTGCAGCGCTTTTTCCGACATCCCGGATAAGCGAGGGGATATCAGCCTGGAACACTTTCAGGTCCTCACACCTGGAAAACGTAGCAATTTCTTTCAGGAGAGACTGGCTGGTGATGGCGGCTTTTTCCATTCCCTTCCTGGCCGCCTCTTTTCCGACTTCTTTCAGGGTAGTAGCCACAAGCCTGAGAGATACCGGCATTCCATTATCAGATGCCTTTTTTCCGAGAGTCGCAAGAGCCGATACAACAGCTAATACCGTCTCTTCAATTCCCTTTCTAGCCGCTTCCTGTCCGATTCTCCCCAGTGAAACCGATGCATCAAGGAGACCTACTGTCAGCCCCTTTTCAACCGCAACTTCACCGAGAGTTTGTATGCAGGAGACCACTTTTTCCGGACCTGCTTCCGGGAACTGCCTGACACATTTGATTCCGAGATCACCCAGATCGTCGACCGCCCGGAGGAGCTGCACTTCATTCCTCACCCGAACCGCCGAGAACCCCAGGTCAAGCAGCCGAGCTTCTTCTGTTAAAGGCATACTTCACCTCCAATTCCGCAGCCGTTACTATAAATTATGACCGGGCAGGATATTAAATTTTTCATTTTCCTCCATTTTTTTGTCCTGTTAAACACAGCAACCCCCGGTAAGGGAGACATATTTCAGAATGAGGAAAGAAACCGGAAAAAATGAAGAGAAAAAAAACACAAAAACGAAAAAGTAAAGAAGGAGAAGGCGGGAGGGAAGGCGAGAGGGGAAGCGGGAGAAGGTGGAAGGGAAGAAAAAAGAAGGGGAAAGTAAAGGAATAAAGGAGTAAAGGGGAAACAGAAAAGGAAAAGATGGAATGGAAAAAACTTGAAGGTAAGAGGGAGAATAAAGGAGTAAAGGGGGACAAGAGAAGGAAAAGATGGAATGGAAAAAACTTGAGCGAAAGAGGAAGAAAAGAGAAAGAGGAAGAAAAGAGGAAGAAAAGAGAAAGAGGAAGAAAAGGAAAAATGATCTGCTTGGTTTCTCCTATATTCACATTTTGGAAAGGATCTTTTCATGCAGTTCCTTTACTTTCTGCAGTTTCTCCAGGCTTTCATCTGTTTCGGCAATTCCTGCACTTTCAAAATTTTCAAGGGCGAGTTCCGTCACAATCGAAGAATTCATAAGGACATTTTCTTCAGCCTGCACTTTTAAAGTCTCAAGAGTCCACTGACTCTGGAGCAAAGCTCCCTGCATGTCCTTTTTCAGGGACAGTTTTCCGATATCTTCCACTGAGATGGCAGTTGAACTGAGAGCTTCATCAAAGTATTTTTCCGAAGCCAGCGCGCCAAGTTCCTCCAGCAAGAGGAGTACACTGAGAGATTCGGTCTCAAGCCCTTCTCCGGCAACATTTCTTCCGACCTCTCCAAGGAAAGTCAGTACATTTATTAGCGCTTCTTCCATGTCCCGTTTGCCTGCAACCAGACCTATTTCCCTGAAGAGCAAAGCCAGGGTAACCGTTTCTTCCGTGCCCTTCTGCCCGGGAGAGGCTTTTCGGATTTCCATCAGGGTAGTTACCGCAACCTTTGAGGCGGTCCCAAGTTCGCTTGCCGCAGCAGTCTTCCCGAGTTTTCCTATCGAAACAACGGTTTTTCCCACTGTGGACTCAAAGTCCTTTTCTGCTGCTGCCTTTGCCAGGTTTCCCAGAGCCAGAATGGAATTGATCGTAACGAGTTCGAGTTTTGTCTCCGCAGCCAGCTCCGCGATCTCATCGATGGAGAAGATGACTCTCTCGGCATCGGCTGCCTCATTTTCAGTTATGAAGTCTACCGCAATTCCTGTAAGGGAGTCCAGTGCCTGGAAAACCCGGCTCTCATCCCCCTCTTCAACCGAGGTTAAGCCTATTTCCATGGCATCTGCTTCATTTAATGTTATCATTTTCTTTTGCCCCTCTTGTCAGGTTTGTCAAACTATTATGAATTATTTAGAGGTTTTTAAGGCTCAGCCTGCTGAATACTTCTGCGCCCACCAAGATATATAAATTTAATAAGTTTGCAGTTTTGTTTCCTGCCTACTCTATGAAGTTCTGAGGTTATTAGTGTTGCTATATAGTAAGGAAATGCCCGCAGTAATGTCAGCAGTAATGTCAGCAGTAATGTCAGCAGTAATGTCAGCAGTAA
>CBFCWE010000073.1:0-20579 GCA_965601435.1 uncultured Methanosarcina sp.
TCAGATACTTATCAGATACTTATCAGATACTTATCAGATACTTATCAGATACTTACAGGTTCAGGCTGGCTGTTTTTCCTTAGAATCTTCGCAAAAATTTCCGTAGCCTTTCCCCGGTGAGTGTCCATCAGGATAACCAGGGGCGGGAAGATCACGAAGGTCACAAGCATTGCCAGGAGGACGTCAATAACCGTGACCAGCCCGAAACCGCTGATCATCGGGAACGGGGAGGCTATCAGGGCTGAAAACCCAAACACGGTTGTGGCCCCTGATGCGATAAGGGCTGTTCCGGTGGTAGACACTGCCTGGTAGATTGCGTCCACGGGGTCCATTCCGGCATTCTTTTCCTCAAAGTAACGTTCCATCATCAGAATCGAATACTCGGACCCGACCCCAAGGATCAGGGCGCCCATGACCGCAGTCATCGGGGTGTATGCAATGCCCATGGCCGCCATGATCAGACCCGACCAGCCAATCACGATTATCATGGGGATAATGGGGGAGAGGGCCTTTACGAGGTCCCTGTAAACCACCAGAAGGCCTATAAGTACCAGGAAAACCCCTAACAGGGTCATCTGGCTCCGGCCTTTTGTAAGCCCGTCAATCATACCAATGAAAACCACGGAATCCCCCGTGATTGTAACAGTTACCCCGGGAGGCGGCTGCATCCATCCGATATCTTCCTTGACAATGTCCCGCAATTCCTCGATACCCGTTATTTCAAGGTCTTCCATAGCGGTCCCTATGTCCAGGTCAATATGGAGCAACTGCCCGCCCTCGAGATATATTCCTTTCTGACTTTCGGGAATCTCCTCATATATTGCCTGTATTTCCTCTGAAGTTCCGGGAATTGTCCCGCCATTTCTTTCCTTTACCAGGTCCACGATACTTGTGGCGCTATAGATGTGCGACCGACTTGCTACTTCATGTTGGGAAAATTCGTCCATCCACTCCAGCACTTCGGGATCGCTATTATCCTCAACTTTCAGAATAACATTCAGGTGGTCCCCGGACCCCGGCATGATGCTCTGCATATGCTTGTAGTTGATCAGGGAAGGCATGTCCTGGGGAATGAAGGTGTTCATATCGGTCTGGATAGGAATCGAGCGGTCGGCATACAGCCCCGCGGAACAGGTCAAAAGAGCGACTACGAGAATCACTGTGGAGTATTTCAGGGTGTAGCCTGTCAGTTTTTTCAGGATTTTTTCAAGAGCTCCGGGTTCATGCCCGGCGGGGGCGGAGCTGGATAAATCCTCCAACCCTTCATCGAAGCCATTTTCCCCTTTTCCGTCCCCCTTCTTCTTAAACATCCCAAAAAGATTTTTCTGCGCTACCCAGTCAAAAGTGTAGAGGGTAACCAGCCCGAAAAAGAGCGAAGCCAGGTAACACATGATTACCCCTATGAGCAGGAGTTTTCCGAAATCCTGGATCATGGGAACGACAGAGGTGAACAGTGAGACAAAGCCTAGAGCCGTCATTGCCAGGGCAATCAGGACAGCAGGTGCGGTATGCTTGACCGTATAGATAAGAGCCTGGGCCGAATTTTTGCCTCCCCGGATTTCCTCTTCCATCCTGTTGTGGAACTGGATGGCATAGTCAATCCCGATCCCTATCAGCACCGGAAAAGCCGACATGGAGACCATTGTCATGGGCACCCCGGCATATCCCATGAACCCGAAAGTAAAGACGATCCCGAGCAGGACAACCGGAAGTGGGAGCAGGCCCCACCTGACATGCCTGAACACAAGGAAAAGTACGACTACCATCAAAAGGCCGGCAATCCCGAGCAAAACACCCATACTCTTTCCCATTTCACTGTTAATGTCAAGCATGAGAGAAGGCCCGCCTGTGATAATCAGGTTATAGCCCGGGGGAAAAACGGCTTCTTTTGAGGCGATTTCGACATTATTAATAATGTCTTCCTGCTCCTGATCCGTGCTGCTCCCTTCGATCCCGATAGCTATGACCATATGGGTATCATCAATCACAAGTGACTCGAAATATTCAGGATAGCTATCTATCATCTCCCTGACTTCCGGATCAGAATAGGGAATCCTGGACCTTCCGGTTTTTTCATAATTAATTTGCTTCATGATGGAAGCAGGGTTTGAAACCGCAGTAACCCCGGGGAGATTCTCTACCTGATGCTCCAGCCTATCGGCTGCCTTCATAAGGGCTACTGTTTCAACATCGTTCCCTTCCACCATCACAACAACACTCTCCGTACTGAAGGTGTTCAGGAAAAGATGGTCGTAGTCCTTATACAGCTGCGAATCCTTTGACACCTGGGTATCGGTCCCGGACGCCATTTCGATGTATTGGGCTCCCTGGAAAGAAAGCAGGACCAGCATAAACACAACCACAAGTATGGTTGCACGGTTGCTCTGGATAAAAATGCCCAGTTTTTCAAAAACGTTTTTTATATAGAATCCCCCTCTGGAGGTTTGCATTATTATTAAATATCTTCCGTTTTTCGATTCAGTCAACCTTGATTCAGCCAACTTTGATTCACTCAACCTTAATCAAGTTAAGCCTTCATTCCGTAAATTTTGGTTCAGTTAATTTTAATTCAGCCAACTTTGATTCACTTAACCTTAATCAAGTTAAGCCTTCATCCAGTTAATTTTTAGCCAGTTGATTTTGATTCAGTAAATATTCGTACTATTCGAAAAGTTCCATAGCAACAGCTTTTGAACAATGATTTTGCTGCAAAAAAGCCCCAAACAGATCACTGAACTCTGTCCAGAATTCCTTTAGAACCTCATCCCGATCTCCACAGATTTTCTGAAATCCGGGACTTCCTTTTCAAGGCTTAAGGCATTAAGGCTGTAGAAGGTTTCGTTTAAGGAGAGCATAAAGTCAGCCCTGATCCTCGATATCAGTTTATCGGGACGGAGGCAGATAAAATGAATCGGTTCCCCTTCAATAATCCGGACATATCCTTTCTCCGCCATGCCCCTGAGGACTTTGTACACCTTGGGCCTGGGCACACCGCTTGCTTCATAGATTTCCCTTGCAGTTCCCTTTTTCAAACAGACAAGGGAGGCATAGACCTTTGCCTCGTTTTCCGTAAAGCCGAGTTTCTGCAGGTTATTGATAAGTTTCAGGGTCATATTTTTCCTCCGTGAAGGATACTAAATAAAAACCTAAAGTTCGACATCAATTATTATTAAATAATTTTTTAATTTTTTCTGTAGTTTTGCCATGTTTTCGAGGGTTGCGGGCTTTGGACTTACTTTCCACTTTCCATTGCCGAATCGATTTTTCTCATGACTCGCAACATTGTTTCAAGGCTCTGTTCAAAATCTCTGAAATCCTGCTTATCACCTAAGCTCAGGATTTCGGCAGCCATCTCCTCGGCTACCCCATTTAGGAACTCATAGCACCTTTCCCCTTTTTCCGTGAGGGAAATGAGGACTTTTCTGCGGTCTTCAGGATCGTTTTTTCTCCGGACAAACCCTTTTTCCTCCAGGGAATCAACCATCCGGGAAAGGCTGCTCCGGTCCATTCCCACGTAGCTTCCGATGGCAGAGGGCATGATTTCTTTTGTTAGCCCTATTATCGTGAGAACGGCAGGCTGGTTTTTGCTAAGCTCCTTAATTTCGGCGTTTTCGGATGCGGCTACTTTTTGAAAAAAACGCTCTTCAAACAATTTACTGTGAAGTGCATGGTATTCAATGTCCAGCAACCTAACTCTCTTAATGTATTCAGGGTCCATGTTTTCTCCAGGGATCTATAAGGCTGCAATAAGCCCGTAGAGACCGATAACTTTGTAGATTCGCAATCCTGCAAACAGGCTTCAGCAACCACATGCCTGGTTCCCTTTCCGGGTATAGCTGAGATTTCAGCAGATGAAATTGCAATAGTTTGTATACAGATGGTCAATAAACTGATAGTTTGTATATAGATTGATGTAAAATCAACTGATGATTTATCATCGAAATGGTGCAATACTATTTAAAGTTATCCATTAACATAGATTTGTCTGAGGATTCAAGATCCTGGCCTGAAAATGGAAGTTATGGTCTAAAATTGCAATTTTCTCCGGAAAATACGCACATTTTTCAAAAAAAGAATATTGCTCGATAAATGCTCCAGGTTCAGGAGGTTTTTCGAGCAATCTATCGGGGTTTACTTTTGAAATACCGGATCCGGAGTCAGGTCCTGAATATTCAGTCTATGGTTTTCTTCGCGAACAGCTGTTTCGCCATGGCGACCCTCTGTTCAAGGTCCGGGCCTTCAAGGTCCTCTACCACGGCTTCAAGGAGAGTGGGGATCTCAAGGTGCTGGGGGCATTTTTCAAGGCACTCTTCACACTGCACGCACTGGGAAGCAAAGCCGGGGTCTCCCCCAAGGGCACCACCCAGACTTGCTGCATACATGAACTTTGCTTCATCGGCATTGCCAGACATGTGCAGGTTGTTGTATGCATCAAAACAGGCAGGAATATTCACCCCAGCCGGGCAGGGCATACAGTACCTACAGCCGGTACAGCCCGCTTTCATGAGTTCGCGGTACTTTTTCTCAGCCCTCTCGACAAGCTGCAGTTCGGTATCGGTCAGGGAATTGGGGTAGGCTTCTCCTGCCACCTTCAGGTTCTCTTCAACATGGGCTTCTTCGTTCATGCCGGAAAGTACGACGGTTACTTCAGAGTGGTTCCAGACCCATCGAAGGCCCCATTCCGCAGCAGTCCGCTTCACCGGAGCCTCGGCCCAGATCGCTTCCACGGCAGGAGGCACGGGGCTTGCGAGTTTTCCTCCGCGCAGGGGTTCCATAATGATTACGCCAAGGCCCTTCGAGGCTGCATATTCCAGGCCTTCGGTCCCTGCCTGGTTCTTTTCGTCCAGGAAGTTGTACTGGATCTGGCAAAAGTCCCAGTCATAAGAGTCAACTATTCGCCTGAAATCCTCTCCAGAGCCGTGGAAGGAAAAGCCTGCGTTAATAATCCGCCCGTCAGCTTTTGCTTTGTCAAGGAAATCAGTCACACCCAGTTTTTCAACATTGTCCCAGAGTTCGCCAACGAGGGAGTGTATGAGGTAATAGTCAATGTGGTCGGTGTTGAGCTTTTCAAGCTGGGCGTTCAGGAATTTATCCATTTCCTCCCGGCTTTCAACCATCCAGGAGGGGAGCTTTGTTGCGAGTTTGACCTTTTCCCGGTAGCCGTCAGCAAGGGCTCTTCCGAGGAATGGCTCGCTAGCGCCCATGTGGTAGGGCCAGGCCGTATCGATGTAGTTTACACCGTGGTCGATTGCGTAGCGAACCTGGCTTTTTGCTCTTTCTTCATCGATCGTTCTGTCTTCTTTTACGGGAAGGCGCATGCAGCCGAAGCCCAGTATTGAGAGTTCGTCCCCGTTCTTTGGCATTTTTCTGTACAGCATTTTTCTTTCTCCTTATTTTCGATTGATTAGGGATTGAATTTTGATTGGCTGATAACTCTTCTTTGTTTGAAAGTTACTTGTTATAGGCATTTTAGATTGACTGATCACTCCAAAATTGTGCGAAAAAATTATTCAGGAGCCAGGCCTTTCCAGAGGATCTTAAAGCCTTCTTCAATGATTTCATCCATATCCTGCAAACTGCCCGAGTCCAGAATAAGACTCACCACCGCCCTGCTGGACTGGTAAAAAATCATCATGGCCAGTTCCATTGAATAATTTCCGGTTTCTCCATTCCCGAAGCCTTCCTCTGCCAGAGCGCGCATGAATTCGTACTCCTTCATTGCTTCTTCCCTGGTGATTTTTGTGATATAGGGGGAAGAACAGAACTGTCCCACAAAATGAAACTCTTCAGGATTATTAACGCCGCACCTGACGAAATTCGACCACAGCTTCTTCATCCTGGCCTCAAAAGTGGCTTCGGAATCAAGCCCTTCTTTTATACAGATACTTAACCTGCCCTTGACCTCAAAATAGAGGCTGTTTATCAGGTCTTCTTTGCTTGGGAAATAGTTGAAAAGGGTCCCTGTGGCTACCCCCGCGTCTTTTGAGATCTGGGCGGTGGACGTACCATGAAAACCCCTCTCCGTAAAGAGCTTCAGGGCCGCGTCCATGATTGCGTTTTTTTTGTCCTTAACCTGCGGATCCATGGTTTAACTCTCAATTATGAGTATTGACTAATCAGTCATTTATGTTTTTAGTATAAAAACTTTACACACATCATCCAGAAAGATCCCCGCAGCGAGCTGATTTTGGGATTGAAAAACCGTATCTCAAATTTTTGGACCTTTTGAACAGGTTTCAGGTGGGTTTTTGTGCTTCGTTTTTGATTGTCGCCGGGGTTCCAATTTTGCAGCTTAACCCCATGCCACCCACGGTTGCGCCAGCAACCTGCTTGCCCCTGAATTTAATGAATAAGATGAAGAGATTAAAAACTGAAGTCGCATTTTTTCTTTTTGAATGCGCAATTTCAAAATTTTAGCGTTGCATAGTGCGAATTGAAATTTTCTCAAAGTCCCTTGCCGGGTATAAGTGCTTTTTTTCGTTTTGGCAGTTTTTCTGGACAGGCCTCGCTGAAGCTCGGGAAATAACGGCGGTGGATGCCATTCCGGTTGCTTTGGTTTATTTCGACCAGGCAATAAGGGAACAGCCGCCGGAGAAATATCCTAAAAAGTTTCCCGAAAAAATGAAAAAAGGAGAGAAGACAAAGGCACTCAAAAGTTGAAACGTGTTTTTCCATTAATGCATTCAGATCATATTCTCATTCATTTCTCCTTCTGCAAGAGATCAAAAAAGCGATCAAAAAAACCCCAACCGGATAAACAGCACCTAATGGAGCTTTTTCTGCATCTTCCTTTTCCATGTTGGCTCCAGTTGGATCTTTTTCTTCCTCAATACTTTCGGACATTATTGCTTTGTTCTGTATAAGCGAATTAACAGGCGGCCCGTAAACAAGAGGAAGTTCATCTACATCGGTGTCGTCAGCGGCATCAGCTTCTTCAATTCGATATACAGAATCGCAGATGCCGTCCTCGTCCAGGTCCTCGCACGTTTGGGAAAAACCGTCTCTATCAGGAACTGCCCAGCAGTTTCCACCCAGGTAAGAGCCTCCAACTATGTTTGTGCCTGATGTAAGGGTGGTGTTCCAGATATTGGGCTTGTTTTCATCAACATTATTTGTGTTTTTGAAATAATTGTTATAGATCAGGTTGTCAAAACTTTCGAGAAGCAGGATTCCACATTCGGAGTTATTGACTGCGATATTGTCTTTAAACACATTTTCCTTGCAGTCTTCCAGATAAAAACCATAGGAATTGAAGAGAAGAACATTGCCTGATATCTCATTATAATCGCTGTGCCCCAGAAGATACATGCCTTTTTTATTTTCCTGCAGCAAATTATCTGACACCCTGTTATAGCGAGCAAAATCAGCCAGCAGGATACCTTCCCCGTTGTCCAACAATCTGTTTTCCTCTACAGTATTATTAGGAGACCTCCAGCTCAGGTGGACCCCGGACCCGGAATTCGATTCTATGGAATTTTCTGTTACCTGATTTTCCGAGGAACGAAGGATGAAAATACCTTTCCCGTTCTCGGACACCACATTACCCCGGATCTGATTGGCCCGGGAATCATCAGCCTGAATCCCCATTTTCAAATTAGAGGTAATAGTGTTGTTTTTTACGGTTGTTTTGTGTGAAGATATCAGGGAAATGCCATCCTGCCTGCTGGATTCTACTGTATTGTCAACAAGGATGTTATTGTTGCAGGCATTGTTCAGGTATATCCCGAAATAATTCCCTGAAATGTCGTTTCCGCTTAACTCATTTTCACTGCTGGAAATACAGAGATAAATTCCGTACCGGTTTCCGGAGGCATCATTATCCCGCAAAAAGTTTTTGCGCGAGTTCTTTAACCCGATCCCGTAATAATTATCCAGTAGGACATTGCTGCTGAGAGTACATCCCCCTACATCATCCAGGTAGATTCCGGCCACCTGGTCGTCCTCGTTCCTGGCACCCTTCAGGGTAAAACCGCTTATACTGACATTATCCGCATTCACGTAAAAGACATGGTCCCGGACATTTGCAGCTTCAACTATCGTGTCATCCGGAGAACCGGATTCCGAAATTATGGTAAGCGGCTTTTCCACGTCCAAATTTTCCAGGTAAGTCCCCGGCATCACAAGAACCGTGTCTCCGTCGCCCGCAGCAGACACGGCTTCCTGTATTGATACAAAATCTGCCCCACCGTTGATATCAACTATCAGGGTACCAGCAGCGGCGTTTCCACATGCAAATAGTGCCAGTGAAACAGTGAAAATTGTTACCAGAACGATCCTACAAAAAACAATCTTAGAAAACGCGATCCTACGAAACGACTTCAATAATACCAACCCCTTTTGTTTAAGATGACGAGCTCCCTAAAGTACAGCGTGAGCCACTTCCTCAAAACAAATTAAATATCTAAAACATTCTTATGTGTTTTAGATACGAAACTATTGTACTTAAATGTATTTTTATTATAGTCGGGCATGTCAAAATATTGTCCGTCCATTGATACCAATGCCAACATTACTAGGAATTTTGAAAACTGCCTCCCGGGCACAACTTATGCTCAGGAAAAAGAAAAACAGATTTGGAAGATTTAAAATAGAATCAAGCTAAAGACTTTAGAAAAACAACCCTCGCAAACCATCCAACTTCTCCAGGCAGGAGGCAAAACCCTGAAAGAAACTCTCCTCGAAATCAAATCCGCATTCATGGAATACTTCAAAGAGCGCGAAGCCGAAATCAATGGCTCCCTGCTTGCCGTCCTTTCAGGCGAAAACCTGCTCTTCCTGGGGCCTCCCGGCACCGCCAAGACCCTGCTTGCAAAAAATATCTGCCAGTCAATCGAAGGCGGGAATTTCTTCAACTACCTCCTGACCAGCTTTTCCACCCCAGAAGAGATCTTTGGCCCGCTTTCCTTAAAAGCCCTTGAAGAAGACGAGTTCCGGCGGAAAATCGACGGCTGCCTCCCGACCGCTCACCTCGCCCTCCTGGACGAGATCTTCAAGGCGAGCAGCGCAATCCTGAACAGCCTCCTGACCATCCTGAATGAACACAAATACCACAACGGGAGAGAAATTGTAGACGTGCCCCTGCTCTCGGTTTTCGGGGCGTCCAATGAGCTTCCCGAAGAAGATGAAAGCCTTGAAGCCCTTTACGACCGCTTCCTCTTCAGGTACAGGCTCGCCTACATCCAGGACGACGAAAACTTCCGGAGCCTCCTCTTCCGGACCCCCGGGGATTTCGAACCTGCCGTACAGATTTCGGTTTTTGAAATCGAAGAGCTGCGTACCAGTGCAGAAACCGTACCTGTTGACCCTGATGTCGAGCTCATCATCACCGAACTCCGAAGGGTTCTCCAGATCCTGGAAATCGAAATCTCGGACCGGCGCTGGAAAAAGGTCGTCCAGGTGCTGAAAGTTGCAGCCTGCAGCAGCGGATGTCCGACTGTTGACCGGACGATGGCGCTTTTGCTCCAGCACATGCTCTGGAACCTCCCTGAAGAACGGGAAGCCATAAGGAAAACGGTCTTTGAGCTTGTAGTCTCAGGCGGTATCAGCACGGAAAAACTGCGCCTGGATGCCGGGGACCTGAAAGCTGCCATAAGCATCGCCCTGATAAATGATCTGCCTGTCGGGGTCGGCTGCGACAGCTGCGGAGAAGAATTCAGCCTCAGGCAGGAAGTGGAGGCACACCACAACACACACCCGAACCACAGTTATAAACTCAAAAGGGAAGGAGCCTCCAGAATTTATCCTTACGACAACCTGGTCAAGGAGATCGATTCCCTCCAGGAAAGTTCGGGGAAAACTGCAACTCTCTCCACGGCTCAGAAGGAAGTTTTTGAAAACGAATTTGAGGACCTGGCAGGCAGGGTCAAGGGTGTGAAAAAGCGCTTTGAGGAAGAACGTGAACTTCTCAGGAACCTGATGGAGGCAAACATCTGGCTCTCAACCCTTGACCGGAACGAGGCCCTGCTCCTGCACGACACAAGAAGTGAAGAGCTGTCCGAAATTGAAGCTCTTATGAAGGAAATCCGCTTAGATCTTGGTTTGCAAACCCGACTTGCAGGGCCCACAGATGCGGAAATGGAAGCAGGGGTGGAAACGGAAACAAAAGCAAAAATCCCGGATCCGGATTCAAGCAACAGCTCTGCAGGGTTCATGAAAGGGCTTGGATCCAGGTTCAAGTTGCGATAATTCAGATTCGGATTCAGATGAACTTGAATGAGGATAAATTAGGGGATTAGCAAAGAAAAGGGTACTGATATGGAAAAGTTAAATGGTCCCCTGAACAACTTGAATGACCCCTCCCTGGAAACTTACTCTTTTTTTTCAAGAAACAGGCCCTGGCACGGCTCCCTTACCGTCCGGAAGCAGACCGCGTCCCTGCTGGAAGGCGAACTTAGAAGTACAATCGCCCGGCCCAGGACTATTCCCCGTTCCCTGAGGGAAAAGATTGCTGAAGTAATCACCCAGGAAATCCTCTTCGGACAGCCTTACGAAATAAAGGACCCTGCGAAATTCATCGGGCATTTTGGGGCATTTTACCCTGTTTTCCTGACCCTGAAAAACTCAAAATCCTGGCAGAAACTCCGAAAAATAGCGAGAAAAAGTCCTGGAGCCGGCGTTGCCTGCCTGAAACTACTCCTCCCGCTTGTATACGAGGTCATGGAACGTTTTTCGGCAGCTTCGGCTTTCTCTGAGGGTCTCGGGTCTGAAATGGAAGCTGTCCTCCGGGAATTCGAAAAGGTCCTGAGAGAAACTTTCCTCCTCTGGGGAAACCGCTCTCAGGAAGGACTCGCGGACAGGGCTAGCCAGCCCCGGGACCCGAATCTGAAACCAAATAACAGGCACCCGGCTCTTTGCGAAGCTGTCCTGAACTTCATGCAGATGGACGGCTACCAGGCTTTCCTGGACGGCATGCTGGAAGGACTTTACCGCAGGATGGACGAGTTCATCTCGGAGATGGAAGAAAGCCTGGATCTCTTCGACCTCCTTGCCCTCCTCTTTCCGGGCAGGAACTGGAGCTATTCCGTAAAGGAACTTAAAAAAGAGCCTTTCTACGTCCACCTGAAGATGGTCAGGCGTTTTTCAAGCTTTTTCGAAGAAAATCCGGAACTCAGGAAAATCGTGGACTTCATCGGCAGGCGGGAATTCGACCCCCCGGCAGACCGCATACGCTACTCGCCCTTCGGGAAAAACAGGATCCAGACCGTCCGCTTCTCCGACTCCCTGAACAACCTTCTCCCCATGGAAGCCGCAAAACTCCTGAACCCGACCCTGAAACGGAAGTTCTACGCGGACATGCTGGAAGGAAGGCTCCTCAGTTACCAGCTGCTTGGCAAGCACTTCACGGGTCCTCCTCGCCTGAAACCGAAAGGCCCCCTGATCGTCCTGGTGGATACCTCGGGTTCCATGCACGGAGCCCCCCAGACCCTTGCCAAGTCCGCAGTGCTTGCGATAGCAAAAAGGATGCTTGCCCAGCACCGGGACATGAAAGTCATCCTTTTCGCTTCCACAACCCAGCACCTGGAAATCGAGCTCAGCAGCAGGAAGCGAATGTCGGAAAAGTTCCTGAACTTCCTCCTCTACACCTTCGGGGGCGGGACGGACTTTAACACCGCGCTTGCTTCCGGGCTAAAGAGCCTGAAGGAAAAAGACTTTCGAGGCGCAGACCTGCTCTTTATCACGGACGGGAAGTCCGAGGTCTCAGACGAGCTGGTGCTTGCCCGCTGGGAAGAGGCAAAGAAACGGTACAACGCAAAAATCTATTCGCTGATCGTGGGAGCTTCGGGGGCTGGGGGGCTTGAGGAGATTTCTGATTATACTTACCTGGTGGAAATGGACATGGGAAGGGAAGGAAAAGGCGGGGTAGTGAGGTTAATAGAAACTACACAGGGTAAGACGGAGTGCCCGGATTCCAAAAAGAAGCGATCCCGGTTTTAATGCGTAAGCTGTTTCGATTCAATCACAAAAAGAGCCCTTTTCCGGAAAAGCAGCTTAATTAAAAGGATTAGGGAAATACATAACCATTGCGATAATAGCCAGCAAAACAAGAACAATGGCCAGAACCGCACTGATCATTTTCTTTGCGTCCATTTTATCGCTCCATTGTTATTTTAAGCATGATCACCTATAAAAAACGTTTCATTTCCCCTGAGCTTCTTTTACATGTAATGTTTTAAATAAAAATAAAGAGTTATCAGTTTAGTACCGATTTATAGAAAGTTTCAGCAAATTATCTCTCAAACTGTCTATTTCAGGTGAAAAACATGGGAAGCCAGAAACTGATCCAGGACCAGCAGCAAATCGAAGCCATCCTCGCAAACGCAAAGTTCATCCGTCTCGCCCTCTCCGACCCCGAAACCAGCAGCCCTTACCTTGTTCCCCTGTCCTTTGGCTATAAGGATAGCACAATCTACCTCCACAGCTTGTCCACCGGCAAGAAAATCGACATCATCAGGAAGAATCCCACAGTCTGTTTCGAAGCCGACATCGAAACCGAAGTAATGCCTTCCGACGACCCCTGCAAGTACAATGTCCGCTACAGAAGCGTAATCGGGAAGGGAAAGGCACAGATTGTGGAAGATTTCGAGGAGAAGGTTGAAGGGCTTACGGTGCTTTCGGAACATTACGGGAAGAAGAGGCCTCTTGAGCTTGAGGAAGCGAAGGTGAAGAAGGTGGGTGTTATCAAGATCGAAATTGAGAAGATGATGGGGAAGGAGTACGGGTTTTAAGATGTTGAAAGGCTTCAAATTTTACTCATCCCATACCCTTCGCACTAATGGAGAAGGATCTTCCATACAAGCCTGTTTCCAGTTTATTAATATTTGTGGAACTTCCTTATCTTCATTTATATATTTTTTGTATGTCCAATAGGCTAGTTCTGCGGATATCCTTCGATATTCAGGGAGCTCATCAATTGGAATTATCGAATTAAGCTCGTTGATATTTCTTCCGTAAGACAGCTCAGTTTCCTTTATTAAATATTGCAAGGCAATTATAATGGATTTAACTTGCGTTTCACTTATAAGTAGAGGGAATCTCTTAACAACCCCTAAAACACCGTCAATAACTGACCCAAGTCCAGGTTGTCTTCTCGCAATAAGTCTATTGACTAACTCATCAAGCAAATCGTCTGGATGCGAATGTATTTTGCCAGTGTTTCCTAAGGATACCCAACCGAAAATACCATGAATTGTTTCATAAATTTCTTCTTTGTTTGCCGAATTGAGAGCAAATCTCATTTTCTGAGAAATTTCATCATAACTATCTGGATCAATAAACAAAGTCATAGGTATATTACGCAACACACAAATTCCATACTCCTCCATTTCTGATAACAATCCTTTAATGCGAGTTTTGACCTCACCATCAGCAGATCCTAATCTTGGCAAAATAACCTTAGAGAGCAAGGGAATTAAAAATGTGAACTGTTTCTTTATAGTATCATAACGAAAGCTTAAAGGAAAATCATTCACTTCACGTAATTCATTTTTTTCTTCATTCCACCATCTTATAGAGTTGTCTACCAAATTTATGATCTCTTCAGTCGTCCAGTCTTCACGTTTTAGATTCGTCTCCTCTTCCCATGGAAATTGAGATTTTGTACCTATAATCCACTCTTGAATATATTTTTCAGGCAATTCTGTAGTAGGACCCAAATGGAATTGTTTGAATTCTTTTCCATCAGGCCCTTTAGATCTTTGTATTACACGTGGAAAATCCTTAGAAACAAGATATTTGTGGAAATTACGCTTTGCAATACCTTCTTCAGGTTCTGGAAGGAACAGGTATGAGGAATCCAACAAAGATGTATCACTGGGGAGTTCCTTTTTCGGATCTATCCTTCCCCAAAGAGCATTTCCAAAAGATTCAGTTTCTTTGCTATCTAATGCATTTATTTCGTGAAGTTTTGCTAACCTTAAAGTTGCTCGTTTCCTGGATTCAGAATCCCCACTCTCAATGATGGCTACTAAACATTTAATAGGTTCAGTCCACAGGAATTTATTATCATTACTACCCAATTCAGTATCTTCAATCCATTCTACGAATGAAAGAGGCTCAGGCCAATATTGAGGAGAATTTACATCAAATCCATTTTCTCCCGGAATTGGCAGGGAAAGAAGGTCTGGAATTTTTTCTAAAATTTTAGATTGAGGCATGCTATACAAAAGCATTCTAAAAATGTTATTTATACAATCATGCAAGAAATGATTATTCCGGAAAATTGGTTCTTTATACATATCAATTGAAAAACTAAACAAATAATCTAGTTGATCTAAAGATAAACGGATACATAAACGTGATAGCATTTCGGAAGCTAGCCTAATTTGAAGTACTGAGTAGTTATTAATGTGGCATTCTTGAGGAGCATCTTTTAAATATTTTGTTGCTTGAGTCAAGGATTTGTAGAATATACTGTAAAAAATATCTACCTCTTTGGGAGAAAGGACCGATACTCGAGCATGATTAAACCACTTCTTTATTCCTTTATCTGTCCCAGTTCTTACCATTGAGCTCAACGCCCAAAAAGGAGCTAATGATTCTATCCTGATTGAAGAGCTGATTACTGAATCAGAGAACATGGAAATTGCGCCACACCTTAAAGGTAGAGAGGCTTCTTCAAACATTCGAAGAAAAGAGAATGGTGGAAGAATAGCAGCAAGTTGTTCACTTCCAGATGAATAATTATACGTTATTCTCTCTCGTCTCATATCAAATGATTTTGTAGTCTCACTGCCTGAGGAAGGTATAATTGTCTGTCCTTTCACCTTTAATTCTAATAACTCGACTTGGGAATTTGGATTACATCTATAGTTCTCCAATTTATCCCAACGATCTCGATAAAAATCCGTTATTTCCCTATCCCACCTATTCGCTTTGATATGTTTCAAAAGGAACATTGTCCAGCCTTCTTGAGACAATATTGAACAATCGACTTCATAAGGCTGAATTTGAGAACGAATATTTTGGAGGGCTTTTTCTGCTATTTTTTCAGCCTCATCTAATTGCCCAAGTTCGGCAAGTATTGATGCTCTTTTGACTTCCCATAAGGATAAATCGTCTACTTTTGGCCACCTTTCAAGACATTTTCTTACTTCTTCTTGATCTAATGTAAATAAGTAAAATAAGCATTTTTCGTAAAACAATCTTGCTTTCCAATCTATTCTTGCTTCCAGCAAGCTTTCCAAACGATTCATCCACAAAGAAAAACTCTCTTCATTGTGATTTTCTCTGGCTTCTCTGACAAGTGAGAAAGCAAGTTCTACCCAACATTCCCGAATTATATTCCAATCAAAATTTTTATATTCTTCTTTATCTGCACTTATTGAAACATTTTGCATCTCCATGTGAACAGGAAAAGGATTGAATTTTTCTACAACATCATTGATTTTTTTGGCCCAATTATCGAAAAGAGGAGTTAGGGTTATTTCCAACCTCCAATTCAATTCGTATAATAACAAAAGATTATCAGGTTCTGGGAGTGTTTCAATAGACTTAAATATGGTATCTATCCAATGCTCGGTGCAAAGCCAAATCCGATCCCTGTTCTTTTTTGGAGCAACCATCCAACCGGGATAATTCTCCCTTTCCTCCCTCCATACCTCACATAATTTTTTCATATCATTTACTTGAAATTTAGAAATAGAAGGCATACAATATTCATTTGACTTCTTAGGCCATTCTAAGGGATTGGAAGGTTTTCCTCTTTCTAATTCTTCCAAAAACCATTTTATTGCTTTTTTATGGCGAACTTCTGAGTCTGGAAACTCAGATTTTGGGAATATAGGAGACAAATCAATAGGAATTATTCCTTTACTTTCAAGCAACTTTCTTTTCGAAGGTGAAAGCCCTAGTTCTAGTAAACCACAAAGATAAATTGGAGGCTTTGATTCACCTAAATTATCACGAACCCAGCCGGACCAGCACAAAAAATTAGGATCATCCCCAGAAAAACCAAGTAGGCAAAAAGCATTTTCCATCATTGATTGCTGAACCATGTTTACAAAAGGTGCAAATTTTTTAGGATAGGTACGAAAATCTTCTTCAGTAATAATGAATGGGCGATGAGATGGAAAACTTCCATGAAGTTTTACTATACGAGGTTTCATTTTCCCCGGCATATCAGAAAAAGTCTCGACCAGGTCATATTTTCTTTCATAAGTATAAATTCGGGTTCTCTCAAGCAGTGTATCGTAGTTGGTAGTAAAAATATCTGACCAGGGGAGAGAAAGTAAAAGCTTATGTAATTCTCCTGGATTATAATTGGCATTGTCGATAGACTCCGACAAGTAATTATCGAGAGCAGAACGTCCGAAGATTGTTTCATATTCCAAAGCTAATTTTAAAGCTCCTCCTCCTGAAGTGGCTCTTAATTTATCGTAAGTAGAGTCAGAGATTGATGGATACAGATTATCATACATACCATCTGCAAGTTGCTGCCACAAAGGAAAAGAAGGAACGTTATAAAATGCCTTATCTGCATTTTTGCTGAAACCCGCACCGATCATTACTGCAGCTTGACCAAATTCACGGCCACACCAAAGACGTTTCTTTATTTGTTCTAGATGAATTTGATCAGGAAAAGTTACAGAATCCATAACAAAACAACCCAAAATAATTTTATACTTATTATGATTCATAACCATTAATGAAAGGGAAATGGCAAATATTTAAGTTTCAATAGTGTCTTAAGATATTTACACATTTCTCTTTTCAAATTTACATATTTCTTCATATAGTCACACAATACAAAAAAAGTCAAATTTAACATATTTTTATTACTAAATTTTGACTGAAAAATTAGGCGGATACCGCTCATAAAGAGATATTTCACCTGCTCAGGCCGGGCTTCGCTCGGAAGCCGCCCCCTGTTCAAGTGCACGATCAAGCCTAAAATGCTGCCGGAATTAGATATCATTGCAAAAGTAAAACATACAGAACCCTAATAGATAGGGAAAGGTGTAGATTATCGAGACTTCGATGAGAATTTTAAAACCATCAAAAACAGCAGCAAGGAGTTTACCGTAAATTACTTTAAAGCCAAATATTTTACAGTAAACGTGAATATTAGATTTACCGTTAAATATTTACCTTTACAGTACTTAACAGTAGATATGGACATTGAAAAGCTCCTTTCCTTAATTCAGGAAGGGGAGTCTGAAAGGGTAGAGTTTAAGCAGAAAGCTACGGGAGCACTTAATAAAGAGCTTACAGCTTTTGCAAATGCTAATGGCGGGTATCTCCTCATAGGAGTTGATGATTACGGGAAAATTGTGGGCACGGACGTTAAAAAAGCCCAGGAAGCCGTATCTGCCGCTGCTCAAAACGTAATTCCTCCCCTGAAGCTGAAGACACAAAAATTCTCAATCGATGCCAGAGACATCCTTGCGGTTGAAATTAAAAAAGGGGATACCTTATCTTCCGTGGGGGGCGTTGTATACATCAGGATAGGGCGCAGTTCAAGGCCTCTCTCCATACAGGAAATCCTGATGCTTTCCAGTGAACTTGGAACCCTTAACTGGGACGAAGCCCCGTTAATTCCTTTTAAAACCGCAAAAACCGAATTTATTGACTGGTTTTTTGCAGAAATCAGGGAAAGAAGGGGCAAAAGTATAGCTGATGAGGACCGAAACCGGTACCTGCGAAGTGCAGGAGCTGCAAAAGACAGCATGCTGACAAATGCGGGTACACTCTTTTTTACGGATGTCCAGGAGTTAATCCCTCACGCAAGGATCAGAATTATAGGCATGGAAAAAGACCAGCCTGCATGGAGCAAGGAATATGAGGGACCTGTATGGAAATGCATCGAATCGGCTTACGGGGACCTGCTGCGGGAGATTAAAAAAATAGAGTTTATCAAAGGGACAAAAAGAGTCAAAATGGAAGAGTATCCCCCAAGAGCCCTGCGGGAAGCAATCATAAACGCGGTTTCCCACAGGAATTACATAATCAATGCTGATGTCCGAATTTTCCTCTACCCCGACCGCATAGAGATCAAGAACCCCGGCGGCCTGCTGCCCGGCGTGGACCTCGATGACCCGGATCATGTCCCCAGGAACCCTGCAATATGCAACCTCCTCTACGATACCGGTTTTATAGAAAGGTACGGTTATGGAATCCAGCTTATAAAAAAGGAAACCGAAGAACACCCCCTCTGTACCGTGAGCTTCAGGACCGACCCGAACCGTTTTGTCGTGACCTTCAAAAAAGACCTCTCGATGGCTCTTGATGATTATGATAAGAAGATCCTGCAATCCGCCGTATCCCCCATGAGAAGCGGTGAAATTGCCGAGCTTGTGGGTATGTCCAAACCTACGGTACTCCAGCACCTTAAAAAGCTCGAAGAGCTGGAGCTGATCAGAAAAATAGGCTCCGGGGCCGGGACCAGGTATGAGATAGTAAAGTAATTTGCACCTTGAATTTTGGACATGAGAATTTTAAAACCATCAAAAACGGTAACAAGGAATTTTCCGTAAAGTACTGTAAAGCCGAATATTTTACAGTAAACTGCATGATATCGAATCTACCGTAAAGTACTGTAAAGCCAAATATTTTACGGTAAACTGCTTTTTCCTATCTACTGTAAGATATTCCAGGCTTTTAGACTTAACAGTAAATCTCCCGATTTCGATTTACTGTAAAAAGCTACAAAAATCCAAATTTATTGTAAGATGTATAAAGAAGGTATGTTCCTGTAGGTGCTCGCGGTTTATCCGGGGCAGCATCCCTGGACAGGGGGTCCGGCTTGAGTAATAAAAAGTTGAAAATTGAAACTGCTTAAGCGCACGAGATTCCCCTAATCCATGTGATTCAGATTTCATCCCATATGTAAAAGAAACCCAGCAGGGGTAACCTTGCAGGTGTAAATGCGTCCCGTATTAAATGGGAGGCATAGCCTGCCGCCGCAAAGAAGAGCCCGAAAGCAACTTCATTCCCGGGGTTAGCGGTCAGGATTTTTGCGTAGATATAGATAAAGAATAACAGCACCAGTATCAGGAATAGAATCGAATGGAAAAATTTCCTGTGATAGCCGCCCCTTGGTGGTTCCAGTAGGTCAGGCAGCCTGGACCCTATTGCTGCGGATGCGATAGCTAGCAGTATAAATTCAAAGCCGTAGATAAGGCCTCTTGAATTTAAGAACAGGAGGAGAAAGATAGAAACCATTACTCCGATGTACAAATGCTCTTTTCGGCCTGCCATAGTGCATACCACCTTTTCTCATACCATCGGTGTGTCAAATAGATAATTGTATACTAAATTTTGTTCAGGCAAATTGCTACATTCAAGAGATATTTATAAATAGTTTTTTATAAGATAGCCCCTGGTCAAGAATTTTTATCGATTAATTTTTATCAGAGGGCCTGGATCAGGAATTTTTCCAGAGACCCCTTATCAGTATTTTTATCAGGGACCCGGCATCAGGGAATCTTATAAACCAGGACATAAGCAAAGAAGCTTAAAAACAGCCTTATCGAAGAAAAGGCAATCGAAACCATTGAGAACGCCAGCAAATAGATATTGAGGGCAAGAATATCCAGGAAAAAGCCGGATAAGTCTGCCTTGAGAAGCAGGGCGATTATGTTTACCAGGAATATAAAAGAAAATATCGTAACAAAGCCCCTTGAAGCTCCTTTCAGGTCCTCTTTGCTAAGCGCGATGTGAGAGGAAATCCCGATTGCCAGGGCAAAATAGATCCAGAAATTGAGGTTACTCACGTTTTCAGCCGAGAAGATGCTCCCGAAAAGTTCGGCGGTAAGCATGAAAATCTGTCCCAGGATCTCGGAGTCCAGCCGGGTGGGTTCAAGGGCCAGAAAGTTCGAAAAACTGGAAAAAGATCCGGGCAGAAGCAAATACATCCCCAGGACCAGGGCCGCCGTGCCGCTGAATATGGGGCCCATTCCGATGAAAAAATTACCGATGTTCTGGTAAAGGCTCTTTGGGTCCCAGCCGTGCTGGACGTATCCCAGGACCCCGTCTTTTCTTTTCAGGGCAAGCAGCTTGAACTCCTTTACATTGTGCCGGAAGAGGTAGCACATTAGCAGGTGACCTGATTCGTGTACAGGAGTGCCTATCCAGGCAGTCAACATGATGCCTTTCCAGCCGAACACCCTCTGGATGTAGAAATTGGCTCTGTTTCCGATAATGCCAAGAAATAGGCCTATCAGAATGAGGAGGCCTGTCACACAGAAGGTTTCGAACAGGCTAAGCTTTAAAATCGTGAGGAATGTGTTTTCCAATTTTCAACCCCCTGATTGCCAGATAATGGCTAAAAGCCTGCAAGCTTTTCCATAGTTAAAAGGGTAGATAAGTGTTATTAAAGATTTTCTCAAACAGTAGATTCATCCAGGCATATATTCAACCTCCACAGCAGGAGTCCCCTTCCTCGGAGGCCGCAGGCCGACAGGTGGGGTAGGAATGCGTCATCTGTAACAGATTAACATTATTCACACGATACTTTGACATACTTATGGGTGAAATTTAGATATGTATGGAATCCACAAAAACCATTCAGCTAAAAATCCTGAATCCGGATCATGACTTAGTGGAAACCATGCAAAAATACGCAGTGCGACAAGAAGTTTTAG
>CBFCWE010000074.1:0-20548 GCA_965601435.1 uncultured Methanosarcina sp.
GGTCGATAAGCCCTTCTTCTTTTACCGGCTCGTTGATGAGGATCTTGTCTCTTATGGTCCTTGCCAGGTTTGCCATTCCGTCCCGGCTTTCCGGATTAGTACCGTTAGACGTTTTCAGTTCGCTTGCCATGTTTTTTTCCCCTGATTATGTTGATGCGGTCCTGAACTGTTTATTAGGCCGTAATTTTTGGCCTGTATTTTTATTTTTACAATTTTTATGCCAATTTTCCGGTTGATCCTATTCCGACCCCGACAAGGCGGGTTTCCAGCGGGGCTTTTCCAACGCTTCCCACATCGTTTCTTTTCAGGTCATACTCGATGTTTTCCATTTCCAGGCCGTATCCACCCATGTACTCCGAGACAAGTTTCTGGCTGAGTTCAAGGCCATAGTCCAGGGCTTGCCCGTACTCTTCGAAGATATCTCTCCCGAGTTCGGAGAACACCGTGTACCCGGCATTTCCTGCGGCAAGGGGGCGGATCAGAACTTCTGTCCTGTGGATTACTTTGCCTGCGAGGGCTCCCACGGCATTTCCAACTTCGTGGTATGCGGGGATCTGGATATCCGCATCAATCATCTTATTAAGGTCTTTCAGGTAAGCCCTAACCGGAGCCCCTACAAGCACCACGGGGACTTTTACCTGGAATTTCAGGTAAGCTTCTTTTCCTATCAGTTTTTCAATATCCGTTTTCTTCAGGTCATCCGCAAAGAAGGACACCAGCTCCAGGGCAAGTTTCCTTACGACTTCTGCCTTGATATGGGCGGAAAACTCTTCCGGGCTCTTTTTCAGGTAGGGGCCGAGAATTTTTGCCCCTAGCCAGGAGGCTCTTGTATCCCACCGGGCATATTCCCCCAGTACATGGAGGGCATCTGTAGGGGTAAACCCAACCTGGCCCACGTAGCGTTTCTGGATCAGGGCCTTCAGGTTGCTGGCAAACATAAGGGGATGTTTTCCGGACTTTGCCGAGATTTCATAAACTGAGAGTGGCTCTTCTCCAAGGAGGTCCAGGATTACTTTTTCGTCCTCCCCGAGTTCCGCGGTAAGGTGCTCCTCGGAATGAGGCCCGTTCCTGAAGAAAAATGTTGTTGGCTGTATGATCTCGTCCATCAGGCGTTCTTTTGGTTTTTCGATGGTTTCAAGTTTCTCCAGGAGCACCGGGAATTCCGCGGCTGCAAGGCAGAGAGGTACCACCCTGTTAGGACCCAGGTAGGGCTTCCTTTTAATCCAGACCTGGCTGTCCCCGCCAAGTGCGGATGTGTCCATCCTGATAGCCTTCACCATCGTCTTCCAGCCGCCCACTTTGGCACCTGAGTCGCTGATCTCGGGAATACCTTTCGAGATCATGGCAATATCGGTACTTGTACCTCCCACGTCCACAGTCACGCAGGTGTCCAGGCCTGTCAGGTGGGCTGCCCCAACAAGACTTGCGGCAGGGCCTGAGAAAATGGATTCTACGGGTTTTTGCAGGGCCTCTTCAATTCTTACAAGAGAGCCGTCGCATTTCATCATCATGAGGGTGGCGCTGATTCCCTTTTCTTCTATCACGGTCTGGATGGATTTGATAAACTGCTTGCTTACGGGGATAAGCTGGGCGTTAAGGAGGGCTGTAACTGCTCTTTCGTAAGCCCCGAGGCTCAGGGAAAGTTCGTGGCCGCAGACTACGGGCATGTCTGTTATTTCCCGGATGGCTTCTTTCACTTTCAGTTCGTGTTCGGGGTTTCTGACCCCGAAATATCCTGAAACGGCAAAAGCAGCTACCCTTTTTCCTACCTTCCGGACAAACTCCTTTACGGTTTCCAGGTCTTCAAGGGGAGCACTCTCATTTCCATCGGAGTCGTGGCCGCCTTTGATCGATATTACGTAATCGCCGGAAAGTTTTTTTGGAACGGTGTGTCCGATAAGGATCATCCCTGCCGGGTAGCCTTTTCCCTCAAGTGTAGTATTGGTGGCGAGAGTGGTAGAAACTGATACGGATTTGATGTTTTTCAGGTAGTCGGGGTTTAACCCTTCAATAGAATTTGTTATTCCTCTTATCAAATCCGGATATGTCGTAAGTGCCTTGTTTGATTCGATTATTGTTCCGTTTAACATATCCATAATTGCGGCATCGGTATATGTTCCGCCAGTATCGATTCCCAGACCCAGCTCCATGGTATTCCTCCTCTCTATTGTCTATGGCCACTATTTTGGTTTTTTTAACCGTATGAATTTATTTATGAGATTTATTTATGAGATTTATTTATGAGATTGATTGGTAAATTCAGGTTAATTCGAAGGCTGTAAAACCCTTTTTAATTTTTACTGATAAAAACACCTTTTTAAAAAAAGACATAACAGTGTTTTCCCGTTTTTCTCCAGGTTGAGGAGGGTGGCGAGCAACCACCCTTTTTCTGTTCTTTTTGCCGGAAGATGCTGCACGACATTCCTCCGCTGTATATTTGAAATTTTTATGAAGTTGGAGGTATATAATGGAACGATTTCTCATCCCTATTGGAGGTTAAAACGTTTTTTTCGTTTTTCCGTTTTTCCGTTTTTTATCTGGGATTTGGTAAAGGTTTTCTTTGGCTGTGATATGCCGCATTAAAACCAGAGATAAATTTGATTACAGGAGTTTTGCCTTTTGTTTTTCAGTTTCCCGGATTAAATTGAAAAATAGGGGAGGTGAACCTCACCCTATGATTGACTTCTGGAGTTCCGGACCGAGTTCCTTAACGGTGTTCACCATTGCCTGGACTGTGGTCAGTGGGCCTCCTGGTGGGACTTCACAGCCGGTAGACATGACGTACTTGGACTGGAGTCCGTTCTCCTTGAGTACGGGGAGTACGTTTTCGAGCAGGGTCTTCGTATCGTCTGTGACCTTCTGGACCCCTGCAGCGGAGCCGTCCATGAACTCAACCGGGTTGACTTCTCCCATCATACAGCAGATATCTCCGTACTTGGGGATGAGGTCTGCGTAGTTCTGGGAACCCTTTTCCCTGGTCTTTTCATAGTATGCGTAGCTGTAGAGGGCTGTTCCGAACTTCCTGATCTGGGTCTCGAAGTGAACCGCGTCTGCACAGTTGTGGATCATGTAGGGCTGGTTGTACTTCTTGAAGAGCGGAACGTGCTGTTCATAGACGAACTTCCCGTCAAACTTCCAGTAGTCTTCCTCGCTCATGATGATGTTGTTGGACCAGAGGTTGTCCACACAGAGTCCATCACAGGCGTCTTCATCGAAGAAGAGCTCGGAAAGCTGGCAGATGTAGTCGGTACACTTCTGGACCGCTTCAAGGACGACTTCAGGGTTGGTCTTCATGTCCATAAGGACCCTGTCCGCTCCCATGAGCTGGGTAAGGGTAAGAAGCGGGCCTTCGTGGAAGCCAACGAAGGGAGTGTTGAGTTCACTGTTGAGTTTTTCCTTTGCCTTCTTTGAAGCCATGACAAGTTCGTAGCCACGGGTGCCTTCCTTGAGTTCGGGGACCTCAAGCTGATCGTAGGCTTTAAGGTGGCCTTCGGAGGAGGGGGTGTCGTCTTCGGGGTATTTGATCTTGCATCCGAAGTCCGCGGAGGTTGCGGAAAGGTCAATGAGTCCCACAAACATGTCCAGGTCCAGGTACTTGGCCCCGAGGAATGCGCTCTCGGCAAAGGCGTCTTCGTTTGTTGCGTATTCCTTGTAGGTGACAGGGGCAAACTTTCTGAGGACACCGCAGGCAAGGGGGTAGACAGGCAGGCGGTCAACCTTCTTGTCGGACATTGCGGATACGGTCCTGTCGATGTGGGTCATTTCTTCCTTGACCTTCACTCCCACGCTTTCGAACTCTTCCTTGATCTTGTTTGCAGTCTCAAGTCCGATGTCTACTTTCTCGGAGACTACTTTCTTTGCCAGGATCTCCCTGTACTTGATCTTGCCAAGGTTGATCTTCTCGTCACTCCAGCGTTCCTCTGAAGGCTCGAGTTCCTTCACAATTTCGGTTGCCCAGGCGCTTGCGTGCAGGGCATCAGTGTGAGTAGAGTCTGCGCCGATGGCTGCTGCGTATTCCTCTGAGACTGGGGCGCCTCCTACCATGACTTTCATGGATTCGCGGATCCCTTCTTCCTGGAGGATCTCAATGACCTTTTCCATGTTTGTCATGGTCGTGGTCATAAGAGCGCTCATGGAAATCAGGTCGGCCTTGCGCTCCTTTGCGGTTTCCACAAACTTCTCGATAGGGACGTCTGCGCCCAGGTCAATCATTTCAAACCCGTTTGCACTGAGCATGGTCTTGACAAGGTTCTTGCCAATGTCATGCACGTCTCCTTCGATGGTTCCTATGATACCTACAGCCTGCTTGGAGTCCCCGTCTTTGACCATGTGTGGGACGAGGATGTCCATGCCTGCATACATTGCTCCGGATGCGAGCAGGAGGTGGGGTACAAAGGCTTCTCCTTTCTCGTACTGGTCACTGACAATGGTCATTCCTTTTGCCAGGCCGTTAATAACTGCTTCATAAGGGTCAACGCCCATTTCGAGGGCCTTCTGTGCAAGTTCTTCTGCTTCGTCGTCTTCTCCTTCGACGACAGCTTCCGCTAACTGGTTCAAGATATCTGCTGCCATAAAAACGCTTCCTACATTTTTTGCGGTTATTCCCTTGTTAACAGTGAGTAGCTCGAATCGGGATTCACTTTTCGGGTGATCCCTTTATGCTGTTAACTTCAAATCATAAATTGACTTTTATACATATAACATAAACGCAGAAATTTGATTAACGTAGTTAACATCTCTCCTGATGCCTAATTTTGTGAATTGTCCTGATCTTGTTAACTCTCATGATTCTGTAGTTTCATCCGATTTCACGGGTCGTCCTGATTTAACTGCGTTAACTTACTTAATCGGGGACTTTAATTTGATCAAAGCCTTTGATCTTATCAGGGTGTCTGATTTGCCTCGGATAAAAGGGCCAATGAATTCTGATTTTGTGTTCATTTGATATGTTCCCCGAACCGTGGGTATCCTGCTTGGTAGGGAAGTCCTTGGTTCTGGAAGTAGATCTCCTGAGAAACAGATCATTCAAGAAGCAGTAATTCTGGACTCAGATAATCCTGGAAAAGAATTTCGAGAAACAAATTTCGAGAAACGAATTTCGAGAAAAGAATCTCGAAAAAGCGGAAAACGTATCCCTTTGAATTAAGAATAGTCGTGTGTTTTTTAAGTGAAAATGGGCAGGATTTATAAACTCAATATGAACTTGAGGGATCGGGGCTCAATCAGGGGGACTGAGTAATTCTGTTCACTGTAAGAGCATATGTATCCCCCCCGGCATTCTGCGGGCAAGTTTTACTTTTTCGGACTGAAATGGAATCTTGAGGACTCAGGTTTACAGTTTGTCCCTTTCAGCCAATTACTTTTTAGTTAATCCTTCTCAGTTAATTCTGTTTCAATCAATTCCTTTTCCGTTATTTCCTTTGAGTTTTTCATGTAATGCAGGAAGAGGTCTTCTCCCCATTTCAGGGCGTTTTCCTCCAGGCTCATGATGGCATGGTTATGGTAAATCCCGTTTTTGTAAAATAGGGAGAGTGCCATGAAGTTGTCCGTAACCACACTTGATGCAACTCTTATAGGACAGTCGCAAACGAAGATTTTTGCATTTTCCCGGCTCAGGTATTCTTGCAGGGCTATATTGTATTCCTTTCTCAATCTTTCAAAGACGGGTTTTGTGATTATCAGGGATACGTCTGTCCCTTTTTTTATCAGTTCTACATAGGTTGACGGATAAGCCGGATTGAAATAGGAGGAGATTTCCATTAAATGAACTGAGATGACCAGTTTTTCTTCTATCTTTTTTGGGGTTTCATACATCCTGTCCAGGTCGGGTTCCACGAATTCGCAGTGCCCTAGATCCTCTATCCTGTCCAGGAGATGTGGTGGAATCGCGCTGATATTGTGGTTTTCCCAGTAGTCCTTGTTCTCCGAGAACACACCCAGGGTGTTAAGGAGGGGTATCATTTTTTTAACAACCACTTTCCCGATGTCAGATAGTTTGTAAAGGTCGTCTTCATGTGTGATCAGGCCCTGGCTGATGAGGATCTTGATCTGGGTCATGATCGCGCTTGAGGTCACATTGAGAATATCTTTGATCTCATCAATATTCCGGGGTTCCTCCATCAACAGCAGAAGAAGATCTTTCCTCTTGTCTGAGAGGAAAAGAGTGCCCAATAGTTCAATTTTCATCGTAAATCTCCAGCCACTTCATTACAACATTTTTTAATTCCGACTATGCTCAATTTCAAGTTTTTTGTCTCCGCCTCATTTGCCTGGTTGCACCAGCCTAGCTGCACCAGCCGAGTTGCGGCTCGGCATCAGAAAAATCTTTGATTTTTCTTTTAGTTGCGATGAAATCGCAACAGTGCGCGGTCCGTTTCGCTCGCTTTGCTCGCTCAAGCGGACTGATTCAGACCGATTGATTCAGGCAGACTGATAGCTCCCGTTATGCCTCTTTTCCGGTTCAGGTTTTTTTTCGGAAGTCTCACATGCATGGTGGTTCCCGAACCTTCTTCACTTTCCACCCAGATTTCTCCGTTATGGGCACTGATAATGTTCTTGCAGATATATAGCCCGAATTCAAGTCCCTGGTACCTGCGGCTCAGGGAGTCTTCCACCTGGTAAATCCTGTTAAATAGGTGTGGGATAAGTCTTTTCTTAATGCCGGTCCCGCTGTCTTTGACCGTGATATGGATGCTTTGTTTTTCCTCTTCGGCTTTCACTTCAAGGGTCCCGCCGTGGGGTGTAAACTTGATTGCATTGCTGATAAGGGTGGTGAAGAGCTCGGTAAGTTTTTGTTTGTCTCCCCTGATCGGCGGCAGGCTTGCAGGCAGGTCCTTTTCCATCTCCAGTTCTTTTTCATCTATCAGGAGGACGAGGTTGAGGTAGGCGTCCGAGAGGACCTTTTTAATCTCGACTTCCCCGAAGGAATATTCGATCTTTCCTGCCTGTTCCTGGCTGAGATAGAGGAGAGAGTCTACCATATGCCTCAATCTGTCAGAATTGTTGATGACCGAATCGATTGCCTTTTGCTGCTGGTCCTCTATAGCTTCCCAGGTTTCAAAATCAATTAGTTCCCCGTAGTCGAGCCTCACAGGGGGCAGGCTTTCAGTCATGAACTCCGCTTTTATCCTGTTCAAAGACCGAAGTTCATCACTGGCTTTTGATAGGTCTTCTGAGTAGGTTTCCAGAGCGTCTTCGAGTTGTTTTCTCTGGATGAGCTGCCACATGCCCTGCATAAGCAGTGTTAGCTGGCGGACGTCTGATTCGTCATAGTTTTCGTCCTTGTTTCCTACTCCTGCAACGGCAACAATCCTGTCCCCGTCAAACACAGGCACGTTCAGGTGCCGGGTCAGGTGTACGTGGTCCTTTGGGTATCCTTTCTTCAGGGAACTCTGGGCGGTGTAGTCATTGGTAATGATGGGTTTTCGCTGCCTTATGGCTTCTCCCCAGAGCCCGGTGGTCTTAATTGGATAGATGAAACGTTTGTCTTCAATGCTGCACTCTTTCATTGCGCTCTTTGACCAGGAGTGCATTATGAGGGCTGTTTCGTAGGCATCCATGAATGCCAGGTACCCGAGTTTGCTGCCCGTGAGCCTGACTGCTTCTTCCCGGGCAAAGTCTGTGATTTCTTTCAGGGGCGCACCGGTCATCTGGTTAAGCTTTACCAGGGCTTCGAGCCTGGCTGCGTTCAGAACCTGTGCAGCTTCTGCTTTCTTGCGCTCGGTGATGTCCCTGGCAACCGAGAAGATCGTCTTCTTGCCGTCGTAATCGATAATTCTTGCACTTACTTCAAGGGGGACAACCGTCCCGTCCTTACAGATAGCGCCTGCTTCGTAAATCCGGGACCCTTCGCTCTGGATCTTTTTCATGTTTTCCCTGACGGAGTCCCAGTACTCGGAAGGAATTATCTCTTCTGCTTCCATTTTCCGGATTTCTTCCTTACTGTATCCGAGCCTGTTCACAACTGCCTGGTTGACGTCCATGTAGCTTTTGCCTTCAGGCTCCCGGATGTAGAGCTGGTCGTTGATATTATTGAAGATGGTCCTGAACTTGTTTTCGGATTCCCGCAGGTTTTTTTCTGCCAGTTTATGCTCAACCGCAATGGCTGCAAGCTGGGCGCTTGTCTTCATAAAGTCAAGGTCCTCTTTTTCGGGTTTTCGGACTTCGCCGTAGTACATGGAAAAGACACCGAGCAATTCTCCTGAAGAGGAGATGATGGGTTCGGACCAGCAGGCTTTCAGCCCGGCTTTGGCTGTCAGCTCCCTGTACTCTGTCCAGTATGGGTTTTCCATCAAATTGTCCGCAGTTATCCTTTTTCCCAGGTAGGCTGCGGTCCCGACAGAAGTCATGCCAAAACCGATCTCAAGCCTGTCGGTCTTCTGCCTGTAGAATTCCGGGAGTCCCGGGGCAACGTGGTAAAACAGGTGTTTTTTCTTCCGGTCAAGGAGCATGACCGAGCACGTCGAACAGCCCCTGATCTTTTCCACATTCCTGACCAGGAGGAGGAGTACTTCGTTAAGTGGGGCTCCTGAGGCAAGTTTTTCAAGTACCTGGTTCTGCCCCTTCATATGTTCCTCTGCCAGTTTGCGTTCGGTGATATCCAGGACAATCCCCTGGTAATGGGTGATCTCCCCTTTCTTGTTCCTTTTTATCAGGGACCTATCATCGATATATCGCACCTTTCCTGACTTTGTCAGGACCCTGTAATCCTAGGTACAGTCCGTGTATCCTTCCCTGGTAAACCTGGCCACTTCGGCACGGAAATTGTCCCGGTCGTCAGGATGTACAAAGTCGATATACCTTATTTTCCCGGAAGTAAAGTCTTCAGTGGTGTAACCCATCTGCGTAATGTTTTCCGATACGAATTCCACGGGCCATCCCTCTTCCGGTCTGCAGAGGAACACCACCACAGGACTGCTGTTGATGACGTTTTTCAGTTCATTATTTCTCTTAAGCGCTTTTTGCATTGAAGCTTCTGCCTCTTTTCGCTGGGTGGCATCGCAGAGAGTTCCCTGGTAGTGTTTTATGTGTCCTTTTTTGTCTCTTCGGATCAGGATTTTTACCTCTACCCAATGCGTATGTCCCGAGGCTGTAAGTATTCTGTACTCCTGGGTCAGCTCAGGGCACCCTTTTTCGGAGCACCTGAGGATTTCGGCACAGGCCTTTTCCCTGTCTTCGGGATGGATTATGTCAAGGTACTGTATGCGTCCTGATATGAAGTCATCTACTTCGTAGCCGAACTGCTTTATGTTCTCGGTTATCAGTTCGACGGGCCAATTTTTTCCTGTCCCGCATAAAAAAATAACCACTGGGCTGCTATTTATTAACGATTCCAGATTTATATCAAATTGCTTCATCGATCCATTTCCTGCATTTTATTTCTATGAAATAACCGATTTCGAGCTACTATTATACATTCGGGGTACAGGGAATAATCTAAATTTTATTTATTCTAAATATATACTTAAGTTCTTCTTTCTTCCATATATAGTTTGATTTTCTTTCGGGGTGTACTCTCTTCGGGTGGGTCCATATCCTGCTCATTATATGTGGCAGATTATTTAAAAGACATTTTCAGGTCATAATGTCTAACTATACTTATACTATTTTTATGAATGTATAATTTATGGATATTTATGAAAAGTTTCATGTAATGAACAGGGGGGAATGAGGGCCAATATAACTAAAAAAGTTATGTAAGTAAGGAATTAATTTAAGTAATGAATTATACTGTGAAATTATATTGTGCAACCAATACTCCTAAGTAATAAATTAGTTAAAATAAATACATGATGTAAATTAGCTAGTTTTCCCTGCTTTTTCACATTTTGGTTTTTATATCCTTTTCAGGGCAGGTCTATGTTTTCCCTCAATTTATTGAAATATCCTATATACTATTATTAGACAACAGTTCCTTGTTTCATTTCTCATTATGGTGGCCTAATTTTTGGATACCTTTATATATCACTTTGTTCTATATAGTTGTCATACAAGTGAATAGAATACCTCCAGGGGGTTCATTTATCACCAAAGATAAAAGAAAAGTCCAGTTTACGGGAAATTCAACTTATATTGTTTCCCTCCCTATAAAGTGGGTGCGGGATATCGGGCTCCAGGCAGGAGACACGCTTACTCTTACCCCGATGCCCAACAAGACCCTGCTCGTTTCCTCAAGTGCGACTTCAAGGGAACAGTCGGTTCTCAAGGCATCGATCGATTACGTGCATTCCGACAGTGCTGAAAACAACCTGAGGGTTCTTATTTCACATTACCTCGTGGGTTATGACTTCATCAGGCTTACCACCAAGAAAGGTTTCAGTGCCTACGACCGGAAGTTTATCAAAGATTCCGTGCGTCAGAAGCTTATCGGGCTTGAACTCGTGGAAGAGTCCAGGAACGAACTGGTCTTCCAGTGTCTCCTGAATTACCACGACCTGCCTCTCAGAAGGGTCATCAAGAACATGTATGGGCTTGTCCTCTCCATGCTTGAGGACTCGATGACTGCCCTTAAGGACCACAACGTGGAAATTGCTGAGGATGTCATCCAGCGGGACGATGACGTGGACCGTTTCTATCTGCTCTCGGTGCGCCAGCTTAAGGCTTCTATCGAGGACGTCGAGCTTTCCGAAAAAATAGGGATCGGTGACCCAAGGGAATGCCTGGGGTACAGGCTTATTACCAAGAGCATAGAGCGTGTCGGAGACCATGCTGTCCGTATCGCCCAGAACGTAACTAAGATGGAAAACGGAATCGTCTCTGACGATCCCATCTTTAAGATGGCCGACCTTTCCCAGAAGGTTTTTGAAAGTTCAATCGATTCGATGAAAGAAGAAGACCTCCAGGCTATAAACAATATTGTTGTAGAAGCCAAGAAAGTGTCTCAGTTCGGGGTTTCCCTCGAATCCAGGGATGGAGAAGGGTCCGGGAACATCGAGCTCAGCATGATTCTGGAGAGCCTGCGGAGAGTTGCCGAGTACAGTGCCGATATTGCGGAAGTCGCAATCAATATGAACATAAAACCTTCTGCTGCCTGATTTTTCGGCACTGTCGGTTTTAAAAATTCTTCTTTTTTCCTTTCTTTTTCCCTTTCTTTTTCCCTTCCTTTTCCTTTTTCTCTACCTCATCCTTTTCCTTTCACTTGTTCTTTTTCCTTTTTCTCTACCTAATCCTTTTTTCTTTCTTTTTTCCCGTATCTCTTTCTCCCGTATCTTTTCAGAATAGCTTTTTTCACATTTATTTTCCTGACAATGTAACAAAAGCTATATGTCTACCTAAAACTCTAAACCATGCCTATGGATTTTCAGATCTTGGATGCGGATTACGATGTCACTAACGACAGCAAGCCCGTCATCCGCCTTTTCGGGAAAAGTGCGGATGGTAAAAGCGTATGCTGCCTTGTTCCTGATTTCGAACCCTATTTTTATCTCAAAGCTTCCGGAGACCTGCATGCTGTTGCGAGGCTTATCAAAGACACTTTCGAGCAGGTTAAAAAAGTAGAAATTGTTGAAAAGTTTGAGCCTGTGGGGTACCAGGAATCCAGAAAAGATATGCTCAAGATCACCACGTTGTTGCCAAAAAATGTGCCCGAGATCAGGGACGATGTGCTGAAAATCCGGGATGTGCTGAACGCCGAAGGCAATTGGGAAGTTTACGAAAGTGATATTCTTTTCAGGAACCGTTTTTTGATTGACCGGGACCTTGGCGGGATGGTCTGGGTTTCGGTTGAAGGAAAGCCCGTGGACCCTGCAAAGTACTTCCAGGATAATAGTTTTTCAGGCAGGCCCCGCTGCCGGGACTTTGCCTGCGATACCGTGATCCTTGCATCCGATATCAGGAAAATTGACAATCTTGCCACAGCTCCCCTGAAATATCTTTCCTTTGACATTGAGTGCCTGCCCCTTGACGGGGGGATGCCTGCTCCTGAGACCTCTCCCGTTATCATGGTCAGCTTTTCTTTCGAACCCGAATATAATGGGCATAAGACCCTCATCCTGACCGCAAAGCCGGTTGAGGGGGGGGACAAAGATGTCTTGCCCTGCAAGGGTGAGGCTGAAATGCTGAACCTCTTTTTTAAGATCTTTTGCGAATATGACCCTGACATTGTTATAGGTTATAACCACCAGGACTTCGACATCCCTTATATTACTGATAGGGTAAAGGCCCTTTATTCAAGAGGGGAAAAGGTAAATTCTGTGGTTGGCAGGGATGGCAACTTTATGAGCTACCGGAAGTTCGGGCTCATTACCCGGACCGAGATGAAAGGGCGGGTTGTTGTGGATGCCCTTCCCCTGGTGCGCAGGGCTTTCAGTCTGAAGCAGTATACCCTGCGGGCGGTTTCAAAGGAGCTTCTGGGAAGGGAAAAGCTCGATGTGGCTCCCTCGGAGATGGAGGAGTACTGGGCCGATTCCGGGGAAAAGCTCAAGAAATTCATCGATTATTCTCGGAGGGATTCCGAACTTGCCCAGGAACTCGTGCTCAATCTCAGGCTGCTTGACAAATACGTTGCCCTTGCCCGGGTAAGTGGGACCCTGCTTCAGGAAATCGTGGACGGTGGGCAGACTTCCATGGTTGAGCACCTCATGCTCCGGGAGTTTGGGTTAAAAGACCGACTTATCCCTCCAAAGCCCGATGACCACCTTTCTGCCGAGCGCCACCAGCAGAGTTCGGAACTGAAAGGAGGGGAAGTCCTTGAACCGAAAAAGGGCCTGCTGGAAAATGTGCTTATCCTTGACTACAAGTCCCTTTATCCCACCATTATGATGGCGCACAACCTCTGCTACACCACGGTTGTGAC
Organism: uncultured Methanosarcina sp.; assembly: GCA_965601435.1. GTDB lineage: Archaea > Halobacteriota > Methanosarcinia > Methanosarcinales > Methanosarcinaceae > MTP4. The sequence goes on from CBFCWE010000074.1 coordinate 12,794, forward strand.
GGAGGACCGTCCCGGGGGGGAGACCATCAAACCCCCTTCTGGAGGAGAGTTCGTCCCTTCCGCAGCTTTCAAGGGTATCGTGCCTTCCATACTTGAAGACCTCCTTAACCGCAGGGTGGAGACCAAGGGCCTTATGAAGAAAGCCGGGGATGAAAACGAGCATCGGGTGCTTGATGCGACCCAGCTCGCCCTGAAGATCTTGCTGAACAGTTTTTACGGGTACTCCGGGTATGCCCGGGCGAGGCTTTACAGCCTGCCCCTTGCAAACGCCGTGACAAGTTTCGGGCGGAGCAATATCCTGAACACCAGAGACCTGATCAATGACAGGATCGGGAAGGTCATTCTCAGGGGGTCGTCAGCCCTCCTTTCCGGGGAAGTCGGGGAACATCTTCCCTCTGACCGGGTGGTGGAGCTCTCGGTTGCCTACGGGGACACGGACAGTGTTTTTGTCCATTGCAAAGCAGAAGGGGAACTTTCCCTTGATGACATCAGCCTTGTGGGAAAAAGGCTTGCAGAGCTTGTTTCGGCATCGCTTCCCGATCCCATGGAGCTTGAATTCGAATCCATTGCAATACGTGCCCTACTTATCGCAAAGAAACGCTATGCTCTCTGGCTTTTTGAGCCTGAAGGGGATGGGTGGAAGGACAAGATCAAGGTGAAGGGGATGGAGACAGTCCGCAGGGACTGGTGTGGGCTGACCTCAAAGACCCTTAACACGGTCCTTGGACTTGTTCTTAAAGATGGTGAAGTTGACCTGGCAGTAGAACATGTCCAGAAAGTCGTGAGCAGTGTCCGGAATCTTGACCCCCGAAAAGACACCGAGCTTGTTGAGAACCTGGTCCTTACCCGTACCCTTACCCGGAAAGTGGACAGTTACAAAAGCAAGCAGCCCCACCTTACAGTTGTTGAAAACCTGAAGAAAAGGACCGGGATAATGCCTTCAATAGGGACAAGGATCCCCTTTGTCATCACCGCGGGAAAAGGCCTTTTCGTGGACAGAGCCGAAGACCCTGACTACGTTCGGGAGCACAACGTGCCAATTGATGTGGACTATTATATTAAGAAGCAGATCCTCCCCCCTGTGGAACGCATCCTCGGAGTTTTCGGGGTGAAGGCATCTTCTCTTGACTACGATTCAAAACAAAAAGGGCTTTTCGATTTCGAACCGAAGAAGCCTGAACCGGAAAAGCCTCCTTCTGCAAAAGAACTGACAACTAAAGGTGAAGGTTCCTGTTTGGAGAATGGGCGAGGAGAGCAGAGGTCTCTTTTTGACTTCTGAGCTCTTCATTGCCTGTCTTTTTCTTGTACCAACATTTCTTCTCTTTTAGTTTTTTTCATTTTTCTTCCCCCGTTGTTCTATTTTAGGTTTCTTTTCTTCCTTTTCGTCTCTCCTTTTTCATCCTTGATTGTTCCTGTTGCTAATAACTTTAAATTCGTCGGGAATTTTTTTCCCAACCTCTATCTATTTATTTTACGTATTTGGTATATAGAATACTTTTTTACATCTTTTAAATCATTTTTATATATTCATCTATACCATATATGGCAAATATTTATATATAAACTCTTTTCTTAGTGCAGTATAGTAGAAATATCTGCAACTGCTATAGATTCTTATCTTGGTACATATTTATTGGAGGAATATTTACAACATGGCACATTTAAAAACTTATGCGGTCCTCACAGTTCTCTTGATGGGGCTCGTTTTTTTGGGAATCGGATGTACCGGTAATGAAGCCGGAGAGGACGTTGTTCCTTCAGAAGAAGTTCCTGCAGCCGAAGCACAGGGTATTTTTATGAAGGGTTCGGATACGGTCCTGCCCCTTGCCCAGTATGAAGCTGAACAGTTCATGATCGAATATCCCGATAAGAGTGTTACCGTAACCGGCGGCGGCTCTGGTGTGGGAATTGCTGCCATGATCGACGGGGAAGTTGATATTGCAACCGCTTCCAGGGAAATGAAGGATTCAGAGTTTGAAAATGCCGAAGCAAACGGGATCACTCCTGTGGAGCACGTGGTTGCCTTTGACGGGATCTCTGTTGTGATTAACCCTGAGAACCCGGTTTCAGAGCTTACTTTTGACCAGATGCGCGGGATCTACAACGGAAGCATCAGCAACTGGAATGAAGTGGGTGGAGAAGACAGGGAAATCGCTGTAATGTCCAGGGACAGCAGTTCCGGGACTTATGAATACTTCAAGGAAGCTGTACTCCTTGAGGACGAATACCGGCCTGATGCTCTCACTCAGCCTACCACCGGGGCTATCGTAAGTGAAGTTTCCATGAATCCCAATGCAATCGGATACATCGGTGTCGCATACCTTGATGACAGCGTAAAGGCTGTCAGTGTGGATGCCGGGGAAGGCTTCACATACCCGAGCCCTGAGAACATCATCAGCGGCGACTACCCCCTGTCAAGGCCCCTGTACTTCTATACCGATGGAGCCCCAGAAGGTCTCACAAAGGAATTCATTGATTTCGTGATGAGTGACGAAGGGCAGAACCTGATCCTTGAAGTCGGGTACTTCCCTATTCAGTGAGCCTTAAACAGGGCTTCAAAAGTACGACTCTAAAAATGAATAAGGGATTTTAAGGGAATAAGAATGTTCAACAGGAATTATAGGGAAAAGACGATTGAATTCGTGCTCTTTGCGGTGAGCGCCCTGACAGTCGTCATTCTTTTCCTTATATGCCTTTTTTTATTCAGGGACGGTTTAACCCTTTTTGAAGACGTGCCGTTTTTGAGCTTTGTAACCGGCAAGTTCTGGTACCCGACGTCCGTAAACGCACAATTCGGGCTTTTGCCTTTGTTTTTAGGCTCATTGATTGTGACTGCGGGGGCAATCCTTTTTTCCGTACCTCTGGGGATTGCTTCTGCCGTATTTATCTCTGAACTGGCAAATCCGAAAGTTGCGGATTTCCTCAAACCCTTTGTCGAGATCCTTGCAGGCGTTCCTTCGGTTGTGTACGGGTTCTTCGGGCTTGTCGTGCTGGTCCCCTTTATGCGGGAGACTTTCAACCTTCCCACCGGGCAGACCGCTCTTGCAGGTTCCATTATGTTAGGGCTCATGGCCCTTCCCACTATCATCTCCATCTCCGAAGATGCCATCAGTTCAGTCCCCAGTTCCCTCAAGCAGGGTTCTCTTGCCCTTGGGGCTACAAGGTGGCAGACCATCTACAAAGTAACTGTTCCTGCGGCGCTTTCCGGGATTTCGGCTGCCGTGATGCTTGGCATGGGCAGGGCAATCGGGGAAACCATGACCGTCATGATGGTAACCGGAAACACGGCTATTATCCCCTCTTTCCCGGGCGGGATCCTGGATCCTGTAAGGACCATGACCGCCACTATAGCGCTAGAAATGGGTGAGGTCCCTCAGGGCAGTGACCATTTCCATGCCCTGTTTGCAGTCGGGTCCGTACTTTTCATTGTCACGTTCCTTATTAACCTGCTTGCGGACGCAATCAAAAAGAAATACAGGTTTAAGGTGGACTGAGCATGGGTCTGAACGCAAAAACCAGTGAGCGGATCGCTTTTGCCTTTTTGACTCTTGCGGCGCTGACAGTTGCGGGCTTTGTGCTTGTTATCCTCTATTATATAGTCTCTAACGGGTACAATGCAATCAGTATTGAATTCCTAACTGAAATGCCCCGCAAGATGATGACCGAAGGGGGGATCTATCCGGCAATTGTGGGCACAATATACCTGATCATCGGCTCAATGCTGGTAGCGCTTCCTATGGGTATCCTGGCTGCAATCTACCTGACCGAATATGCCGGGCAGAACCGGACCACCTGGGCCATAGAAATGGCAATAAATAACCTGGCGGGGACACCTTCCGTAGTCTTCGGGCTTTTTGGCCTGGCTATGTTTGTCAAGTACCTCGGGTTTGGGCCTTCGCTCCTTTCGGCTTCCCTGACCCTTGCCCTCCTGATTATTCCGGTAATTATCCGGTCCAGTGAGGAAGCCCTTCTCGCTGTTCCCCCGGAATACCGGGAAGCCTCCCTTGCGCTCGGGATCAGTAAGTGGCAGACCATCAGGCATGTGGTGCTTCCGGCTTCCATTCCCGGAATAGTTACGGGTTCCATCCTGAGTATAGGGAGAGTTGCAGGAGAGACTGCTCCGATTTTGCTTACAGGGGCTGCTTATTTCCTGCCGAGGTTGCCTGACTCGGTCTATTCCCAGTTCATGGCGCTTCCCTATCACCTCTTCGTCCTTGCCACCGCAGGGACAAACATCGCCCAGACCCGGCCTCTCCAGTACGGGACTGCACTTGTCCTGCTTATGATCGTGCTTGCCGTAAATTTCGTTGCAGTGCTGGTCCGCAGGTATTACCGGCAAAAATTGAAAATTTGATTTGAGTTTTAACATTATATTTGAGGCATATTTAATGACCGAAGCTATCCAAAACGTAGCTAATCCCCAGATCGAGGTCAAAGACCTGAATCTCTGGTATGGGGATAAGCAGGCCCTTAAGAATGTCAACATCCAGATCCCTAAAAACAGTGTAACTGCTTTTATAGGTCCCTCTGGGTGTGGAAAGTCTACTTTCATCAGGTGTCTGAACAGGATGAATGACCTTATTAAGAGCTGCAGGATCGAAGGTGAGGTTTCAATCGAAGGTAAGGACATCTATGGGCCAGGTGTGGATGTCGTAGACCTCCGGAAGCAGATAGGTATGGTTTTCCAGAAACCCAATCCTTTCCCGATGTCTATCTATGACAACATTGCATACGGCCCGCGTATTCACGGGGTGAACAAAAAGGACATCGAAGGTGTAGTGGAGCATGCGCTTCGCTCGTCGGCTCTCTGGGATGAAATTTCGGACAGGATCCGGTCTTCCGCTCTTTCCCTTAGTGGGGGGCAGCAGCAGAGGCTCTGCATTGCCCGGACAATGGCCGTGAAACCCGAGATCATTCTTTTCGATGAGCCCTGCAGTGCCTTGGACCCGATTTCCACGGCGAAAATCGAAGAACTGATCATGAACCTTAAAAAAGACTATACTATAGTGATCGTAACCCATAATATGCAGCAGGCAGCCAGGATCTCGGATCATACTGCGTTTTTCCTGATGGGGGAATTGATCGAATTTGGGAAGACCAGGCAGATCTTTGAAAACCCCAGGGAAAAGAGTACTGAGGATTATATTACCGGTAGGTTCGGTTAACCCTAATTTTCTTGATTGACTATGATTCCCATAATCGCGAAAACTTCGTGCCGGCTGCAATTTGCCAGTCATAAAATTTTTGAGTATGGCAGCTCAATGCTATATATGGTATATATCCAATTTGATGTATCTCTCACATATATAGTTCCTATATCACACCTAACTACCATCCCGGCAGCTCAAGGTGTGGTAGGTAAAGGTGTGGCAGGTAAAGGTGATTAAATGGTTCGAGAAACATATTTACAGCAACTGGCCTTGCTGAAGGAATCTGTCCTCTCTCTGGGGGAGCTTGCAGAGAAAATCCTTCACGATTCCATGGAGTCGGTCATAAACCTTGACCTGGAGCTTGCCCGCGAGACCCTTGACCTGGAGCCGAAAGCGGACAGGCTTGAATACAAAATTGAAGTTACGATTAATGACCTGATAGCATTACAACAGCCTCTTGCAGGCGACCTCAGGCTTGTGGTGAGCGCCCTTAAAATTTCGGCGGACCTCAGAAGGATTGTGGGGCTTTCCATCAATATCGCAAAGATTCCCGGGAAAATCGAAGGCGGGCATTTGAAACCTCTTGTAGACACCAGGAGGATGGGGGATATTGCAGAGGAAATGCTTGCAAATTCCCTCATAGCCTTTGAAACCCGGGACCCTGACCTGGCAAAGGGCACTGCTGCCCTGGATGATGATGTTGATAAGCTCTTTTATTCGGTCTGGGTGGAACTGATCGAAATGATGGCAAAAGACCCGAGAATCGTTTCCAAAGCAACTCATCTGCTCTTCCTGATCCGCTACCTGGAAAGAATTGCAGATCACTGCTGCAATGTGTGTGAAAGTGTGGTCTACCTTAGCACCGCCGAGAGAATTAAGCTTAACTGATTGGCTTAACTGATTGGCTTAACTGATTGGCTTAACTGATTGGCTTAACTGATTGGGCTTTTCTACCCTTTTTTCTTTTTTTCTTTCTCACTTTTTTCTTTTTTACTCATCTTTGGAGTTTTCTTCCCCTTTTCATGTCGGTTTTTTGCCTGCTTTTTGTTCCCTTTTTTTAAAATCTCCGATGATGTACATAATTTAAGTACGGTTTTGAGCATATAGACGCCCATGCCTGATGTCCTGATTAAAAACACAAGGATTTATTACGATAATGTTCTCCAGCCAGCCGAAATCATTATTGAGGACGGCAAGATTACGAAAATCGGAAAAGACCTCCGGGTCTCAAGTTCGGACATGATCATAGATGCTGAGGGGGCTCTTACCCTGCCTGCGGGAATTGATGTGCATGTCCACTTCAGGGACCCCGGGATGACGTCCAAGGAAAACTGGCACACAGGGTCCTGTGCGGCGGCTGCGGGGGGGATTACCACCGTCATAGACCAGCCAAATACCGTTCCTCCTACCACTGACCGCCGTTCTTTCGAGCAGAAGCTCAAGGTTGCCCGGAAAAAATCGATCGTTGACTTCGGGATTAACGGGGGGGTTACCGGGAACATCGATAAACTCAAAGAGCTCTGGAAGCTCGGGGTTACGGCTTTCGGGGAGATCTTCATGGCTGAGTCCACAGGTGGGCTCAATATCAATGAGGGTGATTTTGAAGAGGCTCTGGCTGAGATTAAGCGCCTGGATGCCCTTGCCTCAATCCATGCCGAGGACGAGAAGGTGCGCCTTGAACTGGAGGATATGCTGAAATCGGACAGTTCCTATGAATACCACTCAAGGGTACGCCCCAACTTCTGCGAGGCGGGGGCAGTCCAGAAAGCCATGGGGCTCATAAATGCTCTCGAGGTCAGGGCTCATTTCTGCCATATAAGCACCATGGAGGCTGTCGGGATCATCAGGAAAGAAAAGTACCTGGCAAAAAGGGATAAGAAACAGCCCCTGTTCTCCTGTGAGGTCACCCCACACCACCTCTTTCTCTCAACACATGACTGGGAAAGGCTCAGGTCTTTCGGGAAGATGAACCCCCCTCTCCGGAACATGCAGAGTATCAAGGCTCTCGCAAACGGGCTGAATGACGGGACCATTGATCTCGTAGCTTCCGATCATGCCCCGCACCTGGAGTTCGAAAAAGATACGGATATCCGTGCAGCTCCCGCGGGAGTTCCTGGGGTCGAGACACTGATGCCTCTCATGCTTGCGGCAGTCCGGAAGAATATCCTGCCCCTTGGGCAGATGATCAGGCTTACAAGCTGGAACCCTGCAAGAATTTTTGGGCTGGATAGATGTTCCAAGGGCAGGCTTGCCGTAGGTTTTGATGCTGACCTTATGATCGTAAATCCCAGGGAACTTCAGCCCATCAGGGCTGATATGCTGCACAGTAAAGCCGGATGGACGCCTTTTGAAGGTATGGACGGCGTGTTCCCGCGTTACACGCTCTCAAGGGGGGAAGCACTCTGGATGGAAGAGTCAATTACTGCAAAACCCGGAAGAGGCAATTTCCTGAAAGGCCGCGGAAAAATGGATGTAGGTGACGAAGATCCGGAGTATGAGCTGGATGCAGATGAATGACTGGCTGAATGACTGAATGAATGACTGAATGACTGAATGACTGAATGACTGAATGACTGAATGACTGAATGACTGAATGACTGAATGA
>CBFCWE010000075.1:0-20392 GCA_965601435.1 uncultured Methanosarcina sp.
GACATTTACTCCTTCCTTCTTCAGTGTCTCAACAGCCTTTGCAAAAGGCATATCGGTAACAAGAGGGACCTTTTTGACCTCAGGAATTATCTTTCTGGAAACAACTAGGTCAACGGGTATAATCGGGTTGGCAATTGTACCGGATTTAGGTCCCTGGAAAAGAACCATACAGGGGGAAGCCCTCGAAGCAATCCTGGAAACCTTGCCAATGTGTACTCCCTCGCGTTCCAAAATAGAAACCGCTTCTTCAAACGAAAGCCCGGTTACTCGAGGCACAGTTTTAACCTCAAAAACCACAGCTTTTGAAACCACGAGATCAACGGGAATCAGAGGGTTTGCAATGCAACCTGCCTTTGGGCCCTGGTGGAGCACTGTACCGGGAGTAATCCCGGAGAAAATCTCGGAAACTTTCCCTACCCTAATGCCTTCCTGTTTCAGGACCTCAACTGTCTCTTCAAAAGAAACACCAATAACCCGGGGAATTTTCTTAACCTCGGTTTTTGGACAATTCAAGGCTCCGGGACGCTGGATAATAGGGGGTTTTAATTTAGGCCGTTCTCTTGAAACCACAAGGTCAACAGGGATCAGGGGATTAGCAATACAACCTGCCTTAAGGCTCTGGTGAAGCACCCTGCCCGGGGAAGCCCGGGAGATAATCGTGGAAATATTTCCGATCTTTATGCCTTCCTGTGTCAGGACCTCAACGGCCTCTTCAGAAGAAAGCCCGAGAACCGGAGGAACGGTCATGGAATCCTCTGTACGGGATTTAAGGAATCCGGGACGCTGAATGATAGGTGGTTTCAACTTAGGCTGTTCTCTGGAGACAACGAGGTCAACCGGAATCAATGGGTTGGCGATACAACCTGCCTTTGGGCCCTGATGGAGCACCGTACCGGAAGAAATCCGGGAGAAAATCTCGGAAATTTTCCCTACTCTAATGCCTTCCTGTTTCAGGACCTCAACGGCCTTTTCAAAAGAAACACCGATAACCAGGGGAACTTTCAGGACAGCTTTTTGTGGAGACTTTAGAGCTCCGGGACGCTGGATGATAGGAGGTTTCAACTTGGGCCGTTCTCTGGAAACCACAAGATCAACAGGGATCAGGGAATTAGCAATGCAACCTGCCTTAAGGCTCTGGTGAAGCACCCTGCCCGGGGAAGCCCGGGAGATAATCGTGGAAATGTTTCCAACCTTTATGCCCCCCTGTTTCAGGACCTCAACGGCCTCTTCAAAAGGAAGCCCGAGAACCGGAGGAACGGTCATGGAATCCTCTTTACGGGATTTAAGGAATCCGGGACGCTGGATGATAGGAGGTTTCAACTTAGGCCGTTCTCTGGAAACCATAAGATCAACAGGAATCAGAGGATTAGCAATGCAACCTGCTTTAGGGCCCTGATGGAGCACCGTACCGGAAGAAATCGGGGAGACAAGCTCGGAAATTTTCCCTACTCTAATGCCTTCATCATTCAGAATCCCAACTGCCTCTTCAAAAGAAACACCGATAACCAGGGGAACTTTCAGGACAGCTTTTTGTGGAGACTTTAGAGCTCCGGGACGCTGGATAATTGGAGGTTTCAACTTGGGCCGTTCTCTGGAAACCACAAGATCAACAGGAATCAGGGAATTAGCAATGCAACCTGCTTTAGGGCCCTGATGGAGCACCGTACCGGAAGAAATCCGGGAGACAAGCTCGGAGATTTTCCCGACTTTGATGCCTTCCTGTTCCAGAGCAGAAACCGCCTTTTCATAAGGCATGTCAACAACCGGGGGAACTTTCCGGACAGCTTTTTGTGGGGACTTTAGAGCACCGGGACGCTGGATAATAGGGGGCTTCAACCGGGGCCTTTCCCTGGAGACAACAAGATCAACCGGAATCAAAGGGTTGGCGATGCAACCTGCCCTGGGGCTCTGGTGGAGCACCGTACCGGAAGAAATCGGGGAGACAAGTTCGGAAATTTTCCCGACTTTTATGCCTTCCGCGTTCAAGGTTTCAGAAGCATTTTCAAAAGTTAGCCCGATAATAGGAGGAACATTTTTGGCATCCGCTTTAGAGGATTTAAAAAATCCGGGATGCTGGATGATGGGAGGTTTCATTTTGGGCGCAGGTTTAGAGGGAGAGGACGCAACCTGAGTCTCAGTTGAAACTTTAGCCGGAACAGTGGAAACCTCGGAGGGAGTCTCGATAAGAACCCTGGTTGCGGCATCTTCAGGACTCGCCTCCAACCCCCCGGGCAGAACAGTCTCAGATGCACCTTTTTCAGGGGAAACTGAAACCATCAGGATGATTTTGGAATTCAATTCTACTTCGGAACCTGGTTTGAAGCTCTGGGCAAAGATAAGCCCGGGTTTGCCTTCAGAGAGCTTTTCCCTGACCCCGCCGAGTTTAAGCCCGCACATTTCCAGAACCGTTTTTGCGATATCAAGCTCAAGCCCCAACAGGTCCGGGACCTTCGATGGAAGGAATTTAGCAATGACAAGATCAACTGCCGAACCCATTTCTACCAGTCCCCCACTTGCCGGAACCTGGGATATGACCATATCCTGAGGAATGCTGCTGTTCTTTTCCAGAATTTCCCCCGGCTTGAAACCTGCTTTCAGCATTATACTTTCGGCTTCCTTCTTTGAAAGCCCGACAAGGTCCGGGACTTCCCTGTAAGAGGAAGAAGAGGAAGAAGCCGGTTTTTCAGTAGCCGTCCCGAGGGAGAACTCGATAGTGCTGAGGTTTTCCGGAGGTATGATGTCATCGGCCTTTGGCATCTGGAACCTCAACTCTTCGCCTTCGAAGGCAAGATTGGTCTTCAGGCTCACGTTCATGTTGCCGACGCTATACCCTGTCCCGGAGGGCGTCTTCTTAAGTTCCCGGTTAATTTCTTCAAGCAAAGTCCTGAAAGTGCTTACAAGGTTTACAGGCGTTAAGGCAGGCCTGGCCCTCTGGAGCACTAAAAGCCGGGACCGGAATTCGGAATTTTCCTGTGTAAGTTTTGCTGCCTGGGCTATAAGGGAAACATTTTCCTGTTCCAGAAGAAGTTTTTCCTGCTCCAGAAGGAGCTTTTCCTTAAGTAAGCTCAAAGAACTTTCTTTGTGGTCCAGAGCCACCTTTTCCATGGATTCGAACTCGAGCTCCAGCCTATTCAGGTCTTTCGAAAGGTTTGAAACCCGGGACTCAAGAAATCCTTTTTCCTGATTCAAAAGAAGTTTTTCGGCAAGTAATCCCTCGAAACGTTCTTTATGATCCGAGGCTACCTTTCTCATGGATTCGAGCTCATTTTCCAGCCTCACCAGGTTTTTGGAAAAATTTGAAACCTGAGATCCGAGAAACTCTTTTTCCTTTTCAATGAGAAGTTTTTCGTTGAGAAGCTTCTCGGAAATTTCTTTACGCTCCAGAACTACATTTTCCATGGCTTCGAGCTCAGTTTCCAGCTTCACCAGGTTTTTGGAAAGATTTGAAACCTGGCCAGAAAGAGCCTCTTTTTCCTGCTCAAGAAGAAGTTTATCTTTAAGCAGCCTCCCGGAACTTTCTTTATGCTCCAGAACTACCTTTTCCATGGATTCGAGTTCATATTCCACTCTTCTCAGGTCACTGGAAAGCTTTTCAACCTGACCAGTAAGAGCTTCTTTTTCCTGTTCCATGAGAAGTTTTTCATCAAGTAACTCCTCGAGACTTTCTTGATTATTGAGAGATGAATCCCCCTCAGATCCAAGCTTAGTCTCCAGCCCTTCCAGGTTATTCATGATAATAGCATAACTGCCACTGTCAATTGCCCCTATTCTATTGAAATTTTCCAGGTTATTCTTGAGTTCAACAATCTCCTCCATTTCATTCCTCCTGATAGACCGTTTAATCCTCCCGGACCTCTTTAGACGAAATAAGGATGGATTTTCCGGCCTTAATGTAACTCAAACCGCAAACACCGCAGCTGTACAGGGAACTATGAAGAAGCATTGAGAGGCGCCGAATTAATGAGAAGCTCCAAACACGAGACCCCTTTTCAGGGCCACGCTCTTCCCCGAGCTTCATTGAAAACGACATCTTAAGCCAGGACCGGTTTCCGGGATATGACACCAGGATACCGGAATACCCGGACACCATACCCCACCATTTTCTCACACGAGTCCATTTAGGGATGGAGCCGATAGAGTCCTGCAAGGAAAACTGCAGAATCCTGATATAAAGAACCCGGCTTCCCCCCAGAAGCCTTGAAGAGAGGAGTGGCTATCACTTCCTCAATTCCCCCCCATATTAGCCACACTAACAGCACCCTGGAACGTTTGTTGTGAAAGGTGAATCAGTACAGCTTATTCCCATTATAATTAAATTTCAAATGACAATAAAGGGTAGAACTTCATCATTTAAATAGACTTTGTTCAAAAATTTAGTAATTAAAATAAAAAATGAGAAAAAATTGTTGAAAAAAGTTATGAGAGTTTGTCCGGAAAAAATTTACCAAACAACTCCATGCCATGCAGAAATGCCGCAACATTAACTCCGCAAAGATTATACTGCCAGCGGAGCAGTAATCCCACCAGCGTTCATCCTGCCCTGCGCTTCCGAAAGGCATTTGAGAGTACAGTAAACCGCCTTATCTTCCGCACTTTTCAGGACGACAAATTCATTCCCACAAACCGGACAAATCTTCCTTATATATTCCATTCAGATACCACCTTCTATTTTTCAGTATGTAGCTGAGTTTTTATCAGGTATCAATGGCCCTTTGTTTATTTTTGAGCACACACTAACCCCACGTTGATGAATAAAAAAACATCAATCACGAAAAAAGAAAATTTGAAAAAAGAAGGATTGAATGTAAAAGCTTATAATCCCTCTTTCTTACGTCCGAATATGAAGACAAGGCCTAGGATGGCTGCCACTGGGAGAGCTACGGTCGGGAATTCGGGAACGGAACTTATAGCTCTTGATGCGTCACCTGAGTCGATGTTGACCGTATCAGAATCTATGCCTAGAGCTCCAATTTCGAGGTCATAAGACGCACCTATAGGAGCACTGGCATTTAATTTTATTGTGAATGCTCCAACATCTGTATACCCAGTAGATCCATCTGGCTCTAGGTTCGTTGTTAGAGTATTAGGAACAAATGTACCTAGAGGATCAGGTGTTATAATTAAATCGCCTGGATCACCACCGTTATAGGCGGTTACACTAGGTGTACCATAAGTATATGTCGCATCTTCAAAACCTTCAATAATATTAGTAACGTGATAACTCAATATAACACTGTCACCAGGCTTTAGTTTCAGAGGATTATCTGCGAGAGGTGCACTCCCATCTGCAACCCATAGGGCTCCATCATAAGGACTTGCCATTGCTGACCCGCCGAGGGATAGAATAAGCATCCCACTTACCAATAGTAATAGTATTTTCTTCATTCTTAACAACCCCTATACCACTCGGAGGAATACCTCCGATGTGTGTTTTCAACTAAATAGCTTTTTTATTACTCCGTTTGAAATTAATAATACAAATTAATTTATTCAATCGTTTTTGGGACAAATTAAGGGATATTTAAGGACATATTTAATTTTTTGGACAAATCCAGGGACTTTTTTGGACATATTTAAAGTTATTTAGACGGGTTAGGACATAATAGAGAGAAGATTATGATAGGAGATAATATATTAGAATATACCTATCGTATCCCCCCAAGGAAACCTGCCTTAAACTATTTATATATGTGATAGATTCAAAAGTATAAAAGGCTGTGCAAAAAAAAAATATAGATAAAGATATATAAGTAGGAATTCAGAAACAAAAATTGAGAGATTCATCTTATAGAAATTAATTGATTCTTAAAATGAAGGTATAGATCCTTTTTTACAGTTAAATTATATAAATATACATGGATGAAAAATGTAAAACATTTTACACAGGTCAGTGAGTGAAAAGGGATAACATAAATTATTTTATAAAAAAGAAGAAGGAATTAAGAGAAAAGACTTTGATACTGTGAAGCAGGGATCTTAAAAAAGGAGCATTACAACCGTCAAGGGTTTGGAAGCTACAGAAAAAAGGAATCAAAAGATGAGAAAATAAAAATATTTAGTTCCTTTTTCCAGGGTCCTTTCATTGTTCAATTTTTTCCTGAATCATGCCAGACACATACCTCCAAAATCGGGAAAAAGAAAACCATTCGGAAACCCCATTCGGATTCGTCACAAAATAACCATGCAACTTATTAGCTATTGTAACTTCGATTGATGGCTTTGATCATGAAAATCAAGATGTCCAATCGGGAATATGCAGAGGTATTTCTGTGACGAGTCCTTATTACTGAATTCAATCAGGATGTTCAACCACAAATGAGCTCGAACCTGTTATTTTTTCAGAATCCAGCGTATATCCGGTTACGGAAACTTTGTGCGACCCTTCATTAATATCGCTTCTTATTTTGGCAGTATATATATACTCCCCGTCTTCGGAATAACTAAGGTAAATGACATCGACATCCTCATTGGCTGATATGGAAACAGAGGGCTTTCTTTTTAAAGCTGTTGAGGGTGTGACTCTGATCTCGAGTTCACCTTTGTCAATACTCTCGGGACTAATCTCGATCTCAAAGTTAGCCAGAGATATATCAACAAGTAATTCATCAAACACAGATAATGAATTGTAAAACATATCCGTACAGACTGCTTCTACATACAATATATCGCCATGTTCTACCACATATCTGCCTCTCCAGACCAGACCATCCGAAGAAGTCATCTCCACAAATTCAGGGTCCCAGTTTTCAAAAGTGACGAGACAGAACTGCTCCTTAAGAGGCGCTGAAGAGGTTACTGTAAACCATGCGCCTTCCTTGCACGGGTTTGGAGTGATATCGAGAGTGATTTCCGGGAGACCAATATGAACTGTGGTCTTTGTGTCCGGTTCATCATGTTCACCTTCCCAGTTTCCGGCATTATCAACCGCCTTTGAACGGAAGTAATACGTTTTGTTGTGTTTCCCCGAAAATACAGCTGATTTTGCAGTTGTTTTTGAAATCCATGGTTTCCAGTCGACCCCATCAACACTATACGAGATGGAATAATGGGCTACACCTGAACCTGCATCAGTTCCATCCCACTGGACTGTGAAGGTTTCATTGTTTGTATAGGGAGTAAGTTCCATTACTTTTGATACTGGTGGAACACTCTCGACAATATACTCCTCTTCCATGTAGGGGGAAAGTTCTTCAACGGATTTTAGAGAGACATTGTCCCAGAGCACTTCTACAGGAACCAGTTCAGAGTTACCTCTTTGTTTTAAGCGCAGAGTAAGATTATTCGTACCTGCACTCAAGGATACAGGAACCTCAATGTGCTGCCAGCCTTCATCCCCTGAAATCCCATCTTCCCAGAGGAGTTCATTGCCCAAAAGAATCTGTTTGAACTGGGTATCACCCTGTGCCGAAGAGCCTGAACTGCAGTTATCCATTACGAATGCAGAGATTACAGCCAGTGTGCCTTCCTGACAGTCCAGACTTTGAGAAATCCCTCCGAACGGTCCCATAAATTTGGGGAAAGTACCATTATATGAATTTACTATCCGGTATGCATAAGAGGAATCAATGCCTGATTCATTAACATATGAACCGTTAATGAACTCCGTACTTGAAACAAAATTCCATCCAGTGAAGAGTTCCATATCTCCGTTTACAATTACCGGAAGTTTGGCAAGGTCCCCGGATTGTTCACCGAGGTGAGTAAAGGAGTTGTTGTTCTGCAGGTAGAGATGGACAGACCTGTAAGGGAAGTATCCCACCTCCTCTTTAAAAAGTGCAAACTCAAGTTTGGACCTGTCGTTTTTCAATTTTTGACGGGTATAAGTCAGATTTTTCTGCCAGGTACCCCCGTCTAACACGGGAACATTTAATTCTTCAATAACCTGCCCATCTACTTTCATCTGAAGGATATAATTTACATCCTGAAGCTCATGGTTATCGACCCCAACTGTAACTGTAAGAGGAATGTTGATAAAGCTTTCAGAAGGGTAACCTTCAGCCTTTCCATTCGGACCCAGGATGTAAAACGCTGTAAACATTTCTTTTTCACGAGTCGTCTTGGCATATACAAGCATTCCGCTTGCAATAATTATTGAACCGACAAGAGCAATTACCAGAGCCTTTTCGATTTCAGGAGGGAGAGGCATTTGCCTGCCATCAGTATTGGAATTAGAATTGGTTTTAGTGGATTTGTCTTTTAGACCCTTTGCTTTAACTTTACTTTTAGACCTGTGAAAACGCCTGCTTTCGACAGGAACAGATGTTTCTTCCAAAGACTCATCATTATCACCAGTATCTTCAGACCGGATCTGTTCTATGAATTCTTTTATCGAAAAAGAAAACTGCTCATCTTCGTCCCGGAGTTTCCTTGTAAAAATTGCAATTATACTGAAAAAAACTGTAATTCCAAGAATGGATATGACAATTGGAGCAGGACGATACCCCCAGGGCAGCAAACTGATTAAAAAACCACTAAAAACAGTGAGTACAAGGCTAAAGCCGACACTTAATGTGAAACGTTCAATGCCGCTGATTTCATCATTACCGGGAAAAAGTGCAGCTATAAATGCATAACCTGGAACGAAAAAAAAGAGAGACAAAGCTATGGGGATCCTGAGGAAGGTTTCATTGAATGGAGGAATGAGGATGAAAAGGACTCCCATACATGATAAAAAAGTAACTGCAAGCAAATCTTCAACAAAAATACATTTTTTGAAGCTTGGCATTATGCTACGAAATAATTCACCAAGGGATATAACTTTTTCCTAATATTAATTATCCGATACAGACTAATATTTCGATCCAGAGCAATGAACGAGAGAATACTACTTATCTATAAAATTCAGAAATCGCCCCACCAGTATTAGGATCATTTTCAGAAGCTTTGTTTCCAAAACCATTTAATTTTTTTGAGGCTTACTGCTTAAGGACATAATTACAGTTGAGATCGAAAGTTTCATAAAAGTGATTACTTTATCTATATAAAGGAATTAATTATTAGATTAAGTCATTATAATAAAGATAAAGATACATATTCACCAAGTTCCTAATTTAGAACAATTTCACAAAGTTATAAATAATCATAACTTTAAAAATCATCATCGCTTTAATCGTGAGCTAAAAAACTATAAGGGGGTTATCATGAACAACCGGTTTAAAACAGTCCTATTTTTTTTGATCCCATCCACTCTCCTGATACTGCTCGCAGGACTTACAAAAAACATAATTTTTGTGGCAGCCGTAGCCTTCCTGATGCTCATCCTGAGCAGTTATATCTACATTTCAGCCGGCAAATTGATTCTCAGATTATATAAAGCCCGAAAAGTCCGGAGAGAAGAGAATCCTTTACTATACTCAATTCTGGAAGACCTTTCCACCAGGGCACAGGTCAAGGCCCCCGAATTATACAGCTTCGAAGCCGAAATTCCCGGAATGTTTACGGTGGGAAACGGGAGTAAAGCCTTTATTGCCATTTCAACCTCGATGTTTGAAACCTTTGACGACCTGAACCTGGAAGTTTTGCTGGCACATGAAATAGGACACATAAAAAACAGGGATGTAAGCCTAAATACAGTCACCGCACTTTTTGCAGGAGCGGTCATGACTATTCCGGAGCTTGCAACGTGGGGCTCAATTCTCTCCGGCTTCGGGCAGCCCTATGACCCGGCGCCCAGGTTCTTCAGGTTTATAGCAACAGCCCTTGCAGCACCTCCTGCGGCAACCCTGGTGCAGCTTACAAATCCCCAGAGAAGGGAACTGGAAGCCGATGAAGTTGCCATCAAGCTTACCAGGAACCCCCAGCTCCTTGCCAAAAATCTCGAGTATCTTGAAAACTATATACCCTTCCAGCCGCTCACCGGCAAGTTCAACCCCGGACACTTCCACCTGTTCAGCACGCACACCCAGCGGGTCAGAGGGGACAATGCAATTTTCATATCGATGTTTGACACACATCCCGATACAGGGGACAGGGTCATGCACATCCTCAACCATTCAAACTATAAAGAAAACGGCATTATAACTAACAGGTATTCCAGGGTTCCGGGATTTTTTGATTCGAAAAGCTGGAAACTTGCCATGGGAACGAGTTTTGTAACTTATATGATGTTTTTGTTCGTGCTTATAGTCGTGGTTACCTTTGCATTAAAAGACTTCAACTTTCTTATAAATGGAGGTATTGCCGGAGTATATATCGGGTCGGTTCTACTCTTTATGAGAATTACTGCGAAGGTTACTCGCAGAAGGCCTCGGCAAAAGGGTCTCCTGCCGGTCCATAAAAGAATTATTTTGAACTCAAGGCAGGCATTCAAGTATTTTGTAAAAAAGCAATGAAAAATCTGAATTGCATTGATGGCTGAAAGACATTTGCCATCAAACAGTCAAGTTAGAGAGCACAACCTGTTTCGAATAAGGAATCAGGAATATCGAAAAGAGAACCAAAAAAGCAATCGAGGTATTTAGAGAGAAACTCGAAAACCTCAGAAAAATTATAGAATTCAACATTACTTTTTTAGCTCTATCAAATACATTATAAAAGCTGCAACGACTGCAAATATAATCCATCCAAGATGTGTGTGCACAACCATCATTGTCTCCTGTCCGTACATATATGCAGTGAAATAAAGAACTACAACCCTGAACAGGTTTGAGATGTAGGCTACGAGCACACAAAACCCAAGCATCATAAGGGTCTTATTCGTATTCAGGTTTTCAATCCTGCTGTATCCGAAAACAATCCCTATTAAAAGGAACATGGAATACAGCCCTGAACAAGGTCCCCCGATAATCAGGATCATTTCTTCAACCCCACTTATTCGAACAGTCTCCGTGGCAATTACTTCGAGAGGAATACCTGCAAGGTTTAAAATGCCCACAGTGGGGAGAAGTATGAGGTAGTGGTCAAACTTGTGAAGGAAATCTATATTTAGAAGGGAAAAAGAAGTGTAGAATATGAGAAACAAGATGACAAAAACTGATGTGATATATGCACCAAATCTGGAAATCCTATTTACTTGGGGGTTCTGAAAATGGATGCCTATTAAAGAAGCCCCGAACAACAATGTCATAACATCCAGAGTTCCCAGTTCACCACCATTTTTGAAATTATAGATAAGGTCTGCAACTACTATGAAGGCCCCCAAAACAAAATAGGTCTTTGATTTTTTTAGAATACCCGAGTCACCCAAATTATTGAAGTTAATTCTTGTCAGTAGAAAGATGGAAATAAGGAACAGGATAGCTCCAACAACAGTTGAGCCTTCACTAACTTCAACTGTTATTCCTACAAACATTGCGAGAACCAATAAAATAATGACCAGATTTTTTGTTTCATTCTCCATCAGAACCACTTATTCATACTTATAGATTATATGTTGTATGAATCCCTTTAAACTTTTCCTTCAGAACGGCAGGAATAAAAATATAAAAATCTAGTAGAGTTCTTGAATAAAAAATATCGGAGAAATGAGTTACAGATTGAATTTAGTTCATAAGAAAAGCGCAAACTATATACCTAGATTCAAAGTTTAGAAATTATAAAAGGGCAAAAATTTGGAAGAGAGTAGACATTTATATTCATTTTATTTTGTGCCATTGTCAAAAGGAGAGAGTAAGTGAATTACAACTAATCTGCAAAAAAATAAAGTTTTAAAAAAATAGATTGAGACTTAATTTTGAAAATATCAACTAATGTGAGAACAGAGTCTAATCTCAAAATTCATAAAAAACTACAAAATAAAATACAATTTATGAATATAAATTAATATTTTTGTTAAGAAAAACAATTTTGAGATAAATTTTATAAGTAGGCATTTTCATTATAAGGTATAGAGGTAATTTTGGGGGCAAAATGTATTTTCTTATGACTAATGACGTAGAACATCACTCGATACAATTAAATCGTGATGATGAGGCTATACCAGATCAAATATACAAAACGGGACTTCCTAGACTTTTAGACGTCCTCTCTAAATATGATGTTGTATCCACTTTTTATTTTACTGGAATGTTTGCTGAACATTCACCGGAGTCTTTAGAACTTGTCAAAGAACATGGCCATGAGATAGGATGCCATGGCTATGATCATTCTCCAGGTCTTGCTTTTGACTTACTAAGTTTTGAAGAACAAGTAACTCAACTCAAAATGGCGAAATCCGCTATAGAACCTATAGCTGGGAAAATAACATCTTTTAGAGCACCTGCACTTCGAATTAATAATAATACAGTCCATGCTTTAGAAGAAACCGGATTTACTACTGACAGTTCTGTTGCCTCTCAACGTTTTGATGGCCCGATGACATTTGGTTCTAAAGATAAATTGAAATGGTTAAATGCCCCCAGAAAACCGTATTACATTTCTTATGACTCACCCGTAAAGGAAGGAAATTCTAACGTGCTGGAAATACCAATATCTGCAGCACTTTTACCTCTTATCGGCACTACCATGAGGATAAGTCCAACTCTGATAAAAATCCTTAAAAAATATATATTCTATGAGTCAGCAAAAACAGGGAAACCTGTCGTATTCTTATTCCATCCAAATGAGTGTCTGGACATTTCCGGAGAGATAATCACCACTCGCAGAGCTTCAGGT
Organism: uncultured Methanosarcina sp.; assembly: GCA_965601435.1. Lineage (GTDB taxonomy): Archaea > Halobacteriota > Methanosarcinia > Methanosarcinales > Methanosarcinaceae > MTP4. Next base: position 12,592 of record CBFCWE010000075.1, read on the forward strand.
ACGTTTGAATATATCTTTGCTGATTTAATTAGGCAGAAGTTGAAACTGAGAAATCTGGGGGAAGAGTCCATAAAACTTCTGGATGAAGTACTAAAGAGTGCTAAAGATTATGACTTTGAATTTGTGAGTTCTAGAGAATACCGCAAGAGAAACTCCAGGTGAATCTACATGTCAAAATCGGATTCATACGCAGATAGCAGTAATTTACAGAAATACGATTTACATATACACTCAAAATATTCTTATGATTCCCTAGCAACTCCTAAAAGAATAGTAAAGATTGCTAAAAAATCAGGACTAAAAGGGATAGCTATCACGGATCATGATACAATAAAAGGTGCAGTTGAAGCATCAAAAATAGCTAAAGATATTGAAATAATAATTGGAAGCGAGATAAAAACCGAGAAAGGCGATGTAATTGGGCTGTTCTTGAATGAAGAAATAATTTCAAGACAATTTGAAGAAGTGGTGGATGAAATTCGAGGTCAGGATGGTTTTGTCATCTTACCTCACCCATATAAAACTTTTGATTATGTACCAGATAGTGTTCTTAATAAAATTGATGCTATTGAGGCATTGAATGGAAGAACTTCACAAGAGTTAAATAACAAAGCACAAAAATTAGTAAGCAGCAAAAAAATATTATTTACAGGTGGTAGTGATGCTCATTTAGTTAAAAATGTTGGCAGTGTAGTAACGATTTTTGATGAAGATCTGGAATATCTCACAATTCATAACATTAAGCAGGAGCTAAAAAATGCGGGAGTTAGAGGGGAAGTTACTCCGCGATATACACATTATTACACATCTGTATTAGGCAATATCAGAAAAAAAAGATATGCTAAATTGGGGAAAATGTTCATAAAAGGGACCTTGATGATGGGGGGAGTGGGAAAAAGATGAGAAAAGTACTGGTTACCGATGGAAGATCTCGTGCTTCACTTGCGATTATCCGGGCTTTGGGAAAAAAAGGCATAGAAGTAACCGTAGGAGAAGCTTTTGACTGCCCTTCATTCCATTCAAGATATACTTCAGAAAGATTATTGTACCCTCCTCCAGATAAACAGCCGGATTTATTCATTGAACATATGCTAAAATTAGTAAGAAATGGTGACTATGATGCCATAATACCTGTTCGTGATGATATAACCCTCCTTTTGGCAAAGAACAGGGAAATATTTAGCCAATATGTCAATATTGCGGTTGCAGATTATGAAACCGTTTGCATAGGCCGTGATAAAGCACAGACAATAAAAGTTGCATTGGACAACAATGTCCCATGCCCAAAAACATATTTCCCGGAAAAACCTGGCGATTTAATACAATTGAAAGATGGATTAGGGTATCCACTTTTGATAAAACCTAAAGAGAGTTCAGGTTCAAGAGGAATCGTAGTCGTCAATTCATTTGAAGAATTGTTGAATGAATACGAAAAAGTACAATCTCGCTTTGGTCCAGCTATTGTACAGGAATTTATACCATATGGTGGAGCTTACGGTGTGTCGATGCTGTTTAACAGAGGAGACCCCAGGGCAATTTTTGCTCATAAAAGGCTTAGACAATATCCAGCATCTGGAGGACCAAGTACACTAAGAGAAAGTATACGTTATCCTGAAATTGAAGAATATGCTACACGATTATTGAAAAAACTTAACTGGCACGGAGTGGCAATGGTAGAATTCAGAGTTGATTCCAGAACCAATGAACCGAAATTGATGGAAATTAATCCCAGGTTTTGGGGATCTCTACAGTTATCTATACATTCCGGAGTAAACTTTCCACATTTACTTTATGAAATGGCGATGCAGGGAGATGTTGAACCAGTATTTGAATACGAAGTTGGAAAAAAGGTACGCTGGCTATTACCTGGTGATATTCTGTGGTTTTTAAGCACTCCAAATAAGCTGAAATCTCTTCCAGAATTCTTAAAATTCAGAGGTATGGGGTACGACATTCTATCATTAGATGACCCACTACCGGCAATAAGCTACGTTTTTTATAGTGCAAGATCTTTGGCTATGAAAGAACGTAGAACTCATGTATTTAAAAGAGGGTGGACAAACAAACCAGAAAAAAATCAAAAAGGTGAATGAATGGAGCTTGATTTTACCTTATCCAAATATGAAGAATTATGTGACTCAATAATAGGTTCAGATGTTGCGCCAGTAACTGTTGAAAGGTATTTGTCAGGCCCTACATTAGTGGGTCCATTCCTCATTATAAGGCATGATGTAGATAAGATGCCAGAAAATGCATTAAAAATGGCAAAAATTGAAAATGAGAAAGGCATATCGGCTACGTATTATTTTAGAACTGGTAAGAAAGTATTTAAACCAAGTATAATCAAAGAAATAGTAGATTTAGGCCATGAAATTGGTTATCATTATGAAACCCTACACAAAGCAAATGGTGATTATCCTCTTGCAATTCAAATGTTTGAAAAAGAGTTGAACGAATTAAGAGAGATATGTGATATTAAAACCATATGTATGCATGGAAATTCTCTTTCACAATGGGACAATAGAGATTTGTGGAAAAAATATGATTTTAAAGAGTACAATATTCTAGGGGAAGCATATCTTTCTATAAATTTCAATGATATGCTTTATGCATCTGATTCTGGCGGAGCATGGGAAAATAAAGGTTTCAGAGTCAGAGATGTTGTAAATTCAAAATATTCTCAATCATTTAAAATTAACTGTACAAATGATTTAATAAAATTGATTAGTAACAAAGACATTAAAAAAAAGTATATCCTAGCGCATCCAGACAGATGGAACGATTCTTTAGACAAATGGTTGTATGAATACATTTCGAAAAGGATCAGGAATACAGGAAAATCTGGAATTATGTGGTACAGAAAAAAACGAAGGTGTGTTTGATGACAACTAATAAAGAAATACCTGGTGTCATCGTTATTGGGGATCATGTCCAGGGGTTGGGTATTATCAGAAATCTAGGCAAACGGCAAATTCCTGTTTACCTTGTACACGACAAGAATTTATGCATAGGTCGTTTTTCAAAATATATAACAAAATTTAAAAAGTCTCCGGAGATTAATAACCAAACTAACTTTTTAAGCTTTATGATCGAACTTGCAAAAAAAGAAAATCTCTGTGGCTCCGTTTTGATGCCTACTAATGATGCAGCTGTTCACCTATTATCAAAAAATAAAAAAGTATTGGGGGAATATTATAAAGTACCAACCCCCATCTCTGAAGTCATCAATTTTGCATACAACAAAAAATTAACTTTATTGTTGGCAGAAGAGAATAATATTCCAATTCCCCTTACATATTATCCAGAAAGTAGTGAGGAATTAAATGAAATTCTGCCAAATATAAAATATCCAGTAATAATAAAAGGCATAGTTGGTCACAATTTTTATAAAAAAACTGGCGTTAAAACATTCATTGCCAACTCAAAAGAGGAACTTATCGAATCTTACAAAAAAAGTGTAGCCATCCTTGATTCATCACAAATAATGATACAGGAAGCAATTCCTGGACCTACAGAGTCAGTGTATTCATTTTGTTCATTTTTTAAGAAAGGAGAAATTGTTGGATGGTGGACCGGTAGAAAAATTCGATCACATCCAATGGGTTTTGGAACAGGCACTTTCGTCAAGAGTATATATGAAACCCAGTTGCTGGAGTTAGGCAAACGTCTTTTAAAAGCCATGAATTATTACGGAATTTCAGAAATAGAATTCAAACGTGATCCAAGAGATGGAGAATTCAAACTAATAGAAATGAATGCAAGAACCTGGTTACAACACAGCTTGGCGACAAGATGCGGGGTAGATTTTCCCTACCTACTATTTTCTGATATGATAGGAAAACAAATACAACAGGTAAATAATTTTAATGATAATATAGCATGGATGCACATTTATACTGATATTGCAGTCATGTTAAATTCAATATTAAAAAAAGAGATGAAGATAAAAGACTGTATCTCATCTTTAAAATGTGAGAAAGAATATGCAGTGTTTTCGCTTGATGATCCTTTGCCTTTCATTGCAGAAACACTAATTCTTCCTTATCTCTGGATGACAAGATAATTTTGCAGCAAAGGAGAATTTACTTATGAGAATAATAGTAGAAATTGGACACCCTGCACACGTTCATCATTTTAAAAATATGATTTGGGAACTGGAGCGGCGTGGTTCTGATGTAAAAATAGTCGCAAAAAACAAAGATGTAACTATTGATTTATTAGAAGCCTATGGATTTGAATATGAAGAATTAGGCTTAAATCACAACAATATAGTTGGTAAAGCATCCAGTTTAATTAAAATTAATTACAAACTTCTTAAAATTGCAGGCAAGTTTAAGCCCGACTTATTTGTCAGCAGAGCTTCACCTCATTCGGCACATATTAGTAGACTAGTTAACAGACCTCACATAGCGTTTTGTGATACGGAGCATGCAACATTAAATGATATTCTGGCATATCCATTCACAGATGTTATATGTACCCCTCTATGTTATAAAAAGAATATCGAAACAAAAAAACATGTAACTTTTGATGGATATAAAGAACTTGCATATTTACATCCACAATATTTCAAACCTGATCCTACAATTTTGAGCGCCTTAGGCTTAAAAGAAGGAGAGAAATATTTTATCTTAAGGTTTATTTCATGGAAAGCAAGTCATGATACGAAAAGCAAGGGTTTTGATTATGAAACAAAAGTGAAATTGGTAAGGTGTCTTGAAAAATATGGGAAGATAATCATACTTTCAGAGGGCGGTTTGGACAAAGAATTTGAAAAATATAAATTTTCAGGCAAACCAGAACAATTTCACTCTCTCCTATATTATGCATCTTTGTGTATCAGTGAGGGAAGCACCACCGCCGTTGAATCTGCATTATTAGGAACACCCACAATTCATTTTGAAAGCTTTAAATCGGAAAATAAAAACATTAAAGATGTAACTTCCTTGTTAGGTTACCTTGACGAACTGATTAATAAATATGAGCTTTTTTATACATTTACAGATCAAAGTTCTGCATTAAATAAAACTTTAGACATATTAAAAAATCAAAGATATAAAGAAGAAATTATGAAAAAAAGAGATAAAGTAATTAAAGAAAAAATAGATGTGACGAAATTTATGGTAGATTTAATTGAAAATTATCCACATTATTTTGTTAAAAAAAATAAGTGAGGGTAATACTATGAGAGTATGCATTCACCAGCCAAATTATTTGCCATATATAGGATTTTTCAACAAAATTAAACACACAGACACTTATGTATTATTTGATATGGCACAATACGAGAAAAATAATTTCCACAATCGAAATCGGATTAGAACTGAAAATGGTTCAATGTATCTTACAATTCCAATTTTATCAAAAGACTGCTATTTGAAGAAAGTGTGCGATGTCAAACTACCACCCAACAATAAATGGATGAAAAAACATTGGAAAGCAATTGAAGCAAATTATGCAAGGTCCGATTATTTTGATAGCTATAAAAATTCATTAGAGGAAATATATCAAACAAATTTCACTGGATTAACAGATTTCAACGAGAAAATAATCAGATTTCTTATAAATGAATTCAGATTGGAATCCACCATTATTAAATCGACTGATCTAAATCTTGATGAAAATTTAAAATCAACAGATTTATTAATCAACATTTTAAAAGAACTTGACGCCACTTTTTATTTATCTGGACCTTCTGGTAAAAAATATCTTGATGAGCTAATATTTAGAAAAGAGGGAATAAGGTTAGATTATCAACACTTTACTCATCCCGACTACAAACAAAGATTTGATGGATTTGTAGAAAATATGTCTGCTATTGATCTTTTATTCAACGTTGGTGAAAAATCAAAAGAAATTTTATAAATAGGTGTGTATTATGAAAATTTTAGCGTTTGGAGCGCATCCTGATGACATTGAAATTGGAGTTGGAGGGGTTTTACGAAAATATGTAGAAAAAGGTGAAGAAGTACTTTCAGTTATCGTAACAATCCCTAACAACAAAGAAATTCGCTGGAAAGAAGCTGAAAAAGCTGCAAACATTTTAGGTGTTGAATTGCTAATACTTGATTTAGATCCAAATGACATTATATTTAGCCGGGAAATAGTAAAAAAATTTGATTATTTAGTAAACGATTTTAGGCCGGATATCGTCTTTACGCATTGGAACCATGACTCCCACCAAGACCACGTTGGAGTATCAAACTCCGTTATAGCTGCTACAAGAAAAAACGAATGTTCATTATATATGTATGAACAAACTGTCCCGGGAGGAATCGTACCATATGGCTTCAGGACACAGATGTTTGTTGATGTCTCAGATGTAATAGATAAGAAAATTGAAAGTACATTGGCACATAAATCGCAAGTAAGAGAAAATGTTAAACAGTGGGTTGACGGAATAAAAGGTAGAGCTTTGTATCGAGGGCGGCAAATTAATGTAGAGTGTGCAGAGGCATTTGAAGTAGTACGGGACATTAGAAAAATATAATAAATTTTGTGCAAAAGAATGAAGTCAGCGAATCCACAGAATGTAATCTTCCTCTACGAAACTGCATATTAAGAAAAGAAAAATTGTGACCTTGGCAAGGTCACCGAAACAGTTATAAATTTGTATTCAACACTAAAAAGGTGGTTCAATAATAGTGAAAATCATTCCATATGAAGGATTATGAAAATGTCTTACCTTCTCCACCTCCCACATACCAGTCCGATTGCTACGATGAATGGAATTAAAATTGTTGGAAATTCCGGAACATCTACATCTTGTTGAGGTGGAACATAACTAGAGGTCACGAGGGGGTAATTATCTTTGTTGCTTCCCCCTGGGATACAATACGGTGTATCGCCAATCCCATCTCCATCAGAATCTGTTCCAGTATAATCAGAGTAATAGTTACCGCATTCATAAAAATCCCAGTAATTACTACCTTCATCTTGTGCATTAATATCATTTTCAAAGTGATTGTTATGAATCCAGTTGCTACTTGAATAAGAAGATAAACTGATACCCAAACCGTTGTAACATACAATGTTATTAAGAATATGACAATATGGAGAAGATATTGACATTCCTTTCTGGTTGTTAACTATAGTGTTGCCATCAAGTGTAACCTCTGATCCGGTTAGTAATATTCCATTGTAGTTGTTAGATACGGTGTTTTTACTAATTGTGACTAGCTGAGCATGTTGAGTGACAAATATTCCACATTCACTGTTTGAGTCTACTGTGTTCTCCGCTACATGATCAGCATAATCACCGTGAATATAGATCCCGTATTTATTGCTGTTCACAGTATTCTTTTTGACATTTGAGCCCTCGGCCCAATGTAAAAGGATACCCATGTTAGCGTTGTTATTTGCTTTGTTACCAATTAGATGATTTCCACACATTAAACCCGATCCAGACGATATTAAAAAAATACCATCATAATTATATTCTGCAACGTTATCTATTAGTTTATTACCACCACAATAATCAGTTAGTCCACCCCCTGATTCCAAACTGATGCCTTTAGTGTTGTAACAAGCCCTATTATTTTCCACTAAATTGACACTGGAGATTATCAGATGGATGCCAACACCGTTTTTCGAAGCTTCGTTATTTTTCAAAACATTATTATCGGATCGAAGCAACTTTATTCCGTCAATGTATCCAGATATTTTATTAAAAGTAATGATGCATTCCTCAACATTGTCGAGAAAGATTCCAGATTCTAATGCGTCATTGCCTACAACATTAAAACCGTGTCAACGGCGGTTTACTTTTCCCCACTTCGGGCGGTTTAAAATTCCCCACCTT
>CBFCWE010000076.1:0-20261 GCA_965601435.1 uncultured Methanosarcina sp.
CGGATAGCAGCCAGGCAGGCACTCCGAAGCAGCAATTAGCCGGAGAAAGATAAAAGGAGTTAAACATTCAATTAACCCCTTATTTTCAAACTCTTTCAGGGCTCGACTGATATTCTGGGTAGACCTTTGAGTCTCGTGGGCAATATCGGAAGCTTTCACTATATTATGCTTTTTCATGGAACCCATAAGTATCAGCCGTCGGTCAACGCTGACGACCCACCTAATAAGCTCATCGAGAGAGTTTTCATTCATATTTTTCATCGCACTTTTTCTAGTGAACATAAGCAGCCGCATGATATTTAAAATTTAATCACCCGGACTTTCCGGAAACTCAGGGAGAATTGAAACCGGATAGCAGCCAGGCAGGCACTCCGAAGCAGCAATTAGCCGGAGAAAGATAAAAATGGAAAAAAATAGATGAGAAAGCCAGCAAGAAAAATCAATAAAAACAGCCAACAAAAAAATCGGCAAGGAAAAAAAACCAGCAAGAAAAAGAAAAAAGAAAAAATCAGGCGAATTCGGAAAGAATTGCCTTAATTTCTTCAAAGACCACGTTGATGTCTGTGGTGCCGTCGAGAGTCCTTAAGATGCCCGTTTCATCATAGTAATCGATGAGGGGCTGGGTCTGCTTTTTATAGACATCCAGGCGGTTCTGGACAGCTTCTGCAGTGTCGTCGGCACGCTGGTAGATTTCAGCGCCGCAGGCATCGCAGATTCCGTCTTTTTCCGGCGGGTTGAAGGTCTTGTGGTAGCTGGTCCCGCACTTGCACATAAGGCGGCCGCTGATCCTTTCGACCAGGTCCTCGTCCGGGACTTCAAAGTTGAGGACAACGTCGATTGGTTTTTCGATTTCTACCAGGATTTCGCCAAGGGCATCGGCCTGGGGAATAGTTCTGGGGTAGCCGTCCAGGATGAAGCCTTTTTCACAGTCGGCTTCAGTCAGACGGTTCTTGATAATTCCGATCAGTACCTCGTCGGGAACCAGCTCGCCCTTGTCCATATATGACTTTGCGGCAATGCCCAGTTCGGTTCCTTCCCTGACGTTTGCCCGCAGTATATCGCCTGTAGCGATCTGCGGGACCTTGTAGAAATCAACCAGTTTTTTGGCCTGGGTACCTTTCCCGGCACCCGGGGGCCCGAAGAGTATAATATTCATCCGAAGATCCCCATTTTTTTCAATTATATTTTTAATTCATCTGATTATGCTTTTAGTTTGTTGCTCGATTCCTTGCTGCAGGTTTTAAGTTATCAACCCTTACTGTTCTCCGAAGAAAGACCTCATCAGCGGGTGCATCTCCATCATCTGCTCCGAGGCGATATCCTCGTACAGGCGGTAGACGATACTCACAGTCAGCAGCAGGCCCGTACCCCCGGCACTTCCGAGCGTACCGAGTAGACTTGCAACCAGGGTCAAAAGCCCAATGAAAGCCCCACCGATAACGGTTACCTTGGGGATGTAGCGCTGCATGACCTTTTCAATGCTGCCGATATTTCTCCTGAACCCTGGGATCTGCATCCCTGAATTGAAGATCTTCTGGGCTGTTGGCTTGGCGCCCATGCCCGTGGTCTCAATCCAGAAGAGAGCAAAGATAATCCCGCCTCCGATTAGCATAACTGCGTCGGCAAAGACGTGGAGCCCGATCTGCCAGATAGCCGGAGCCGGAGCCCCATACCCTGCAAAAGATTCCTGTACAAGGGACGGGATCCAGTCATAAGGACTGTGGATGGGAGCCAGGTAATACATAAGTCCGTTAAGCGGCTTCGAACCACTGAATTCTCCAAAGAGCGTTATCCCTCTGCCATAGAGGATGATCCCGATCATCTGAACGTTAGCCTGAAGGGCTCTGACAAGGATCATGGGCAGAACGGATGCGTATATGAGCTTAACAGGGAAGCGGCCCCTGGCACCCCTTACCGCACTGTGGGCAAGAGGAATCTCGATTCTTGTACTCTCCACGAAGACCACGAGCAGGAAGATTATAACCGTACTCAGGAGTGCAAGAATTCCACCCCTGACAAGCAGGAACATCAGACCCTCACCGGAGAAGAGATAATCTGCCCCGACATTCTGAGCAATGTAGATCCACTTGGGAATCAGGCCTACCGGAAGTCCGGAAGAATCAAGCTGCCAGTTAAAGATCCCAGTAACAATCTGCTGAGAGATTCCCGCGACAATGAAAAGCCCGACTCCGGAACCGATACCCCACTTGGAGACAACTTCATCCATGAAAAGGATCAGGGTGCCTCCGATGAAGATCTGTATGAGGAGCAGGAAGGTGATCACTCCCAGGCCTACACCAAGTGCAGCAGCAAGCCCCGGGTCCGGCTGGATATACCCGCCAAGAAGTTGCGGTAAAGCTTCCAGAAGGATCATGACAAAGACAAGGAACTTCTGAGCTCCCTGGAAGAATGCCTGATCTTTCGGGTCCGAGAGATTAAGGTTGATAATGTCCGCCCCGACTAGGAGCTGCAGGACAATGGAAGCCGTGACGATCGGACCGATACCGAGGAGGATCAGTGACCCTGATGCCCCGGCAAAGAAAGCACGGTATGATTCAAAAAGGTCGATCGAGTCCTGGGACAGTCCGAAAAGCGGCACATTTGCTAAAGCAAAGTACAGCATCAGTATCCCAAGGGTCCACCACAGCTTATCCTTAAAATGAACATGTTTTTCAGGACTTGCAACTGCAGGCAACTTGTTAAAAAGCGGCTCTAACGTTTCCCTGAGAGTCATCGATTACACCATTTCAGAAAGTACAATTATTTTAACAGTATGAGGTTTCTGATTTGCATTTATTGAATATTCGTATAAAAAACTTGCTATATGGCACATCTCATACGAACTTAACAAATAACTTTCGTAAAAGACATTTGCTATATGGCATATCTTATATGAAAAAGTAACTGTTAAAAAGAATGGATAAGTAATGTCAGTATGACATTACTTATTCGGCATCGATACAGCTACCGCCTGCGTTTTCTATTTTTTCGCGAGCAGTCGCTGAGAATTCATCGGAAGTAACCGCCAGGCTCCTGGTTACATGTCCACTTCCAAGTACCTTCTCGATTCCGAGAGTTTCAAGGTTGATGTGGTACGTTCCGTCCTTGATTTCTGCAAGTCCTTCTTCAACAAGATAGGAAGCAAGTTCATCAAGTTCGCCCACATTCACAATGGAAACATCCTTGAGCACTTCAGCAGGGCGCTTGAAGCCATGCTTACCGTAGCTGTACCCCCGCTGGATAGCCCTTACGAAATGGTGTTTACATCCACCGGCTTTCCCGCGGCCTCCGCGGTTTCCGGCTCCACGCCTATTCTTTGTGGTGCCGCCTCCGCAGGTCCGGGATCCTCTAAACTTCTTTGTGTTCATTCCAACCACCTTATCTCATCTTGTGCAGGAGCACGGTGATATCTTCCCCGTGATTTCCGAGAGCGCCACCCTGCTGCACAGACCTTTTGATACCCCTGTGCCCTTTACGGGGAGGATGCAGCCTGAAAACAGGCTTCAAATTGGGGATATCATTAAGGCTGGCCTTTTCTTCGATTACTGCTCCGGCAAAGGCCTCAATGGAATCATACTCGGTGTTTTCCTTCACGTATTCCTCGGTCAGGCGGGCTCCGCCCTCGAGTCTTCCGCGGTTCTCAAGGATTCCAGCAAGCATTTCTGCATCGATCTTCCCGTATGCAACGTAGTCCTTAACCTTCTGGATCATACCCTTGTAATGAGGGTTATCGGGCACGATCACACAGTGGTTGACCCTATGAAGACGAAGCATCTTCAGGGTATCCTCGATTGTATAGCGGACATTAACCGGGCCTCTCAACCTCACAATTGCATACATTTCAGGCTTCCTCCTTACTGTATTTTGCAGGCAGCCTCATAACGTTGACCTTGGCCAGAGCGTCAAAAGTAGCCTTTGCGAAGTTAAGAGTCGTCCGGGTCGTCCCGAAGGTCTTGGTCCAGACATCCTTGATTCCAGCCTTTTCCAGTACCTTGGTAGCCGTGTTCCCTGCAGCAATTCCGAGCCCTCTCGGGGCCGGGATCAGGGTAACAGTCACACTGCCGGCTTTTCCGCTGACCTCGTAAGGCACGGTATGTGGCAGCCCGCAGGCACATTCCCAGGACCCGCAACCTCTGCGGATATAGGTAATGTTGAGCTTTGCAGCATCTATTGCCTTGCGGATGGCAGGTCCTACCTGCACATCCTTTGCCTGCCCGAGCCCTACATATCCGTCTCCGTTCCCGACAATTACGGTTGCCCTGAACTTAACACGGCGCCCAGAGTCAGTCATCCTCTGGACCATGTTGATGTCAAGCACCTCGTCTTCCAGGTTCGGAAGCAGCATATCAATAATCTGGGGTTCCCTGATCGGAAGTCCGGACCTGATTGCTTCTTCCATAGAAGCAACCTGCCCTTCGACAACTAATTTTCCAAGTCTGGTTTTAGGAACCCATTCGTCCTCGTATGCCATCTAATCACCTTAACTAAACTCAGCAAAGATTTTCTCTTTGGTTGCTTCAAACTGCTCTGGCAGGTCTGAGCTCTCTTCCCTGTACGCTGCAACATGCTCTCCCCGAATCCTTTCCTCGGATGGGAAAATGTCAGAGTTGCAGGGGACTTCGAACCCGGCATCCACAACACCCTTAAGGGCAGCATAGACTCTGGAACCTGCAGAGGAAGCCTGGAGCCCGATGTCGAGCACGCCACCTTCATAACCATTCTGCACACTCTTGAGCCCGAATAAAAGCCCTGTAAGGTATGCAGCCGTTGTGTTCCCTGTAGGCCCTGTATAGCCATACTTTGCAAGTTCACTTGAAACGGCTGTGGAATGAGTTATGTCCCCTTCGAGGGTTGGAGCTATCAACTGAATTTGCATGTTTCTCGCACTCTTCCTGACGACCACGCGGTCCTGCCCGGAGAGCAGGAGTTTGAGACGCAGGTGGTAATTGGTGCGACCTTCCCTTCTTCTTCTAAAAGGAACCTTATATCTTGGTCCTGTAGCCATTATAAGCCCCTCCGACTTCTTAATTTTCTTTAACTATCAATTTTTCGGCTTCAAGGTGGGACTCAAGGTGGGCAACACTCCTGTATTCGCCGCCTTTTGCCTTCCTGTAGAGCCTGCAATACACAGACTTGTCGAGAGACTCGTCATCACGCAGTTCCTTAAGTCTTCTCCGAAGAGCCCGGATCTTTTTGACCCACTGCTCTTTTCTCGAGTTGCGAGCCCCTTTCTTACCCTTGCGCGAACCGTGCCCTTTGCGGTGCCCGTATTTGCGCTTTTCATCAACGACTCTGGCTCTTCCACGACTGACTCCTCTGATAGGCTTTGCTTTAATCGTGCCTTTCTCGATGAGCCCACGGAGGTCTTCCCTTGTGATTGCTGAGGCGATCTCTTCGGAGGCTTCAGGGTCAAACCAGACCCTATCAAGCCCACAGCCAAGAACCTTGGAAGCAAGTTTTCTCTGGTTGGAAAGGTTTGACATCTTTACTCACCTCTACCAGGGTTCAGCACCTTGATACTGAGTTCCTCAGCCTTTGCCAGGATCATGGCTTTCTTTTTAGAGCCAACCTTACTTGCAATTCTGATGGCCTCGTAAGAGGGATCAACAAGCTCGAGGTCTGCTACGGTATAAACCAGCACATCCGCGTACCCGGAAGGGTGCAGGCCCTTTACAGCGATCGGACTTCCGAACCCTACCTGGGCAACGGCACCTTTTCCGAGGTATTTTCTGCGCTGCTTACCCTGAAGACCTCTAGGACGCCTCCAGTTAGAGTCAAGCCTCTTGAACTTGTGGCTGCAGGTCCTCTTAAACTGGGGTTTCTTCCCTTTCTGGACCTTCCTAACATTGAATAAACGCTTGGATTCAGGGTCCATATCCAGGGTGGAAACTGGAGTAACTTCATTTTCTTTGATTTCTTCTGCCATCATGACCACCTTCAGGCCTTATCAACAATGTAGATTCCATCCTGGAAAACCCTGGGATCGAACCGTTTGATCTTGGTAACCTGCTCGATGTTTGCGGCAGTTTGCCCGACATCTTCCTTGCTGATTCCGGAAACAATTACTTCATTTCCACTAACCTTCACCTTGGTCTCGCCGAGGACCCTTGATGTCCTGGGCTTCTTCTCTCCAAGGAAGTTACCAACAACAAACTGACTGCCTTCGACCTTGACCTGCATAGGAAAGTGAGAGTACACGATAGTCATCCTGTACTCAAAGCCCTCGGTTACACCCTTAATCATATTTTTAATATGAGAGGTAAATGTCCCTACCATGGCTCTTTCCTTTCTCCGGGGAGATACAGCGTCCACGATAAGTTCGCCGTCATTGATTTCAATGTTAATCCCAGGATACCAGAGTCTTCTTTCAACGGACCCTTTAGGGCCCGTGGTGGTAAAGACATTCTGGGAGCAAGCTATTGTAACTTCCTCGGGAATGGCGATTCTTTTTGCGGTTTCCTTTACCATCTTTAGATCTCTCCCCGATCAGTATACATAAGCCAGGAGCTGCCCGCCGATATTTTTCTCACGGGCATCGTGCTGGGACATAACCCCGTTTGAGGTGGTTACGATAAGCGCCCCGAAGTTCTTTGCCGGAAGGAACTGCTTTTCCCAGCGCTCAAAATTGTCAGTACCAACGGAATACCGCGGCTTGATTGCACCGCATTTGTTGATTTTCCCGGCAAGGGTTACATCATAGACCCCGGCCTTTCCGTCATCAACAAACTCAAACTCCCCAATGTAGCCCATGTCCTGCATAACCTTCAGCACATTGCCGATGGTCTTGGAAGCAGGCCTGACAACGCAGGAACTCTTTCCAACAGCTTCCGCATTCTTGATTGTGGTAAGGGCGTTTGCAAGAGGATCAAGTAATACCATGTTTCATCACCTCATGAATACTTCTCGAAGCCCATGTCGTGGGCCATCTCCCTGAAACAGTGCCTGCAGAGGTAGATCCCGTACTTACGGACAAGGCCCTGCTTTCTGCCACACCGTTTGCACTCGTTTGCACCTCTTCCGAAAATCTTCTTGGTCTGTACCATATTACACGACCTCCACACCATAACTTTCGTTCAGGAAAACAATCGCATCATCCACAGTAACTCTGTGGGATGTCGGAATCTTCCGCTTTGCGATTCTTCTCTTGTTAATCCTTTCTCCCGGGCGCTTGAGCACAACAGTCACGTCCATTCCGAAAACCCCGATGTTCGGGTCATATCTCATTCCCGGAAAATCGGTGTGTTCCTCAATCCCGAAGGAAACGTTTCCGAGGGAATCGAACTGGTACCTGTTCAGGGACTTCTCAACGATCTCGAAAGCAGTTTCAAGGAACCCCTGGGCATTCTGGTCCCTGAGAGTTACTTTACAGCCAATGGGCTCATTTTTCTTGATCCCGAAAGCAGGAAGGGTCTTTTTGGCATGACACCGCACGACTCCCTGACCGGTAATGGCCCCGAGAATGTTTTCGGCGTCCACAAGGTGCTGCCCGCTTTCTCCTACGCCCATATGGACGATAACTTTCTCGACCATTGGAGTGCGCATGGGATTAGTCACTGATCTCACCACCGAGGCGGATCTCAGGCTTGTCCTCACCGATTACAATAACATAATCTTCAATGGTGTCAAAGTCCGTATCTCCGGAAATTGTAACCGTGTTGTGCCTGGAACTCTTGACTTCCCGGATCTCCTTAATCGTTCCGATTTCCCCGGAGTGCTGGCCACCTACAATCATTGCCAGGTTTCCAACCTTGTACTCCAGACGTTTTACGACCTGCTTTCCAGGAATGGACAGAATAAGAGAGTCCTTGGTCCTGTACTCGTTAGGCCCGAAGATGTTGGTCCCGTCGCTGAGATTAAGCTGCAACTTACCTCCCTTGAGGGTGGTCTTGTTGTCGATTCTGCACAGCTTGTTTACAGTAGTCTCGCTCAGTTTTTGGAGGATGAGGCGTCCCTTTTCGTCCTGGAGAACCCTAAATGCCTCGTTCATGAGCGGGATTGAAATAACGTCAAAGAGCCCTACCGGAAACTTAAGTTCCTTTCTGGGGATCCCGTCTACCAGGATCTTGCCTTCAGCAAGAATCCTTTTACCTTCCTTGCGGTTATCCGCAAGCTTAAGTACGTCCCGGATAATGACTCCAAGAGGAAGACTGCGTGCCTTGCTGTGGGGTCCCGGGCGGGTGGCGGTAACCCACTTGTTGGCTTTCTTTCCAACCTTCCAGCTTTTTGGAATGGATAATCTTTTCTGGTGTGTCACAAAATCACCTGCCTCACTTCTTTATGCTCGATACTCTCCGCGGATCGTCCATTTCCAGCTTCGTGATCAGTACGTTGGAGGGATAGATCGGCCTTGAGACTTCGGTACCATCCACCTTTGTGGAAATGACACCGTCAACTGAAATCGTTCCATCCTTCAGGGATACGGACTGGACTTTTCCTTCCTTTCCTTTGAAATCCCCGCGCATGACTTTCACGGTGTCGCCGGTGACGACTGCGGCACTTCTTGTGCCATACTGTTTTGTAAGTTCATCGCTGAGCCTTGCACCCATAAAACTATGTCTCTTGTGGAGAGGGGCATTGTACCTTGACTTTCTCTGCTTTCTTGGCAGTTTTGAAACCATCCTCACCACCTCAGACAATTATGGATGCGGTTGTCCCGATTTTCGGGAACCTTTCAGCTGCTTCCCTGGCAACCGGACCCTTGATATCGGTCCCTTTCGGGATACCACTTTCGTCCGTGATCACCATGGCGTTGTCCTCGAAAGAAACGTGCAGACCATCAGGCCGACGGAACTCCTGCTTCTGGCGAATCACCACGGCAAGGAGGATCTGCCTCCTCATTTCGGGTGTGCCTTTCTTCACGGACACAACGCACATGTCGCCGATTCCTGCACAGGGCATCCTGTTCTTGACTCCGCGGTATTTCTTAACGGATATGATCTCAACAACCTTGGCCCCGGTGTTGTCTACACAGGGAACCTTGGCCCCGGCATTCAGGGCTCTTGGGATGTTTGAGCGAATCCCTCTCATTGGGGGACCTCCGCTTTGACGACCACAAATGATTTTGTCTTGCTGATTGGCCTGCATTCCGCAATAGTGACGATGTCACCAATTTTTGCACCAACGCAAGGCGGATTGTGTGCGTGAATCTTCGAGCGTCTCTTTTCGTATCTCTGGTATTTCGGCACCATTTTCATATGCTGCCTTTCAATAACTACCGTATTGTCCATCTTGCTGCTGACCACGGTTCCCACAAGGATCTGGCCTCGAACCGGGAGTGTTCCGTGGAAGGGACAGTATAAATCGTCACATTCCTCTGATGGCGCCGGTATGTTTAATCCAATGTCTCTTGCCATGAGTTTAGCCCCATTTGCGTAACTTCTTAATGTTCTTGATCCGATTTTCGGGTTGTGAGAGCAACAGGTTTCCCTGAATTTTGACGAATGTATCGGATCTGCGGCCTTTTTCTGAGAGCTCGGCAGGGATCCGGAAGATAAAATCCGAATCCGCCTTTGGGATATTCAGTTCCCGGGACTTCGAATCTTCCACGATAAACATATTTTTCGTTTCGTCAATTACCCGTCCCCGGGTTCCTATCATTGCTAGATTAGTGGAATGAATTACCTTAACTTCAAGCCCTATCAATTCGTGATAAGGAAGAGTAGAAGGCAGTATTTCCACATCAGATATCATTTAACTCATGCTGGATAGTCTTTATCCGGGCAATCGTCCTTCTGATTTCCCCGATCCTGCCCGGGTTATCCGGGGCTCCGCCGGCAGAGGTGAGGGCGCGTTCCCTGACCAGTTCATTGTTAAGATTTTCCAGCTCGTCAGCCCTTTCTTCGACTGTCATGGTCCGGATGTCTTTGGTCCTCAGAATTGCCATTATTCCTTAGCCTCCTTGTGCACACGTGCCATTGGATGCCAGTAGTCATAGCTTTCATGCTTGTGCTGCCAGACGCCGTTGACCTGCCTGCGGACCTCGTCCGAACCTTCAACGTAAATGAGTTCGCTTTCCTCGCCCTCTTCGCCCTCTGCGGGCATCTCAGGCTTGGCTTCCTCAGTTACGGTTGCTTCGGGTTCGGTTGCTTCGGGTTCGGTTGCCTCTTCAACAAGTTCCGGTTCTGCAACTTCAGCTACTTCTTCAACAACCTTTTCGACTTTTGCGGGAGCTGCTTCGGCTTTCACAGGCACTTCTTCTTTTTCAGCCACTTTCACTTCAGGAGCTTCCTCAGGGATTTCACTTGAGTCCTTAACCCTGTAGGAGTCAGGGAGCACAACATCCGGATGGATGATCCGGACTTTGCAACCCAGGGTCCCGAGTTTCTTGACTGCCACGGCAAAGCCTTCGTCCACCAGCTCTTCGGCAGGTTTACCGGAGTGTTTAACGTAGCCGTCAACGAACTTTTCGACTCTTGACCTGGAACCTGTGAGCTTACCGGAGATCACGATTTCACAGCCGAGAGCTCCTGCGCTCATAACAGCCCTGATGGTGTTGTGCCCGGCCTTCCGGAAGTACCAACCTCTCTCAATGGAAGATGCAAGCCGGGATGCCATCATCTGGGCATTCAGTTCCGGTCTTTTGACTTCCTGAGCATCTATCTGCGGGTTTTCCAGATTATACTTGATCCCGACATCCCGGGTAAGTTTCCGGATAACCTTTCCAGCCTTCCCAATTACCATCCCCGGCTTTTCGGAGTAGATAACGATCTGGGTACCCATGGGGGTCCTGTTCAGCTCCATGCCACCGTATCCGGCCCTGCTGAGCTGTTTAGCGAAATACTCATCCATGGAGGCCTTAACATACCCATCATTGACGAACTTTTTCTCAACTGCCATTTAGCGCACCTCGGAAAGAACCATCTCAATGTTTACAGTATCTGTGTTTTTGGGAGTGGCCCGGCCCCTGGCTCTCGGAATGATCCCGTGGATCACCCTGCCGCGCTGCACGACTGTGTGGGCAATGTACATCTGACTGGGTTCGAGGCCTTTGTATTCGGCGTTGCTCTCTGCGTTCTTGATGATCTTTAAGAATTCTTTGGAAGCATTGACCGGATACCTGCCTGCTGCCATAGGCCCTTTCCTGTGTCCGGCTCCGTCATGGTGCCTTTTAAAGGGTACGGCCTGTTTCAGGGCGATGACATCCTCGAGGAACTTTCTTGCCTCAGCGGTTTTCATGCCCTTGATCTTGCAACAGATTTCTCGGGATTTCTTAGGAGAAATGTGAAGTTCGGAGCCCATTGCCTTGGAGGTTCTTTCAGGGTCCATCTCGACTGAATACTTAATTTTTGCCATCCCTTTCACCTCACTTCAGCGGAACGAACCTGCTTGAACGGGTTGCACCGACACCTGCACTGCCGTGGGAAACCCTTGGCCGGGTGGGTGCGAACTCTCCAAAGCGGTGTCCGACCATTTCAGGCTGGAACTCCACACTTACGAATTCTTTCCCGTTGTAGATTTCGACCGTTGTACCGATCATTTCCGGAAAGATGATCATGTTTCTGTAGTGAGTCTTGACATTCTTTCCTTCCTTGAACTCGTGCAAGACCTTCTTCTGCCCGTCGGTAAACCCGCGCTTAATGCTCCGGCGTTCCCTGGAGGGCAGAAGCTTTGCAAACTCTTCAACACTCAGCTTCTGAAGTTCTGCAATGGTCTTGCCGCGATAAGTGTACTCACCCTTTCTTTTCGGTAACCTTGATGCTACTTTTCTTGCCATAATGAATACCCCTTGTTCAGCGCTTCTTTCCGGTCCTTCTTGCTGCAATCAACCCAACCTTTTGTCCAGGCGGGGCGTTTCTGCTCACAGTGGTCGGTCTAGTCGGATGCTTACGGTTACCCCCACCATACGGGTGGTCAACCGGGTTCATGGCAACTCCAGATACCCTGGGATATTTTGCAGCTCTTGTCTTCATCTTGTGGTACTTTTTCCCTGCCTTGAGCCAGGGTCTGTCCACCCTGCCGCCACCGGCAACAATTCCGATAGTTGCCCGGCACTTGGGGTTCAGCCACTTGATGTTTCCGGAAGGCATTGAAACAGCTGTTCTGGTTTCTTCGTGGGTTACAACCGTTGCGTACACTCCGGAGGAACGGACGAACTTGCCTCCGTCATTAGGTTTGGATTCGATATTGCAGACGAGGAAACCTTCCGGCACGTTTCCTATGGAAACGATGTTACCGGGTTTGATCTCGACGTCGTCTCCGCAGAGAACCGTTGTCCCAACGGAAATGCCTTCAGAAGCCAGAAGGAAGAGTTCTTCCCCGTTTTCAAAGGCTACTCTTGCGATGGGAGCTGAACGGGCAGGGTCGTGTTCGATCCTGATTACTTCCCCTTCAAGGATGGTGTTTTCATCCACGCGAGGGTGCCTCAGCTCTGCTTTGAATTTATGAGAAGGAGCTCTGTAGGTTGGAGTGCCTCTACCCCTGTTCTGTGATATAAGCCGTTTACCCATACATCACACCTCAAATAAGTCCTATTCGGGTAGCAATCTCGTGGGCCGCTTCGGTCCCCTCAAAGGTCAGGATTGCTTTTTTCATACCCTTCATGGTGGTCATGGTCCGCACGGAATTCACTTTGAACCCGTACAGCTTTTCAACTTCCTCTTTGATCTGGTACTTGTTTGACCTTGTGTCCACGATAAACTGGAGCTTATTATAGTCCAGCAGCATCATCGCTTTTTCTGTGACAAAAGGATATTTGACGGAATTCATTGGAATGCGCCCTCCAGTTTTTGAATTGCGGATTCGGTCCAGATCGTAAGGCGCCCTGCATGCGTACCGGGTGCGAGCATTTCAGCGTTCAGTGCATCCACTGTGACGGTGTCCACTCCCGAGAGGTTTCTTGCTGCCTTGAGGATAGGAGCATTTTCCCCTGCTACGATCAGGAGACTCTTTTTGTGCTTGTATTTCCTGCCTCTGAGCTTCCCGCGGCCTGCCCGGATGTGTCTTCCGGTCTTTGCCCTGAGAACATCTCCGTAGACACCTGCAGCTTCAAGGAAATCTATAACCTGCTTTGTCTTTTCAAGGCTTTCAAGAGCACTGTCCGCAACGATTGGAAGTTCGGCCTCGTAAATGTGCCCTCTCAGGCTCACAAGAGTCGGGTCCCGGGTTGCTGCGATTGCAGAGCGGATTGCATAGCGGCGTTCCTTGGTGTTAACTTTCTCTGTCCTGTCTGCTTCGGGTTTTGGTGGGTGTGCCCGCCTTCCGCCCTTTGCCTGCGGGACTCTTGCAGCCCTGCTACCGTTGGTAAGCCTCGGGATCTGCGCGACGCCTCGTCCGGACCCCCAGGACCTTGCAGAGGTGTCCATCCCTGAGTAGAGACGGGGACCGTAGGGTTGAAGCCTGTTTGCCTGTGCTGCGAGCACAGCTTTCTTGATCAGGTCAGGACGATAGTCCACATCGAACACGGCAGGGAGTTCAACTTCCCTGACAACGTTACCTGAAAGATCTATGGTTTTTGCTGTAGCCATATTACATCACCCCTGCTTGGACTCCCTGCTAATGTGAAGGATCTGAGGTTCGCTGAGGCCGGTTTTCTTTGCCCTGACAGGGTCTCTTAACCTGATCAGCCTCTTGGAAGGCCCGGGCACGCTGCCCTTGATAAGCACATAGTCCCCGCGGATCAGCCCGTAGTTAATAAAACCGCCTTCGGGAGTTACTTCATCGCCGTCGGTTCCGATCTTCAGGATGCGCTTGTTGAACTCGGTCCTCTGGTGGTAACCCATCTGACCCATCTGTGGTACGCGCCAGGAGACGCGGGACGGATTGAAAGGTCCGAGGGTCCCGACTTGCCGGAGACTGCCCTGACGGGAGTGCTTATTTTTCTGCAACTGGATGCCCCAGCGCTTTACAGGACCCTGAGTTCCCTTTCCTGTTGTAATCGCAGCCGTATCAATAAGGGTCCCGTTCCGGAACACATCGGTAACGCTTACAAGAGTACCCAGAATAGACTTTCCAAACTCGAACTTGGTGGGAAGGTCCTTTGCGGTGATTCCCGTTTCCATGACGTCCGGCTTCTTTTTGGGGACACCGGTCAGGCTCTTTGGAAGAGTGTAGGT
This sequence comes from uncultured Methanosarcina sp., assembly GCA_965601435.1. GTDB lineage: Archaea > Halobacteriota > Methanosarcinia > Methanosarcinales > Methanosarcinaceae > MTP4. Next base: position 14,052 of record CBFCWE010000076.1, read on the forward strand.
GATGGCCCTGATGTCGGAAACCTTGCCTTCTTCGATCAGCTTGCTGATTTTTTCAAGGGATTCATCGCTGTTTCCCGTATCAGGCATTGGCATCCGCCTTTCAAGTTCAGGGTCAAGTTCCGAAGTCCAGGCTTCCGCAATTGCGATTTCACCAAAGCTGTCATTACCGTAAGCCCTGATGGCGGCCACCCTGATGGCAGGAGTTTCGAGAACAGTTACAGGAACGGAGATTTCCATACCTTCAGTCAAACTGTTCTTTACGTCATCAACCATGATAACGTGGGTCATACCCACCTTGTAGCCGGCAAAGCCCTGTAGCCTTGGTTCACCTGTGGCTTCCGGCCATGACCTGAACCTTGGGATGTGGCTCTTGGCCCTTTTACGTGGGCTGAATGCGAGAGAACCTCGATTTGGTCGGTGTACATTTGCCATATTTCTACTCCGTTATGTTTTAATAGAAATGCCAGTCCCTCCGGTCGGCACAACCTGAGTGACAAAATCATAAGTCCCGGATTATTTCCAAACGCTGTCAGAGAATTATTTTCCAGACCTGCCTGGCCAGAAAGCCTCGAGCAGGCCAGAGCTATACGCCCTTTGGCACCTTATCCCTTCAGGCATCTGATAGTTCCAATTCTCCTCCTGCCAGCTACTTCAGAAGGCAGCATTGATGGGAGAACTGCATATAATTCCCTGACAGACCCAAATCCAGGTGATTTGAGCCCTGAATTGAAACATTTCAGTCTCTACTAAACGCGACTCACCGAAAACATAAACATTTTCGTGCGATTTTGGGCGCCATTAAGGCGCCAAAAGCGGGCGTTTCAAAGCATTGGCCCTTTGACACTCATGTTGATCCGACGTTTCTCACTGGATTATCTTCACTGCCGAGCACCCAGCAGAATCAACAGCAGGTGACTCGTATCCCCCGGACGTATCCGGGATATAAGTGTTAAAGCATCACATTGATCAGTTAAACACTGATTTCAAGCACCCGAAGTGCCTGAAACATCACATGTCGGATGTACTTTGCCCTTAGATATCACATCTTGTATATAAATCCTTTGCAGAAAAACGAATAGATAAGGAAAAATAATCAGCAACCATCGTGACAAACATAAAATAATTTTCAACCCGGTTGCAAAGTGAAAAGGACAGGAGACGTCAGACCCGGATCGAACTTGATCAAAAGAATTAGAACACAAAAATATAACCACATACAACCACAAACAACTATAATTCAGCCTAAAGAAGTCAACCAAAAAAAGGAACAAATGTAATTCGACCAGAATGATTCGAGTAGAATGCAGCATAGTATTATATAGGACCACATATTGCAGGAAAAAATACAAAAGAAAAGGAAAACCAGGACCCCTCGGAAAAGCTTAGGAGTCCGGCTGTCCCTTTCTGGAAACCCGCTTAACGATTTTAGGAACGTTTCGCCCCCTGAAATTGACCCCGCCTACAAGTGCCACACCTTTCTTTCTCTTTATTGCTTCAGCGTATGCGCTATCGAAGCTCGCAATCAGAACCTTTCCGGAGATCATTTCGATCCGCCCGCCAACCCCGAGAACCGTTTTCAGGATCTCCTGAATCTGAGGCTGACTGGCGGAATCCGAAATCCTGATCATGTGGGATTCTACAGACATAGGCAAAAACCTGAAAATCAATGCTTTTCAGAACCCAGTAATTTTCAGCGCCTTATCCTGCTGCTTATGCTTGATACGCGGAGGTTCGGGTCAGGCCTCTCTTTCGAAACCGAAAGATCGACAGGAATTCGAGGGTTGGCAATAGAACCGGCTCTAGGACTCTGGTTGAGCACTGTTCCGGGAGCTACACGGGAATAAATTTTGGAAACCCTCCCAACTCTTATACCCTCCCGTTCCAGAGTCACAGTAGCCTTTTCAAGAGGAATGCCAACAACCCGGGGAACCTTTTTAACCTCGGTTGGTTCGGGTTCACGCACCGGTGCAGACTTAGCAACCACAAGGTCAACAGGGATCTGCGGGTTGGCGATAGAACCAGCCCTGGGGCTCTGGTTGAGCACTGATCCGGGAGAAACCCGGGAAACGATCTCCGAAACCTTGCCGATGTTTACACCTTCCTTTTTCAGGATTTCAGCGGCTTTTTCAAAAGGCATTCCAGTGACCCGGGGGACTGTTCTGACCTCGGATTTCGGAGCTGGTGAGACCTTAGCAGGGGCTTCGGTTGAAACCTTAACTGGGGTCTCGGCGGGAACTTTCAGGGGAGTTATCTGAGGCCGCTTCAGCCTGTCAGATAGAACGTCCTCAGGCGCTTCTTTTTTCCTTTTGGCCGAGACCATCAGAAAGATTTTGGAATCCACTTCGGCTTCCGAGCCCGGTTTCAAGCTCTGGGCAAGGATGATCCCGGGTTTTGTATCCGAGGGCTGTTCCCTGACCCCGCCGAGCTTAAGCTTGAACTTTTCCAGGACCTGCTTTGCGCTTTCAAGGTCAAGCCCTAGCAGGTTCGGAACCTTCATAGAAGAGATTCGGGAGATAATGAGGTCCACTGCAGCCCCGGGTTCGGCCAGAGAACCACCGGAAGGAATCTGGGATATGACCGCACCCTCCGGGGCACTGCTGTCCTTTTCCAGGAGTTCCCCAGGCTTGAAACCTGCTTCCAGGAGTTTGTCTTCGGCGGCTTCTTTTGAGAGCCCGACAAGGTCCGGGACTTCCCCGTAAGAAGCTATGCCCGCTTTTTGGGGAAGCGCCTTTACGGAGAACTCTATGGTGCTGAGATTTTCCGGACTGATGATGTCATCGGCTTTGGGCATCTGGAACCTTAGTTCTTCCCCCTCGAGGGCAAGATTGGTCTTCAGGGTCACGTTCATACTGCTGACACTGTACTTTGTCCCGGAAGGTGCCTTTTTAAGCCCCTGGTCCATTTCTTCAAGCGAAGTTTTGAAAGTGCTCACGAGGTTTGTAGGTGATAAGGCAGGCCGGGTCTTCTGGAGCACCGAAATCCTTGATTCGAGTTCCAACTTCTCCCTGGAAAGTTTTGCCACCTGGATTGACAGGGCATCTTTTTCCTGCACCAGGAGAATTTTTTCCTTCAGCAAGCTTTCCGAACTTTCCTTATAGACCGAAGATGCCTTTTCCACGGATTCGAACCCTGACTCCAGCCCTTTGAGGTTATTCAACATGACCGTATAACTTCTGCTGTCAATTACCCCCTTTCTTCTGAATGTTTCCAGGTTGTTCCTGAGCTCCTTAATATTCTCCATTCCATTCCTCCTGAAAGGACCTTACTCCTCCCTGACCTTTGAAGAAGCCGGGATGGACACTATTTTGGCCTTGATGCAGCTCGAACCCTGCACATTGTAGCTGTACAGTGAGTTATACGAAGCGTTAAGAGGCGCCGCATTCAGGACAGGCTTGTAGCCCCGAACCACATTTTTGGAGTCACGTTCTTCCTCGAGCTTCACCGTAAGCGACATCTTAAGCTCAAGGTCAACTTCCGGGATGTGGTACCAGGGAGCCTGGACATCAAACTCATTCATTACCTCGTCAGCCTCTATTTCGAGCTGGGTCCTGATGGAGTTCCGGTCAAGGGTCCACTGGGTCTCGGCTACGGAGCGCCCGACTTCCCCTAAAAGCTTTGATAGAGGAGTTATCAGCACTTCCTCGATCTCTTCCCCATTTTTAGCCAAATCAACAACTCCTTAAAAAGATTATTGCAAAAAAGTGTACAGGCACAGCCGGACCTCAATGGACAGCCGTACCGTTGATGCCCCCAACCCTCCGGAAAGCCTTCAACAGCCCCCGGAGAGCTGAGAGAGTCGTGAGGGCAGGGATCAGCTGGATCCGCCGCTTTCTTTAACCGTTACCTTTGGTATGGCCCTATCGGGTGCCGGAACGGGTTTCAGGGTTGTCCTGAGCAGGCTTGTGCCTTCTTCCTTGAAGGAATATTTGGAGTTGTACTTTGCATTGAAAGTGGAAGTGTAAGCAACCGTCGTCGTGTTTTCAGCGCTCACCTTTGCCTTGCCGAAGAGAAGCCCTGCAAGCCCGCCGGACTTGTAGCTGCCCTTGATCTTCGACTGGTTCGTGAACTTGAATTCACTACCATACTTAAGCTCAAGAGAGCGTTCCCTCATCATCGTGATTGCCATCTTCACTTCGATTACGGACTCGGTGAACTCATAGAAACGGGGTTCAAGCCCATAAGTCAACAGAGACATGGGGCTGTCGTTCGTGACCACGTTCGTAGCAGTCACGTTCCCGTCTTCGTCCACGGTTTCCTCGACATACATCACAACACTGCCGGTATCCAGCTCAGTTGCCGCCAGGGCCTGTGCGACCTGTACGGAGTTCATGTCGAGTGCCATCTGCCCTTCTGCAATTGCAAGAGCCATCTCTTTAATCATATCCCCAAACGGGACATTCAGCAATTCCTGACCAACGCTTACCATTTTCTATTCCCCTTTATAATTAAAATTCAAAGGATGGTACTAAATAGCACTTTATTGTTTATAAAAACTTTGTTCAAAAAATAAGTTATAAAAATAAGAAATGATAATGCATGATAAAGATTTTTATAAAAGAGAACTCCGATGAAAATTGAGTGATAAGGCACTAAAACGCGATTTTACTGCACACATTCTAACTCATCCGGGTGATATTACGGAAAAATACATAATAAATGGAGAGATGAAAACAAATCATATTTAAAAAATAAAATAACAGAAATCAAAACATAAAAATGAAAAAGGTTTAAAATATAAAATAACAGGAATTGCAGAGTATCAGAGCGGAAAATCAAATTGAAACCGGGAAACCCCTCAAAAAAGAAAAGGTAGGGACCTGATTGAATGAGCTTCCAGAGTCAGGCCAAAAAACCCCGGAAACACAAAATCCCTGAGGAAAAGTAATCCGGAAAAAAAGTAATCCGGAGACAAAAACCTTCAGCGCCTCAACCTGGCAAGCCTGCGAAGATTCAGTCTGGACTGCTTTTTAGAAACCACCAGGTCAACGGACAGCTCCGGGAGAGCGAAACATCCGTTTTTAGGGTTCTGACTGAGCACCGTACCTGGAGAAAACCGGGAAGCAGTTTCCAGAATATTTCCTACGTTAAACCCTTCCCGTTTCAGGACCTCTGTCGCCTCGTCAAGGTGCATGTTGACAACCATGGGAACCTCTTTGACTTCCGCCTTCAAAGATTCGGAGACTTCAGGTGAAACTTCCGGCTTCTGGACCGGGGACGGTTCCGGCACATGAGGCTGTTTGGAAACAACAAGGTCAACGGGAATTACCGGGTTGGCTATGCAGCCTGCTCTGGGCCCCTGGTGGAGCACCATACCGGGAGAAGCCCGGGAAGAAATCTCAGAAATTTTCCCGACTTTTATGCCTTTCCCGGTTAGAGTCTCAACTGCCCCTTCAAACGGAAGCCCCATGACTCGCGGGACCTTTTTAACCTCAATTTTTGGAGCTTTAGAAACAACAAGGTCAACAGGAATCACAGGGTTAGCAATGCAGCCGGATTTAGGGCTCTGGAAAAGAACCACACCGGGAGAAACTCTCGACGAAATCCTGGAAACATTGCCGACACCTACACCCCCGGATTCCAGAGTAGCAACCGCCTCTTCAAAAGGCATACCGACGACACGAGGAACCTTTTTGACCTCATGAACGACCTCTTTGGAAACAACGAGGTCAACAGGGATAACAGGATTAGCGATACAGCCAGCTCTTGGACCCTGGAAAAGAACCATACCAGGAGATACCCCGGAAGCAATTTCAGAAATCCTACCGATATTGACTCCTTCGCGTCCCAGGACATCAACTGCCTCTTTAAACGGAAGCCCGAGAACCCGGGGAACTTTTTTAACTTCAATTTTTGGAGCTTTAGAAACAACGAGGTCAACAGGGATAACAGGATTGGCGATACAGCCGGCTCTTGGACCCTGGAAAAGAACCATACCAGGAGATACCCTGGAAGCAATTTCAGAAATCCTGCCGACATTTACTCCTTCCTTCTTCAGTGTCTCAACAGCCTTTGCAAAAGGCATATCGATAACACGAGGAACCATTTTGACCTCCGGAATTATCTTTCTGGAAACAACCAGGTCAACGGGTATAATCGGGTTGGCAATGGTACCGGATTTAGGTCCCTGGAAAAGAACCATGCCGGAGGAAGCCCTCGAAGCAATTTCAGAAATCCTGCCGACATTTACTCCTTCCTTCTTCAGTGTCTCAA
>CBFCWE010000077.1:0-20087 GCA_965601435.1 uncultured Methanosarcina sp.
CCACCTGTCGGCCTACAGCCTCCGAGGAAGGGGACTTCCCGCCTGCGAAGTTAAAAAAATAAATGAAGAAATAATAAAGAAAGAATTAGAAAAAACTCTAAAAAATGAATCCAGAATTACCCGAAAAACTTCCAATAAAAGGTCGGGTTCCAGAACAGAGGTCCAACATTATAAAAGCTTAGTGTTAGTTAAGGGATGTAAAAGTTTTATCAGAATCGAATAATACATTCTCGCAGGACTGAATTTTGGTCTCGCTGCAGTCCATTTCCAGGGCACTTTCATTGACAAGGGAACCATGGGTACCCGTGCTTTCCAGAAAAAGCTGCACCTCTTCCGGTTCAGGCTCACGGAAATGATCCATTTCAAAAATATCCATAATAACACTAAACACGTTTTTGTGCAAGTGATTGGTAATTCGGGTCATCGGAAGTAATCAGGAATTGCGGACTATAAGTAATTTGTGGTGAACGTAAAAATAGATCTGAATTGAATATAGTAAAATATAAGTATATAAATATTGTGCCACAGATGTTCACCGTTTCCCCCGTATAGATCTGAGATTCGCCGATGCCCACACTCCGACCTTCATGCACCCCTAATTAATGCACCTCTACCTAATGCACCCCTAATTAATGCACCCCTAATTAATGCACCTCTACCTAATGCACCCCTAATTAATGCACCTCTACCTAATGCACCCATGCAATTCAGGAAGTGCAGGATGAAAAAAGACAGAACCATCCCCGACACTCTCGACGACCCGGAGGGGGAAGGTCGCCATCCCCGATACACATTCAAAAGTCAGGTAAGCCGTTTAAACCGTCTCCTCCTGCCTGCCAGGTGCTCAGAGGAAAGCAGGCCCGAAAATACGGATAAGGACCCCGATCCCAAGGGCAAGTAAAGCGGTGAAAGTCACTATCAGCGCGGTATCCTTCCATCCCAATTCATGCTTCAAAACGGCTATCGTAGCCACGCAGGGCACATAGATGGTCGTTATTACCGCAAACTGGTACATCTGGAGAGGGGTCATCACCTCTGCAAAGTTGGCGGTGCCTGCAAGCACGGCAAGGATCTGGAGAGCCATCTCTTTTCGGAGAATTCCGAAAACCAGCGCTGTTGCCGCAAACGCCGGGAGGCCCAGTAAGCCTACGGAAATTGGTTCCACAAAGTCCTGAAAGATAGAGAGCAGGCCGAGAGCATCAAGGACCCCCAGGAAGGCACTGCCAAGAAGCAGTAAGGGGAAGGCGATGTAGATGAATTCCCGGCTTTTAAGCCAGGTCTTCTGGAGGGTGGATTTAAGTTCAGGTTTCCGGAGGGGAGCCATTTCCATGATAAAACCGCTGCGTTCTCCTGGGAGCGTTTTTGCAAGGATCCAGCCCATGGCGGCAATGATAACCACCTCCATAAGGTAAATTGAAACCGCCGGCCAGAAACCCACAAAAGTCCCAACCAGCCCGAGGATAATCACCGTCCGCGCGGAACAGGGGATAAGGGAGATCAGAAGGGAAGCTATCCTCTTCTCTCTCCGGGTCCCGAGGGAGTGCACCGCCATGATCGCGGGGACGTTGCACCCAAACCCCAGGACCAGGGGGATAACTGCCCTTCCATGCAGCCCCAGCTTGTGCGTCACGTTGTCCAGGAGGAAAGCCGCCCGGGTAAGGTAGCCGGAGTCCTCGAAAACGGAGAGGATGATGTAAAAGACCGCAATGTAGGGGATGGCAATTGCGATCCCGGCCTCCACACCCCTAAGAGAATACAGGATCAAGTTCCTGAAAAGGGGAGACATCCCGAGAGTCATGGCATCCACGGGCTCGATCAGGTAGGGTTCAAATAAATCGTCCACAATCCAGGTTTCCAGAAAACCTCCGATCCTGAAGACCAGGAGGAAAGTGAGAAGCAAAGCCGAGATCAGCACGGCAATCCCAAAATTTGGAGAGGTAAGGACCCCGTCGACCCGGTCCCTCAGACTTTTTTTAGGCTCAAACCGGGAGACCACCCTGTCCACTATATGCCCGGATTCCCCGTAAATGTCCCTTGCCACCGTGTCCGGGACAGAGATCCTGTGTTCAAGTTCGAGGTTCTGCCTGAGCCTCCGTCCTGCGGACAGCAGAGCATTGGCCTCGGGGGGCATACAGCAGAGTTCGACAAACTCCGCATCATTCAAAAGCGCCGCAATCTTCACACTAGGAAGAGAATCAGGAAAAGCCAGGTCAAGCCCGGTTAGGGCCTGCCGGACCCAGGGGCTGTATTCAACCCTTTGATGGGCCTGGACCTTCCCGACTTCCTCCATGGCCACGAGTACCACTTCATCAAGCCCCTCCCCCCGGGTTGCTACCGTGGGGACCACGGGCAGACCGAGCATTTCCGAGAGTTGGGCAGTATCGACCCTGAATCCCAGTTCTTCGGCAAGGTCGACCTGGTTCAGGGCTATGACCATGGGTATGTCAAGTTCGAGCAACTGCAAGGTGAGGTAGAGGTTCCGCGCAAGCCGGCTTGCATCAAGGATGTTGATTATCACGTCCGGATGGTCCCGGATCAAATACTCTTTTGTGACTTTTTCATCCTCATTTGAAGCCCCCAGAGAATAAATCCCTGGCAGGTCCACCACTTCTATTGTCCTCCCTTTACCTTTCACAACCCCCCTGGCAAGCTCTACCGTGGTGCCGGGATAATTCGAAACCTCAACACCAACTCCCGTAAGCCGGGTAAAAAAAACACTTTTTCCCACACTGGGGTTGCCTACGAAAGCCAGAGTCATGTCATAAGAAGATTTTTTATTTTCTTTGTCACGGGTACTGCAACATGAGGATGAAATTTTGATCACGTCTCCGGTGTATATTTGCGTCTCCAGTACGTCTCCAGTAAGTCTCCGCCATGTCTCAAGTAGGACTTCAGTAAATCTCCATTATGTCTCAAATGCTCCGAGATTTCCGATGTGTTTCGAATGTGCCAGGTATTCTTTAATGACCCTTATTTTAGAGATATGACAGCTAAGTCCGGTATACCCGGCAAGGGTTCAATGGCCCGGTATTTTCGGAATTCAAAAGGTGCATCCAGCATTCAGGCATTCAGGATATGTTTCTAGCATATCTGCCAGGTTTCCAGTGAAACCGGCATATCCCGAATACACAGTACTCAGTTGGGTTTTTACACTGGTCAGGATTTACCTCCAGTGGGAGTTATGAAGATTTTTTTGGCGACATCTCTGCCCAGGGCAATTTCCGACCCAACGGCCATTACCGAAATGCACCCCTGCTTCTGCTTGCGCCAGACTTCGATTTCTTTTCCGGCCAGGATCCCAAGGGAGTTGAGGCGCTCCTTTGTTTCCCTGGGAAGAGTCACCCGGGCAACGGTCCCGGAACTTCCTTCTTTCATTTCGTCAAGAGGAATGAAACGTTCCTGATCTCCCAGGGTACATTTATCAATGTTAATGGGATGCCCGTCAGGGCAGTACTCGGGACTGCCAAGGAATTCGTACAGCTTTTCAAGCACGTGATCCGAAACTGCGTGTTCAAGTTCACAGGCTTCCCTGTGAGCCACCTTCCGGTCTAAATCGAGGACATCTGCAAGGAAAGTCTCAAGCACCTGGTGTTTCCGCTTGATTTTTATGGCCTTTTCAGTCCCTTTATAGGTCAGTTCCACACCCTTGTAAGGGATATACTCCACAAACCCCATAGAGGAAAGTTTCTTTATCATTTCCGTCACACTTGGAGGAGCAACGTTGAGCTCGTCGGCTATTTGTTTGGTCCTGGCCGGCCCATGGTTTTTCATTATGAGGTATAAAATCGTCTCGAGGTATTCTTCCAATCGTTCAGTGTGCATAACACCATTCCGCCACTACCCGCCCGGAAGTCCGGTATGGAAGTCCAGCGAGGATAATTAGGGTAACCTAAAAAATTAAACTGCCTAAATAAATAGTTTTTGGTTTTTGAAGAAAGCAATTCTGGTTTCCCAGGCATATTAAAAAGAAAGCCAGCCCGGGGAAAATCCCGGGAAAGTTTGGAAAACTGGGAAAAGTTTAGAAAGTGAAGAACGATTATAACGAAAGTATTGGTTTAACAAGGGAAATCTCATCACAGTCAGGGAATTTCGGGCAGTTGAGGCACCCGACCCAGACCTTCTTTGGGAGCCGGTTTTTGTCCACAACCTCAAAGCCCAGGCTTTCGAAAAACTCAGGGACATAGGTAAGGGTAAAGACCTCCTTCATGCCAAGTGTCTCTGCTTCCTTAAGGCAGGCACTTACAAGTTCGGTGCCTATCCCCTGCCGGGTATAATCCGGGTTTATGGCAAGAGCACGGACTTCTGCCACATCTTCCCAGAATACATGAAGCGCACAGCAGCCTGCGACCTGACCGTCTATCTCATAGACATAAAAGTCCCTTATATTTTCATAAAGTTCGCTCAGGGAGCGGGCAAGCATAAGTTCCTCCCTAGCATAAGTGTAGATGATATGCTTCATCTCAATAACATCATTTACCCGGGCTTTTCTGATCACGGTTAATTTTCCTCTATTGCTTTTTTGGCATTACTTTTAATTCATTCGTTAAATGTCCGGAATCATCCGTTAAATTCAGACCAATTTGATTTGGTCAAAGAATAATCGGAATAATCAAACATATCTTGTTCAATTAATATCCGGACCAGCTTACGATTCATCTGCCGCTTACAATATACGGAAATTGTTTACAATCAGGGCTCAGGGGCGAGGATCTGAATGATAAAACAAAACCGAGAAGAGAACAGATGAAAGAAAGTGGTAAGGCGGGCGCGAAGGGATTTGAACCCCCGATTTACAGCTTAGGAGGCTGCCGCCCTATCCTGGCTAGGCCACGCGCCCACCGCGATACTCCTGAAACACAGAGATACGAAAGTTCTCTGCTGAGACTGCATTCCAGGCGAGATGTGCATTATAGCAGTCATAACATATATATGTAATTATCGCTCGGATAAGGGAAAAACCCCCGAAATCCGGGTAAAAAAGAGGTGCACACAAACTATTTTTTAATAATGTGGGGAGAAAACTTTAATAATCAAGCCCCGGATGTAACGTTAACCATTTCGCGATTGGAGGTTAACAATGGACGGGACTGCCCCGAAAACTGCAGTTTCTGTGCCCAGTCCACCCATCACAGTCCGGAAACCGGGGAATGTCCCCTGCTAAGCCCCGGGAGGCTCCTTGAAGATGCAAAATAAGCTGAAAAGGCCGGGACACACAGATTTCCCATATTCACAAGCGGAAAGCACCTGAAGCCAGAAGAACTTGAAAGCATCCTGGATACCGTGGGGCAGATAAAAAGCAGGACCGGACTTGAAATCTGCATGTCCCTCGGACCCCTGAGCCCGCAATCGGCGAGGAAGCTAAAAATACGGGATGCGGGACTAAACTTTGAAAACATAGAAACAGGAAAGATAGAGAAACAGTAGAGATGAAAGAATGAAAGGGAAAAACAAAGCAGGAAGTGTTGCCCAATCTTCGGAACTTAGAAGAATGGTGTTTGCGTCCCTTTTCGCCGCAATGACAGCAGCCGGGGCGTACATCAGAATCCCGCTTTTCATATCCCCGGTTCCGGTTACCATGCAGACACTCTTTGTATTTCTGGCAGGGAGCATGCTTAAGAGCAAATGGGGAACCCTCTGCATGCTGGTATACGCCCTGCTGGGAATTGCAGGGATGCCCGTCTTTGCCGGCGGAGCTTCGGGACTCGGGGTGATCCTGGGGCCAACCGGAGGGTACATATTAGGCTTCATACTTGCAGCATTTGTAATCGGGTACTTGAGTGAGAAGAGTGGGAAAACCGACTATCTATCAAATGCCCTGTATATCGGCATAGGGCTCGTAATCATCTATGCCCTGGGGGTTGCCCAGCTGACACTTGTCGGTAAACTGGACCTCCTGCAGGCAATAACCCTGGGGGTACTTCCATTCATTCCCGGAGACCTCCTGAAACTGGCAGTTGCCGCCCATATAGCTACCAGGTACAGGATATGAAAAAGTAAGCAGGACAGGAAAAGCGGCAAATAGTTAAAACCAGCAAAAAACCGAAAATAGCAAAAACCCGAAAATAGCAGAAAGTCAAAAAAAGCAAGAAACCAGAACAGCAAAGAGCCAGAAACAATGATCAGGATAGAGGATCTGAGCTACAACTTCCCTGATGGGACACGGGGCTTGAAGAAAATTAACCTCGAAATAGAAAGAGGGGAATTCCTGGGAATAGTTGGCAGAAACGGCTCGGGAAAGTCCACCCTTGTTCGGCACCTGAACGGGCTTTTGAAACCGACGGAAGGGAAAGTATCCATAAATAAAATGGACACGGCAGACCCTTCAAACATGCTCAAAATCCGGCAGACCGTGGGCATGGTCTTCCAGAACCCCTACACCCAGTTCGTGGGGACCACCCTGGAAGAAGACGTGGCTTTTGGACCCGAAAACCTTGCCCTGCCCCCGGAAGAAATCCGGGAAAGGGTGGACAGGGCGCTTGAAGTGGTGGGGCTTGAGAATTACAAAAACAATTCCCCGAAAACCCTTAGTGGAGGCCAGAGCCAGTGTGCGGCTATCGCCTCGGTCCTTGCGATGAAATCCGAATGCATTGTTTTTGACGAAATAACCTCAATGCTGGACTCAAGGTCCAGGGAACAGGTCAGGGAAATCCTCCGGAAACTGCGGGAAAAAGCCAGAACCATCGTGTATGTGACCCACAGGCTCGAAGAAGTCCTGCAAGCCGACAGGATTCTCGTGATGGACCGGGGGGAAATAGTGCGGGAAGGAAATCCAAAAACCGTTATGAAAGCCCCTGAACTCGGGGGATTCGGCCTGGAACTGCCCCCAATCGTGGAACTGCTGAACAGCCTGGAAGCAGGCGGCCTTGCCCTGGACTGGGCCCGGCTGGCTTCAATAGAAAACCTTGCGGAGGAGCTATGGGAATCAAGGTGGAAAATCTGAGCTATTCCTATTCCGGGAACCGGAAAGGAAAGCCTGCTCTGGAAAATGTCTCCCTGGAGCTTGCAAAAGGAGAATTTGCAGTCATCTCAGGAGCCGCAGGAGCCGGGAAATCTACACTCATCAAACATTTCAACGGGATTCTCCATCCCGAAAACGGAAGGGTAACCGTGGACGGCCTGGACGCCCGGACCCGGGAAGTGCGCAGAAAGGTAGGCATGCTTTTTCAGCATTCCCAGAACCAGCTCTTCGAGGAAACCGTATACAGGGAAGTTGCCTTCGGTCCTTCAAACTTCGGGATCCGGGGAGAAGAACTTGATAAAAGGGTTCATGAAGCCCTGTCCCTCGTACACCTTGATGCCGGGATCCTGGACCGCTCCCCGTTCAGCCTGAGCGGGGGGGAGAAACGCCGGGTTGCGCTTGCGGGAATCCTGGCGCTTCACCCGGCCTACCTGGTGCTGGACGAACCCACTGCCGGCCTGGACCCCGAAGGCAGGGCCAAACTGCTCGGAAGGCTTCAAAATATCCATGGAAAAGGAGTCGGGATCGTCGTTGTGTCCCACAACCTGGAAGAAGTCCTGCCCTTCACCCAGAAGGTCATTTCGATGGAAGAAGGCAGGATCATTTTTACAGGCGGCCCGGAAGAATACCTGAAAGCAGGGTATTCCCCGGTGCCTCCGCTTGCCGGGCTTATGAAAGAGCTGAATAAGAAGGGAGCCGCCCTGAGGGAGGATATCTTTACGGCAGAAGAGGCCTTGAAAGAGCTTCAAAAGTTCAGGCTGGAAAAGCCGGAGAGAGATCGGGGAATATCAGAGAAGGGAGTAGAGGAGAAGGGAGTAGAGGAGAAGAGAATAGAGGAGAAGAGAATAGAGGAGAAGGAGGCGCAGGACAATGCCTGAGACTGCATTCAACTACGTCTACGGGGATTCCCTCCTGCACAGGCTGGACCCCAGGACCAAGCTTGCGGCATTGATGTGCCTTAGCATCCTCGTCTTCAGGGAAGAGAGTTTTGCCGGGATGGGGCTGCTTATTGCATTTTATCTCCTGCTCACCTGGATTTCGGGAGTAAGCCTTTCCTTTTTGCTCAGGTCAGTCCGCCCCCTTCTCGTCTTTATTTTCTTCATCTTTTGCTTCCAGCTCTTTGCAACGAAAGGAACGCCTATTGTCCCCCTGCCGTTGCTCTCGCCTACCTATGAAGGACTAAGGCTCGGAACCCTGCTGGCCTTACGCTTCGGGCTACTCCTGCTCTATGCGGCTCTCCTGACGGCAAGTACCCTCCCGAGCCAGATTACTAACGGGATCGAACGCCTGCTCCGCCCCCTGCCCCTCCGCCGCCTGGGAGTGACTTCCTTCGACCTGGCCACCATGATGTCGCTTTCCATCCGCTTCCTCCCCAGTTTCCTGGAAAACGCGGCAACGATCAGGGCAGCCCAGCTCTCGAGGGGCCTTGACCTCAGGCACGACCTGCGCAGGGGGACCACGGCAATTGCAGTGCCCCTTATAAGAAGGTCAGTCCTCTCGGCAGAAGAAGTGACCGAAGCCATGGAGAGCAGGTGCTACCAGGGACAGTGCCGGACCTCCCTCCACGAGCTCAGGATGCAGAAACTCGACTGGGCAGCACTGCTGGGACTCGGGGCATTTTCCCTTTTATTTTTCTTGCTTTGAAAGAAATCCCGATTCTTGCTTTGAAAGGCATCCATTAATCGAATTTTGAGTCCTTCGCTTGAACCCCTGAATGCAGAAGTTTTTAGTAAAAGTTTAATATATGAACAACTGATCATATGTTCATGGAAGAAAAGTGTGAAAGAGTAGATACTCAGCAGATAGGAACCCTGCTGGAAGCGGCACCTGAAGCCGAAAGCATCACCAGGATGGCGGCTGTTTTCCAGGCACTTCAGTCGGATACCCGCTTAAAAATTCTCTTTTTACTCAAACAAAAGGAGATGTGCGTCTGCGAACTTGAACAGGCCCTGGAAGTCACCCAGTCCGCAGTCTCGCACAGCCTCCGCACCCTCAGGCAGCTTGACCTGGTGCGGGTCAGACGCGAGGGAAAATTCACGGTTTACTATATCGCAGACGAACACGTGCGCATGCTGATTGAGATGTGCCTGGAACACGTGGAGGAAAAAGCATGAGCCTTGAAACCCTCCCCCCTATCCTCAACCTGTTTTCGGGCATCCTGCTGGCCTCCTGGGAAATCTTCGTGGAAGCCGCCCCTTACCTCATCTTCGGGTTCGGAATCGCGGGGCTCCTGAACATCCTGGTCCCGGACCAAAAAATAGTGGAATACCTGGGAAGCTCCGCAGGAAAAGTCCGTTCGGTAATCAACGCCTCCCTGGCAGGCCTCCCCCTCCCCCTCTGTTCCTGCGGCGTAATCCCTGCCGCCATGTCCATCCGGAAGCGGGGGGCGAACAGGGGAGCAACCCTCTCTTTCCTTATCTCAACCCCCCAGACCGGCGTGGACTCCATAGCCATCACCTATGCCCTGCTGGACCCCATTATGACAGTCTTTCGCCCAATTGCAACCCTTGTAACGGCCATCCTGGCAGGGCTTGCAGACAACCTGCTGATAGGAGAGGAAGAGAAAAAAGAAGAGGAGAAAAAAGAGAAAGAGAAAAAGAAAGACGATCGGGGGAAAAAAACAGGCGTATTTGCCGTCTCCACCCTCCCCGGAACTTCAGCCCAGCCTTCGGCTTCGGGCAGGGACAGCTATTCTTCTTGCGATTCTGAATGCGGCCCTACCTGCGGCCCTGCTTGCGGTTGCGGTTCACTCGAAAACCCCGGCCCTGGAAAAACAGAAGCTGCAAACCCCATGACCCTCAACAAACCGTCTACTGAAAAAATCAGCCATTCTACCCTTTCAACTCAAACGATTCCAACTCAAACAATTCCAACCCAAACAATTCCAACTCAAGATAATTCTGAGAATCCTTCACAAGACGAAACGGCCTCATTCGGATGCAGCTGCGGGTGCAGTGGAAACGAAAGCAAAGAGGACAGGAAAAGCCAGGAAATCGAAGAAGGGAAAAAACCCTTTCAGACCCGGCTCTTCGAAGGCATGAAATATGCTTACATCGAACTCCTTGGGGACATCTCGAAATGGATGCTTATAGGAATCCTGTTTGCAGGTATCATTTCCTACCTTGTCCCGGAAAGCCTGATCAGGGACTACCTGGGAGGAGGGCTCAGCTCAATGCTGGTCATGCTTGTGGTGGGAATCCCCCTTTACATCTGCGCAACCGCCTCAACCCCCCTCGCCGCAACTCTGGTAGCCAAAGGAATGAGCCCCGGAACAGCTTTCGTCTTCCTCCTGGCAGGACCGGCAACCAACGCCGCAACCGTGACAATGGTAGCCCGTTTCCTCGGGAAGCGTTCTGCAGCCCTTTACCTTGGAGTGATCTCTCTTTGTGCCCTCGGGGCAGGGGTCCTGCTGGACTTCCTCTACCTGAAACTGGGGATCAGCGCAACGGCAACCCTGGGAAGCGCAGGCGAAATGCTCCCGGAAACCGTAAAGCTTGGATTTGCAGCCCTCCTCCTCCCCCTGATGCTTTACGGGACCTTCCGGCAAAAAAAGGAATGTGGGTGCCATTGAAAAAAAAAGTATACGAATGATATAAATTCGCATAAATTGAATTACCTGTATGCAGGAAAATCCCAATCCAATCGAAAAAAAGGATGTAGAAGCAGATACCTCCGAAGCCGCCCCTGAGCCGGAAGAAGGAGCCGGAAAAAAGGTGGAAAAGGAAGTAGAGGTAGAAGCGGAGGTGGAAACTGCGAAAGAAGCGGCAAAAGAAGCAAAAGGAGAGGCTACTGAGGAAGAAAAGGTTATCGAGGAAAAGCTTCCCGAAGAAGAGATAGTTGTAGTAGAAGAGGTAGCTGAAGAAGCCGAAGAGGTAGCTGAAGAAGCTGAAGAGGTAGCTGAAGAAGCTGAAGAAGCTGAAGAAGCTGAAGAGAGAGTGGAGGGAGCCGAAGAGACTAAAGAAGATCGCGCCTCCTACACCATGAAACGCACCCTGACAAAAAGCAAAAGCAACAAGATGATCTTCGGGGTCTGCGGGGGCATCGGGGAGTACTTCGGGATAGATCCGACACTTATCAGGCTTGCCTTCGTGCTCCTGGCATTTCTGAACGGGATAGGGATTGTCATCTACATCATACTTGCAGTCATTATGCCTTCGGAAAGCGGCGTCGAGATGGGAAAAGAATAGATGGGGCCCGGCCAGGCAGGGAAGACAGCAGGGGTAGAAAAAATAGACAGGGTGGAGCGCGGCAAGCTTCTTGGCACCATTATATTGATCATTGGCATTTACCTCGTGCTGGACGAGCTGAGCAAATACACAGTATTCTGGTGGCTCAGAGAGCTCTTCTTTCCCGCAATCCTCATCCTTGGAGGAGCCTGGCTACTACACAAAAATCGGGAGTAAAAGTGAGAGAGTTTTCGGGAATTCCGAACTTTTTCACTACCATACAAATTTATTTCAATATTTTGTTGAAGCAATTCAACTGCCTTTTTTAATATATTCTGCATACATCCTGTCCGGGGTGATTCTGCCCGGGTTCTTTTTATTCTAATCCATCCCCCGGACACGCATCCGTTTAAATCTAATACATTCCACCTTAATCATTTCAAATTCATTCCACCCGCATCCGTTTGAATCTAATACATTCCATCTCGACCCGCAGTTCCGGACCTTGCATTCCCTACACCCAAAGAGCTTCATGATAACGAAAAAAGGACTCTAAAGTAAAAAGAATTCAAAAAGAACTCAAAAAGAACTCAAAAAGAAGCGGGAAACCTATCCGAAAAAAATTAGAGAAAAAGTGACTGGAAAAAAGCGATTGAAAAAAATGAAAGAAAATGAAAAAACTAGCGGGCCCGAGAGGATTCGAACCCCTGACATTCGGGTTAGAAGCCCGACGCTATATCCTGGCTAAGCCACGAGCCCACTTTGCTTTTCATACTACGAGAGTACGAAATAGGCCTTTAAGCATAAAAGCTTTTTGCATGAAAGCAAATCCGGGTATTGTAAAAAATCTTAAAATATTTATGTGGAAGCGGAATTGTAATATACATTCAGTAAATACCCGCTATAGTCCGGATCTTTCTTAATATTGTAAATATGCTCTTTCCAGAAAGCTTTTGGGTCCTCCTTGAAGGCTTTGAAGGGCACTGAAACATTAAGAGCCCGCAACGAAATGACCTGTGCAACTTATTATTCATTGTAACTTCGATTGGCGACCTTGATCGTGAAAATCAAGAGGTTCAATCGGAAATGTGCAGAGGTTGTTTGGTGACGAGGCCTGAGGCCCGGAATTTCGAATTGAGGATTTACATCAAAGATTATATTAGATTGAAAGAATCAAGAAAGTACAGCATACAGCTTATCAAAATTACAGAGATGATGATGGTATGAGCGAATTACTGATTTATATAAACGGTGAGTTTGTCCCCCAGGCCGAAGCAAAGGTTTCCGTTTACGATCACGGTTTCCTCTACGGCGACGGTGTATTTGAAGGTATAAGAGCTTACAACGGACGTGTTTTCAAGTTAAAGGAGCACGTTGACAGGCTTTATGACTCCGCAAAGGCAATCGCAATGGACATCCCCATCTCAAGGGAAGAAATGAGCGAAGCAATCCTTGAGACGTTACGCAAAAACAACTTAAGAGACGCCTACATCCGCCCGATTGTTTCCCGTGGGAACGGGGACCTGGGGCTTGACCCCCGTAAGTGCGAAAGGCCCAACATTATCGTGATCGCACAGGGATGGGGCGCCATGTACGGCGACCTCTATGAAGTGGGCCTGACCGGAGTCAGCGTGGCAGTCCGGAGAAACGCCCCTGACGCCCTTTCCCCGAACATCAAGTCCCTGAACTACCTGAACAACATCCTTGCAAAGATCGAAGCCAACGAGAAAGGCGGAGACGAAGCCGTCTTCCTGGACAACAACGGATTCGTTTCCGAAGGCTCGGGAGACAACATCTTCGTCGTGAAGAACGGCAAAGTCCTGACCCCCTTCACCATCAACAACTTAAAAGGCATCACCAGGGCAACAGCAATCGAACTCCTGGAAGAAATGGACATCAAAGTCATCGAAACGAACCTGGGACTTTTCGACCTCTACACCGCAGACGAAATCTTCGTAACCGGTACGGCCGCAGAATCCGCCCCCCTTACCAAATTAGACGGCAGGCACATCGGAACCGGTAAACCAGGTCCCCTCACAAAGAAGATGGTCGAGGCCTTCGAATACATCACCCAGAACACGGGCACCCCAATCTACGAGTAAACCGGCAGAAACCGGAAAGAAAAGCCGGAAAAGCACGGAACCTGAAAAGAAAAACGAAGGTGCGGGACAATTTCCCGCTTCAACCCCATTTTGGCTATTTGCCCCCCTCTTTTTATTCCATTCCTTCTTTTTAAGTTCCTATTCCTTTTTTTCGGAATCTTTTTTTCGTAATCCATTCCTAATTTTATAATCCAGTCCTCACTTTATTTTTCAGCCTCGTTTTATTTTTAGCCCTGATTTTCGCCATATTATCAAAAAAAGCTGAAAAGTCCCGGGAAAATGATATTAAAGTAAAAGATTCATCTGAAAAACGAAAAAAATCGGGTTTGAGTCTCATGAAACGCAAGGAATTTCGAGAACTGGTCTCCGTTGAGGAGGCGCGAAAAATAATAGACGGACTTCCTGTCCGCAGGGACCAGGAAAATATAGCTCTTGAAGCAGCCCTGGGAAAAATCCTTGCAGAGGACATCATAACAGAAATAAACGTCCCCCCCTTCCCCAGGTCCGTGATGGACGGGTATGCGGTAAAGGCAGAGGACACCTATGCCAGCAGTGAAACCGAACCTGTGAAACTCAGGCGCATGGGAGAGATTGCGGCAGGTTCGGATGCCAGGTATACGGTCGCGGCAGGGGAGACCGTGGAAATCTCAACAGGAGCCCCGATCCCTGAAGGTGCGGATGCTGTGGTGAAGGTAGAAGACACCGAAATCGCAGGAAAAAATGAAGAGGTGCTAGTTTACAGGCCGGTAACCGTGGGCGAAAATGTCATGAAGACCGGCTCAGACATCCTGAAAAGAGAACGGGTGCTCAGGAAAGGAAGGAAACTCGGAACCCGGGAGATAGGAGTACTGGCATCAATCGGGAAAAATGAGGTGCCTGTCCTCAGCCTCAAGGTTGGGATTATCTCGACCGGAAACGAACTCGTGCAGCCGGGAGAAGGGCTGGCTTTCGGGCAGATCTACGATGCAAACTCATACACCATCCATGCAGGAATTAGGGAATGCGGGGCAGTTCCGCTTATGTACGGGATCGTAAAGGACGATGAAACCGAAATGAAAGAAATCCTGGAAACCGCAGCCTCAGGATCGTCCCTTATTCTGACCTCTGGAAGCACATCTTCGGGAGCAGGAGACGTCATGTACAGGTTGATTGAGGAGATGGGAGAGACCATTGCCCATGGCATCAACATCAAGCCAGGAAAACCCGTTGTACTAGGCATAATCAAGGGGACCCCGATTATCGGGCTTCCCGGAAACCCAACTTCCGCACTCATGATCTTCAATGAATTCGTAGCCCCCCTTATAAGGAAAAAGCTGGGAGCCGAAACCGGCTTGAAAATGACCGAAAAAGGGGTCATGGGGACAAACTTCCGCTCCGAAGGCAGGCAGCAGCTCCTGCCCGTGGGCCTGGTGAGGGGCAGGGTTTATCCGGCAGACCGGGGCTCGGGAGCGATAACTTCGCTGGCAGGGGCTGACGGGTTTATAGAGATCCGCCCTGAAACCGAGTTCATAGAAGCCGGGACCCCGGTGGAAGTGACCCTTTTCGGGGAGGTGGAAAAGCCGGATCTTCTGATAGCCGGGGGCTCCTGCCCGGGCCTGGACATCCTGGAAGACCTGACAGGGCTGAACTTCAGAATCCTGGGAACCGGTTCAAGCGGAGGCTTCAGCGCAATATCATCAGGGACTGCCGACATTGCCGGAGTGAACATGCCCTCGGAAGCAGGTGAATACAATGTGCCGACAATCGAAAGCATGGGGCTTTCTTCCACGGTACTCGTGAAAGGATACAAACGCGAGCAGGGACTGATCATCCCGAAGGACAGCAAGATATCAGGGCTTTCGGATTTGCCGGGAAAGCGCCTGATCAACAGGAACCGGGGGTCGGGCACAAGGGCGCTCCTGGACCTGAAACTTTCCGAACTTGCCCGCGAACGGGGAAGCGGCAGGAAAGAACTCACGGCTTCGTTCCAGGGTTATAACTCGGGAGCAAAGACCGAAGTTGCCGTCTGCGAGGCTGTAAGTTCAGGGAAAGCCGATGCAGGCGTCGGCACCAGGCCCTGCGCCGAACGAAACGGCCTTAAATTCATAAAAATCACGGAAGAAGAGTATGACTTCCTTATAAGGAAAGAGCTGCTTGATGTCCCGGAAGTCAGGAAGTTCCTGGAGGCACTGGAATCCAGCGAGTTTGCAGCAAAGCTGCCGGAAGGGATGCGGGTGTATGAAAGGACCGGAGAAATAGTTAATTTCGAGTGAGTGGCCCCCAATATTGATTGAACGGAGAGTTAATTTTGAGCGAAGATAGTTTTCGGATGAAAGTTTCAAGGGGAATTCCCTATAGAAAATATATAAATACTATTATATTCATTAAGAAATATAAAAAAAGATGATTGGATCTGGAAATTCGAACCCACGGGAAGCATTCCATAGATTTATATATTGCATCCAACTATCTGGATAAAAAATCCAGAGTAGAGAATCTGTTTTGGATCTAAAAGGATTCCACGGATTCCTACCGCAATCTCTCCTAAATCACAATCATCTAAATAACTATCATCTAAATCACTATCATCCATCAAGATCATTTTTTCACTCTTGAAATCGGCAGGTTCCAGATGAGCAGCATACAGGAACAAATACAGGAAATAGAAGACGAAATCCGAAAGACACAATATAACAAAGCCACCTCCCACCACATAGGCCGGCTGAAAGCTAAGATAGCTCGCCTGCGGGACGAAGTTGAGAAAAAGGCGTCTGCAAAGAGCGGGGGGGAAGGGTACTCGGTCAAGAAATCCGGAGACGGGACCGTAACTCTTGTGGGGTTTCCATCGGTAGGGAAGTCCACACTCCTGAACCAGGTCACCGGCGCCAACTCGGAGGTAGGAGCATACGCTTTCACCACCCTTACCGTTGTGCCCGGAGTGCTCGAGCACAAAGGGGCAACAATCCAGTTCCTTGACGTGCCGGGGCTTGTGAAAGGAGCGGCTTCCGGCCGGGGGCGCGGGAAAGAGGTCATAGCAGTTATCCGGAACTCAGACATGGTAATCTTTTTGCTTGACGTTTTCCAGCCCAAACACTACGATGTGCTCATGGACGAGCTCTACGAAGCCGGGATCAGAGTTGACCAGGTCCCCCCTGATGTCGTGATAAAGAGAAAGGACAGGGGCGGAGTCAGTATCCATACTACCGTAGAAATGGACCTGGACGAAGAAACCATCAAAGCCGTCCTGGACGAATATAAGATCCACAATGCCCACGTTCTGATAAGGGAAAACATAAACGTGGACCAGCTTATCGATGCAGTCCTGAAAAACCGCAGCTACGTCCGTTCCCTGATCGTCGTAAACAAGGTGGACCTTGCCTACCCGGAACTGCTCGATAAATGCATGGAGATGTACCCGGGTGCGATTTATATCTCCGCCCACGAAGGCACTAACATCGAAAACCTTAAGGAAGACATTTACAACCAACTGGGCTTCATCCGGGTCTATATGAAACCCCAGGGACAGCCCGCAGACATGGAAGAACCCATGATCGTCATGAGCGGCACGAACATAGGAGACATCTGCGACCGCCTTCACCGCGACTTCCGCAAGAAGTTCCGCTACGCCCAGGTCTGGGGCCCCTCCGCCAAACACCCCGGGCAGCGGCTCGGAATGGAACACATGCTGGAAGACGAGGATATCCTTACAGTCATTATCCAGAAATGAAATTAAAGCAAAAACTAAAACTAAAACTAAGAACTAAAGTAAACTAAACTAAAACTAAAGGTAAAAACAAAAATTAAATCAGGGGAAAACAAAAGGTTTTCCCGAATCTCTAATTACTTCTTTTTACTGATTCCCTGGGTATCGAAACAGGACCTTTATCAAAATCCGGAAACCATCAGAATCTGGACCTTATCGCATCCCAGAGCATTTCCATTTTATCAGGCGGCGTGTTCAGGGGAATCTCACAGCCCGTGGAAAGAATGAAACCTTTTTCGGGAGCAGCTTCAAGGCAGCACTTCACCTCATGCTCGATCTCAGCCCTGCCTCCGACCAGGGGGGCGTCCGGGATGATATTTCCCATAAGGCAGATGCCGGCATCGGAGAAAGTTTTTAACTCCTTGAAACAGTGCCTTGGGCCGCAGCCGATGTTATTGTGGTTGTGGAGCTTCATGCATTCGACCCCGTACTTTTTTCCGAGCAGCCTGACGTCCCCGAAGGCAAAGTTCAGGGCATGGGGCTCAAGTTTCATTTCCAGGTCGTGGAAGGCAAGGGCAGCGCAGTTGTGGGAGATTACGTAGCCGCCTTTTGCCCTGATATGGTCGTAAAGTTTCTTAGTGTAGGGCAGCATGAATTCTTCTGCCATCTGCGGGCTGAAGAGGTCGCCGGTGCTCTCCCCGTTTTCGACAAAGATGCCGTCAGCTCCGGCTTCGAGCATGGAGTCGGCAAAGAGGATGCAGCTTTCCGTAAGTTTTTCGAGCAGGGCATGGAAAGCTTCGGGATCTTTCATCATGTCAATGCAGAGCCTGCTCCCTCCCAGGACCTGGGAAGCCAGCATCAGGGGAGCCAGCGTTGCCCCCATGATGAAAGCCTCGTCCCCGATTTCCTTCTTGAGGATTTCGATTGACCCGGCTACGGTCTTTACCCGGTCGGACCGCTTGATGTCATCAGGATTGATTTTTTCATGTTCCCCGGCGGACTTCAGGGCGTACTCAGCCACTGTCGGGTACCCGTTTTCCTTGATATTCACCTTTGTCCCGAGCGCCTCCGCTTCCACAAGGAGGCAGCCCCAGGGAGACATAACGTTGTCGTGGTGATACATCTCCCGGGCAAGGATCTGCGCCCGCGCAATCCCCTCTGCCGAATAATACACATCTTTGAGGCTTGCGCCCATCCGCTCCAGCACCGCATGCCCGGCGCCAAACCAGAGGTATCCGTAAGGGACACGGTCCACCTCTTTTCTTTCGAGAGCATTGATAAACCGCTCCCTGGAGGTCATTTCATTAACCATAATTTTAGTCTCCGCTTCCTATTGCATCCTTAAGTGAGTGCTTCCTAACAATAATCAGTATAAAAGTACTTTTATAAATATTAGTCCCGAAAGCCAGGGCCTGCAAAAAAACTGTGAAAAAGCTGCGAAATATTTAACTTAGCCCCCAACCCTATCTGAAAACATGAAAGAAACTTTCAAACTAACTGCAATCGTGAACAAAAAAGGGGAATCTTACGAGTCGCTCTGCCTGGAACTGGACGTAACGAGCCAGGGGGAAACAATCGAAGAAGCAGTTACAAACCTGAAAGAAGCCGTTGAACTTTATCTTGAAAACGAAGATATCGCCCTTCCAATCAAGCGCCCCTTTATGACCAATTTCGAGGTGGCGGCCCAAAGTAGGAAAACGAAAAAGTAAAGAAAAGAATCACAGTAAAAAAATAGAGGAATCCAGTAAAAAATAGGGGAGTCATAATAAAAAGTTGAGAGATTAAGAAAAAAAGCAACGCAAGAAGCCGAGGATGAAGTTCCTTTTACTGTATCCCCCAATACAGCTGTTTCGAATATATGCTCCCCCAAGCATAAGGATCCGGAACAGGACCAACGCCCTCTGGCATTTCTTTCTGTATCTCAGTTTCTCCCCAATTTTCTTCCCACTTCCCAATTAATAATGATCTCATAAATTACTTTAAATTAATTCGTTGAAAACTTTTAACGCCACAAAAAATATATTTACTCCAAATATTTCGAACTCTGCATAGAAACTAATGTCGAAAAAAGGTCTATTTTTCAAAAAAGTAAATCAGAAAACCAGGGACTGTAAAAGTGAAAGCAGAAAAAAAATAAAAAAGAAGAGATGTACAGAGTAAGAAGATGCCCGAGAACGCTTTATCCTTTTTACTTTATCCCCTTATACAGCAGCTCCGGAAAATCCACCCTCCCTCAAGAGTGGAATCAGGAGCAGGATTCGACGACCCCAGGCATTTCTTTCGCAATTATCATGTCTTTTTCTTTTCACTTTCCATATCCAGTATACAATAATCATCTAAATTATTTTAAATTAATTCGTTGAAAATTTTTAATTACATAAAAAATAATCTCCCTGAAAAAGTTTCTAAATCTACATAGAATTTTACAGGACACATATTTTCAATCAGAGAGACAGATTCCGGAAAACCCCCTCATTTTCAAAGAGACAGAACCCAGGAGCGAAGGTAAAGGATGAGAAGGTAGTGATGAAGTAAACTGTAGAAAAAACAGAGAAAGTAAACTACTCCTCCTTGTCTCCTTCGGACTTAAACACACAGAAAATAAGATCCGAAAAACCTGCAGGAAAAAGATAATCAGAAACAAGTTAATCGGAAACAAGTAAAAAAATAAAAAAAGAAAAATACGGAGGAAAATGAGAGTAATAAGAAACCCGGAAACCCCTGATCTTTTTTTACTGTATCCCCGACTACAGGCGCTCCTAAGATGTGCTCCCCTTAAGCACGGGTCCGAAGCAGGGCCAGCAATTTCCGGGTGTTCATTTCAATAAGTTATTTCCCTTATTCGTATTCCCATTTCACTTACCATTTCCCAATCATACAATTATACCGGAAATTATTTTAAATTAATTCGTTGGAAATTTTCAATTGTACAAAATACTTATCCCCTGAAAAACTTTTGAAGCCTGCATAGAATTGGACGTGGAACTTATTTTTAATCAGAAACACCGCGCGATAAAAACAGAAAGAACAGAAACAAACGAGAAATTACCTCATTTCCAGAGAATTCAGGCCAGAAAAGCAGGATAACAAAAGAAAATCAAAAATTTCCAGAGAATTCAGGCCAGAAAAGCAGGATAACAAAAGAAAATCAAAAAAGCAGAGACAAAAACATAGGAAAA
>CBFCWE010000078.1:0-19733 GCA_965601435.1 uncultured Methanosarcina sp.
CTTGAAATCAAAAACCAGGTCGCAGAGCAAAAACCAACTGAATTCTCAAAAATATGCCGGGCATTTTTACGGACGTACGATCTAAGGCCGGGAGCCGGGTATTATTGCGGGGTTCGGTGGAAAAGGTTGTTCTGGCGGTGTTCTCTTCAGTGTATGGACTCCGGCAGCGTCGGTTAAGTTCTGAGCGGCCCGGCACTGGCAAAAAATAAAAATTGAGTCTTAAACAGGTCCAATGGCATTGAATAGACCTATAAGATCTTACTGAGAAATTTACGAATTCTATTATTCCTTACCTATTTCGTTTAATCTCATCGCTAACCAGATTACCATCTTCGAGAGTAATTACTCTGTCAACATAATCAGTATGCCACGGTTCATGTGTTACCATTACAATTGTTTGGCCATATTTTTCATTCAGTTCTTTGAACACATCCAGTACTTGTTTTGAGTTGTTAGTGTCCAGGTTTGCACACGGCTCATCGGCAAACAATATGTCAGGCTTTTTTGCTATGGCTCTTGCGATTGCCACTCTTTGCTTTTCTCCACCGGACAATTCATCAGGAATCTTGCTGTGTTTATCTTTTAGACCTACCTTATCCAGTGCTTCAAGAGCAGTCTTATAGGATTCCTTTCTTGATTTTCCTTCCATCATGGAAAGGATATAAACATTTTCCGCAGCACTCATTTCATTAATGAGTGCATAGTCCTGAAAGACATAACCGACCTGCGTTAGCCTGTAATAACTTCTTTCTGCTTCAGGCAAACTGGAAACCTCCAATCCCCGAATGGTATACTCCCCTTCCGTTGCGTCGTCCAATAATGCCAGTATCCTTAACAGAGTTGTTTTTCCACTTCCGGACGCACCCATTATCGCTACAAATTCCCCTTTCTTTATTTCGAAAGAAACACCCTTGAGAGCCTTGACAGCAGTTCCCCCTGTCCCATAATACCTTTTCAGGTCCTTTACCAGGATCATTTTTATCGACTCCATATGGCTTTGAGTATGCTCTCTTTTGATACACTCCAGGCAGGGAGTATCCCGGCTATCACTGATAGTGTAAGCATGGTAACTATGCTTTCAATAAGCAGCACATAATCGATCTGGGGTCTTATTTCCATAGTCTCGTAGAATGTTACCGGATTCATCTGGAAGTAAAACATAAGTGAAAAGTATAGTATCAATCCTGCGAGTATTCCCAGGGAAACATAGAACGTGCTGAGGAATGCATAGGATAATACTATTGATCTTGGAGTAATGCCTACTGCTTTTAAAATACCGATCTCTTTTTTCCTATTAAGTACATTGATATAGATAATAATGAGGACCAGGGCTGCACCTACGATCAAACTCACAAACTTTGACATGGTATCTATAGCACCCATGCTCTGCATTGCTTGCTTTATGAGAGTTTCTGACTTATCAGCCCATGTGAAGATTTGCTCATTCACCCCGGCTTCTCTGATTTTATCCTTTACCTGATCTTCACTCCCTTGCTTGTCAACCCTTACGACTACACTGGTAGCTTTACTCTCTTCTAAACCATAAACATCTTCAATTTCTTTGTAGTTAACTAACGCATTAAGATCAACAAGTTCAAATGAGCCTTCCATGATGCCTTTGACTTTATAGGTCCTCTTTACGCCATTGCTGTATGTTACATCAACAAGCGATCCTGGTCTGACTACGCCCAGGTTATCATATATTTCCGCTCCGAAACCCGTACCTGCGATCATAGCCCCAATGATAATCTCGTCCCGGGAAAGCTCCCCTAAGAAATCTCCTTCACTTATAATATATGGGTATCGTGAAACTTCATGCTCTTCCGTAGGAAGCAACCCTGTTATAGTAACTCCCACGACTTTTTGCTTATGTTCAATAGATGCTCCAGCGTCCAGTCGTTTTGTTGCAGCTCTCACACCTTCGACCGCTCTGACTTTCTGCAAGACGTTATCAGCATTGTTAATGTAGGTGTTGTCGCCTGACGGTTCAATGACAATATCCCCGTAAGGGTAGTCCTGCATCATACCGGTAAATAGAACGGTCATTCCTCCTATCATTGATGGAAGGAATACTAAGTTCATAAAAATGAGTGAGAGAACAAAAACTATGAACATCAGTGTTTTTTTGTTTCCTCTTTTTACACTGCAGTATGCAATGAGGCTTCCCACTCTGATATCGTCGATCATCTGGAGACCTCTCATTCATTTTTGTTGTTATCAGAGTTCCCGCCGCCTTCCATTAACTGCCTGATTACCTCATCTTTTGACTTTTTTGTTCTATAATTATTGTAGATTAGTCCTCCGATAACTACCAGGATAAGCAATACAATTGCAGCTGTTCCTGCTCTACTATTACTTTCCAGAACTATGAGATTGATTTTTGTTTCAATTTGTTCTTCCCCAAAATCATCACTATACGTTATGGTTACAGGGATTTCGTATTCTCCGGCTTGATCAGCTATAAAAGTAATTACCGCAGGTCCGTCTTCATTCGGATCAAGAGTTCCTATAAAGGATTCTTTTAGTCCTTTGAATGGATGGTCAGCATAGACTCTTATTGAATTAATTGTCCTGTCCCCGGAGTTTTCAATTCTCATAGTCAATTCTACCGTATCATCCATGTAAGGAAGAACAGGATCAACCTTTACAGATGCAAGATTCAAACTTCCTTTTTTGCCAAGCACAGTTATTTTAATGTCATATTCATCTTTTTGCTTGCCAAAATCATCTTCATACTCTATAATGACAGGGATTTCAAACTCCCCTGACCTGTTTGCCTTAAACTTGAATAATGCAGTTTGACTTTCATTTAAGCCAAGAGTTCCGATTGTAGAAGATTTAATTCCTTTAAACTCATGATCCAAACTAACTGATACGGATTTTGCTATTGCTTCACCAAAGTTTTCTATGCCTAATATCAAGTCAACTGTATCTCCCTCATAGATATATTCAGGATTGGTTTTGACAGAAGAGATTCCTGGTTCTGCATCTTCGCCTATCACCCGGATTTCAACTTCATAATATTTTGCGGTTTCAACGGGGATATTTGCATATGTTAATTTCATTTTTATAAGATGAGGACCAGGTTCAGCATCCGGAGTTGTTCTCATGTGGTATATCAGGTACCTTTCACTGGTACTGTAAGATAATTTAGAAATTTTTGTAACCAGGTCTTCCGTAACTATGATATCCGGGGGGATGCTGATTATTTCAAAGGTAACATCTTCAGGAGTTTTAGTACCGCAGCTCTCAAGATTAATCCCCAGGGTGAATTCTTCATCGATACCTATTGAACTGGGACTTATTTCCTGTAACTCTGCGTTTACGCATGCATAACTGGAAATTTCTGCTTCAGCAGTAGAGATTCCTGTCAGGATAATTGCAAAAACGAATAAGACCAAACATGTTTGTCTTGTATTTCGATTCATTTTTTATTCACCTCGTTTTGAATTTTTTCTGTAAATTCAACAAGATTTTTTAAAATTGAATCTAATGAAATCATTTGCTGATAATAATCTTCGATTATTTTGAGCAGTTCTTCGGAATCCTCTGCTTTACTATTTTTACACCTTTCAATTATTGCTGGAAGGTCTTTAATCGCAGGGCTGACCATGAGTTCATTTTTGGATTTTACTGCATTAATTGTCATTGTCAGCATATCTCTTTGAACTGAGAAATATAATTTTTTTGAACCGGCTTTCTTTGTTTTTTCCACTAATTTTATTCCACTAAGCAGTTTCATTGCCGCACTAACTGCTGAGAAACTATATCCGGTCATTGTAGAAAGCTCTGCCAAAGTTAGTGGACCTGGTTCAGAATGAAGTATTGCAAGCAATTTAGAGGAAAGTTCATCAAGTCCGTAGGATTTCATCCCTTGATACACAAGATTCTCAAATTCTTTTTTTGCGGCTTTCATTTCAACGACCTATTTACACAATTTAAAGTAATTACTGTATATTACAGAAATAGTAAATACCTGTTTCTATTATGGAGGCTTTGCCCAAAAAGTCAATTTCATTTTTCGCGATATCAGATACTTAAAAAATAATATGCTTGCCCAAAAATAATTTAAAGAGTTGGGTGCCCAAAAATTAAGTCGCATACCTAAAAAGTTGATTTGATACCTAAGAAATACATACGATACCCAGAAAATACCTCACATACCCGGCAAATAGCCGTTTTTGGGTGATTTTATAAGCAAAGCGATGGGGGTCGGAAGCTTGATATTATGGGGATTCGGCTTCAGGGGTTGTTCCGGCGCTTTTCTCTTCAGCGCATGGACTCCGGTAGAGCCGGTTAAGTTCTGAGCTGCCCGCTCACTCGCAAAAAATAAAATTTAAGTCTTAAATGTCTCCCGCCACCCTTTAAAAAGGAAATAAGATCTGAAAAGCGAAAATGCCTTTCAGACAACCTCGACAGTAAGTATAAAAGTCTTCTCCTCGTCGCTTGTACTCTCCCAGGGCCGTTTGTATATGCCTTTTACCTCCTGGCTGCCCGTATCTTTGGTTTCGATTACCCATGAATGGATTCCGCCAGCACCTACCTCACCTTCATGATCCGGATCCGTGGAATATTCGTCGCTGAGAATGCTGAGGCCGTCGCTCAGGTCAAGTTTCCAGGAGTAGCCTGTTGAAGGGTTTCCCTTGAGGCTAAGGGTGAAATTCTCTCCTTTTTCGAGAGTTAAAGTTTTTCCGTTGTCAGCTTCGGTTAATACCTGGCCTTTTTCTATGGGCTCGCTATTTTCGGTACAGCCAGCTGCAAAGAGAAAGGCAGCAGCGATAAGGAGTACTGCTGTGGCTTTTAATATTTTCTTCATAATATCCCCTCAAAAATTCTTTTCCTCTACATTAAAATAAACATTTATTTTATTGATTATTGATGCTACTGACTATTGACACTACCGATGCTATTGATCTTTGAATATTGACCTTTGAGAATAAGCTCCGGATAAACAATCAGTCCCCGTATCCCGCAGTTTGTCGAGAACCGGTAGCTTCGGTTAAGTTCTGAGCGACCCGGGACTGCCATAAAATAAAAAATAAGATTTGAATTTTGCCCCCTCTCTTTCCTCCCAGGATCCGATCATCCGGAAATCTTCGTAAGTTTTATATATTTTACGTGCTAATTATAAATTGTAATTAAGTCTCTATATCGGAGAGTGTTTTTTCCATAATGCTGCACCAAAGGATCACAAATTGCGAACCTGCAGATTTTCCCAGGGGGAATTTTCAGCTTTTAGTCTGATTTTTCAGGGTTTTGTATATTTACCTCTATGCTCTGGAATTCCTGATATCATAGTTTTTTTAGAGTAGTTGAAAACAGCCTTGCGAAACAACAATTCAAAAACCGGGAAAAGCACGGAACGTAGAAAAACGAATTTAAACGCAATAAAACTAAAACTAACCATAAATAACATCTTTAAAAACCTTTCTTAGGAGCGGTTTGAAACAATATGACAGAAGAATCAGATGATTCAGACAGTAGTGATAGTAGCGATAGTAGTGGTTGTAGATGGCCTAAAACGATAACAATCCTGACCAGGGTCGTGCTTTGCGGTGTACAGGTATTATTCTTTGTGTACATGATCGCAAAGTTCATGGAACTGGATTTCACCGAGGGTTTCAAGTTCATGACACTTGCGTATTCGTCAGCGTTTGCGTATTATGTGTTTGAGCATTCCGATTTAAATCCTTCAATTATCAAAAGCTAATCCGATGGGAATGTGGATTTCCCTTTTTATCCGCATTTTTCCCTTCTTTTTTACTGTGTTCTGTGGTTTCTTGCATTTTCTTGCATTTTCTTGTTTCGTTCAGAATGTGTTGAATTCTTCCCGAATACCGAATACCAATACCCTGGGGTCACTTTTTATAAAATGAAAACAATTTTTATTTGTGGCAGTTATGACCCAATCTATTGAGATTAAAACCGATTCTCCGGATGAAGAAGCCAGGGAGGTTTTAACTTCAGCTCTCAGGCAGTACAAATTTATTGCAGAATACAAAGCAAAGAGATACGTGGAGAAATGTGCTATTTTTGAGGCGAAGTACGAAATGGACTCTTCCGTTTTCCTTCAAAAATTCGAATGCGGAGGAATTGGGGACGAGGACGACTTCTTTGATTGGTACGCTGCTAAAAGGGGTCTCGATATTATGAACAGGAAATTAGAGGTCATTAAAGGAATTAAGGTCCGGGCCTGACATTCGGTTTTTTTCTTCTCTTTATCTTTTTCAGGTTCCGAAGCCGGCTTTTAAGGATCATTTCTCTTTGCCGGGGCAACCGGAATATTATATCCTGTGTAGCATTCCTTTAAACCTTTTTTGATCTCTGTTTCAGGTACCAACGCACTCACCGGTCAGCTTGCTGACCGGCCTTTTCCAAATGAAATTAATTTGATAACTAAAAAGTGAATTCAGGCTACTGGAGCTGGGCCTCATGGAAAAATATGCAGATTAACTTTGGAATTGGTGCACTAGACCGGGTAAAACGTTAAAGGTCCTGGGGAACTTCAGCAGGATTAGTCACAAACATCGCGTTCTTGACTATAATATCATTTGATGTTCGAGCGGGAGAAGAGGAGATGTAAATAATACAAATTCCGGTTCTGTGTTTGTATTCGCTTTTTTTTGATTTCAGGATTTTCATGCTCGGGCCTCACTTCGTTCGGGGGGAAAACGGTTCGGGACGGTATTCCGGAAGTTTTGTTTTTTTGTTTCCTCTCCGATCCGGTTTAAACCCGGTCCCGGGAAGTGCTCATTTTTATATAGTTTCTCCGGGAGCCGGGTTTGAGTTCTGGCGGGCAGACCTGCACAGTATAAAAATAAAAAATAACTGTTAATAATCCCCGCCTTCAAACCATCTCGAAGTAATCTTTCAGCGTCAGCAGCAGGACGCCTTCTTTCTCCGCCGCTTTCCGCAGCTCCTCCGTAAACCCTTTCTTGCTGATAATTGCGAAATAGGCTTTCCTGTCGGGGAGCCACTGCACGTGTCCCGCTTTCTCCTTCAGGGCACAATATACGTCGGCGCCGATGGGACGGTCCTGCCATTTGCACTCGCAAAAGAGCATTTCACGGGTCTCGGGGTTGAGGGCGCAGAGGTCGATTTTGTAGTCGTTTTTGCCTTTCGGGGCTTTCGGGACCTTGCCCCACTGGCGGCCTATCTTCTTGAAGCGGAAGGGGAGTTTCCCGGCAGTGTTGAGGGCGAGAAGGAATTCCCTGGAGATTTGCTCGAAGGTCTCGCCCAGGAAGCCGGGGTAGTTTCCGGCGAGGTCTTCAAGGACCGGAGCCCTGTCGTTTATTTCGAGTCCGTCCCTGTGGCCGAGGACGAAGCGGAACCAGAAGCGCAGGAAGGGGTCGTCTATCCTGTAGATGGTCTTCTTTGTCGTGGGTTTGTCGGCTGCAGGGTGCTCTTTCCGGACAAAGCCCAGTTTCATCAGGACGTCCAGGTAGTAGGGGAGGTCTTTTGCTTCCAGGAAGGAGCGGTCCGCGATCTCGGTTGGGCGGGTCGCTCCGCTGGCGATTGCGGAGAGGATGTTCATGAAGGTCGAGGGGTCCCGGAGCTCTTCTTTGAGCAGGAACTCCCCCTCGGCGTAAAGGACGGCTTCCTTTGAAAAGAAGGCTGTTTCCAGGTTCTTCCTGAACGAAAGGGCCGGGTCGAAGAACTGCAGGTAAAAGGGCACTCCTCCTGCCGCTCCGTAGGCCTGCACAAGCTCTTCGGGGGACATTTCAGGGAAAAAGCCCGGGAGGTGGCGGAAGCGGATTAGATCTATCTTCAGCTGGGCAGTCCTCCTGCCATAAAGGGGGCTCGAATAGGCGAGCACGCTTTTTTCCATCATCGAAACTGAAGAGCCGCAGAGGACCAGGTGGAAGGGACCGTCTTTCAGTATCTCGTCAACGATTAGCTGAAAAACGGATGGAATGGACTCGTCCTCCTGGGCAAGGTAGGAAAACTCGTCGATGGCGATTACCATTTTTTCCCTTTTTTCCCTCCGTTCTCCTTTTCCCATTTTTCCCACTTTTCCAGCTCTCCTCTGATTTTCCCGGCTCTCCCCTATTTTTTCCCTGACAATTTTCCAGTCGGACCCCTGTTCCCATTTTGTCTTTATGTACCCGAAGACTTCGTCGAAGGTATCGAGTTTCGGCTCGTAGTCCCCGAAAACCTCTGCCGTCCTTTTCCGGAACCTGGCGAGGTTCGCCTCCGTCCCTCTCCTGTCAGCCAGGAAGTAGATATGCGGCCTGTCCTTCAGGAAGTGGCTGATGAGCTCGGTCTTTCCCACCCTGCGCCTCCCGTAGACTACGGTAAAAGAAAAGGAACCGGAGCCATACTCCTGCTCCAGCCGGGCCAGTTCCTCTTTGCGGTTGACAAATTTACGGATCATGATCATTATGATATAGATTCGTATATTTATCCATTTCCATTTTTACGGAATAAAATCATTCTGATTTAAATCCGTATTTTTTCCAATGTTTTTCCCGTATTTTTTCCAATGTTTTTCCAATCTTTTTTCCAGAATTTTTATCACAGCCACCATTGCGTCCTCCGTAATTGCGCCCCGGAAAGCTCCTTAGTTTTCCCCCCCTATCAGGGGCTAATCTTCCGTGCTCCGGGGCTCCTTCCGGCAGGCGGCTTTCCCTTCCCGGACCTGCCCATTAAGTCCCGTTTTTTTTGAATGAAGTTAAATAAAATGAAGGACTATCCCTTTCAGGGGATAGCTATGAGTTTCACGATGGAAATTAAAACCGATTTCTCACCCCAGGAAGTAGGTGAGGCTATACGCTCGGCAGTGGAGCATGAGAAGCACGTCGCAAAATACAAGATCAAACGGTATTCTATGATCTGTGTGGATTTCGAAAAGAAGTTCGGCTGCATCTCCGGTGAGCTCAGGGAACGGTTCGAAGCCGGGGACCTGGGCGATGACACTGATTTCTTTGAATGGTATGCGGCGAAAAGAGGACTCGACCACTGGAGCAAAAGGCTGGAGGTCCTTTCAGGGATTTCTTTTTAAATATATTTCTATACGGGTGTATTTGGAATTTGTCGAGTACTTCTCAAAAGCAGTTGTAAATAATCTGAAATATTTGTGAATTGTCTGGGGCAGTTGTGACTTTTCTGGAATCGTTGAAGATTACCCTGAACCGCTGTGACTTTTCTGGAATAGTTGAAAATTATCAGGGACAGTTGTGAATTATCGGGAATTATCGAGGATCATATCATGAAACTTACTCTGGACCTGGAACTAGAAACAGAGGTATCCCCGCAGGAGGCCAGGGACGTCATCCGTTCGGCTCTGGAACATGAAAGGCACCTTGCAAAATACAAAGTGTACCGCTATGCCATGATCTGTGATGAATTTGAAGAAAAGTTTGATCTGATCTCTACGGACTTCAGGATAAAATTCGAAGCCGGAGAACTTACCGATGATGATAAGTATTTTGACTGGTACGCTGCAAAAAGAGGACTTGACCACTGGAAGAAAAGGCTGCAGCTCCTGGAAGCCGTAAAGCTTTGAACCGGGTGTTCAGGACCTGAGTCTTCAGGCTCCTATTTTTCAAAATCCTGAATTTCATATCTCTTTTTAAAGGCCCTTTTTGTAGGGGTGCCTGCTGGCGGGGACCCGTGCCCCCGGATTTCTCTTCATTTTTTCTCGAACTTTTCAAAGCCCCGGTACATCCTGAAAAGCACGCCTATGGATACCAGGAGAATCAGTTTTCCTATCCAGGCTTCCAGGTCGGGCACATACCCTACAAGGAGCTGAATAAGCAGGAGCAGCAGTCCCAGAAGCATAATATTCGAGCCGCCCCATTTTGCAAATCCTGCTTTGTCCCTGATCTTTTTCGGGTCGTAAGCCGTGAGCAGTCCCGCAAGCTTGAAGTGCCAGACCAGGAAGCCGAGTGCAATGAAGAATATGCCGAGGTAAATAAGAGGTTCTGCCATACTTTTCACCTACCTGGGATTTTTTGATATAGGGGTTTTACAACTGCAGGATAATAAGTCTACTCATTTTGTTTTATGCTTGAGCGGGCCTCCGGCTCACTAGTCAAATTATTTGAAAAACTATTTATTCTTGTTTGCTATTTACAGGCTGAATTATTTTAACTACTCGCGGAAATAATTACACCTGCTTATTGATGCCTGGAATTTGATCAATTCCTGAAAATTTGATCTCATGGGTCCCTCCCCCCCGGAGGATTTCGGGTGTAATGTTTTTCGTTTTGGATCAAAGTTGAGGTGATAAATATGGTAAAGCTAGTTTTAAAAAGTCTGGTAGGAGAAGCTCTCGTAGGTTCCGGTCCGGAAGTTGCCCACATTGACCTGGTCATCGGGCCGCGGGGCGGACCTGTGGAGACGGCTTTTATGAACTCCCTTGCAATGCCCAGGCAGGGACACACCCCGCTCCTTGCTGTCCTTGAACCGAATGTCCAGCCAAAGCCGGTGACCCTTCTCGTAAACAAGGTCACTATCAAGAACGTGGCCCAGGCTGCCCTGATGTACGGTCCTGCCCAGGCTGCGATTGCAAAGGCTGTCATGGACTCGGTGGAAGCCGGCGTGATCCCGAAAGAACTGGCCGATGAGCTCTTCATCATCGTTTCCGTCTTTATCGAATGGGACGCAAAGGATAAAGAAAAGGTCTATGAGTACAACTACGAAGCTACAAAACTTGCAATAGCCTGCGCCATAGAAGAAAAACCGACTGTTGAAGAAGCGCTGGCTAAAAAAGACTCTGCAAAACACCCGTTCGCATAATGCAGATTCAGGCTTGAACCTGTTCGGTTTCAGGTCGTTTGGTTTCAGGCCGTTTGGTTTTCGAGCCGCTCGGTTTTTATCCGGTTCGATTCCGGTTGTAACGGCTGGAATCCGGGATTTCCGGGCGGCCATTTTTTTCTTTTACTCAAAATGAAAAATGAATATACTCAAAATAAATATCAACTGCGTAAGATTGACGGTCAGAAAGAGTGAGATAAAAATGTTGAGTATTGGGGAAACGCCCGAGAGGCGCTTCTCCAGCCCCGGGCCTTTCTGCGGTTTCGCAGGTTTGGAAGCAAATTTGTAGGACGCAAATTTGTAGGAAGCAAATTTGTAGGAAGCGTTTGGTTTTGCGGAAGCTGAAAGGCCCGGACTGGCTACTCAATGTTTTTTCTTCTACATCCTGTACTTAAAAGTTACCCTACATGCTGCACGGAGAAGACTAAAAGGTCATTTACGTTCATTTTTTCTCATACCTGCCGGTTCCGAGGGCCGTCAGGACAGCCACTGCAAAGATGATCAGAAAGTCTAGAAGGACTGATTTTTCGACAGGATTCGACCCTGCAATCTCTAAGCTGACGTTGAGAATGATGAGTAGGGCCGTCAAAAAAAGGTTTCCGGTGATCCATTTTGCAAGACCTTCCTTATCCAGAACTTTCTTCTCATCATATCCGGCGAGGATATTTACTGGCTTCAGGCGCCAGAATACAATCCCCAGCAAAATGAAGAATATCCCGTAAATCAGACGGATAAGGCTCAGGGTTTCCATCTTTTATCACTCCTTTTTTCCTTTTTTTTCCTTTTTTCCGAATTTGTGGCTTATGCATTCGTTTTTTCCGTATTCATATGTATCCAAAAAATAAGAGGGAAGGGGCTAGAGGTTCACATTTCCTGAAGCTTTTCGTAGATCCGGTTGACGTGTTCCGAGCGCGTGATTATGATTAGCTCGTCTCCTTCTTCCAGCTTTGGGTTTTCCGAAGCCAGGATAAAGTCTTTTTTCCTGTAAAGGCCGATGAATTCGGTTTTTTCCGGGAGTGGGAGTTCATGGATTCTTTTTCCTTTATGCTGTTCTCCTGCCAGGAAGCTGATGAAGCGGACATCAGCCCGGATCAGGTTGCTGAGCTGGATGGTGTCCACGCCACGGAGGGCGTCGGTGATGATGGTGGAGGAAATGTGCGGGGGGTTGATAAGGTAGGTGAACCCGAGTTTCTTTGCGACCTGTGTGAACTTTTCGTCGTCAGTCTTGATGATGGTTTTTTCGATCCCGGCTTCCCGGGCGATAAGCCCTATAAGGATGTTGTCCTGGTCGTGGTTCGTACAGGCTACAACCGCATCTGCCGCCTCGATCCCCGCCTTTTCCAGAATATCCGGGCGGGTGCCTTCGGCATTTATCACCGTGCAGTCCAGTTCTTCCGCCAGGTCTCTTGCAAGTTCTTCATCCCTTTCGATAAGGACAACTTCATTTCCCTGCCGGATCTGGCTGCGTGTTAGGTGCATCCCCAGGGCACTTGCCCCCACAATAATCAGTCTCATTTCCGTGATTCCCCCTTTATGCTTTTTCTGTCTTCTTTTTGTGCTTCTTTTTATGTGTCTTCTTTTTATGTATTCCTTTTTATGCTTCCTTTTTTCCTCTGCTCTTCTTTTCTCTCATTTTGATTTATCTCTGCCGTCCTTCAAACTGCTCCTTTTCGGGTTTAACGCTTGCTATCCAGCCAGGTACGGGGTAAAAGCAGGATGCAGAGCGGGATTACTTCAACTCTTCCTAGCAGCATGTCCGCGCAGAGTACGAGCTTGAGCAGGGCAGGCATGGCAGGGTTCGTAACCCCCACGGACAGGCCTGCAGTTGCAAGGGCGCTTGAGGTTTCGAAGATGGCGTCTCCCGAATCGATGCCGTAAAGCATGAAAATAAAGGCTGAAAAGACCAGGACCCCCGAATAGAGCAGCACGTAGGTCATGATGCGGTAAATCTCTTCGGAATCAACTACCTGCACCCCCACCTTCAGGGGCGTAACCGCTTCCCGGGGGAGGAAAAAACGGTAGAAGACCAGCCTGACAAGCTGCACGATCACGATCAGCCGGAAAAGTTTGATCCCCCCCGTGGTGGAGCCAATGCTGCCCCCTATGCACATGAAGGCGCTGAGGAAGCCTTTTGCGGCATCGGAAACGGAGGCAAGGTCTATGGTAGAAAATCCCGTGCCTGTGAGGGCCGAAGCTGTCTGGAAAGCGGCGTCCGGCAGCACCCTGAAGAGCTCGAGTCCTACGCTGCCTCCGGAGATGGTGAAAGCGAATACAGGGGTTCCCAGCAGGGCAAGCCAGAACATATACCTTACCTGGGTGTCTCTTGTGAGAGTCTTCCGGTCCCTGAGGATTTCGGGGTAGAGGGAGAAACTGATAGCCCCCATGATGCAGGAGACCGTTATCAGGAAAGGAATGAGAAAGCCCCCGTACGCCCCGATGCTCTCTGGCTGAGTGGAAAAACCGCCGGTGGAAATGGAGCTCAGGGTGTGGCAGAGAGCGTCATAAAAAGGCATCCCGGAAAAGAGCAGGAGCAGGAGGGAGAGCAGGGTCAGGCCCAGGTAGACTGCCCCAAGAGCCCTGGCTGTTGCAATGACACTCGGCCGGATCCGACTTTCTCCGAAGTTTACCCTGTAGAGCCGGAAAGCCGTGGTCCCGGGCCGGATAAGGACTCCGAGTACTAGTACGATTATCCCAATCCCGCCCACCCACTGCAGCCAGGAGCGTGTGAAGAAAAAGAGCCTTGTCGGGGAAGCCGGGGCCAGGCTCAGGCCTGTTGTGGTAAGCCCGGAGACGCATTCGAAGTAGGCGTCCAGGAAAGGCATCCCGGCAGACAGAGCCATGGGAACCGCGCTTACGAAAGAACAGAGGGGAAAGGTAATGGCTGCAAGGATGACCGCTTCTTTGACTTCCAGTTCATAGTCAGGAAGCGCTTTGTAGAGCCCTATGCCTATAACCGCGCTTATTAGGACGGTTACCCCGTAAATGGAAACCGCTTCCGTCTCTCCGAGTACCAGGGCGGCGAACATAGGTACAAGCAGGACCCCTGCAAAAACCAGCAGAAGATGCCCCGTATACCTGAGGACTGCGACTGGATTTACCGGAGAGACGAGTTCGTACATAAGAGCTAATAGCAGTTTTTTCTTTAAGTCTGTTTCACTGAAATCACTGAAATAATTTTATGGGAATGCCCTGATTTTTTTATGATGGAATCCAATTTTTATTATAGAATTCAATTTTTACTATGAAATTCAATTTTTAAAGGGTCAAAATTTGGGGGAGAATATTACACATGAAT
The DNA here is from genome assembly GCA_965601435.1 of uncultured Methanosarcina sp. Taxonomy (GTDB): domain Archaea; phylum Halobacteriota; class Methanosarcinia; order Methanosarcinales; family Methanosarcinaceae; genus MTP4. Next base: position 14,054 of record CBFCWE010000078.1, read on the forward strand.
TCCGGCCTGACACCTGATATCCTGCTGGTGCTGCTGGTCCTTGCAGGCACAATCGTTCTCTTTGTGGGGGAGTTTTTCAGAGTGGATGTGACCGCAGGCCTGGTCATGCTGACCCTTGCCTGGACGGGCCTTGTAAGCCCCAAAGAGGCTTTTTCAGGCTTCGGGAGCAATGCCGTTATGTCCATTATCGGGGTGATGATCCTGGGCAGGGGAATTGACAGGACCGGGCTTATGAACCGGGTGAGCCGAAAGATCCTTTCCCTTGCGGGTTCCAGCGAAAGGAGGCTTCTGGGGGTGATCTGCACGGTTGTAGGCCTGATTTCGGCTTTCATGCAGAACATCGGTTCTGTTGCCCTTTTTTTGCCCGCGGTCCTCCGGATTTCCAGGGCTGCAAAACTCCCGGCTTCCCGGCTCCTCATGCCCATGGGCTTTGCGGGGATCCTGGGAGGCACTCTTACCATGGTGGGTTCCGGGCCCCTGATCATCTTGAACGACCTCCTCCGGCAGGGCGGACAGGAACCTTTCGGGCTCTTCAGCGTAACCCCGATAGGGCTTGCCCTGCTTTTTTCCGGGATCGCATATTTCCTGTTTTTCGGGAAATACGTCCTTCCCTCAAAAACCTCTGAAGAGGAAAAAGCGGAAGGAAAAGGTCCACAGGAGCGCCTGATTGAGACCTGGCAGCTCCCCTCGGCAATTTACTGTTTCAGGGTTCCTGAAGGCTCTCCCCTTTCGGGGATGACCAGGGAGGAGGCCGGGCTCTGGCGGGACTACGGGGTGCACCTGTTGGCCCTTCTTGAAGGGGATGAACTTTCCTACGCTCCCTGGCGCTACACCCGCTTTGCTGGGGGGCAGGTCCTCTCCCTGCTCGGGGAAAAGGGGGATATCGGACGCTTTGCTTCGGAGAACGGGCTTGAACCTGTGGAGCGGTCCCTGCTCTGTACCGAACTGTCGGGAGAAGGGGCTGCCGGGTTTGCTGAGATTATAATCCGGCCCAGAGCCTCCGTTTCCGGAAAGACCCTCAGGCAGATTGCTCTGCGCAAGCACTTCGGGGTAGACCCGATCCTGCTCCTGAGTGGGGCAGAGGAAGTCCGGGAGGATTTCTCCGACCAGGTCCTGCAGGCAGGGGCTACGGTGGTCGTCTACGGGCCCTGGAACGCTGTGCGGGCTCTGGGAGAAACTCCGGACTTCGTACTCCTGACCCCCGTGGAAGAAGAAAAGGCAAGGGAGGGAAAAGTCGGGATTGCTTCCCTCTGCTTCCTCGGGGCAATAGGCCTTGCTATCTCGGGCTTTACCCTTTCCCTGAGCCTGCTTTCGGGAGCCCTGGCAATGGTCCTCTTCCGGGTACTCTCCATTGAGGAAGCATACAGGGCGGTGGACTGGAGGACGGTCCTCCTGCTGGCAGGGCTGATCCCTCTCGGCATTGCCATGGACAGCAGCGGGGCTGCAGCCTTTGTTGCGGGGGAGCTGATGAAGGTAGTTACGGGGAGCCATCCCCTGCTCATCCTCTTTTCCATTGCAGTCCTTACAACCCTTTTTTCCCTCTTCATGTCCAACGTGGCCGCAACAGTGCTCCTGGTCCCCCTGGTCCTGATCATAGGGGAATCTACGGGTCTGTCCCCGGGAGCCCTTGCTCTGCTTGTGGCGGTTTCGGCTTCAAATTCCTTTGTGCTCCCCACGCATCAGGTCAATGCCCTCCTGATCGGGCAGGGGGGGTACCATAATGCGGACTACATAAAAGCAGGCGGGGGAATGACACTTATTTTTCTCCTGATTGCGGTGGGGATGATCTATTTTTACCTGTAAATCAGGGGACCTATTCACAGGGGGTGAAAGTGGAGGTAAAATACAGTCTCTTAAACCGAAATCGGAGTTAAAGCACCATAGCGCCATAGCGCCATAAACAGATGAAGGAAATGAATGTAAAAAATGGGAGTAAACAAATCAATATAATATAAGTTACAAAATAGTTAACATTAGTTACAAAATGCTTAGTTGTCAGAAGAGACTTTAAAGGTAATCTTATTGATCGACCGGTTGGCAGCTGAACCGGCAAATTACATAGTTTAAATGTTTGGGGGATCTTGTATGTTAGTACAGCAATTTTTCGTAAGGGGCATAGCGCACAGTTCTTACATCCTTGCCGGAAAAGAAAACTGCGCAGTTATTGACCCGCGCAGGGATACCGACATTTATGTCGAAGCGTCAAAGGCTCTCGGTGTGAAAATTACCCACATCCTGGAGACCCATTTGCATGCCGATTTTATCTCGGGGCATATTGACCTGGCAGAAGCCACCGGGGCAAAGATTTATGCCCCGAAATCCGGGAACTGTGAGTTTGAACACGTCGGACTTTCCGAGGGGGACAGCTTCGAAATTGAGGAAATGAAGGTCAGGGTGCTGGAAACTCCCGGTCATACACCCGAACACATTTCCTATGTCGTTTCGGACAGTTCCAGGGGGCCTGACCCTGTGGCTCTCTTTTGCGGGGACACGCTATTCGTGGGGGACGTGGGCCGTCCCGACCTTTTTCCCGGGAAGGCGGAGGAACTTGCATCCTGGCTTTACGACAGCCTCTATTCCAAACTGCTTTCCCTGCCCGATTCCTGTGAGGTCTACCCGGCTCACGGGGCAGGGTCGCTTTGCGGGAGGTCCATGGGGGCCAAACGTTCAAGCACCATCGGGTATGAACGCAAGTACAACTACGCCCTGCAGATCCCTGACAGGGAGAAGTTCGTAGAGACGCTCACGACAGATATGCCTCCTGCCCCGGACCATTTCTCCCGCTGCAGCAACGTGAACCGGGAAGGGCCGGCAAAGCCTGGCACCCTGCCCCCAATAAGGGGGATCCCTCCTGCAGAATTTTTTGAGCTTGCGGGAAGAAACGATACTCTTGTCCTTGACACTCGCTGTTTTGAGGGTTTCGGGGGGGAGCATGTGCCCGGATCTTACAGCATCGACCTGGGAGGTAACTTCGGGACCTTTTCAGGCTGGCTGCTGCCCCCTGAACGGCAGGTCCTGCTGGTCTCGGACAGTGAAACCCATGCCCTGGAAGCCGTGGATTGGCTGCACAGGGTCGGGCTTGATAATGTTCTCGGCTATCTGGAAGGAGGGATGTTCGCCTGGGTTACCTCGGGCCTGCCCACAGCTCATGTCCCGCAACTCTCGATTCCCGAACTCCATGCCAGGTCCCGGGAGGCTGAACCGCTGGTAATTCTGGACGTCCGGGCCCCTTCGGAGTACAAAAACTTCCACATCGAATATGCTCTTAACATCCCTGTCCCCGAACTTCGGACGCGCTACTCCGAACTTGACCCGAAAGGCGAAACCGTACTCATCTGCAGCACCGGGCACAGGTCGAGTATGGGCTGCAGTATCCTGAAACAGCACGGGTTTGAGCGGGTTTACAACGCTGCAGGCGGGATGACCGGGTACAATGCTGCCGGTTACGGGCCCGAATGTCCCATGTGCTCCATCTCCTGGGCAGGGAAATCCGGCAGGAAGGAAACCTGAGCCTGTAGCAAGCCGGGGGGAAGGGCAGTGGACATATTTTCCATGGAGCAGTGGTCTCCTTATGCTGTAGGCATCGGAATAGGGGTTTTGAGCTGGTTTACCTTCCTGCTTTCGGACAAACCTATCGGAGCCTCAACGGCGTATGCCAGGACGGCAGGGATGCTTGAGAAGCTTTTCAGGGGAGAAAAGGTTGGAGATATAGTTTATTTTAAAAAGTTCCCGCCGGTTGTTGATTGGGAAGGGATGTTTGTTGCGGGCATAGTGCTCGGTTCTTTCCTTTCTGCCTGGCTCTCCGGGACTTTCCGGCTTGAGTGGGTCCCTTCAATCTGGGCTGCCAGTTTTGGCTCCTCACCCCTTCCCCGGGTGCTTGCTGCCCTTGTCGGCGGCTTTTTAATCGGATTTGGGTCCCGCTGGGCCGGGGGCTGTACCAGTGGGCACGGGATTTCCGGGACGCTCCAGCTTACCCTGAGCAGCTGGGTTTCGGTGATCTGCTTTTTCATAGGCGGCATTATAACGGCTTTTCTTCTCTTTAGCTTCGGGGCATGAGGGGGTAAATGAGATGCGGAATCAAATCCGGAATCAAATCCGGAACCGGGAGATAGGCCAGATGGAGAGCTGGAAGTCGAGCCGAACTGGGAGTCGGAAGCCGGGCCGTGCGGAGGACATGAAATGAGTGCGCAGCCCCGGAAACAGGTTAGTGTGGGGTGGGTAAAGGAGCTCCATTCAAGGAAAGGGCTTCAGCTTGGCCTGGGCTTTTTTTTCGGGATTATTTTCGGGTTTTTGCTCCAGAAGGGCGGGGTTACCCGGTACGATGTGATCATCGGGCAGCTCCTCCTTTTTGATTTTACGGTGGTGAAGGTCATGCTTTCGGCGGTCATCACGGGCATGCTCGGGGTCCGTTTCCTGAATAGCCTGGGTTTTGTCAGCCTGCACCCGAAACCGGGTTCTCTGGGAATGAATGTGATCGGGGGGCTTATTTTCGGCATAGGTTTTGGGATTCTGGGTTATTGCCCCGGCACGATTGCAGGGGCTGTGGGAAACGGGTTCCTGGACGCACTTTTCGGGGGACTTGTAGGAATCCTGCTCGGGGCTGCGGCTTTTGCCGAACTGTACCCGAAGTTGGAGAAGAACGTCCTGAAAAAAATGGATTACGGGGATCTAACTCTTCCAGAACTTTTAAATATCAGCCCATGGGCTGCTGTTTTTCTGGCTGCGCTTCTCCTGGGAGGGGTCTTGTGGGGGCTTGAAAGGCTCGGGTTGTGAGTTCCGGTTTTCCCGGGATTCTTTCCTTTCTGTATATTTTGGGCTTTTTTTGTGGGCTTTCAGGGAAAGAAATATCTCCCAACTTGCTAAAAAAAACCGTCAGTGGCAGATAAATATTTATAACAAGTAAAGGATTTAATATTAAGTAAAAACGTAAAATAATATTTTAGTGGGGGAAATTTGTATGAAGATACGTGTAGTTAGTTCCAGAGAAGAGATTTTTACTCTTAATCCTAATGAAAGAGTTGTTCACCTGGCTTTCCGACCGTCGAACAAGGACATCTTTGCGCTGGTCGAAACCTGCCCGAAAATTGAAGTTATCCAGCTTCCGAAATCCTACAGGCGGACGGTTTCAAAGTCAATCGAAATGTTTCTTGAAATGCAGAGAATCCAGCTTATCGAGGGGGATGTCTGGGGTCACAGGAAAGACATTAACGAATACTACAGCATCCCGTCCTCTGTGCTTGAGAAGATCAGGGAATTAAAGCTGGAAGGCACACCTGCCGAGCGGATCGAAGAAAAGGTTTCAAGGGAAAGCAAGCTTAATCCCGAAATGGTCGCCTACATCCTTACCAAGGAATCCACAGCCTGAGTTTTAGCTCTTACACAAATGGCTGTTAAAGTAAATAGTTCGTGCAGAGATATTTTATCAACTTAAAAATTTTAATTACCATTTCTCAGCCCCTTTTTTGTAAGGAGGTCTGCAAAAACTTCATGTGTTAGTAGCTTAAGCTTTATCGATAACTAAATCCTGGCTGACAGACTAAAATCCTGGTTCGTAGCTTAAATTCTGACTGGTGCTCGAGATTTTTATTGACAGCTACTTTATCGATAGCTACTTTATCGACAGCAACTTTATCGACAGCAACTTTATCGACAGCAACTTTATCGACAGCAACTTTATCGA
>CBFCWE010000079.1:0-19647 GCA_965601435.1 uncultured Methanosarcina sp.
AGAAAAATCAGGATAATTAGAAAAATCAGGATAATTAGAAAAATCAGGATAATTAGAAAAATCAGGATAATTAAAAGTAAGTCGGAAGAAAATTTCGAAACTTTTATTCATGAAGTGGGGGGAACTTCATTATACCTATGCAGGAAAATCAGGAACTTAAAGTCTTCAAGGAAGGAAGCCATAAGGTTGATGACTCTGTCAAACGGCTGGCTGCAAATATGAAGCAAGCCTCAAAAAAAGTCGTCGGCACAAGGTTTCCCGAAGCCACGTCAAAGTCCCTTGCAGGCAATCTCCTTACGCTGCCTGACCATGCGGAAGGGAAAATTACGCTCGTCAGCATCGCCTTTGTGCGTAATGCCCAGGAGCAAATCGACTCATGGATCCGGCCTTTCGAGCGGGAGTTTGGAGGGGACGAACATTTTGCAATCTACGAGCTACCGATGATCAGCCAGGGCTGGAAAGTGCTTTCCTGGATGATTGATTCCGGGATGAGGGGTGGGATCCCCACGGAAAAGCACGACAACGTTATCACATTCTACGGGGATTATTCAGACTACCAGGAAGCCCTTGAGATGGAAGATACCCAGTTGGCTTACGTCTTTTTGCTGGACCGGAGGGGGATTATCCGCTGGAGAGGGCAGGGATACGCCACACCTGAAGCCGAAAATGAGCTGATAGAGACCGCAAGGGCGCTCTAAGGCTGAAGCGGCTTCAGATGAAACAGGCTGAGATGAGAAAGTTGAGGTAAAGTGGGGAATTTATGGATGGAGTAGGGGATTTATGGTTAGAAGGCAGGTATTTCTGGGGATCCTGAGGGTCATTGGCTTCTTCGTCCTTATTATCGTAGTGTACACCATTATTCAAAATATGCAGGCACAGGAATGTACCGAGGGGGAGTCGGGGCTCGACTGCATTGAGCTTCCGCCGGGATTTTCTATTGACTATTACGCAGAAAACGTAGAAAATGCAAGGTCAATGACGCTCAGCCCTAATGGTACGCTTTTTGTCGGGACCATGAATGCCGGGAATGTCTATGCGCTTCCGGATAGGGACCCGGACAACCGGGCTGATGAGTTGATCGTGATAGCTGAAGGACTGAACAGGCCAAACGGGGTGGCTTTCAGGAACGGGTCGCTCTATGTGGCAGAGGTTTCCCGGGTGATCCGCTATGATGATATCGAAAGCAGGCTGGAAGCTCCGCCTGAACCCGTGGTGGTAAATGACAGTTTTCCCTCTGACAAGTCCCACGGCTGGAAGTACATAAAGTTTGGGCCTGACGGGAAACTCTACGTGCCCGTGGGGGCACCCTGCAACGTCTGCAATAGAGAGGAAGAAGACGCACGCTACGCAACGATCATGCGGATGGAAGCAAACGGGAGCGGGCTCGAGATCTTTGCCCGGGGAATCAGGAACAGCGTAGGTTTTGCCTGGCACCCGGAGACCGAAGAACTCTGGTTCACGGACAACGGGCGGGACTGGCTCGGGGACGACCTGCCCCCGGACGAGTTGAACAGAGCCCCTGAACCTGGCCTGCATTTCGGTTTTCCTTTCTGCCACGGAGGCGATATCCCTGACCCGGAATTAGGGGAACTGCGGAACTGCGAAGAGTTCACGCCTCCTGAAATCAAGCTTGGCCCCCACGTGGCGGCTCTTGGAATGACCTTTTACACGGGCACGATGTTCCCCGAAGAATACAGGAACCAGACCTTCATTGCCGAGCACGGCTCCTGGAACCGGAAGATTCCAATCGGGTACCGGGTGACCCTTGTCAGGCTGGAAAACGGGACAGCTGTTAGTTACGAGCCCTTTGCGGAAGGCTGGCTCCAGGGTTTTTCGGCCTGGGGAAGACCCGTGGACGTCCTTGTAATGCCGGATGGGGCGCTGCTGGTCTCGGACGATAAAAACGATGCTATCTACAGGATCAGCTACGTGGGAACCGGCCAGGGAGTTATTTAAGTCATTCACAATGTGAATATAAGTTATAATGTGAAATGAAGTTATAATGTGGGGCACTTTATTATGTCATAGGAATTTCCAATGTTGGGCAATTTAAGAACCGGAACAAAAATCTTTATGATTTAAGTCTCCCATATAATAACGTAAGGGGTGAATATTATGTTATCCAAGATTCCTATCGATCTTGAAAAAGTACCAGACGAAGACATTGACAAGCAGATTCTCAGAGCCGGCATCATTGCCGAGCTTGATGCTGTAAGCCTTTATGAACAGATGGCTGACCTGACCAAAAACGAGGACATCAGGGCCATCCTTCTGGACATTGCAAAGGAAGAAAAGACACACGTGGGGGAGTTCCAGACCCTCTTACTCAGGTTTGACCCGCAGCAGGGGCTGGAACTGGAAGCAGGAGCCGAAGAGGTGGAAGAAGAACTCTCCAAATAAAGCCTCATGAGGCCTGAGCTCTGAAAAAAATCCAGATTCCGGGTCTGAATACCCGGACCCTAACTTTAAAAAATCATATTTTAAAGGGAGTTTTTTATGCAGACCCTCTTTCTTTTTTTACCTTGTACGACTCTTATTTTTCTCCCGCAATAAAGAACTCTGTCATGCGGTATGCTTCATCATCTGGGAACTGTTTTGGCGGGTGCTTCATGAAATAAGCCGAAGGAGAGTAGAGCACTCCCCCTACCCCACGGTCCAGAGCAAGCTTGCAGCAGCGGATGGCATCTATGACCACGCCTGCGGAATTCGGGGAATCTTCCACCGAGAGCCGGAGCTCCAGGTTCATGGGCACGTCCCCGAAGAGCTTGCCTTCCAGCCTGAGGAAACAGACTTTGTTGTCTTTCTGCCAGGGCACGTAGTCGCTGGGCCCCACGTGGATGTTTTCTACATCAAGGCGCTCGGCCAGCACGGACTGCACGGCTTCGGTCTTGGAGGTCTTCTTGGACTTCAGACGGCTGCGGTTGAGCATGTTCAGGAAATCGGTGTTCCCGCCGGTGTTGAGCTGGTAGGTGCGCTCCACTTTGACCCCCCGCTTCTTGAAAAGGTCAGCAAGGGTCCGGTGAACGATGGTAGCCCCCAGCTGGGACTTGATGTCGTCCCCTATTATCGGGAGGGCTTTTTCCTCAAAACGCCTGGCCCAGGCAGGGTCGCTTGCTATGAACACGGGCATGTTGTTTATAAACGCGCAGCCTGCCTCAAGGGCGCAGTTGGCATAAAAACGGGCAGCCTGTTCCGAGCCTACAGGCATATAGTTCAGGAGGACTTCGGCCCCGGAACTCCGGAGAGTCCGGATAATCTCTTCTTTTGTAGCCTCTTCAGCGTCTGAGAGCAAAAACCTGCATTCTTCAGGATAATCTACGAGATGTTCGGAACAGCCGTCCAGTACCCTTCCCATTTTTACTTCCACGCCCGTAGCCGGGACTCCGGAACAGAAAACGGTGGTGCAGTTGGGAGGAGCGAATATAGCATCCGAGACATCCTTTCCCACTTTTCGTTTATCAATGTCAAAAGCCGCCACCACCTCAATATCCGAGGGGTGATAACCTCCCAGGTCCCGGTGCATCAGGCCGATTACATCACTGCTTTCCCTGGCCCCAATATACCTTTCACTGCTTTCCTCATCGCAGCATTCCTCATCGCAGCATTCCTCATCGCAGCATTCCTCATCGCAGCATTCCTTTATCCTGTAGTATTCAATTCCCTGTACAAGGGAACTTGCACAGTTCCCCAGCCCTGCAATAGCTATTCTAATCCTGTTCTCCCCAGCCGTCTGCATTCCCCCTGAATGCGATTTCCTGAGCTTTCTATCCCCAATAAATATAGCCCGGAAATAATGTATGAAATTTATTTTAAATCACGGTGCTTTTTATCTAATCTATCCAATCCCGATGCTCCCCAATCCAGTTGCTCACAACAGGGTCATTGACACCTGCTGCTTCCGATTACATAAGGGATAACCAATGATAATTAACGATAAGTAACGATAAGTAACGATAGGTAAAGGAAACTGTAACCCCCAATATTCTATGCAGAAAGTACTATAAAAAACATTTTACAAAAAATAAAAAAACTGTGGCACTGTGCGTTCGGAAAGAAGTCTTCCAACCCGCATTATTCATGCCATGGAAACTGGACGGACAGATCTCAAAGATTTATCCAGAGCACGTACATTACATGAATTCCTATGAACAAAGGTACGAGAAACTTGAACAGGGGTTTCTGGGTCTTGTGCCTGAAGCGCTGCATCCCCATCCAGGCCCCGATGGGTCCGAAGAAAGCTGCTATCAGGAGGGTCTGCTCCGAAATGCGCCATTTTTGCCTTTTCGCCTTGAACTTGTCCAGCCCGTAGAGGGCAAAAGAAACTGAGTTAAGTGTAGCATACAGAATGGGAATAAAAAGATACATGCCGTTTTCCATGGGAAGGGATTATCCATAATAATAATTAAAGGCTGTGATCTTCACCGAAGATTCCGGGCTTCTGAAACTGTTTGGGTATTAATCTCGCATCTTTGGGGAAGGATTTTGAAGGAAAGGGAAAAGTAACCCGAAAACCAATATATGCAGGGAAAAAAAGTGGGGTGGAAAGTAAAGGGGGCTGAAAAATAAAGGGAGTAACGATCAATGGGGTTTGACCAATGGGATTCGAACAATGGGAATTTAAGAGTAACGGGAGTCCATGGTCAACGGAAGTAGACGGTTAATGGGAGTTAACTATGGGAGCTGAAAAACAAAATTCCCGTAGCCTGGCTTTTCCTCCGCCACTTATACTGCGGGCAGGCCGCTACATTCCCACCCTCATCTTTCTGGGGCTTGCGGTTAATCTTATTCTCCCCCAGCTTGCCTCGGTTGAAGAGTCGCTGCATGTCATCAAAACAATGGTTCTGTGGGCTGTGCTGCTGGCTGCCCTTGCCCAGATTATAAGGTATATGGGAAGCGGCTATCTCCTGCATTCGATTGTGGCAACCGTAAACCAGAAACTTTCGGTGCCCAGGGGAGTCCTGATAACTCTTGCTGCAGCAAGCGTCGGGCTGCTTGCGGGAGGACCGCTTGGAAATGGGGCAGCCACATACCGCTGGGTACGGAAACTGGGTGTCAGCGCCGAAGGTTCGGGACTTGCAGGTACCCTGCCCACCCTTTTTAACAACACAATTTTAGTGATACTGGGGATGGCAGGGATGATCCAGCTGCTGGTAGCACAGGAGCTTTCCTCCGCACAGTTCTTCGTCTTTCTCCTGACTCTTCTCGGAATGGCACTGAGCCTTGCAGCAGTAAACTGGGGAAAACACAACAGGGAAGGATTCACTTCCGCAGCTGTCCGGAAAGCTGCCTTTTTTTCCTGGGTCCTCCAACGGCCCTATACCCCCCATTCCACTGAAACCGCAGTCTTCCGAATGTTCGCAACCCTCGACGTGCTGGAAAAAGGGGGCTGGAAGCGTCCGGCCCTGGGGTCAGTGCTTACCACCGGCTTTGATATGCTTACCCTTTACTTCTTTTTCATAGCTGCCGGGAACCAGGTCGCCCTGTGCGTCCTGCTTGTGGGATATGGCCTGCCCATGCTTTTCGGGAGATTGGCTTTCCTCCTCCCTGGCGGGGTGGGGATTGTGGAGAGCACCATGGCAGTGCTGTACACAGGCCTGGGAGTGCCAGGTCCTATAGCTGTTGTGGTCATCCTTAGCTACCGGATATTTTCTTTCTGGATTCCGACCTTTCTAGGGTTCCCGCTTGCGGCTTATCTGCAGAGAAAATGAAACTCAGGTTTTTTTAACCTTCTAATTTTATCTTCGCTTCTTGATCCAGTTCACAACCCCATTCAATAATATTTATATGTTGGAAGGAATTACACTACAGATTGATTTTTCCCTGATCGTTATATTCGAAAAAGGAATTATTAAGTGCCTGTATGATATGTAGAGTCATGGCACAGAAATACTCCCCAGATACGGAAATACTCAATAAAGTACTCCCTAAAATATCCAATAAAATACTCAATAAAAATCGTCAAGTCAAAAGAAGGTCCTTCTAATGAAATACTGGCAGCCGAAATACGAAACAATGGGTCACGCCGAGATGAAAGAACTGCAGTTAAAACGCCTGAAAAACAGCGTCAAACTGGTCTATGACAATGTCCCCTTCTACAGGCAGAAATTCAAGGAGGCAGGGGTCACTCCGGATGACATCAAGACCCTCGAGGATGTCCGGAAATTGCCCCATACCCGCAAAACGGACCTTCGGGACAACTATCCCTTCGGGCTCTTTGCTGCCAATCAGGACGACATCGTGCGCATTCACGCCTCTTCCGGGACCAGCGGGAAGCCCACGGTTGTCGGCTACACCGCAAATGACATCGACGCCTGGTCGGACCTGATCGCAAGAAGCCTGACCATGGTCGGGCTTTCGAACAAGGACGTTATCCAGAATTCCATGAACTACGGCCTTTTCACCGGAGGCATGGGCTTCCACTACGGTGTGGAAAAACTAGGGGCAATGACCGTCCCCGCAGCCACCGGAAACACCGCCCGCCAGCTCGAAATGATGATCGACTTTGGCGTAACCGCCGTCCACTGCACCCCTTCCTACGCCTTCTACCTTGCCGAAACCGCCGAAGAACTCGACCTCATCGACAAACTCTCCTTAAAAGCAGCCATCTTCGGAGGCGAACCCTGGTCCGAGAACACTCGCAAGAAGCTTGAAAAGCGGCTCAACCTCAAAGCCTACGACTGCTATGGCCTCTCCGAAATGATCGGTCCCGGCGTCGGTTTTGAATGCCAGGAACAGGACGGGCTGCACATCTGGAACGACAACTTCCTCGTAGAAGTCCTGGACGAAAACGGAGAACAGGTCGCAGAAGGCGAAAAAGGTGAACTGGTCTTAACCTCCCTCAACAAAGAAGGCTTCTGCAACATAAGGTACAGGACCGGCGACATGACCCGCCTCCTCGAATCCGACTGCGCCTGCGGCCGCACAACAACAAAAATCTCCCGTCTCCTCGGCCGTGTCGACGACATGCTCATAGTCAGAGGCATCAACGTCTTCCCTTCCCAGATCCAGGACGTAATTTCCCGGATCCCCGAAGTAGGCGAACAGTTCCAGCTAGTCCTCGACCGCAACAAACACATGCTCGACGAGTTGACCGTCGAAGTCGAACTCGAAGAAAACGCCTTCACTGGCGACCTCAAAGACCTCAAAGCCGTCCAGAACCACGTCCAGAAAGAACTCAAAGCCATCCTGAACATCCGGACGAATGTTGAGCTGCTTGAGAAGGGCAGCATCGAGAGGACCGCAGGAAAGGCTAAGAGGATTATTGACAGAAGGGAAAAGCTGTAAAGCTTCTATTTCAGGGAACTTTTTCCCTGCACCTACCTTTTTTTCGATTTAAAGGCTTTATATGCCTTTTTTTACTTGTTTTTTTCCTGAAATTGAATTGTCGGATAGTTTCTAAAGACTCGGGGGTTTCCTGCTAAGTTCTTATGAATGCTGGGTAGTTGACATCATCAAAATAGGCAAAGGTATAAGAGAGAGGTCACCGTTACAAGCGATTATTAACTTTTAAGCAGTAAATTAATCTTAACTTTTCTGAAGTTGTGCTTATAGCTCTTAATTGTTTTTAATATCTCTTAAATATACGAATATGAAAAAGCAATTAAGTAGCTTTTTCAGACAAATCATGGAAAGTTTAACTATGAATAATTTTAAAAAACTAGGCCTCAGTAATGCTGTTTTGAAATCAATAAATGAACATGGCTTTGAAAGCCCTACAGCAATACAGGAAAAATCAATTCCCCTAATACTTGCTGGGGAAGATGTTATAGCCGGATCCGCAACAGGTTCCGGAAAAACACTCTCATTTGCTTCTGGTATATTACAAAATTCCGAAAAAGGAAAAGGAATTCAGGCTTTGATCCTGACCCCTACAAGAGAACTGGCGGAGCAGGTGGCAAATACTTTCAGGAAATTCTCAAAATACGACCCGCTAAAAATCGCATCTATCTATGGCGGTGTGGGGATCAATCCACAAATTAAAGAATTAAAGAATGCCGAGGTTGTTGTTGGAACACCCGGTAGGCTACTCGATCATATCAGCAGAAATACCATCAAATTCAATAATGTGAAAACACTTGTCCTTGATGAGGCAGACCATATGTTTGATCTGGGATTCAAAGTGGATGTAGAAAAAATCATCAAGAAATGTCCTCAAAACAGGCAGACCCTTTTGTTCTCTGCAACCATTTCAAAAGATGTTGTCCAGCTTTCCCGCAAGCACATGGAAAACCCGGTTCGAGTATCAGTAGAGTCTTATATCGACCCGCAAAAATTGAATCAGGTCGTTTATAAAGTGCAGGATGATATGAAATTATCTCTGCTCGTGCACCTTCTACAAAATGAGAAGTCAAACCTCGGGATGGTTTTCTGCAACACAAAAAGAAACACTGACAAAGTCGCAAAAAACCTGAGAAAAGTAGGTATCGATGCCCTGGCAATTCATGGCGGATTGACACAGAACAAACGAACTCGCATAATGGAAGAATTCCATTCCGAGAACATATGTGTCCTTGTATGCACAGATGTAGCCGGAAGAGGACTTGATATACAGGGCGTTTCCCATGTTTACAATTATGATATTCCCAGGGAGAGTAAACAGTATATTCACAGGATTGGAAGAACTGCACGAGCAGGAACAGAAGGAAAAGCGATAAATATCCTTTCCAAAAATGACCATGCTAATTTCATGAGTGTGCTGAAAGACAATGATGTAGATATTAAGGGACAGGCACTACCTGCTCTAAAGAAAATTGTAATTGAAAAACCGGGAAGAAGATTGCCAAAGCCGGTAAATAAAATGAAAAACCCCTCCCGAAAAGGTCAGCAATATACCAGGCACAGAAACAAGTGAACACCGTTCGCCTGTGCATTACATTATAATTAACCATTGATCAATTGGAATCGGCAGGAGCAATGGACAGCTCCTGCAAAAACCCAGGCATGAGAATAATAACGACGGCCAGGGTGTGCCACTACGATGTTAATCAGTTGGAAATCAAACAGTCCTCATGCCAGGCTTTGTTGCTGATATGAGGGTGACATTGCTGTTGCCGTGATCTGCCAGTGCCCTATAAGGTGGTTCATAATCAGGTTTATGAATTCTATCTGGTTCGCGCTCAGGGGCTTGCCTGATAGGAAAGTGGTCATCACTTTTTTTGCAGCTACCCGGTCCAGGCCTACCTGAGAATAGATGTTAAAAAATGAAGATCGAATTTTTATTTCCTTGAAACAGGGCTCCTGTTAAATTTGCTTATTTTCAAGAAACAGGGCGGCCATCCAGTTTTACCAGCCGAATTGCGCCTCGGCATCACAGAAAATCATAGATTTTCTGGGAGTTGCGATGAAATCGCAACAGTACGCGATTCGTTTCGCTCGCTACGCTCACTCAAGCGGACTAGTATTTTAAAACCCAAAGCAACCGCCGAGTTTCAGCACCCATGCCCACCCACGTTCGCCAAAGGCGAACGGCTTTTCCCTAAAGACTGGAAAGAAGCAGCAGCTTTGAACTTATCACCATTTTTTGAATTTTACTGCGAAAAAACCTGAACTCTCCACTTTTTAACATATTAAATGACAAAACTTATTTTACCTGCCACCAATGTCAAAAAAGAAATTGGAGGAGTTTATGGATCCGGCTATTCTCGCCCAGCAAGCAACAGAGATTCTCGTCCCTGCCTTATCTTCCCTGTACCTTGCAGGAAAACCTGTAGTAGAGAAGGGAAAAGAAGTCCTTGGGGATATGCTCTACGAAAAAGCCCTTGAAAAAGTAGGTTCCAAAAGCGGGAAAAAAGCAAAAGTTCTGCTGGAAAAAATAAGCCCGAAAATGACTGAATCCCTTGGAAAAGCGCTCACAAAGGCTTCCAGAAACTCCAAAGACCCGAAAGCAAAGGAAGAATTGCAGCAGGAAATCCTCAAACTGCTGATGAAAAATCCTGACCTTGCCAGAGAAATAGAATTTACCATAAATCTCAATATCGAAAATTTTGAAAATTATGGTCAACTTGCAGTAGGAAACTACAACAATTTTTTCAACTTTGAAAGCCCTTCAGGTGACGAATTTATCAAGATCATTGAATGCCTGAACCAGCAGAGAAAAGAAGCCTCAAACCAGGAAATCCTGAGCCGCTACAACCCTTCAGCGCTCCCCTATTACCCTGATAAACTGAAGCAATTTGTCACACATAACCGGGCTGACAAGATAAAAAAATCCCTCATTTACCTTGAAAACCACAGGATTTTGCTTCTCAGCGGAGTCGGCGGCGTGGGAAAGTCCACCCTTTCAAGAGCCCTCGTAGACCTGAGACCCGTAAACGTCCCCGAACCTTTCTATTTCAACTTCAACCAGAACCAGGACGCAAAACTTGGAGACATCCTCGAAAAACTCGCCGCCTACATAAAAGCCCCTGAAATTGCAGCCTTCAAAGCCGAAAGAAGGGAACCCGGAAAACCTGACGTTGACAGGCTCACCGACGAACTGCAAAGAAGAAGCCAAGTCTGGCTCATCTTCGATGACCTGAGCACCATGCTTGAAGACAGGCAGTTCAAAGATAAAGGAATCGAACTCCTTTTTTCTTCCCTGCGATACAACACCCACAACGCAAAAGTCATTGTAACAAGCCGAATTCTGCCCATACTCGAAAACGGGGAAAGCCTGATCGATGTGGTGGAGGATGAGGAAAAACAAAACCTCAACGGTTTGGAAAGGGACTTTGCAGTTGACTACCTTGTGAGAAACGGGCTTGCCGAAGTGGAACCCGAAAAACTGGAAGAACTGGAGAAAGGTGTAGACGGTCATCCCCTCGCCCTGAAACTGCTTGTGGAGCTTGTTAAGGAATTCGGTGTAGAGGATACACTTGAAGATTTGAGCATGTATCAGGAAAGTAAAGAGGATACCATCAAAAAGGCAAGGAGATTATTCGACAAACTGGCAGGGGAAGAAAAAGAATTTCTCGAAAGAATATCGGTATATCGTGAGCCTGTGGGATTAAAAGCTCTAAAGGTAATGTTTATGGAAAATACTCCCACAAATGCCGTAAGAAAGCTAATTGACAAGTCCCTTCTCGAAACCAACCACAATAGTAGTTACTGGCTCCATCCCTTAGTTCATGAATTTGCCTATCATGACATTGAAAACAAAAAAGGAGTCCATCTCATTGCTTTTAATTATTATAACTCTCTAACCCTTCCCGAAAATCCCAAGAAAAAAGAAGATCTTCAGCCAGCAATCGAGGCCCAGCACCATGCATGTATGGCGGGAGCATATGACGTTGCTGCCGAAAAAATCTTTTCATCCAAACTATACTTGGCCCTTGAAATATGGGGAAATTACAATACGTTAATTGAAATTTACGAAAAGTTGCTTCCAGAAAACCATTTCAAAGATGAACCTTTACTTCAAAAAGAAAAAGATCAGGTAGCTATTCTTGGTAATTTAGGAAATGTATACAACATTATTGGTGAAGCAAAAAAAGCGATTCAATATTATGAAGCAACCCTTAAAATAAATAGAATAACTGGAAACAAAAGATATGAAATTGTAGACCTTGGCAACATAGGTCTTGCTTATTTCCAACTTGGAATGATGAAAGAAGCAATTGAATATCATGAACAAACTTTGAATATTTCAAGAGATCTCGAGTATAAGCATTATGAAGGAGCAAGTCTCGGCAACCTAGGTCTCGCTTACTTACAAATAGGAGAGATGAGAACTGCAATTCAATATTTTGAAAAAGCCTTACCTATATTGAGGGAAGTCGATGACAAAAGAAGAGAAGGCAGCCACCTTTGCAATATCGGTCTTGCCTACTTACAACTTGGAGAAGTTAGAAAAGCAATTCAATACGTCGAACAAGCTTTGAATATTGCAAAAGAAATCAACGACCAAAGCAATATAGGGAACTGTCTCGGGAATTTAGGCCTTATACATTTCCGTCTTGGAAATATGAAAAATGCACTTGAATACTATAAACAGGCTTTGAGTATTGCAAAAGAAATTAATGACAGAAGAAATGTGGGAAACTGGCTTGGAAACATAGGTCTTGTCCATTTTCATCTTGGAGAAGTAAATAAAGC
Source organism: uncultured Methanosarcina sp. (assembly GCA_965601435.1). Lineage (GTDB taxonomy): Archaea > Halobacteriota > Methanosarcinia > Methanosarcinales > Methanosarcinaceae > MTP4. Next base: position 12,073 of record CBFCWE010000079.1, read on the forward strand.
ATCTGAATATTATGAACAAGCATTAGATATTGCGAAAGAGATTCACGATAGATCAAGAGAGGGCACTTGGACCGGAGACCTAGGTATTGTATATAATCATTTTGGGAAAACAAAAAAAGCAATTGAATATAATAGTAATGCTCTGAAAATCGCAGTGCATACAGGAGAAAAAAGAAGGGAAATTTGTGAACTTGGGAACTTAGGAAATGTATGTATTAAACTTGGACCTCTCAAAAAAGCAAATGAATATTACGAACAAGCACTAAAAATTTCCCGAGAAATTGGAGATCGGCGCGAAGAAGGAAATTCCATTAGAAATCTGGGGACCGTATACAGTCAGTTGGGTGACCCAAAAAAAGCAATTGAATATTATGGACAGGCGCTTAAAATTTCTAAAGATATCGGCGACAGGCGCGGAGAAGGTGCAGACCTTGGAAATCTGGGGTTAGCATACAGTAATCTGGGCGAGCCCAGAAAAGCAATTGAGTTTTTGAAGCAATCCCTGGCTATAGGAAAGGCGATTGAAGACCCGAGGATAATTGGCTTTTGCGAGCAGAAATTGAAGGAACTTGAAGGGTCTGAAAGCTGATTTTTATCTTCTTTTTCAATTTCATGGGAAAAGCCGTTTGCTTCGCAAACGGGAGCTGCTGCCGGGGAAAATGGCAGGTTGGGAACCCGACCATTATTTAAGCGAACAAAAAAGGCCGTTAATAAAACCAGATTCTCAGGGAATAAGCGGGTTCCTGCTTCAGATCATTTTCATCTCAGTCTTCAAAACCAATAACCTATTATATAAACAACCCCAAACTTCACCTGCAATTTTTACCGGATTTAAAATTCTTAACAATCATATTTTTGCTCAGCTTTTAAAGGTGGAACTATGCCTCACATAATGGAGTTACTGGGAAAAACAAGAGTCGTCGTAAAAGACGGGAAAGTCGTGGAAGTCGGAGAGCCTGAAGTCGATTGGTGCCCCCTTTTTGCCAAGATGCGCGGGATCCAGAAGATCACCGGCGAGGAAGCCAAAAAGAACATGGAGTTCCGGATTAAGGATTTCGGGATGTTCACCGACAAGCGCAAGCTGGAACTTGAGGACTTTGTAGGGTTCGGAGCCTCCGAAGTTATGATGACCGGTCTTAGCAGAGGCTTGCTTGACACAACCGTAACCGCCTGTGACGGTGCAGGGACCGTGATCTCAAACAACCCCACCCTTGTCCAGGGAATGGGAGGCAGGATGTCCGGGCTTGTCGAGACCGAGCCTATCGACGGCATTATAAACGGGATCCAGGAACGCGGTGGAATCGTGCTCGACCCCTCAACTGCCGTAATGGACCCGGTTGCCGGAGTGAAAAAAGCCGCAGAACTCGGCTACAAGAAGATCGCAGTAACAGCTGCCTTTGGTGATACCGCTAAAAAATGCAGGGAACTCGAAGCCGAACTGGGGCTTGATTTGATAGTAATTGGAGTCCATGTTACAGGCTTAAGCAGGGAAGGAGCCCTGACTCTGGTAGATAATTCAGATATCGTAACCAGCTGCGCCTCAAAACCCATCCGGGACCTCGTAAAACCCCTGGCCCAGGTCGGGACTGCCGTTCCGCTTTTTGCACTGACCCAGAAGGGGAAGGAGCTTGTGATCGAAAGGGCAAAAGATATCAAAAGCCCACTTCTGATCAATACCATGCCTCTTCCGGTGCTCCCGGAGCACAAGCAGCCGAAGGATTTGATTTAAGGCGGCGATAAGGCCGTAATTACTTATTTCATTTCCTTTTTTTACTTTTTTCCCTAATTTTCCCTTCATTTTCCCTTCATTTTTCTTCATTTTTTCCTTTCATATTTCCAGCTACCTTTACCCATTTCTTATTATTTTCACTTAATTTTGTCAACAAAAAACTATTTTCGACATCAAGCGGCAAATCTGGCAAACCATGGAAAGGCATTGAGATGACTTTAACAGTCGTTGTAGTGCACTAAAATTGACTAACTAAATTCCAGTGCCGATTAAGTGTATATCAATGACCAACCAATCGGGGATTGTGGTATGATTTCTCCGGAGAAATCAAGGTGCAAAGAAGCAAACAGACCAGAAACTGAAGAAAAAGGCAAAACCAGAGGAAAAACAAATGGCTGTGAAAGATGAAATTCACGGACAGATCGTTGCAGGTCTTAAGGATGCAAAGTTTCCCATAAACACACCCGGAGCCTATCGGCATACCACCGGTCTCAAACTGCCTAAAGCAACAGTATGGAGCAAAAACAAATTCGAAACCAGGGGAAAAATTTGAAAATAGAGAAGAAAAATAGGGATTTAAACAGTTAAAGGAAAAAAAGTAAGAATAGTTACTGCCAGGACATCTTATCAAGCATCTTTGTTAAGTTGCTTGCCTCATCAAAGGATAATTCAGGCCAGCTCTTCCCGCATTCATTGCAATACTGACTGATTTTTTTATGTCTATCCATATACCTTAGAGACTTTATTACTAAATTTTTTTGCCTAACAGTCATTGAAGAATCCATTAGTTCCATAAAACACTCCTTGAATAATATATTCATTTTCCAGTAGTCTGCAGTCGATCAAAAAACAGAAAAGATTAAAAACCTTATACACTTTGCTTGTTATATATGGCCTTCATACTATATATATACATGTATTGCAACTGCCTATATATTAGATAAAAATATCAATATATAGCTACATATATATATAGTTTAAACAGATGAGACTCTATTTAGTACTTACAGGTGTGTCTGTTATGCCTCATATAATGGAATTATTGGGGAAAGCCAGGGTCGTCGTAAAAGACGGAAAGGTCGTGGAAGTCGGGCTTCCGAAGGTGGAGTGGTGCCCCCTCTTTGACAAGCTGAGAGGAATCCGAAAGATTACTGCCGAAGAAGTAAGGAAAAACATCGAGTTCCGCATCAGCGACTTCGGGATGTTCACAGACCAGCGCCAGCTCCTGGAAAATGATACCTATGTGGCTTTCGGAGCCTCCGAGGTAATGATGAGCGGTCTTCGTCGTGGTTTTCTTGAAACAACCGTGACCGCCTGTGAAGGTGCAGGGACCGTAATTTCCGGCAACCCCGCCCTTGTCCAGGGAATCGGAGGCAGGATGTCCGGCCTGATCGAAACCAAGCCAATAGCCGGGACCATCAAAGGGATTCAGGAAAATGGCGGGACCGTGCTCGATTCCTCAAGCGCAGCCATTGACCCGGCAGGCGGGGTCAGGAAAGCTGCTGAAATGGGATACAAAAGGATTGCAGTAACTATAGCAGACGCAAAAACCGCCAGGAAATGCAGGGAAATAGAAGCCGAACTCGGATTTGACCTGATCGTAATTGCCGTGCATGTAACAGGGGTCAGCCGGGAAGAAGCCAGGGAGCTTCTGGAAAACTCGGATATCGTAATAAGCTGTGCTTCCAGGCATATCAGGGAGCTTGCAAAGCCGTTTGTCCAGGTGGCGGTTGCGATCCCGCTTTTTGCTCTCACGCAGAAAGGGAAGGAACTTGTGATTGAGAGGGCGAAAGATATTGAGAGGCCGATTTTAATTAATACGATGGAGCTGCCGGTTGTGCCGGGGGAGAAGCAACCGAAGGAATTGGTTTAAAGACAGGTTAGGGTGTTTTTCATTCATTTCTCCCTTTTTGTGTATTTTTGAAGGGGAACAGGGCGTCGGGTATGAATTATGGGATTTTTTTGTGGATTGAAAAGCCGAATCCCAAATTTTTGAGTGTTTTGGACTCTAATCCGGGGTGGTTCTCGTTTTTATTACTTTGCAGGGGTTCCAATTTCGTAGTCCATCTCCCATGCCTACTCACGGTTGCGAAGCAACCGGCCTTTCCCTGAAAACATGCAAAAAAGAGAAATGAAAACAAAAATTTAACAATCCAGTCCAGATTTTTCAGAGTTTTCGAATCAAAGACTTAGTCAACTTGTCTTTATTTTACAAAGAAGTAAACGTTGAATCGGTTAAGTTCACGCAAGCGTCCCAAAACAGCCAAAAAATAAAAAATAAGATGTGAAATTCCATATTTTTTAGTCCGCTTGAGCGCAGCGAAACGGACAGCGCACTGCAGAGCCGTAACTCTGCCGAAGCGAAACTCGGGTAATTAAAAATAATATTTAAAAAAATTCAAGCCTTGTAACCAATAAAACAGACAATACAACAGCAGGATAATTCGAAAAATGTACTAACATCCGAATAATGTACCAGAATTAATATTAAAAGCCTTTCTCAACTATTATGTGAGGGGAAGGAAGTGAAATCCCCGGGGGCTCAAAATTGGGGGTTAGAGCCGATTTTGTGCGTCTAAAAGTTGTGTAATATACCCGGAAAGCAGGAATTAATCCGCTTTTCCTGCTGACCGGGGGTGGAGAAAATTGGCTGGAATAATAAAAGATGGAGATTGAACAATGAAAAGGGGAATGAAACTTGTTTTAATGCTGCTCCTTATGGGGGTAGTGGTTCTATTTGCTTCGGGATGTGTAAGTGAACAACCCACTGAGGAAGGGGCTGAAGATGAGGCAACGGAAGAAGCAGAAGATATGGAAGTTGAAGACGAGGTAACGGAAGAAGATATGGAAGTTGAAGACGAAGATATGGAAGTTGAAGACGAAGGGATGGAAGTTGAAGACGAAGGGATGGAAGTTGAAGACGAAGAGATGGAAGATGAAGGCGAAGAAATGGAAGATGAAGGAATGGGGGTTGAAGAAGGAGAGGAATACAGTCCTGTCATAAATCCCGAGGACTTTGTCGAAGAAATTGACAATACCTATTTCCCGCTGATCCCTGGCACAACTTTTGTATATGAAGGTGAAGGCGAAGATGGAGAGGCTATAAGAAACGAGGTCTCTGTCACTCAGGATACCAGGGAAGTCATGGGGGTTACCACCACTGTCGTTCTGGACAAGGAATGGGAAACCGATGAACTGATTGAAGAAACCCTGGACTGGTATGCGCAGGATAAGGACGGGAACATCTGGTACTTCGGGGAAGACTCCAAAGAATATGAAGACGGAGAAGTCGTAAGCACCGCAGGTTCCTGGGAAGCCGGAGTTGGCGGAGCTCAGCCCGGGATCTTAATTGAAGGTGACCCGCAGGTGGGGGATGTTTACCGCCAGGAGTACCTGGAAGGTGAAGCCGAAGACACGGCTGAAGTCATCTCCCTAAACGAATCAGTTACACTTGCCTATGGTTCTTTTGAAAACTGCCTGAAAACGAAGGAATGGAACCCTCTTGAACCGGATTCAGAGGAAAACAAGTATTATGCTCCGGAGCTTGGCCTGATCCTTGAAGTGCAGATAAAAGGCGGGAACGAGAGACTGGAACTGGTTGAAATTATCACCGAATGAACAGGACCAGAAGCCGAATAAGTCAACAGAAAAATCAACATTTCCAGAACCCTAAAAATCTGGAAAATTACGAATAAATAATAAATCAGTTGACATAATATTCCTTTTCAGGAAGCATATTGAGATGGATTTGAGATAGATTAGATGGGAATCTGTTTTTCCCGTTCCATCTAATCTTGATAGTCTCCTGGACAATTTCATAGAAATGTGGGAGTTTGGAGACAGCAAAAGTTCACTCAAGCGTCCTAATACAGGCAAAAAATAGAATCTGAATGCTGAAAACGATATCATAGGGGCACTGATTAAATTAATTGTTCACAGTGCGTCCGGATAGTTCAAAAAATATAATATTTGAGTAATGTACCAGAACCATTATTATAAGTCATTTCCTATATTTAAAGGGGAAAAGTGGGACTGAACTTTCACGGGAATCAAGATGAGGTTTTAAATCGAGCCGTATAAGCTGTGAGACCTCATGGGGATCTAATACGTCAACAGCGTAATAATTAGAAGGAATAGTCAGAAGGGATAGTTAGAAGGAATAATCGGGGAAATTTCTGATTTAAACCTGATAATTTCAGATGAAATACGGAACTGAGTTTTAAGGGGGACAAAGGACCAGGGGCTCCAATATCCCGACTTTTCTACCACCATAGATAGGAAAAAATCAATGAGACGAAATTATGGAGGTTGAAAGTTGAAAAAAGCACTGACAATCGGTATGACAGCTTGTGTAATACTTATCCTTATCGGGTCGGTGGTTGTGCTTGCTCCTGAATCGGGTTATGAAAACGTAACGGAAACAGGATCTGAAAACATAACGGAAACAGGGTCTGAAAATGTAACAGAAACAGGGTCTGAAAATGTAACAGAAACAGGGTCTGAAAACGAAACAGAAACCGGATCTGAAAACGAAACAGAAGAGGAATACGATCCGGAAATAAACCCCGAGAACTTCACTAAAGTAATTGACAATCCTTACTTCCCGCTGATCCCCGGCACGACTTTCGTTTATGAAGGTGGAAGCGAGGAGGAAAACACGACCATTCGAGATGAGGTTTTTGTTACCAACGAAACCAGGGTGGTAATGGGAGTAAATACCACCGTTGTTCAGGATATTGAATACGAGGACGGGGAACTGGTTGAGGAAACCTTTGACTGGTACGCCCAGGACAATGAAGGAAACGTCTGGTACTTCGGGGAAAACTCAACCGAATATGAGGATGGGGAGCCTATCAGTACCGAAGGTTCCTGGGAAGCCGGAATAAACGGCTCAAAGCCTGGCATCATAATGAAAGGGGACCCGAACGTCGGGGACGTTTACTATCAGGAGTTCTCGCCGGGCGAAGCCGAAGACCAGGCCGAAGTGCTCTCGCTGAACGAAACGGTCAATATTAGCTACGGTTCCTTTGAAAACTGTCTGAAGACAATGGAATGGAACCCGCTTGAGTCCGGAAGTGAGGAAAACAAATACTATGCTCTCGGTGTCGGCCTGCTCCTTGAAGAGGAAGTCGAAGACGGGGATGAGAGCCTGGAACTCGTGGAAGTCATTACTTACTACGGTGCGGAAATAAGCCCCGATAACTTCAACGAAACAATTGAAAATCCCTACTTCCCGCTAATTCCAGGCACAACTTTCTTTTATGAAGGTGAAAGCGGAGAAGAAAACGAAACGGTGAAAATCGAATTCTATGTTAGCAATGAAAGTAAAGTGGTAATGGGAATAAACACAACCGTTGTCAGGGAAACGGAATACGAAGATGGGGAACTTGAAGAAGAGAGCCTTAAATGGTACGCCCAGGACAATGAAGGAAACGTCTGGTACTTTGGGGAGAACTCCACCGAATATGACGATGGAGAGCCAGTTAGTGCTGAAGATTCCTGGGAAGCCGGAGTGAACGGTTCAAGGCCCGGAATCATAATGAAAGAAACCCCCGAGCTAGGGGATGTCTACTACCAGGCATTTGCCCCGCTTGAAGGAGTTGTGGATATAGCCGAAGTGCTCTCCCTGAACGAAAATGTCACCGTCCCCTACGGTTCTTTTGAGGATGTCTTGAAGACGAAAGAGACGGACCTGCTGGAGCCCGACGGAGAGGAAAACAAGTATTATGCCCCAAACGTTGGCATGGTTCTTGAAATTGAAATGGAGGTAGATGAAGAAGACGAAGTAGATGAAGTAGATGAAGTAGATGAAGTAGATGAAGTAGATGAAGTAGATGAAGTAGATG
>CBFCWE010000080.1:0-19532 GCA_965601435.1 uncultured Methanosarcina sp.
ATATCCGGGTCATGGGTAATCATCACAATAGTCCGGCCTTCTTCGTTAAGTTTTGTAAACATGTTCAGGATTTCACAACCGGTCTTAGAATCCAGGTTCCCGGTGGGTTCATCCGCAAGGAGGATGGACGGGTCGTTGATAAGGGCGCGGGCAATTGCAACCCTCTGGGACTGGCCTCCCGAAAGCTCACTTGGTTTATGGTGCATGCGGTCTTCGAGCCCAACAAGTTTCAGGAGTTCCCTTGCCTTTTTATGAGAGTCAACCCCGGGCCTGGCATTTGCATATGTAGGAAGCTCCACATTTTCAAGGGCATTAAGCCGCGGGATAAGGTTAAAAGTCTGGAAAATGAAACCGATTTCCAGCCCCCTGAGCCTGGCGATCTCCTTGTCCGAAAGTTTGTTGACATCCCTGCCTTTAATAATGATCTTTCCCTCAGTAGGCCTGTCAAGAAAACCGATAAGGTTCATGAGAGTGCTCTTTCCAGAGCCTGAAGGTCCCATGATTGCAAGGAAATCCCCTTCCCGGACTGTCAGGTTGATCTCGTGAAGGATAAGAACTTCCATATCTCCTAGCGTGTAGCTCTTTTTTACATTGATAACCTCGATGATGGGTTCACCTTCCGGGACTGAACCGGGAGCACGCTTTGCGGAACGTTTCACCTCGCATACGAAGGGCTTTTCATCCGTTGATTCCTTATCAGGCATCAAACTCCGGCCTTCAGAAGGGAGAACATCTTCTTCGAACCCTGGAGCCCTATTTTTGGACTCGGAACCGGAGTTCGTGACCCCGGGTTCTTCATCAGCTTTTTTAACTTCCATGTCCACTCCACTGTTATTCATATTTTGAAGCTAATTGTACCGCCAGGCAAATTCATCCTATCAATACTATCATTGTTCTGATTATTATGCTTTGAGTCTCATGACGCAGGGCAACTTTTCAATATCCTGAGTACCGAAGAGGGGTCGGCTTTTTTTCCAGGGACCAGCACGATAAGCTGATCCACTGCGGCATACACTTTTATTTTCCTCCCTTTCCGGCTCCACTTTACCTGCTGGACACTGATCAGGCCAGATTCCTCCAGGCCATCAAGGTTGTATTTCAGGGTGTTTAGCCGCATCCCCAGAGCTTCCGAAAGGTCCCCTGCAGACATGCTTTTTTTGCCAAGAATTTCAAGGACCTTCAGAGAGGTTTCATTGGAAAGGGTCCTGGCAAGCCTCCTGGAAGCATCCGAAAGGGGCAGGATCAGCAGTTTTCCCTGTTTTTCAAAGGAAGAAACTTTGGTGTTCGGATTCTGTTCTGGCATTTTCACCCCTCATAAGTATACAAGCAGCCGGTCTTTTACGGAAAACTCAGGTTTCCCGGCTGACCTGCTCAAGTTTTTCGAGCATTTCCTCAAGCACGGAATCAAGCTTGAGCATATCCCGATGGTAGCGCCTGAGGATCTCAAGCTTCTCCTTCTGCTTTTCGCTCAACTCTTCTTTTTCAAAGTGTTCTACCATACGAGGAATTTCAATAGTTGCCGGCTGGGTTTCATTAGCCCTTGTCCTTAGCAGCTGCCCCAGAGCAATTTTCAGTATATCCTTGTCGGAATGAACATAGACCTTCCTTGTACCCGGCTTTGTACTACGGGTAATTAAGCCTGAAGGCTCAAGCTGTCGGATCTTATTGCTCACCGAAGCAAGGGAGTAACCCGTCTCTTCAGCAAGTTCACTCATGCCCAGCTCTCCGGGCTCAATAAAAGCCCTTGCGAAGATAGTGGCCATCAGACTGTCCATCCCATAGGCTTTGCCGACGTTTTGATAGAAAGCAATGAATTCTTTGTCAATTTCATCCATGAAAGGTCATATAGCCCCATTTACTATTTTTAGTATTTAGTAAAAATACAATAAATAATAAAATATTTAAAACTTACGGCAAGCGGGCTGAAATCTAAAACATGCAGGAGAAGAAAAAAGTGAAAGGGACTTGAGATTTCAGTTTACCAGCGGAAAGTTTTTGTTACTTTTCACAAAAGTTGCCCTGAGAGGGAAAAAAGCCGCAATTACCAAATATTGGAAGGAATTCGGAGAGAAAAACGGGGGGAAAAAAATTGAAGCCCATGTGATTAAAAAAATAATATAAGTAACCGGAAGATTGTGTTTTGGAGAATTTATCGCATTTTTATTTACAGAAGATATATTTTAGAGTTCATGCAAAATAGAGAAATCTTTATATATTTTAAAATCTACAGTCAGTTACCGGTTGCCGAGAAAAGGAGGCAAATGAGAATTATGTTAAAAAACCTGGAAAAGATTGGAAAATTATTATTGTTAACCTGTGTGATACTTATTGCATTGTCAACACCGGGAGCAGCTGTGACGGCAGAGGAAAACGCGCAGGCGATCTCTGACGTGCAGACAGCTCTTACCTTTGTATGGCTCCTGGTAGCAAGTGCCCTGGTATTCTTCATGCATACCGGGTTCTCAATGGTAGAAATCGGGCTTACGAGAAGCAAGAACACGGCGAACATCCTCATGAAAAACTTCATGACCGTGACTCTCGGGATCCTGGTCTACTGGGCCGTGGGTTGGGGCGTCATGTATGGAGCTGATGCTTCAGGCCTGATAGGGACTGACCAGTTCTTCTTAATGGGGGCCGACAACGCGACCTTTAACGGCTGGTTCTTCCAGATGGTCTTTGCAGCAACCGGAGCAACTATCGTATCCGGGGCAATGGCTGAACGTACTGATTTCAAGGCTTATCTGGTCTACTGTATACTGATGGTTGCAGTAATCTACCCCATTTACGGACACTGGGTCTGGAGCGGGGCTGACATGGCACTCCTGACCGGAGCTGAGAGCCCGATCGTCAAGGCAATCGGAGTCGCACACCACGACTTTGCAGGGTCCGGAGTCGTACACTCAATTGGCGGGTACTCTGCCCTTGCGGGAGTACTCCTTGTAGGAGCCAGAATAGGCAAGTTCAAGAACGGAAAGCCTCTTGCAATTCCGGGCCACAACCTGGCATTTGCTTTCTTCGGGACTTTGATCCTCGCCCTTGGCTGGATAGGGTTCAACGGAGGAAGTACCCTTGACGGAAACGACGCTTACATGAACCTAGTCGTGGTCAACACTTTCATTGCAGGCGCTGCAGGTGCTGTCATAGTGATGCTGATCACCTGGATGAAGACAGGGAAACCTGACCCGTCCCTTACCGCAAACGGGCTTCTTGGCGGACTTGTTGCGATCACCGCACCCTGCGGATCTGTCTCGAACTGGGCAGCCCTCGCAATCGGGATCGTTGCAGGAATTATAATTTACGTTGGTGTCATGTTCAACGAAAACGTCCTCAAGGTAGACGACCCTGTAGGCGCGGTTGTAGTACACGGGTACTGCGGAAGCTGGGGCCTGCTCTCGGTAGGGCTTTTTTCCATAGGAATGGGAAACGGAATCCTCGCAGACGCGGTCTATGCAGCTGAAGTCCCTGGCCTGCTCTATGGCGGTGGAATAGGACTGCTGACAATTCAGGCAGTGGCTGTAATTTTAAGCATAATCTGGGCTTTCGGGATATCATATATATTCTTCAAGATAATTGACGCGGTTATCGGACTGCGGGTTCCCGAAGACATTGAAATCATGGGTCTGGACATCGCTGAACACGGTATAAGGGCATACCCTGAATACCAGCCTGCTGAGGACTAAGAGGTGATCTGAATGTACAAGATCGAAGCAATCATAAAACCCACTAAATTGCATGAAGTGAAAGACGCTCTTGATGAAGCGGGGTTTGCAAGCCTCACCGTGACAGAGGTCAAAGGAAGAGGGCAGCAGAAAGGCATGGTACAGCAGTGGAGAGGAAGGAAATACTGTGTTGACCTCCTTCCGAAAACTAAAATAGAAATCGTTATCCCGGAAAACAAACTCGACCAGATTATCGACGTAATCCAGAAAACGGCTTCCACGGGAGAAATCGGAGATGGAAAGATCTTTATCTACCCGGTAGAAACCGTAATCAGGATTAGGACAGGGGAAAGAGACGGAGATGCACTCTAAACTCATCTCCCTCTTATTTCCTTCATTTCCATCCCGAATTAAACAGCGCCTGAAAAAGATTATTTCAGAAAAACCTCAAAACCGTTAAAAGCCAGGCTGCATACCTGCAAAAAACATCGATAAAATTTAATAAAAGACGAAATTGCGAATTAAAACAGACCGTAAAAACAACTTTAAACCCGGGAGGTATCCATAATTTCAGAATTCAAATCAGTATCAGAATTCAATGTAAAAAACGTAAACTTCGAGATCCCTCGAGGATACGGCACGTCCGTTATCAAATTTTATTTCTGGATCGGGCTCGTATCCGCAGTCCTGCTGAGGGCCATAATAATAGCTGACCACTACAGCGCATTCTACGCAAAAGTGATCTGGTATCTCGGAGTCGCAGGATACCTCTGGTTCTTCATGCACAGATACCATATCGCAAAGCGCAGATTCAGCGTCATAAAGGACCTTGAACTGCTTAAAAAAATCCGAAACCAGCAGAAACTCTCGGAAAAAGATATTAAAGGGCTCGATTATCTGCTCTGGAGTCTCTCGGTTTCCAAAGAACGCTCAAACTATCTGGTAATCTCAGTATTTTCCGTAATTTCAATCGTGTTGTCCCTTGTTCTGGACCTGGGAATCCTTAACATCTAAAAGAGATTTCCCCCAATTTTCTTCCCTACTACTTTTACATGAAATTCGACAATTCTTGAATCAAAACGTTCAAAATCAAACTTTTTTTGGCTCGAAGAGTTCCGGAAATTGATCACCTTAAACTGCCTGAAACCGCCCTGAAACATCTGAAAAATCATGAAAAAAGCTGAGAAAACCTGAAAACATTTTAAACTCGGGAAACAGAATCATGTGCCGCTTCAGAAGATTTTTAAAGATATGAATAAGAAATCTATATAATACATAGCTGATTATGATCTTAGGGGGAGTGTTATGGCAGAAGTTTTGAGATTATCACCAGCTATCTGCTCATATCCCGACAACGAGTGTCAACTATCCCTCCCTAAAACCTTCGCCTGATGCCTCTGGTTTTTGAGGAAGGGGTATCCTGCTGTAAGATGATGAAAATTTGAAGATTGAAGTTATACTTTCGGGGATTGAGAAAGAAAACATTTCTTTCAAGCTAGAAGAAGACGGTTTTTACTTAAAAGCGACAAAAGAGGGAGTGGAATACGTAGACAGTTATTCGATCTGCTGCACGGTAAACACTGACAAGGCTGTTGCCGCCTATTCAAATGGGATTCTGAAGGTCACCGTCCCCTACCAGAAACCCTTTGAAAATGAAGTGGACAGGAAAATCGAATAAATGCCTGAGACAGCAAACAGGAATCCAGGACCGGAGTACCGAAATTTTCCGGGGAGGGGTAATATGGAAAATCCGATACCTAAAATAATGAAAACTCCTATAATAGCAATGTATCATGATGATGAGCATAAAAATCTCACTATTGAGGTTGAATTGCCGGATGTCGAAAATGAAAACATAACCCTCATGATGCATGAGAACAGTTTTTACCTGAAAGCCTTCAGCAATAGCGTTGAGTACCTGGGGTCCTTTTTCATGGATGGACCTGTGGACCCCGAAAAAGCCATAGCAACGAACAATAAAGGTATGCTTACGATTAAAGTCCCTTACAAAGAGGGCTTCATGTGCGCAAGAAACATACCGATTGAATAAAAACTATGAGCCAGAATCGAAATATAAAAACAGAAAACCTATTTTTTTGATTTTAATTTTACCCGTATTCCTTGCAAAGAAGAGGGAACTCCATGAAGATAGTAAAATGCGGAGATCTAGGATTCAGGTGCAATTTTATTGCAACCGGCACCAGCGCCGAGCAGGTAAAAAAAGAAATGTTCGAGCACATAGAAAAAGAACATAAAGACCTTCTCGAAGAGATGTCTGAAGACGACATAAACCACATAAAATACAGGATCTCAACTCTTCTTTCCCGGGGATGCGGCTGTGGTGCCCTTTAAACCGAAAAAAGAAGAACTATTTTAGAGGGGCATGGAGCCCCGCAAAACTTACCGCAAGCTCTCAAGGGCATGGATCCCCGGAATTTTTTACGGGTTCAGCACCCAGATCTGGTAATTCAGCAATGCTGCGAAACTGACCCAGAGAAGATAAGGGACCAGCAAAATAGATGCGATTTTCGAAATTTTGCTGAAGAGGACTATTGTCAGGAAGATCGACAGCCAGAGCAGGATGATTTCCATGAAGGCATAAAAAGGAGACTGGAGCCCGAAAAAGAGAAAGGACCAGAGGATGTTTAGTGCCAGCTGGACCCCGAAAACAAAGATACCCACTTTCACTTCTTTTCGCTCCAGGCCCTCTTGCCAGATCAGGTAAAGAGAAATTCCCATAAGTGTGTACAGGATAATCCATACAGGGGAAAAGACCCAGGATGGTGGATTGAAAGCAGGCTTTTCAACGGCAGCATACCAGCTGTCAATGGAAGTTACCGTAAAAACCGAGCCGACGACCCCCGCAAGCTGACAGATCAGTACCGAAACAATGAGTCTGAATTTGTTTATTTCTTGAAGCACATTTCCCACCACTTGATATCCGGTTCCCGGGAATTCCCGAGGCCTGGAAATTATAAGGCACTCAGGAATTATATACGTGAAATGATAAATATCTATACCGAGGGGAATGAGATCTGTTAGCTAAAAATGTTAATAGGATATGTTAGCTGAACATGTTAATAGGATATGTTAGCTGAACATGTTAATAGGATATGTTAGCTGAACACGTTAGCGAGATCTCTTAGCCCAATTTTCTGGAAAAAACCAGTTTTCAAAAAAATGTCCTTCCAAATTACAACTCAACATATTGTAGAAAATTATATATAATAGTAGGTCGGTAATGGATTACCGAATGCCTAGTAAGGATGGCTTCAAGATGGTGCAAACAAACAACATACCTAAAACTAAAGAAGATGTACTTCAGGCTGTAGTCGAGCGTGACGTGAAATTTATCAGGACCCAGTTTACCGATACACGCGGGATTATCAAAAGCTGGGCAATTCCCGTTGAACAGCTCGAAGAGGCCTTTGAAAACGGAGTCATGTTTGACGGATCTTCCATTGAAGGATTCACCAGAATCGAAGAATCCGACATGACGCTCGTACTTGACCCTTCAACTTTCAGGCTTCTCCCCTGGAGACCCTCAACCGGGGCTGTTGCCAGGATACTCGGAGATGTGTACCTCCCTAACGGAAAACCTTTCGAGGGAGATCCGAGATATGTCCTGAAGAGCGCAATTGCAGAAGCCGAAGAAATGGGCTATTCCATGAACGTTGGCCCGGAACTCGAATTTTTCCTCTTTAAACTTGATGAAAACGGAAACCCCACAACCGAACTAACCGACCAGGGAGGATACTTTGACTTCGCACCTCTGGACAAGGCCCAGGACGTGAGGAGAGAGATTGACTATGCCCTGGAACATATGGGTTTCCATATAGAGGCTTCCCACCACGAAGTAGCCCCATCCCAGCACGAGATTGACTTCAGGTTCGGGGACGTACTGATCACGGCAGACAATGTTGTCACTTTCAAATATGTGGTTAAGTCCATCGCATACCACAAAGGTTACTATGCAACCTTCATGCCAAAGCCCCTGTTCGGCGAGAACGGCTCGGGCATGCACACCAACCAGTCCCTTTTCAAAGACGGCAAAAACGTCTTTTATGACCCTGATACTCCGGACCAGCTTTCCGACGAGGCAAGATATTACATCGGCGGACTGATGAAGCATATAAGGGAATTTACAGCCGTAACAAACCCGGTAGTAAACTCCTACAAAAGACTCGTCCCGGGATATGAAGCTCCTATTTACGTGACCTGGTCCGCCAGCAACAGGAGTTCCCTGATCAGGATTCCAGCCACCCGCGGCAACGGTACAAGGGTGGAACTCAGGTGCCCAGACCCTGCCTGCAACCCTTACCTGGCCTTCGCCCTCATGCTGAAAGCCGGAATTGAAGGGATCAAGAACAAGATAGAGCCCGGAGAAGCTACCAACGTCAACATCTTCAACCTGACAGAAAAAGAGCGTGAAGAAAAAGGTATTGCATCTCTTCCCGAAAGCCTTAAGGAAGCAGTCTACGAGATGAAGCAGAGCAAATTCGTAAAGGAAGCCCTGGGAAAACATGTCTTCGAAAACTACCTCTGCTCAAAGACCGCCGAGTGGGACGAATACAAAGCTGTTGTCCACTCCTGGGAACTCGACAAATATCTGTCGATGCTCTGAGCGTTTAACATAGGTATTATAGAAAAGCACTGGAAATACGATAAAGCATCAGACATCTTCCCGGAAACATTATGCGTGCCTGCCGGAAAACTCAGGGGGAAAATGTTCCTGCCGGAGACCCCGGAAGGCATGTATAGTTACCTGGGAAATGTGCCCTCACTTTAAACGGAAAAAGTACACCATTAAGTACACATTTTAACTCATTTATTAGGTTAAAATGAGAAAGAATTCCTTTTAAGGAGTTCATTTCGCTGACAGAAGCCAGCATGTAATTTCAAGGAACGGACTACCGCCAGGAACCTGTAATTTTCCCCACTTTTTTACCGCCAGAGGAAACAACTTCCCATTTCAACTTCCCTTTTTCAGGAGATATCAACTGTTATCAGGACTGCCCGGAGTTTCCGCAGTGGGATAAGTAGAGCAAATAGCAATATCAAGGACCTAATCGAAGATTCCGATATCCGGATCACGACCACAGGAGAGAAAAACAGATTCAAGAGGGATAATGAAGAGAAGAAAAGTGTCCCATTTCAGGGAAAAAAACGGTATTTTCCGGGGCTGCTTCAAAGGAAACACTGGTCAGGAAAAAAGAAACATATATATATTGTCAAATAGGTACTAAATTACTTACTTCCCATAGCGACGGCCTTCTCAACACCTGACAAGGAAAAAACAGGAACAAGAAAGGAAATGTCGAGAATTATACACATTATTAACATAATTATAATTAGCCCAGTTTATACGACTTGTTATCTTTAAAAATCGCAAGCATAAACCCCGCTGAAATCCGTATTCTTCACTGATAATTTTTTGAAGAAATTTTTAACAACGGAACATCGGATTATCAAAAATATCCGGATTATCAGAAATTTGTTAACAAAGAACATTACGTTCATTTCTAGAGTGATCGAAATGTGTGGAATAATAGGCTTCATAGACAAGACAAAGTCCACAATGGACGGGTCGAAAATAAAAGCCGCCCTGAGTCTCATGAATGAAAGAGGCAGTGGAGACGGGGCAGGCTATGTCGCATACGGGATTTACCCCGATTATGCAGACTGTTACGCGCTTCATGTTTTTTTTGACAACATGGTAGAACCAAAAACAAAGGTTGACGAAATCCTTCACCGCTGGGGCACTGTTGTCCACCAGGAAGAAATCCCCACCGTCGAACAACCCGGACTGAAGAGAGTCCATACCCCCTGGAGATACTTCTTCAAGCCCTTTGACGACATGATCGGAGGAAAAGTAGGTTCCGAAAAGGACATCATCAAGCACATCGTAATGGAAGTTAACTCTTCTATCGACGGTGCCCTGGTCTTTTCTTCAGGTAAGAACATGGGAGTCTTCAAGGCTTCCGGTTGGCCGGAAGAGGTGGCGGACTTCTACAGGATCGAGGACTACAAAGGCTACATATGGCTTGCCCACAACCGTTACCCCACTAACTCCCCGGGCTGGTGGGGAGGTGCTCACCCCTTCAACCTTCTTGACTGGTCCGTTGTACACAACGGGGAAATTACCTCTTACGGGACAAACCAGCGCTACGTGGAAGGCTACGGGTACAAGTGCACCCTGCTAACGGACACCGAAGTGGTAGCCTACCTCTTTGACCTCCTCGGAAGGCAGCACGAGCTTCCAACGAAAACGGTGGTTAAAGCCCTCGCCCCCCCATTCTGGGACGAAATCGACCGCATGCCCCCTGCCGAAGAAGAACTGCACCGGGCAATCCGCCTGACCTACGGCTCTGCCCTCATGAACGGCCCCTTTGCGATTGTAGTCGCATCGAACGAAGGGATTGTGGGCTTCACTGACAGGATCAAACTCCGTCCCCTTGTGGTAGGAGAAAACGGGGACAAGCTCTACATATCCAGTGAAGAATCCGCAATCAGGGTCCTGGACCCCGAAGTTGAGAACGTCCGTACCCCAAGAGCAGGAGAGCCCATCATAGGGAGGTTTAACGCATGAGCCTCGGAAGCATACCCCCGAAATACAAAGTCAGCATCGACCGGGAACAATGCATGGACTGCGGGCGCTGCATTGAAAACTGTTCCTATGGCACCTTCAGGAAAGAAGGAGACAAAATCCTGATCCAGTCCAGGAAATGTACCGGATGTCTCCGCTGTGTAGCCATGTGCCCCAGGGACGCGATTTCGCTTACTGAAAACCCCGTGGACTACCGCAGCCACCCCCTCTGGACCAGGGAAGCCAGGGAAGATATCATTAAACAGGCCAGGAGCGGAAAGATCATCCTCGCAGGGATGGGAAACGCAAGCAACCTCCCAAGCATCTTCGACCGCCTCCTGCTGGACGCCTGCCAGGTAACAAACCCGAGCATTGACCCCCTGAGAGAGCCGATGGAACTTCGGACCTACATCGGGAAAAAGCCGTCAAAGCTCGAATTCAAGAAGACCGAAGCAGGGGACGTGGAACTTGCAACAAAGCTTGCCCCCAACCTGAAGCTTGAAACGCCCATCATGATCGGGCACATGAGCTACGGGGCAATCAGTTTAAACGCCCACCTCAGCATGGCAAAAGCCGCAAAGGAAACCGGGACCTTCATGGGAACCGGGGAAGGCGGACTGCACAGGAAACTTTACCCCTACCAGGGCAACATGATCGTCCAGGTCGCTTCAGGCCGTTTCGGTGTGAACGTGGACTACCTTGAAAGGGGAGCGGCAATCGAGATCAAGATCGGCCAGGGCGCAAAGCCCGGAATCGGCGGGCATCTACCCGGAGAAAAGGTCTCTGCCGAGGTATCCCGCACAAGGATGATCCCCCTCGGGAGCGATGCCATCAGCCCTGCCCCGCACCATGACATTTACAGCATTGAAGACCTGGTACAGCTTGTCAGGAGTTTGAAGGAAGCGACCGAATGGAAGAAACCGGTCTTTGTAAAGATCGCAGCCGTGCACAACGTGGCAGCCATTGCGGCAGGCATTGCCCGCTCTTCTGCGGACGCGGTGGTAATTGACGGGTCCCGCGGAGGGACCGGAGCCGCCCCGAAGGTCTTCAGGGACCATGTAGGAATCCCCATCGAAGGCGCCATTGCAAGCGTTGACCAGAAACTCAGGGAACAGGGCACAAGAAACGAAGTCTCCATCATTGCCAGCGGCGGGATGAGGAACAGTGCCGACCTTGCAAAGTCCATTGCTCTTGGTGCGGATGCAGTCTACATCGGAACCGCTGCCCTTATTTCCATGGGCTGCCGGGTCTGCGGAAACTGTTACAGAGGCCTTTGCCCGTGGGGTATCGCTACCCAGCGCCAGGACCTTGTGGACAGGCTCGACCCCGAACAGGGAGCCATGCAGGTTTCAAACCTGATCCATGCCTGGACCCTGGAACTCAGCGAACTGATGGGTGCTGCAGGCATCAACAGTATCGAAAGCATGCGCGGAAACAGGGACCGCCTGCGCGGGTACATGCTTGACGAAGGAATACTTGAAGTCCTTGACGTAAAGAACGCGGGGGCCTGAAGATGAAGACGGTAACGATTGACGCCAAAGACATGCACTACACCCCCCTAAACCAGAAGGTCAGGGCTGCAGTTGCTGACGGAGCCGAGGAAATCGTCCTTGACAACGTGCTCGGACAGCGCTTTATCGGCAACGGGGTCCGGGGGAATTCCCGGATCATAGTCAACGGGGTCCCCGGAGGAGACGTTTGCATGTTCATGAGCGGACCCACCTGTATCGTAAACGGGAACGCCGAACACGCCCCAGGGAATACCATGGACAAAGGCATGCTCGTGATCCACGGGAGCGCAGGAGACGCTGTTGCCCACGGGATGCGCGGAGGCAAGGTCTTTGTAAGGAACAATATCGGGTACAGGGGTGGCATCCACATGAAGCAGTATGAAGTGGAAGCCAGGCCCATACTCGTGGTGGGCGGCACAGCCCACTCCTTCCTGGGAGAATACATGGCAGGAGGGCTTGTGCTCGTGCTCGGAATCGGCCAGGAAAAAGCCATGACCGACAGGGGCATCGGAAGCGGGATCCACGGTGGAGAGATCATCATCCGCGGGGAAGTGGACGACTACCTGCTGGGAGTCGGAGCCAAAAAGTTCGAGTTCACTGAAGCCGACCTGGAAAGGACAAAACCGGTTATCGAGAGCTTCTGCGAACAGTTCGGCCTTGACCCGGCCCCCTTCCTGGATACCAACTACACCAGAATTGCCCCGGCGAGCAGCCGGCCCTTTGCAGGGAAATACGTCTGGGAGTGATCGAGATGGCAGAAGGAAAACCAATTAGCAAGAGTTACATTGACCTTGAAAAGGAAGTATGGGACGCAGACCTCTGCTCAGGTTGCGGGGCCTGCGTTGCGGTCTGCCCTGCCGACGCCCTTTATTTCGAAACCGGAATCGATTCCGCAAAGCCCAAAAGCAACGGCTACTGCAAAGCCGCAGTTGACGACGTCCCCTGCGGAGCCTGCTACGAAGTCTGCCCCAGGATCGGCGAACAGCCCGAATCCATCTTCGGGGACTATCTTAAAATCACAGCCGCAAAAGCCGAGTTCGATATCCCGAGAAAGCAGAGCGGGGGAGCCGTCACAGCCCTCCTTGCAAACGCCCTGGATACCGGCCTTGTGGACGCCGTGGTAACAGTCACCGAAGACTCCTGGACCCTCAAGCCGAGCTCCATGGTGATCACAAAAAGCGAGGCCCTGATAAACGAGGCAGGAAGCCGCTACAACTGGTGGGTCCCCCTGGTATCGGCCCTCAAGGAAGCCGTGGTCAACAAAAAGTACAGGAACATCGCAGTAGTCGGTGTCCCCTGCGTGGTCCAGGCAGTCAGGAAAATGCTCGAGACCGACCACGACCTTGTCCGCCCGTACAAAGACTCCATCCGCTTCGTGATCGGCCTCTTCTGTACCGAAAGCTTCGACTACGAAAAACTGATCGCAGGCAAGCTGAAAAGCGAGTACGCCCTCGAGCCCATGAAAGTCTGCCGCATAGACGTCAAAGGCAAGCTGGAAATCACCCTCAACGACGGGACCCAGTACGTAATCCCCCTCGCCGAACTCGAGGACACCGTCCGCCCCGGCTGCCACGTCTGCACTGACTTTACCGCCCTCAAAGCTGACATCTCCGCAGGCGCAGTTGGAAGCCCGAACGGCTACACCACCCTGATCGTCCGCACCCTGGTAGGTCAGCACCTCCTGGAAAGCGCGGTTGCCAACGGAAAGCTCAGCACCACCGATGAACTCAACCTCGGGATCATCGAGAAGCTTGGCGCAAAGAAGCTCGAGCGGAAGCAGAAATAAGATTGCAGGACAGAAATTAACTTACAGGAAACATGTAAAGGTGAAGCTTCAAGCTTCATCTTTGTTTCATTATTTATCAAGTGACATTTAAATATAATTTAATTCTGTTTTTATCAAACATAATTTAGAGCTTTTCTACAGCTCGACGCCTGATCCTGTAAACGAGATACAATCCGGATAATCCGAACAGCTCGTATATGGAACTGGAACCAGAAATGCTATTTGATTCCTCTTTGCTTGTCTGCTGCCCTGTTTCAGTTTGTTGATTCGTATCGTTTTTAACCCCTGAAAGGTCTGCATCTTCAGGCATCAAATCTGCCCAAAATCCAGAACCAACTAATTTTTTGGAACCCGGCCTCCTTTGAAGGTGAAAATGTGGATTTCCTGCTTGAAAATTAAAGGTTTATTCCGGTAGCTTCAAAATAGGCGTCTTCCAATGAGAAAGAATTTTCTATAAGTTTGAAAACCTGGCCTCCGGTCTCAACAATTAACCTGTTAATTTCCGGTTTGACATCTGCTCTGGAATTTACAAAAATGTCCAGAGTATGTTCAGCTTTCAATTCGGTTTTTACAACAAACTCCAGATTCTCAATTAAAGAAATCATCTCAGAAGAAAGATTGTAGACACCAACCGTAATTACCCCATTTGACTCAAGGTGACGGATTTTTTCCATTGGGCTTTCTGCGATAAGTTTGCCTTTATCCAAAATTCCTACATGAGTACAAATCTCCTGTATTTCCAGAAGGTTATGGGATGAAAGAAATATCGTGATTCCTTTTTTATTGCACTCACGAAGAATTTGACGGATTTGACGGATCCCAACAGGGTCAAGGCCATTTGTGGGTTCATCGAGAATCAGTATTTTCGGATTATTCAAAAGAGCTTGAGCAATCCCTAGCCGTGTTTTCATACCATGGGAAAAATAGCTCACTTTTTTGGACATTTCATTTCCAAGCCCGACCCGGTCTAATAAAACCCAGGATTGCTCTAGGCTTTCTTTTTTACTCAGGCCTTTTAATCTGCCATAATAAACCATGTGGCTTAAGGCGGTACGTTCATCGTAAAACCCGGAATCCTGGGGAACTAGGCCCAGAATCTGTTTTATCTTTCCTGATTCGCAAGACAGGTCCATATCGTCAACAAAAATCCGCCCCTCCGTAGGTATTGAAAGCCCGGATAATAATTTTATTGTAGTTGTTTTCCCTGCACCATTCTGGCCTAAAAAGCCGTAGATACTCCCCGTTTCCACATTCAGGGAAAGATTTTCCAGAACAAAGTGAGAGCCGTATTTTTTGTACAGGTTTTTGGCAGAAATAGCCATAGTAATTACAAATCCCTCCTTTTAATGGCTATCAAACTTATAGATAGAAAGACTGATATGTACAAGAACATTGAAAGCAGGCTTTCAAAAACCCTGAGATATCCAGTTTCAACCTGAAAGTCTTTTAAGAACTCCAAATTTATAATTCCGTAAAAATAGGGGGTAATATATTTTAGATAACTCTCACTCCCCTGTAAAAAGAAAAATATTAAAATCCCAAGAAAGACTGCAGACATTGCAAATGAAATTTTGTTGTTTGTAGACAGCGTTGAAATGAATATAAAAATACTTATGAAGCACCCCAGATAAAGGCTTGAGAAGATCCAGAGCAAAAAGATTTTTCCGAACTGAAAGGCATCACCTGCTGAATATTGGTAGATCTGGCTCATAAGTGCAATTCCAAAGGAAATGGAGACAGATACCAGAAACAGAAATAAAAATTTTCCAATGATCAGCGATGATCTGTGAACTTTGGAAA
Source organism: uncultured Methanosarcina sp. (assembly GCA_965601435.1). Lineage (GTDB taxonomy): Archaea > Halobacteriota > Methanosarcinia > Methanosarcinales > Methanosarcinaceae > MTP4. The sequence goes on from CBFCWE010000080.1 coordinate 15,343, forward strand.
TAATGTATCTTATCGACCCGGTTTCAATTTCACTGCATACGATATCGAAAGATGTTGCCATAATCATAAAAGGCCCGATAAACAATATCACCAGATATGAAACCAAAGTATACGGGACACGCCCGGAGTTTGGAAATAAAAAGGATATGTAAGTACTGTAGTGCATTGCCAAGAAACAAAGAAAGGTAAATATCCCACCAAAAAGCCATACGTACCGACTTTTTGACCCCCTCAATATTTCATCTTCCCAAATAATCCGTATTTCCGAGAAATTCATAATCCTCAACCCTGTTCATTCCTGCTTAGGTTGCAGGTAACAAATGCCCCGAAGGAGCCGATTATTGAATAGAAAAATACCAGTACAAGCAAAGATCCGATAAAAACAGACACAGCCGGGCCATCAGATAGAAATACAAGCTTTCCATCGGAGGTAAACAAAAACGTTAAAACCCAGGCGATCAGGTTGTAAGTAAATATTGAAAAAAAAGCATATTTTACCGAGCCTTTGCCTATAATTTTGCCACTAAATATACCAACAATAATCGCACCTATAATCCCACCATAGATTGAATCAAAAGCTAAAACATCAAAAAATTCGAATAATACAAGCCCAATAAGTATTCCTGTAAACAACGAATTCTCGGTTTTCATGATTTCATATCCCAAAAAATAAAAATGCTGGTCATATCGTTTTCCCCTTAAATATATTCAAAATGGACGAATGCCACAAATTTTGTCAGTCTACACTGTAAGCGAATTCCAATAGCAAACGCGATGCGTGCTCCATTGTTGCAACATCCATCTCCTAACATTCGTATTCATGCAATTCGTCCATTTGTAATTGACCTGATAGCAGTAAGTCGACATTCCCTAAAGCAGACTATAAGCTTGCCTTAGGGCAATGTGGAGTTCAAGTCTACTCTGAAAAGTCCTTTTGAACTCCGTTAACTACTTTTAACCAACTCTTGATAAGTTTTCTGGCCAAATCATCAAACTATCAATAAGGTTGTTTTATTTATGATCCTTCTTTCAATTAGTATTACTTTAGATGACAAACAGTTTGATACATTAGACAGAAGGTTTATATATCTAACAACTACTGCCGGCAGACTTTCCAAATAAAAACAAGATCATAAAATTAGATTTACCGCCCTCAAAGCCGACATCTCCACAGGCGCAGTGGGAAGCCCGAACGGCTACACCACCCTGATCGTCCGCACCCTGGTAGGACAACACCTCCCGGAAAGCGCGGTTGCCAGCGGAAAGCTCAGCACCACCGATGAACTCAACCTTGTAATTATCGAGAAGCTTGGCGCAAAGAAGCTCGAGCGGAAACAGAAATAAATATTCTTCAAAATGGATTTAGATGGAGCAAGCTCCATCTTTTTACGTAACTACTCACGTTTTAGAAGTATGGCGATCGATTACGAAAAATTGTTTATTTAACACCGATTTTCGTCAAGTGTTTATGTCTCATAATTGAAGCATGCTCAAGAGATCCAATCAAATCGAATTCTCTTGTTGCCTAACCATGGTATTGGATACGATTTCTGAAAAATCTCATTCGATTTGAAAACAGGTGTTGTTGCCTTATTCTTCATTTTGATTATTATCTCCTCGCCAACAACCTCTCCATTACATCTGCAGTTAATGAAATCGGAAAAAATAGTTTTTGGAGTGAAATCCTCAAATCTCTTCAGGTCATCGGCAAGCAACCTGTAAAGTGTATCGGCTATAAGGTCAAAACAACATCAAAATATATTCGAATTATAAATGGAGAACTCAAAGTGTTAAGATTGAAAAAATCAACTTAAATTCAGTAATCAAAACCCCCCTGACTTATTCGACATTTGAGACCATCTCTTATAATTATATCATTATTAGGAATATTTTTTAACAATAATTGATAATATTATAAGTATCAACGTAAGGAATAAAAAATATAAACTGAAATTATCTTCAAACCATGAGAGGTACATATTATATAGTGCCATAAGTATGGCGATTAATGACAACACACGCCATAATATATTAATTAACTTTTTGTTCATTGTAATCCCTTGAAAATTTAAGTTCGTTTCGCGATATTTCAACAATTTAAAAAATAAAAAAGTAAATGATGTCAATAATTTACATATAACAATAGTAGTAATCTACTTCTATGTATAACGAGATAAAAGGACTTGTAAAGAAATCAAGATATATGTCTCTGGCATCAATATCCAGATACTCTGGTATTGCAGCTCCAACAGCAACAGCAACTGCAGCTAGAGCAGCACCCTGTGCCACTCCGAAGTACGCCAGTATCGCAGCTAATACCGCTCCAGTTGCCAAAATATCTGCATACTGAACATCGTTAAAAACTAAACAAGATAAAGGTGGAGCTAAAGATGGTAAGTCAACCTTTACTTTTGTCGCCGTTGTCGTAAACATTACTGAATCAGTAGATTCTATGAAGTTTACTGACTGTGCCTTATAGGCATCGACTTGTTCTTTAGACACTTCGAATGTTTCTGTTTGAGAACTTTTTTTTCCATTTACCGTCAGTGTCTGCTCGGTTTGATACAAAAAATTCTCCTCATCTTCACCAATTTTAGAAGTGTCAGTCACAAGTTTAAAGTTATCTCCAGTGCATTCGGTGTGAATTGAAGAGTCTGGATATATAATCCCTGAAATTGTTCCACTGGACTTCAGTTTTTTAGTTTGTTTGTTTATATCTTTTTCAACATCAAATTTGAATGTACCACTGAAATGAATTTGATCTCCTACTTTTTCATATTCTGTCAACTCTGTATCAAAATCATTAACAGTGATTTGGTTTGACTCCAGTAATTGTTCATACCATCTAGTTTCAGCCTGTGCACTTACAGCCGGTACAAAAGCGAGACTCACAAGAATCATTGCTGCAAATACCGCACCTATTTTAATCTTGTTCTTTGTCATTTGTTTAACTCCTAGTTCTTTTTTCCTAGGAGGCAAATCAGGTAAACCTTAAGTACTCTCAAAGATAACATTTCTTTGCCTCCGGGCAATGTGGAGTTCAAATTGGCTCTGGAAAGTTCGTTTGAACTTCACATCCAAAAATCTCTATTAATCTTCTCCTATACATTTATTACGATGATGAATATTCATCAGTCTGATTAACATTCACTCAATCGATCAGCTTTTTCATCGAAATAATGGAGGTTCAGAGCCCTAATTGACATCAGGAATTCGACCTCACTTTTAGCAAATGATTTTAACATTCTTTTCTTAACAAAAACATAAAATTGGCAAAAGTGATAGCAACATACATGCCCTACAAAAGACAAAAGAAAATATTTATTAGAAGAATTCAATAAGAAAGTAAAAAAAATCTGTAGATGTGGCGACAGGAAATGAAAAGCTTTGAAATATATAGGGAGATGGGAGATGATGTCCAGGCAATATACAGGTCAAGACTTATAACCGAGATCCTTTTGTCGTTAAACGAAAGCAGCAGAAAGCTTTCCCAGCTGCGGGAGATTACCGGAAGTACATCCCAGGCAATAATTCCAAAACTAAGAAAACTCGAAGCAGATCATCTGATAGAAGCAAAAGAACACGAGTATTACCTGACTCAAACAGGAAAAATTGTGGCTTCAAGATTAGCTGACTCTTTTGCAACAGTAGGAACAATTAATAAATTCAAACAATTCTGGTCGGGACATTACCTTGAAGGAATTCCCGTTTTCATCTTAAAAGAAATCGGATGTCTTTACGAGTCTGAAGTCCTCAAAGACAGAGGCATGAAAGTCCTTGAGGTCTACAACAATCAGTTAAAAATGATTAAAGAGGCAGATCATATACATGGCATATCGTCCGTGGTAACAGAAGGGTATGCTGATTTTATCTCTGAAAGAGTGAAAGAAGGAATCTCTGTCGAGCTTATAGTTCCTCCTCATATTGCGGGAAAATTGAAGCAATCACCTTATCTGGAAAAAATAGACGCACTGAAAGATTATGAAAACTTCAAATTAATAGTCGTGGTTGAAGATATTAAAGTAGGACTCATTGTTACGGATAAAAGCTTTTCCTTTAGCCTGTACAAAAAAGACGGCGTTGAATACGACATTACTACAGGATTATTCAGTTTAGATCCGAAAGCTATTGAATGCAGTAGTTCCGATTTGCTGTAGTTCCGAATGACTACTTTCACTCATTTTCAATTT
>CBFCWE010000081.1:0-19457 GCA_965601435.1 uncultured Methanosarcina sp.
TCTTGTTTCCCATTCTTGTTTCCCATTCTTGTTTCCCATTCTTGTTTCCCATTCTTGTTTCCCATTCTCGTTTCCCAATCCTTTTTCCCATTCTTGTTTCACAATCCTTTTTCCCAATCCATTTTTCCCATTCTCGTTTCCCAATCCTTTTTCCCGTTCACGGAGTGAAGCAGCTTTTCAAGGGATGAAAAAAAGAAGACCCTTTCGACACTAAACGGAATTCACTCCAGAAAAGGGCTTTATAAAAACGGTTGTATAATATCATGGAGTGACACGATCTGAATTTGGGGTTCAGAGAGTCAATAAATGGGAGGTAATTTTTTGGGAAGTATGATTGCACAGAAGTTCAGGGAAGTATCAGGCAGTGTGCCCGAAGCAAGCAGCACAACGGAAACTGCGGAAATAGCGGAAGATGCCTATCTTTACGGCCTGCAGCAGGTCATTTTTTACGAGACGCGCTATAACTACACCCAGGCAGAGGACAGCAATATCTACGTGGGGATTAACCGCTACTTTTTAGTCAACGAGGGAAAGCAGATTACTCCTGATTTCAAGGCCATCGTAACGCCGAATGCCACAACGCTCTACGCTACGGCTTTCCTTGACCTGCAGGAAGAGCCTGTTGTCATAGAAGTGCCTGAAATCACGGACCGCTATTTCAGCCTGCAGCTTATGGACCAGTACGGCATTTACTTCCTGTACGCAGGCAACCAGTTCAACGGCACCCGGGCAAGGGCTTATCTCATCTTACCGGAATTCTGGGGCGGGAAAATCCCGGCTGATTTTGCCACAACGGAAGTGATTCATGCGCCCAGCAGGACGGCTTTTGCCAACATCCGGATTGCACTGATGGAGGGAAGCGAGGAGGAAGTGCGCCATATCAATAACCTACAGGACCAGTGCACCATCACGCCGCTTAGCAAATGGATCGACAATGAACACCGAGGAGTTCTCAGGAAAGACCAGAAGCTCTTCCCCGGAAATTACCGGACCTTCCCCCGCATGGCCGAACTGACTGCCAGGCAGGTTGACCGGCAGACTGCAGAGGACTTTTTTACCTACATGAACCTGGTGCTCAATGACCCCAGCATGCCGTTAATGAAGGACTCCAAAAAGGAAGCCGAGATGCTCTCCCGTCTGTCGAAGATCGGTATCGGACCCGGCAAGAACTTTCAGTGGTCCAAACTGGACAGGAAAATGCAGAATGCACTGACAGAGGGTTTCATAAAAGGTCACAAGAAGGTCAAGAAAGCGACACAGGAAAACCTGGTTAACATGAACGGCTGGATGGTTCTTAATGCAGAGGGGGGATTTGACACCGAGTACCTGACCCGGGCGGTCATGGCCGATGCGGGCTGGGGAGGTCCAGACTCCAATATTTCGCACGTTGGAGCGTTCCTGTTCGTAGATTCCAGCGGCAAGAACCTGGAAGGCAAATACAGGTATACCCTCAGCTTCGACATGGACGAACTCCCACCCGTGACCGAGTTCTGGTCCATTCCAATCTACGATTCTGACGGTTACTTCGTTGCCAATGAGCTCAACCGCTACACGCTCAGCAGTTTCATGGTTGACCGGGGAGATCTTCACATCGAAGACGGAAAACTCACCATCTACGTCCAGCACGAAAAACCCTCCGACCCTGCCCAGGTTCAGAACTGGCTTCCGGCACCCGAAGGCAGCTTCCGCTTCACGGCAAGGTTCTACGGGCCCAAGATGTCCATTATCGACGGGTCATACAATATGCCAAGACCGGTGCGGGTGAAATGAGCTGATTTTGCCGCTGTGGGGAATTAACTGAAGATTAAAAATGGGGCAAAAAAGCCCCTGAACTTCTTTTTTGTCATGAAAAACGAGGTAACCGGAATAGCTTCATCCCGGTCGTTCTTGTCCCGCTTGCAAAGCGGCTTTTCCCTTTCAAAATAGCAGATGCTGAATATTCGGTAGTTTCCGGTCCGGTTTGCCTGAGATCTCAAAGCCCTGCAATGTGCTCACAGGTAATATTCCAGACCCATGAGCCAGAAGCTGAAGATTAAAGGAACGTATATTTTTTGAAGAAGTTTTAGTTTCCCCTGAACGCCCCCTCTAAAAATCTTCATTTTGTTCAGGAAAGACACGACTTTCAAAGCAAAACCGATATGCTGCGAAGGGAAACATATGTGAAGAGATATATATTATAAAATTCCCATTATTAAACGGATAATATAAATCTACGGCGAGGAAGTCATCAACAACATGAGCAGTTACAATGGGAATGTGGTTACACTGACCGATGGGGATGAGCTTTCGGAGGAGATTTCATCCTTCACGGCCGGGGAAGTTGAAGAGACTCCGGCGCAGTGACACATCCTCTTTCTGAGACATAAACTATCCTTGAAGGCACAGAGGCCATATTCACTCCGGAAAGGAGTACAACTTGAAGGTGGCTTTCGGAGCTTATCTGCTCTTTCATTACGGGGGTAAAAAGCAGCAGTTCCACAACCTGAGCTTTTGGAAACAAAGGCACGCATTTCCCGAAATCGTAATCCTGCAACGGCAAGTCGGGAGATGCTGCTACACAGTCAACTTACCCATTCTACCGGGCCTGAAAAAGAACCCTGAAGACTAGCTGACCCTGTAGATCCGGAAAGGTTCACCGGGCAAGGAAAGGGAGAACAAGAGCCGCAGGAAAGGATGCACTGCAGCTGACCTTGCAGGATACCTGATAACTAACTCAGAGGGAGAGTAACCGAAACAACAATTGAAAGGAGATTTAAAAGATGCCAGAAGTAGCCACAATGAAAATGCCGAAAAAAGCCAAATTGCAGACGACCGCCGACATCCCGCCGGGGATTGCGGTACCGGACGAACTGGAAACCCGGCTCGGCAAGCTGACCTTCGTCGACGGGGCCCCCTCGGAAGACACCGTGGACAAGGTATATGACAACCTCGACTTCACAAGGGCGCTCGACGCGTACCTGAACGGATACCAGCTGGTGTCGTTGTGTGCGATGCGCAAGGGACTCCTCGAAGCGGGAGTCGAGGACAACTCGGGGGTGCTCCTGTTCTCAGGCCTGATGGATTCGCAATCCCTGTTCCTCACCGCCAACGCCGACACCGTTTACTACATCTTTACCATCAATGTCAAGGAGGGACCGATGGTCATCGAGACCCCACCGGACGCGCTGGGTCTTTTCGACGATTTCTGGTTCCAGCACGTCATTGACTTCGGCAAGCCGGGTCCGGATCGCGGTCAGGGGGGCAAGTTCTTAATTCTCCCACCGGGTTACGAAGGCCCGCTCCCCGACAGCGGCTTCCACGTGGGGCAGAGCAACACGTATCGGATAATGGCCTTTGGGCGCAGCTTCCTCGTTGACAACGACCCCGGGCCCACGGTCGAGACGATCAGGAAGGCACTCAAGATCTACCCGTACACACCGGGAGGCTTCGGCACCAGTATCGCAACGCTGCTAGAAGGCAACGTGCCGGCCGGGAAGGCTGCACCCATCACCCCGGTCAAGTTCGTCGAGGGAACGGGGCTGGCCGTTAATACGCTCCCCCCGAGCGACTACAGCTATTACGAAATGCTAAATGAGCTCGTACAGGATGAGCCGGGAGGCACGCTTTCCCCTGAGATCATGGGCTCCTTCGCCGCCATCGGCATCGTGAAAGGCAAGCCCTTCAAGCCGGATGCGCGGATGAAGAAGATCCTGACCGATGCCGCAGCGGTTGCCTGCGCCACAGGGAGAACACTCAACTTCCGTTTCCGGGAGAAAGACGGTTGGGCCTTCTATCCGGGGTCAGCCTGGTACAACATGCTGTTCGAGGGCGGGTCCGGCTTCGAAACCCCGCCCCCGGCAGTGACCGGGGAAGGAATTAAACCGTATCCTCCGACCGGCTACCGAACCCTTGATGCCCGTTTCGGGTTCTTTTCCTTTGCCACCGGGATCACCCCGGCTATGTGCATGCGCCTGACCAACGTTGGCTCTCAGTACCTCATCTGCGCCGTCGACAGCGATAAGAACTACTTCGATGGCGGAAAGACCTACAAATGCACACTGCCTCCGAAGATCCCGGAGAACAACTTCTGGTCGTTCACGGTATACGACAACCAGACACGCTCCATGCTCCGGACGCCGCAGCGCTTCCCGAGGGCAGGCAGCCAGTCTTATCCCTCCCCGGCTGCCGTCCACAACGCCGACGCTTCGGTGGACATCTACTTCGGCCCGAAGGCTCCGGAAGGCAAGGAGAGCAACTGGATCCAGACAGTGTCCGGTAAGGGCTGGTTCACAATATTGCGTCTCTACAGCCCCATGCAACCGTTTTTCGACAAGAGCTGGAAGGTCGGAGAGATCGAACTGCTGGATTGAAAGGGCTGCTGCCAGTGAGATAGCTAAAGCGAGTGTCAGGCGCAGGAACTGTGAGAGTAGAGAACAAAAGCAAACCCTTGGCACAGCTTCCTCAAGAAGAGACTGCCGCACACAGGAAAATTAAGCTGCTGACGCAAAGCGTGGAACAGCATGAAACGGCATGGAACATAATGGAACAGCGTGAACCGTTTTGCAAAAAGCAGGACCGTGAGAAAGAGCATGCATATCAACCTTGAAGCCTTTAACGCCTGGGCAGGCTTCCGCGGGATTATTGTTGTCGCCCTGGCGCTAGTGCTGGGATCGGCATTTGGCCAGCCCGGCACGGTCATTGCGATCAGTGCAATTTTTGTTTCAATGACTGATAATCCCGGGCCTTACATGCCGCGCTTGAAGCGGATAGGAGGGTTTACACTGCTCGGAGCCGGCGTCACACTGCTTGCCTGGGTTTTCGGAGGGGGCATGTGGCTGGTAGTGATCTCAACTTTACTCATCACTTTTGCCTGCGGGATGGTGCTCATCTACGGCTCGAAGATAGCGATACCTGCGGTATTACTGAACCTGTGGTATGTCACTGCAATTCCCATTGTTGATCCGATTGAGCTCTGGGAAGCAGTGTTCGGATTTATCGGAGGGGGTCTCCTGGTCGTAATAATGGCCACCCTGAATACGGTAATTTACTCTTTCTGGCGAAAGGGGGAGGAAGAAGAGGGAAAGGCCGAACCGGACCCTGAAGCATCGAGCGAAGAAGCAATCAAAGAAGCAAGTGAAGAAGCAAGTGAAGAAGCAGAAGCGGAAATATCCGGGAAAGCAGCAGAGGAAGCAACCGGAAAAACTCCTGAAGAACAATCCACAGGAGCCGGGAAAGCCGACCTGTGGACGAACCTTACGTGGGCATCCCCTGTGTTCCAGTTTGCAACGGTCAAGTCCCTTGCCGTCGGGCTTTCGACCCTTGCGGGATGGCTGATTGTTAGCGGGCATCCTTTCTGGGCTGCGTATGCCCCCCTTGCGATAATAAAGCCTGACCTGCACCAGACGACGGTTAGCGGTGTGGAGCGGATAGCCGGAACCATCATTGGAGGCCTGTTTGGAGTCCTACTGATCACAGGCATCGAAAACCCGGCAGTGCTGCAGCTCCTCTTAATAGCATCCGTTTTCTTCATGCTTGCAACCCTCAAGGTCAGCTATACGATATTTATCTCGTTCGTGACCCTGATGCTCGTGATATCCGGGGGAGTGGGAGGAGAAAGTTTCAGCGACACCGGAAAGGAAAGGATAATTGCCACGGCTCTCGGGGTTTTAATCACCTTTGTTGTGATCATCATCCTGTCCCGTGTAGTGCATAGAAAAAATAATCAGGAGCCGGCATTAGAGGACATCTAAAAATTAGAGGACGTTTGAAAGAAACAGAGAATTTTCCAAAATAAATAGAGAAGCCCGAAGCCCGTGATCAGATGGTAGAAGAACTGATTGATTTCCTCGTTTCGTTTGCATCGGTGCTCTTCCTGTTCAGCCTGGTCTCCCGGAGGATCAAGAGTACGCTTATTACCGCTCCTATGGTCTTTCTTAGTGCGGGCCTGCTCTTCGGGCCTGCAGGTCTGGATATCGTAAGCGTTGAGTTTGAATCCAGCACTGTCCTGCTGATCGCTGAGGTAGCACTGGTTTTCACCCTGTTTTCCGATGCTTCCCGGATCAACCTCCGCACCCTGAAAGGAAGCGGGAATCTCCCTGCTCGCATGCTGGGGATCGGGCTTCCCCTGACCATCGTTGCCGGGACAGCCGCCGCCCTGGCTCTCTTTTCCGACATGACGCTTCTTGAAGCCGGTATTCTCGCCTGCCTCCTTGCCCCCACCGATGCTGCGCTTGGAGAAGCGATTGTTTCAAGCAAGAAAGTGCCCCTGAGGATCCGCCAGGCGCTAAACGTGGAGGCGGGCTTGAATGACGGGGCTGTGATTCCGGTCCTGACAGCCCTGGTTACCCTCAGCATCGGAGAAGCCCAGGCGCAGGCGCCCGGAAACTGGATAATCTCCGCCGCGGTCCAGATAGGAGTTGCAGTGCTGGCAGGTGCGGCTGTGGGGCTTGCCGGCGGGTGGCTGGTGGCCCGGGCGGAGAGCCGGAAGTGGATAGGGGACACCTACAAGTGGATTGCCCTGATGGCGATTGCCTTTATTGCCTGGATCGTCACGGACATCCTGGGAGCGTCCGGCTTTATCGCGGCATTTGTCGCAGGATTTACCGCAGGGGCAGTATACCGGAACGTCGTTGAGTCCCTCGTGGATTTCACCGAAGCCGAAGGGGAAATCCTGGGACACCTGGTATTTTTCCTGCTTGGCATCATCTCCTATCTCCTTATCCGGAATTTCAACCCAATCCTGCTCCTGTACGCGGTGCTGAGCCTTACAATCGTCCGCATGCTGCCGGTTGCAATCTCCCTTATCGGGACTCACCTGAAAGGAAGAACGGTCCTGTTCATGGGCTGGTTCGGCCCAAGGGGCCTTGCCTCCATCGTGCTGCTGCTCACAGTAATAGAGGATATGGGAAACACGCCGGGAATGCAAACCCTAGCCCTCGCTGTCATAACCACGGTCATCCTGAGCGTATTCTTCCACGGGATTTCGGCAAACCCCGGAATTTCCCGCTACGCCAAACAAGCCAAAACCCTCCAGAAAAAAGACCCGGAAAATAAGCCGGTGGTGGAGCTTCCCAGCCGCAAGGGAGGGAGCGGGCTTCCGGGGAAGCAGCCAGCGGACCGTGCAGGAAAGGGAAGGGAACAGTGAATCCTTGATTCATGCGTAAAAGGAACTCAACAATAGACGAAATGGACAGGTCTGATCTGGTCTGATCTGGTGAAGAAGGGGGAAATCCTTTACGGGTTTGTTTCTGACACTTCTTTTTACATACGAGATATCTTAACAAACATGGGGAGAGAAATAAAATGAAAAGATTTGCAGCCGTATCACTGGCTGTTCTCATGCTTCTTACTGTATTTGCACCCGCTGCAAGTGCACAGGATGTAATTGAGGTCCGCAGTTCAGTGTTCAACGGCACAGATATCGACGACATTATTGATACATATGGCAACGGTACCATCCTTCCGATCGATGGTTCCCGATTTCCGATATTCTACTATGATATTGATGACAACGTGTCAACAGAGATTGTTCTCATTGTCGATGTTCCTGGCACTGAAAACAACATCATTGGAGAGGGCGGCCTCATTTACATAACCACGATTCAGCCGATCGGATATGAATACGAAAACCCGGCTGCTGGCTGGGACAACTACAGTATGATTGGTTTTGGCGCACAGAGGGCCGTCCCACTCAAACCTGACAGGGCTGACAAAATTTCCAGGCTCGTCCTTGACAGTGATGACAAGTACACCCTCAGAACCGGGGAAACTCTTGAGCTCGGTCAGGGATACACGCTTGAGGCAAAGCAGGTCGATGTTAACGGGGAGAAAGTCTGGCTCCAGTTCAACAGGGACGGAGAATATGTAGACGATGAAATAATCTCGGTCGCAGGGGGCAACACCACCGGCAGCACCTGGGACGTCGAACTCGATGATATCGAGGACGAAGATGATGTCGTTGTCCTCAGGGTACACGTCAACCAGGTCTTCCAGGGTGCGGTCGACAGCATTGCCCAGATCGAAGGGCTCTGGCTCATTGACTACGCAGATTCAAGGACCATCGAGTCTGACGATGAATTCGGCGAACTGGATGATGTTGCCATCCTGGGACCCGCCCTCAGGCTCACCAACGAGGACAGCATCACCCTTACCAGGGACGGCACAGACAAAATTCTTGAAAACGTGTCCTTCAGGACAGCTGACACTGGCTCCGATGTGCTCAGGTTCCATCTCATGAAGGAAATCAAAGAGCCGGGAATCCATGTGATAGGGGGAGCAGCCTCCTTCGGTCCGGGTAACTTCACCTGGGATGCATCCAGCTTCGCAGGCTTCTTCTACGATCTCGACGACAATATCGAAACAGAATCCCTAAGTGTCTCCAACATTGACGGAAACGTGATTCCTGAAGGCGACCTCGTTTACGAGACAAGCATTGAGAACGTTGACTATGAGTACTTCAACGTAGATGCAGGCTGGGACCAGTACCCAGTTATCGGTTTCTTTGCAGAAGAATACGTCCCTCTCAAGGAAAACAAAGCTGATAAACTCTCAAAGCTTGTCCTTGACAGCGATGACAAGTACACCATCAGGACCGGCGAAATCATCAAACTTGGAGAAGGCTATTCCATCGAAGCCAAGCAGGTCGATGTTGACGGGGAGAAAGTCTGGCTCGAATTCACCCGGGACGGCGAATTCGTAGATGACGAGATAATCTCCGTTGCCACTACCACTGGCTCCAACACTACCAGTAGCACCTGGGACGTCGAACTCGATGATATAGAGGACGAAGACGATGTTATTGTCCTGAAAGTCCACATCAACCAGGTCTTCCAGGGTGCAGTCGACAGCATTGCCCAGATCGAAGGTATCTGGCTCATTGACTATGCAAACGCAATGACCATCGAGTCTGATGACGAATTTGGTAAGCTCGACGATTTTTCAATCCAGGGCAAAACCCTTAGCATCAGCAATGAAAATACCTTCACCCTGCCCCTGGACTCCGAAGAAGAAATCGCTGAAGGCATGTTCTTCAAAATCGGGGACACTCCTGTCGAGGAACTCAGGTACTTCCCATTCGTTGTGAGGATTCTCGGGGAAATAAACGAAAGCACAGGGCTTCCTGAAGTGAATGAAACCGAAATGGGAGAGAACGAAACCCAGCCCGGAGAGAACGGAACTGAAGAACCAGCCGAGGAAGAAATTAAAGAAGAAACTGAAGAAGAAACTGCAGGCAACGACACCACCGGTGGAGAAGAAGGAGAAGAAGGAGAAGGAACTCCCGGATTCGGAGCTGTCCCTGGCCTTGTCGGACTCCTTGTAGTCGTCTACCTCTTCAGGAGGAATAACTAAATTCTGAGTGAAGGGTTTTTCTTACCCTTCCCTCTTTCAAATTCTTTTCTGGATAAAGCAGCTTTTTCCGTTTAAGAAGAACTTGAATAAAAAAAGAACAAAACTCTACAGGGTATTGAAAAACGGTGATAAAGCAGGCTGGCTGCTGGAAAGAGTCCGGAAAATCTGGAATGAAGGTTGAAAAGGGTTGAAAAGGGTTGAAAAGGAGCTTATTTTCCGGATCAGGAATGAATTTCCTTAACCCTTCCGACCTGACCGTCTTCTAACTGGACCTTTATGCCGTGCGGATGAGTTGAGGATTTGGTCAAAATTCGCTTTACGATACCCTGGGTTATTTTCCCGGTCCTCTGGTCCTTTTTTAAGACGATCCCTACTTTCAGGCCGGGTTTGATGTTTGATCTGGTAGTGCCTGCGTTCATGGTGGAAGGTGAGTCTTGGATTATATAAGGATATACATTGGAAGAAAATTGAATTGAGAAAAAAAGCAGTTGTAGAAAATCACTCTACAAATACGAGATTTGTTATTCAAAAACTCTCTAAAATTTATAATTTTACAGAGCTTTTGGTACGCTGCTTTCTATGTGTTTGAGGAAATTTCAACTGGAAATTTTTTATTTATCCAGCCAATCCCAACTTAAAACAAATATTGTGAAAGAGAAAATCAAGGCTTAACACTCAATTGCTGTAAAAATAAAATAAGTATATGAGATCTTGCTGATAATTCAAGTCAATTGGTGAAGTACTGAATTCAGGGAAATTCTAACGGGAAACTGACCCTTACGTCACAAAAATGTGATGGAAGTGTTAAAATTTATATAGAATGACAGGCAAGTTTGTATGAGTAGAAAATTGAAAAACTAACCCCTGACCCGAGTACTTATCCAACCCCCGAAAAACTCAAACCTGGCCTGAAGGACTCACCGAAGCCTTAGGTCCCTGAAACCTGAATAGCTCCGGTAAACCCAACCAGCATCTGCAAGAAGCCGGAGGGACAAACATGATAAGGATTTTACTCGTGGATGACGACCCAGTATATCTGGAACTTTCGAAAGATTATCTCGAAGTTTTTTACGAGATTGAAGTTGATACTGCAAGTTCTGCAGGCGAAGCCATACCCAAACTAAGGACTGGAGCCTTTGACGCCGTGGTCTCGGATTACCGGATGCCTGGCATGGACGGAATAACTTTTTTGAAGATTATCCGGAAAAAGGGTATCGAAACACCATTTATACTTTTTACAGAAGCAGGCAAAGAAGATGTACTGATAAAAGCCCTGGAAAGCGGAGCCAGTTTTTACCTGCAGAAAGGAAAAGAACCGAAAGTCCTGTACGCTGAACTCTCTGAACATATCCAGGAAGCTGCAGGAGGAAAAAACCACCTTGGGACCGGATTATTTACCATAACAGGATAAGTCCGGACAGGCACGCCCGGAGACATAAAAACAGGAGCTTCAAAAAGGGATTAAGCAAATAATGGGATAAGATTTTTTGATTCGGAAAATCCTGAGTATCCCCGAGACCTCCACCTGGAAACCCGGAATCAGAGGCAGAATCCGAAAAAAGCAGCCTTAAAAGTAAGCCAGGTTAATAAAAATAATTCAGAAGGTTAACTTAATATATTATTTGAAACGTCTCTGGTATTCACGATATACAATTTAACTAATATATACCCTATAGTAACAATTAGTAGTCCAGTAGAATAATATAAAAATAAAACATTTTAACCCCTATAAGAGTAGTTAAAAGTATTAAAAGTATTAAAAGTATTAAAAGTACACAAAAGGTCGGAACGCATCATTCCTGCAAAACGGATTCATTCAACCCCAAAAAGAAAATTGGAGAAAACCCCATGAAAGTACTGCTTGTAGATGACGACCCCTCATTTCTGGAATTATCCAAAACCTTCCTTGAAATGTTCCATGACATTAACTCCGATACGGTAGATTCTGCAGGAGAAGCGATCAATAAATTGCAAAAGGATGCCTATGACGTAATAGTTTCGGACTATGACATGCCTGCCATGGACGGCATCACCTTCCTGAAATCCCTCCGTGAGAAAAGTATTAACATCCCCTTCATCCTGTTTACGGGCATAGGAAACGAAGAAGTCATGCACAGGGCCATTGAACACGGTGCGGATTCCTATCTCCAGAAAGGAGGAGACCCTAAAACCCAGTATTCCGAACTATCCAAGCAAATAGAACGGATCGCGGGAAACAAGACCGCAAGCTTTTGATAAGGTGAAAAAGAGTTCCTGCGCTTTTTAGCACGTTTATTACCACCTTTTTAGCATTTTTTCTACCTTTTTTACCCTTTGTATCCATTTTATTTTCCAACAATTCCGAACAAATCACTTTGAATGGCCGATTTGAATAATCTGTTTTAAGAGATCTGTTTTGAGAGATTTGTTTTGAGCTCCTGCTCTTAGTTTCTGCGGGATCTATTTTCCGGGAATATATTTATCTCCTATTATATTCAATGCATTCCGGGGGATGAAATATGCAGGAATATGGACTGCTTATAGGTGGAAAGTGGACGGACTCTTCAACAGGAGAAACTTTTGATGATATGAACCCGGCGACCCTGGAGAATTTAGCTGTGCTGCAGGTTGCCGGTATAGATGATGTGAACAGGGCAGTTGAAGCTGCAAAGGCGGGATTTGAGCTGTGGAGCAAGACTCCGCCTCCGAAAAGGGCTGAGGTGCTTTTCAGGGCTGCCCGGATCTTGCAGGGGCGGAAGGAAGAACTTGCCTCCCTGATGACGCAGGAGATGGGAAAGGTGCTTGCCGAAACCAGGGGGGACGTGCAGGAAGCCATCGATATTACATATTACGCCGCAGGCGAGGGACGCCGGATGTTCGGGGAGACCACGACCTCGGAACTCCGGGACAAGTTCTGCATGACCGTGCTCCGGCCCCTGGGGATTGTGGGCCTGATCGCACCCTGGAACTTCCCGATTGCGATTCCCGCCTGGAAAATCATGCCAGCCCTTGCCGCCGGAAACTCGATCGTCTTCAAGCCGGCAAGCGACACCCCGATACTTGCAATCAAGCTGGTGGAAATCCTGATGGAAGCCGGCCTGCCCCCAGGGGTCATAAACCTGGTGACCGGGCCCGGGGGAACTGTCGGAAAAGCAATCGTCCGGCACCCGGACATCCGGGCAATTTCCTTTACCGGCAGCCTTGAGACCGGGAAATGGATCATGGGGGAATGCGCAAAAGCCATGAAACGGGTCTCCCTGGAACTGGGTGGCAAAAACCCTGTGATAGTCATGGACGACGCCGACCTGGACCTGGCTCTTGACGGCGTGCTCTGGGGAGCCTTCGGGACCACAGGCCAGCGCTGCACCGCAACCAGTCGGCTGGTCCTGCACGAAAAGGTAAGGGAAGAATTTACCGCCCGGCTGCTTGCAAAGACCAGAGCCCTCAGGGTAGGGGACGGGCTCCTTCCCGAAACCGATGTGGGCCCCGTGATTAACAAAGCCCAGCTCGAAAAGATCGAACGCTACGTCCGGATAGGGCAGGAGGAAGGAGCAACCCTGCTTATCGGGGGAAAGCTCATTGACCCGGAAAGCTCCGGCCTCTCCGGCTATTTCTTCGAGCCCACGGTCTTTACCGACGTGGGACAGGACATGAGGATCGCCCGGGAGGAGATATTCGGCCCGGTACTCAGCATCATCACGGTTTCAAGCTTTGAAGAAGCAATAGAAGTCGCAAACAACACCCAATTCGGCCTATCCTCGGCCATCTACACGGAAAACATGGGAAACGCCTTCCGGGCAGTCGAAATGCTCGAAACCGGGATAACCTACGTCAACGCTCCCACCATAGGCGCCGAAGTCCACCTGCCCTTCGGAGGCGTAAAAGGGACCGGAAACGGCTTCCGGGAAGCAGGGACCGATGCCATCAGGGAGTTTTCAGAGGTAAAAGCCGTGTACATCGACTACAGCGGGAAGCTGCAAAAGGCCCAGATTGATACCGATTGAGGGGGATTTGAAGGAAGAGGATTAGGTAGGGGATTCAGGTAGGGGATGCGAAGTAAAAGGATAAAGAGTAAGGGGGAATGGTTCGTGAAGGATAAAGGACAAGGAGAAAGAAAAAGGAAAAGAGGGGGAAAAGAAGATCACAGCAGGGAAACCGGAGAAAAAGCGAATTTGCAGATCGCGAATCCTCAGATGCAGGAAATCGGGATGCTTGACACGATTGGCCCGAGGTCCCTGAAAGTAATCGAAGAGGACTGCGAGGTGATGTCAGCCTGTGAGACCAGGCCCTACCCCCTGGTGGTGGACAGGGCGAAAGGCTCCGTAGTTACGGACCTGGACGGCAGGGAGTACATCGATTTCGTAGCGGGAATTGCGGTTCTGAACGCAGGCCACTCGAACCCGGCTGTAAAGGCTGCCATCTCCGGCCAGCTTGAAAAAATGACGCACTGCTGTTCTGCGGACTTTTTTGCCGAACCGCCCCTGAAACTTGCCCGGAAACTCCGGGAACTTTCCGGCTACTCAAAGGTATTTTACTGCAACAGCGGGACCGAAGCCGTGGAAGCCGCAATCAAGCTTGCAATCTGGAAGACCGGCCGGCAAAACCTCATCGGCTTTTACAACGCCTTCCACGGCCGGACCCTGGGCTCCCTTTCCCTCACCTCCTCCAAAGCCCGCCAGAAAGAGCACTTCCCCGGCATCCGCACCGTGCACACCCACTACGCCTACTGCTACCGCTGCCCCCTGAACCTCGAATACCCCGGCTGCGGGATCGAGTGCGTAAAGCAGATAGAAAACCTGATCTTCAGAAAAGAACTGAACCCCGAAGACACCGCAGCCGTCTTCGTAGAACCCATCCAGGGCGAAGGCGGCTACATCGTCCCTCCCCCCGAGTTCCACAAGGAGCTCCGGAAAATCTGCACCGATAACGACGTCCTCCTCGCAGCCGACGAAGTGCAGGCAGGCTGTTTCCGCACCGGCCCCTTCCTTGCCATGGAAAACTTCGGAGTCAGACCCGACATCTCCTGCCTTGCAAAAGCCCTTGGCGCTGGACTTCCCATGGGCGCAATCCTCGCCGACGCCTCCCTCATGGACTGGCCCCCCGGCGTCCACTCAAACACCTTCGGCGGAAACCTCCTCGCCTCAGCAGGTTCCCTGGCGGCCCTCGAATTCATGGAAAAAGAAAAAACCGGAGCCCATGCCAGGTCCCTTGGCTCCCACATCCAGCAACGCCTCCGGGAACTCCAGGACTCCTACCCCTGCATAGGCGACGTCCGGGGCATGGGCTTAATGATCGGCGCCGAAATCGTCAAACCCGACAAATCCATCGACCCCGCAACCCGGAACCGCATCGTCCGGGAAGGCTACAAACAGGGCATCATGCTCCTGGGATGTGGTGAGTCCGTGATAAGGTTCTCGCCGCCGCTGGTTATGGCGGAAGAGGAGGCTGATAAGGGGCTGGAGAGGTTTGAGGAGGCGGTGAAGAGGGGAGTGGGGTGAATTTTTTCGGGAAGGAAGGGAGTGAAAGGAAACGATGCTGCCGGAATAGGTGTATTTCCGTGTGTTTTGTTACCGTGCGTAGCACGGGCCTGCCCAAAAAGAAGAGGAAAAGGAGGGAGGATAAAAGGTCTGAGTATAGCAGGAAGTACCTATTATTTTCCTTACAAATTCAACCCGCTTTTAAGAACATTACTCTAATTTAAACCGTCATTTCTATATTTGGCATTGGGTGCTACAGGGGGTCATTCCAGTTCTGAAAAGCCTATATAATGAGAAATATACATATCCTGCCATGGGAACAATGTGAAAAAATCCTGAACCCTGAAACTCAAAACTCCTCCTCGGCCAGCAAAGCAACACCCTAAGAAGTCGTTGAACATTGCCACTTTTATGGGTTTTCAAGATTCTAAAAAGGAGGAGCTTTAAGTAATAGATGTGAATAGTAGTGAAAATGAAATTTTAGAGAGAGTGGGATTCACTGTTTTAACTCATCGAGATAAATTATCGGAAATTTACACACAATATGTTAAATATTTTTAAATTGTTAGTGATTACATTCTTATAAATCATAAGTTATGGCAACTTGATAAAGTGTTAAATACATTACTGTTACAAATAGAATAATTTAACAGACAAATTCTACTATATTATCTCAAAAAAATGGGAACATCATGAATTTCAGAGACTCTGCATCATGGTATAATGAAGGGATTGAGCTTCAAAATCTTGAAAGATATGAGGAAGCTCTTGAAGCTTTTGAGAGAGCTATAGAACTGGATCCAAGATATTATGATGCATGGTACAATAAAGGAATCATACTTAAAAAGCTTGAAAAATATGAAGAAGCTTTAAAAGCTTTTGAAAAAGCCATTGAATTGGATAAAAGAAATGCCTCAGCGTGGTTCCAAAAAGGAGTAGTAGAAGGAGAACTTCAAAAAAACGAAGAAGCCCTTAAGACTTTTGAAAAAGCTATTGAATTGGATCCTAAGGACACAGTTTCATGGTATAATAAAGGGAGCACACTTCAGAATCTTGAAAAATATGAAGAAGCCCTTGAGGCTTTTGAGAAAGCTATAGAACTGGATCCTATAGATTCTGATGCATGGTACAACAAAGGAAAAATACTTGAAAATTTGGGAAAAGGGGAAGAAGCTCTAAAAACTTTTGACAAAACTATAGAGCTGGACCCAGAAGATCCTGATACATGGTATAGTAAGGGAATAATACTCAAAAACTTAGAAAAATATGAAGAATCCCTAATATCTTTTGAAAGAGCTGCAGAATTGGATGAAAAAAATTCTTTAGTATGGTTCCAAAAAGGAGTATTAGAAGGAGAACTTCAAAAAAATGAAGAAGCCTTGAAATCTTTTGAAAAATCTATAGAACTGAATCCCAGATATGCTGTCTCATGGTACAACAAAGGCATTGCACTTCAAAATCTTGAAAAATATGAGGAAGCTCTTGAGGCTTTTGAAAAAGCTATTGAATTGGATCCAGAAGATTCTGACACATGGTTCCAAAAGGGAGTGGCTGAAGGCAATCTTGAAAAACATGTAGAAGCTCTTAAAGCTTTTGAAAAAGCTATTGAATTGGATCCAGAAGATCCTGACACATGGTTCCAAAAGGGAGTGGCTGAAGGCAATCTTGAAAAACATGTAGAAGCTCTTAAAGCTTTTGAAAAAGCTATTGAATTAGACCCTACGGATTTGGGATCGTGGTACAATAAAGGTCTTGCGCTTCAGAATCTTAAAAACTATGAAAAAGCTATAGAAGCTTTTGAAAAAGCTATTGAATTGGATACTAAAGACACGGTTTCGTGGTACAATAAGGGACTTGCACTTAAGAATCTTGAAAAATATGAAGAAGCTCTTAAAGCTTTTGAGGAAGCTATAGAACTTGATCCAGAATATTATGATGCATGGTATTACAAGGGAATTATACTCGAAAAATTTGAAAAATACCAAGAAGCTTTGAAAATTTTTGACAAAGCTATAAAATTGGATGGAAATAATTATTCTGCATGGTTCCAAAAAGGAGTGGCTGAAGGTAATCTTCAAAAACATGAAAAAGCTTTAGAAGCTTTTGAGAAAGCTATTGAACTTAACCCTAATGACTCAGTATCATGGTACAATAAGGGGTTTGCACTTAAGAATCTTGAAAAATATGAAGAAGCTCTTGAAGCTTTTGAGAAAGCCTTAAAACTGAATCCGAATGACTTTGATGCTTGGTACAATACAGGAATTATATTCAAAAAACTTGAAGAATATGAAGAAGCTCTAAAAGCTTTTGAAAAAGCTATAGAATCAAATGAAGAAAATGCTTCAGCGTGGTTCCAAAAAGGAGAAACTCTCAAAGAAATTGGAAATGAGGAAGAAAGTCTTAAAGTTTTTGTCAAAGCTGTAGAGATTGATACACAAAATGCTTCAAAGTGGTACGTAAAAGGCGTTGCATTTTTTTACCTTATGAAATATAAGGAAGCTCGGAAAGCTTTTAAAAAAGCTATTAAATTAGATCCTAAAAACTCTTCAGCATGGTATTTTAAAGGTATGGTTCTCGACAATTTAGGAAATTCTGAAGCTGCTTTTTTAGCTTTTGGAAAGGCTACTAACCTGAATCCTAAAAACTCTTCAGCATGGTTCGAAAAAGGCATTGTTGCAGGTAATATCGACAAGCATGAAGAAGCTCTTTATGCTTTTAATAGAGTCATAGAATTAAATCCGAAAGATTCTATTGCTTGGTATAACAAGGGACTTACTCTCAAAAATCTTAAAAAATATGGGGAAGCTCTAGAATCATTTCAAAAAACTATAAATCTAGATCCTTATCAAGCTCAAGCATATCGAACCCTAGCCGAACTTTATTTAACTTATGGAGATTTAGATTCTGCTTCAAAAGAAATAGATGATGCAATTTCTATTGACAAGAGTGATGCATATACATGGAGAATTAAAGGTCGAATCAAAATTGAAGAACAAGATTATGATAGTGCAATTCTCCTTTTCAGAAAAGCAATTTCTTTGAATGCTGGGGATCCCCTCATTCTTTTGTGGGATGCTTATGCTAAGTACTTAAAAGCAGAAGTTTCCTTTGGATCAAACAATAAAAGATATCAAGATATGATGTTATCAACAATAAGAGAATTAGAAAAAATAAACACACTTGTTTCTTCAAGAAGTGAACGTAAGAATATTTCAATCATGAGAATAAATAGGATTATAGTAAAATTTATATTAGCAGTAAGATTTTTGCTATTGAATTCTGGTGGGAACAGTAAAATTACAATGAATTTGTTAAACAAAACTGATAGTATTTTGAAGAAATATGAAGATGTAAAGGTAAATGCTTACAATTACTATTTCCTTGGCTGCTTTTATTATAAAATTAATGATTTCTTTACTGCAATAGACTGCCTTAAAAGGTGTTTATATTTAGATTCAGACCCTTCATTAGAAAGGTCGGCATTTCAATTAATAGATAACATATGGAATCATCAAATAAAGCCTTCTTTCTGGAAATGGTGGTTAAATTCACCTTTAAATTGTTGGACTAGAAGATTTATATTTTTATTACTTTTGCTTTCTCTTTTTGGAGTTTTGGTGCCGAATGTAGTTTCCAAGCTTTTTATATCAATCCCATATGTTTACAACTTGCTTACATCTATAGATTGGGTTAATAACACGACTCAATATACAATTTTAACTTTCGTTCTTATTTTTTTCTTAATCTCCCCTTGTATACAACGTATCAAAGGAAGCGAAATAGAAGTAGAAATGCGTTCACCAACTCCACTTGAACTATCTCCAAGTATGATAGAAAAGAATCTCAAAGATCTTGAACGTAGGTATAAAGTTAAAAATGTTGAACGTAAGTATGGGTTCACGATCTTTAAATAAACGTGAAAAGTGAAATATGATGGGACTAATGATACCAATAAGGAGCACTACAAAAAAATGGAAAAGAGAGTTTATCCAAAAGTAAATTTAATCAAATAAATTATATATGTTAGTTCGAGATTTAGAACACAAGCTGAGTAGATCTATAAAAACTAAATATTCAGATAAGAGCCTGCTTAAAATATCATTTATAGTTAAGAATCGAATGATCTTAACTACCCAAAATTAAAAAGTTTCAAGTTTTAAGAACCTTTAATTAATATAGTCTTGACGCAAACGTTTACACTAATTTCTTATAAATAGAGGCTCCATAAATATTTTTACAAAAGTGAGAGTCAGTGTATCTTTGATTTCTCTTTCTTAACTCCTTTGAACGGTTTTCCGTCAGCTTTTATGTCCATAAATTTGCCTGTTGTTGTATCTCTTTTTACCCACTGGTCAGTTACTGGATTGTAGGTCTGAGATCTTTTACGGACAGCTCCAATTCTTCTATTACCACCAGTTGGAGAATTTTTTGCGATATGTAAGCCTCCTTTATATGGGTGCTTCAAATGTTATGATATTTACTTGTTCCTATATGGATATAACGTTTATTCATTTAATTTTGGATGTAGTTAATTTATTACTCAGGTGAAGTAACAAATCAACAATCACTTTGGAGTAATATTTTAATGAAATAAATACTATACTTAATATGCATAACCTGGTAGTGTCCCTAATTTTCTGTAAAAACAATCTCTATACCCTTTTACTCTCTTTT
>CBFCWE010000082.1:0-19390 GCA_965601435.1 uncultured Methanosarcina sp.
CTTCTTCTTCTTCTTCTTCAGTTGTTTCAGGTATCCCTTCCGGAGCTACTATTACGGATTTTTCTTTTTCAGATTCTTCTTTTTCAGTTTCATACCCGGCTTCCCTAATAGCTTTCCTTATATTTTCCAGGCTTACTTTTTTGAGGTCTAAGCTGCCTCTGGCCTCTCCTGTTTCGAGATCGACCTCTACGAATTCTACACCCTCCAGCGAGGATATAGCATCAGCTACCCTTTTCTGGCAATGACCGCAGGTCATGCCGTAGACATTTATCCTGAAATCCATTAAAATGCCGCCTGCTACGGAATCTGTAATTTCTGGAAGGCCGCCCAGCCCTGTATCCGGGTCCTGAATAGGTTACAGCCTTTACCCGAGCCCTGAATAGCTTAAAGCCTGTACCCTGCTTCGAGCAGGGTAATTTTTATGACGTATTCATCGGTTTTCTGGCTGTCGTAGGTCACATTTACAGTCCTGTCCGGAACGTTTACGTTTACACGAGAAACTCCGTTGATAGAACTAACAAGTCTGGTGACCATGTTCTTGCAGTACCTGCAGACCATGTCATCCACGATCAGTGATGTCTCCCTGATGTTTTCACCCCCAAAGCATCAGCAGTTAAACACACTCTTGCGTTTCCCTGTATTTAAAAATCTGCGCTTATTCGTATATAATGATTCTGTACGGCTGCTCCACTGTTGTAAAAACAGGTCCGGGCTTCAAGAACAGGATAAATCATACAGGTCCATACCCTGCTTCCTTTACCGCAACCCTGATATCCTCAAGCTTGACCTTTTTTTCGTCGTATTCAACAACTGCCTTTTTATCTTCCAGACTCACATCTGCTCCCTTTACGCCTTCAAGGGATTCAATTGCTTTTTTGACAGTCATGACGCAGTGTCCGCAGGACATGCCTTCAATTCTTATGGTTTCCTGAGTAATGTTCAACCCCCCTTCATTTAAAAAGTTAATAATAAACAAAAAATAATCAGCGACAAACCATCAATGGCCTTATTTAAACCTGGAATGTCCCTGTTTCACCTGGGCTCATACCCGGCATCCCTGATGGCAGCCTTGATCTCTTCCAGATTGGTTTTATCTCCCTCAAAATCCACAACAGCCTCTTTTTTCTCAAGGTTTACATCGACTTCCGTTACCCCTTTAACGGCAGCGATAGCTCTCCCGACCCGCATGACGCAGTGATCGCACTCTATATTTTCTATTTTTATAGTTTCCTGCACCAGGGCAGTCACCCCCACATTAATGGATATGAGTTTTTAAGTTTCCATTTATTTAATCTCACTTATTTTACCCACTTTTTACTCACTTATCTCCTTATTTAATCTCACTTATTTTACTCATTTATTTTATACTCTCTTTTATTATAGCTTTTTTATCAAAACTCATAGATAGCCGTTGACAGCCAATCATCAACCACTTCAGGAGGCCCGGAAAAGCGCAAACAGCCAGATTAAAAGCGCTCCCGCAAATCCGGCTGCTCCGACCCAGGCAAAAGCCCCTCCACTCAGCAGGATATAGGTGGAAAGGATAAGCAGGACCGCAACGTAGAATTCTTTCGAAAAGCCCCTACCTTTCTTTTCTTTCTCCTGCACTTCCAGAAGCCGGTTCCCCATTTCCCCAATCCTGTCAGCCAGTTCCCGGACAGCAGCCCTGATCTCGGCCTTCTCATCCCGGGGCTCGGTGGAAAGTTCGATATGGAGGCCAGCCCCCTTCGGAGTGCTTAGTTTCTTGTAGGCGTCCATCAAAACGGGAATAGCGATGGTCTGGATTTTATAACGCGGGTCGAGTTCCAGGCAGACCCCTTCAATCAGGAGGATTGCCCGCTGGAGGGTTGAAAACTCCCCTGGGAGTTTGATGTCGTATTTCATCCCGAGTTTTGCGTAGTTGTCACTCTGTCTTCCTTCAAGCCCGTAGTTCTGGCTTGCGATAAGGTCATCCATGTCCTTCTTGAGCCTGCGCAGGTCCACATCTGCGGGCTTTGCCTTCCCGATCTTCAGGAAGCCTTCCGTGGCCCCTTCAACGTCCCGGTTGTTGACCGCGTAGTAAAACTCCAGCATGTTTCGCTTGAGTTCGTCATCAATGCTCCCGACTGCCCCGAAATCGATAACTGCAATAGTGTCATCCTCCCGGACAAGCATGTTTCCCCCATGGGGGTCTGCGTGGTAGAAGCCGTCGATGTAGACCTGTTTGAGGTAGCTCCGTGTTATTATTCTTGTATACTCGGATTTTTTCGACCCGGGCACGTCCATGTCAAAGACGTCTTTTATCTGGGCTCCTTCGATGAACTCCATGGTAAGGACATTTGCTGAGCAGTAATCAGGATAAATTTTCGGGACCGAGACTTTTTTCTCATTTTTGAAATTGTCCTCGAAACGCCGCATGTTCATGGCTTCGATCCTGAGGTCAACTTCCCGCGTAAGCATATCCCGGATTTCTTCAAGAAATGCGTCTATGTCAAAGTTCTTCCCGATTCCTAGCACTCTCTTTACGATGGGCTTGAAATCGTCAATAATGGAAAGGTCCGTATTTATGTTGTCAATAAGGTTCGGACGAAGAATTTTCACGGCCACGTGCTCCCCGTCCAGGACCCCTTTATAGACCTGGGCAATCGAGCCGCTCGCAATGGGCGTGGTATCAAACTCATCAAAAATTTCAATGAAAGCCTGGCTCTTCCTCTTCCCGGAAGCCTCCATTTCTTCCCGGCTCTTTTTCTTTTTCCGCAGCGCAGGAGGGTCGTACTCGCAGATGCAGGCAAGGTCCAGGGAATCCGTCATCTCCTCAAAAGAAAGGGGTCTAACCTTATCCTGAAGGTTCATCATCTCCACGACATAGGTCGGCGGCACAAGGTCCGGACGCTTGCTCATGGTCTGCCCCATCTTGATAAAAGTAGGGCCCAGCTCCTCAAACGCCTTCCTGAGCTTTACAGCCGTGTCCCGGTTCTCCAGGTCATAGGTACAGGTACATTGAGGGGTTGAAATATAACCGGCGTGAAGGTCCCTGTAAAGTCCGAGCAGCAGGTTGTACTTCAAAATGACTCGTGTAACCTGAAGATAGCGCTTTGTTTTCCCCAGCATCCCATTTAAGAATTAGTTATTATTGCTTAATAGAGTATCTTTGGAATAAATAAGTCTAAGTATGGTGCCTTAGTCCGGACTTTCGGATGAATGAAAAACTATTCAAGGTTTCGTCCTGATCTTTCGGAACACGTCCTTAAAAGCCAGATTTTTGACATCCTTAATATTAAACCCCGCCTTTCCGATATTTTCCACGGTTTTCCGGTTCACATTAATTCCTGTCAGAGCAACCGAAATTGGATTGATGAAATCTTCATAGGCGGCAATCCAGCGGTTATCGCTCCTCATATGTTCGAGGTTGATCATTTCCCCGTCGGGTTTGAGGACCCTTTTCATTTCCCTGAGGGCCTTTACGGGGTCAGGAATGGAGCAGAGGACAAAAGTTGTTATCACGTAGTCAAAACTGTTGTCCGGAAATTCCAGGTGCTCGGCGTCCATCAGGAGTAAGGTCACGTTTTTCATGCCTTCGGCTTTTTCCCTGGCTTTTTCGAGCATTCCCTCGCTGTTATCGATGCCTGTGACCAAACATTCTTCAGGGTAGTATTTCAGGTTCTTTCCGGTCCCTACCCCCACTTCCAGGACCATCCCACTCAGGCCAGAAAGGGCTTCTTTTCGCCATTTGCTGTAAAAAAAGAATTCCATGGGAGATTCCATTAAATCGTAGACTGCAGACATTCTGTTGTACTTTTCAGCTACGGACATCAGTTAATTTTATGCTTTAATTCCTGATTAGCTTTTTTGAGAGAATTGGAGAAATTAAAAGGGTTGGAAAACGCTCAGGAAGGCATCTATTAAAAAGAGGCAAAAAATGGTTAGAGAAATATTTCACTTAAACCCGGAAAACTCTTTTCAAACAGATGTGAATAGGTGCCTCCGGCACCTTGCCTGGCGGCCCTCATAAAAAGTAAATGAGAGCGTCGGAAAAGTCTGAAGTTTATAACTTATCGCACACAGTCATTGAAATTTAAATTAGTATATCGACATCATGCGGGGTTATTAAATTTATGTACAATGATCAAATTGGGCAAATTTTAGGAAATCATGGACTTTTCCGACGCTATCTAAATGAAAAATAGAATAAACTAACATAAATTAAATAAGTTAATAGTATTTGAAAAACTATTTACAGGTTGTATTTACTTCTTTTTTGCATCCACTACTACCGGTTTATCAGAATACTTTCAATTTTCTTCTCTTTTATTCTGGAAAAGCCGTTCACCTTTGGTGAACGGGAACAAGAACGACGTGAGATGACAAGTTCCGGTTGTTTGGGATTCTCCAAACACTAAAAGCTCCAAACACAAAAGTCACAAAAATACGGTAGATCAGGGAAAGCGATTCATATTTATCTGTTTGGAGCAATACCACGCGACAGACTTTGAGTATTCTTCCTGCTTGCTGAACAGGCAGCAAAATTTCAATATCAAATTCAAGCCATATAAAATTAATACCATATCAAATTCAGACCACACCGAAAATTAATACAAACTCATATCCACAAACCATTCATAGATATATATTGCACAAATATATTGCAAATATATTACGCAAATCATTCACATAAATTCATTTTACGAAGATCACACAGAGGGACCCAGATGAGTAATATTTTACGCAGAGGCAGGTTAGAAGCAGCCCCGGACGAGGAGATTTTGCGCTATACCTCCTCCATGGAAGCTGACAGGTGGATTTTTGACGCGGACATAGCAGTGGACCTTGCCCATACTGTGATGCTGAAGGAGCAGGGGATCATTGAGGCCGAGGACTGCGGCAAAATCCTGGCCGGGCTCTTGAAGATCAGGGAAGAGGGCATGGAAAAGCTTGATTTCAGCTATGAGGACATCCACATCTCCCTTGAATCCAGGCTGATCGATATGGTGGGGGAAGATGTGGGAGGCAGGATGCACTCCGGGCGTTCCCGGAATGACGAGGTTGCGACCTGCATCAGGCTGACCCTCCGGGAAGAACTGCTGGGGCTGCTCGAGGAACTGCTCGCCCTCAGGAAGACTTTCCTTGCCCTTGCTGAAGAGCACGCAAACACCCTCATGCCCGGCTTTACCCACCTGCAGCACGCTCAGCCGACGACCCTGGCTCATCACCTCTGCGCCCATGAAGCGGCTTTAGGG
Organism: uncultured Methanosarcina sp.; assembly: GCA_965601435.1. Lineage (GTDB taxonomy): Archaea > Halobacteriota > Methanosarcinia > Methanosarcinales > Methanosarcinaceae > MTP4. The sequence goes on from CBFCWE010000082.1 coordinate 5,217, forward strand.
AGGGACTTTGACCGGGTGCTTGACGCCTTTTCCAGGGTCAATCTCTGTCCCCTGGGGGCTGCGGCTTTCGCGTCCACGGGCTTTGATCTTAACCGGAAGCGGACCCAGGAACTCCTGGGCTTTGCTGGCATGCTGGAAAATTCCATGGACGCTGTGAGCAGCAGGGATTTCCTTATCGAGTGTGCCTCCGTATTTGCAAATCTCATGATCAACATGAGCAGGATGGCCGAGGAACTGGTTGTCTGGTCCTCTTCCGAATTCAACTTTATCGAACTGGACGACACCTACGCCTCCACCTCCTCTATCATGCCCCAGAAGAAAAACCCTGACACTGCCGAACTTCTGCGCGGGAAAACGGGAGTTACGGTCGGGGCTCTCATGACCCTGCTCTCAATCTGCAAGGCTCTTCCCCTGAGCTACAACCGGGACCTGCAGGAAGCTACCCCGAACATCTGGCGCTCCGTGGAAACCGTCAGGGCCTCGGTCAGGGTAATGGAAGGCATGGCCAGGACCATGAAAGTCCGTCCCGAAGTGCTTGAAGCCCAGGCGGTCACAGGGTTTACCACCGCCACCGAGCTTGCGGACACCTTTGTCCGGGAAACCGGAATTCCTTTCAGGACCGCTCACCAACTCGTCGGGGTGCTGGCAAGGGAAAAGGAATCTCCCACTCTGGAAAAGATAGACTCCATTGCCGAAGTTGTGCTAGGGGGGTCCCTCTCGGGCAGGGGATTGACGGAAAAAATGGTGCTTGAAGCCCTTGATCCGGTGTCGAATATCGAGCGGCGGAAAGTGACCGGAGGCCCGGCCCCCGAAGAAATGGAACGCTACCTCTCAAAAAGAAATTCCGAAACCGAGTTCAATTCCCAGGAAATCATAACCCTGAAGGACTCCATAGACTCAGCTTTTGAAGCTCTTCTGGGCGTGGTGGAAGAGTACAGGAAAGGTTGAATGTACGGAAAGGCCGAAAGTACAGGAAATACTGAATTTACGGAAAAGACCGAATGCAAATAAGCTTTCAATTAACTTTTCCCTTCAATTAACTTTTTAATAGTACGTTGACCTCTTAAGTATGGAAAATTCAGAAATTAAACTTCACGATATCACTCAATAAAATCACGATCACTCAATACTTCAAAACTCAGAAAAAGGGACTGATCATGGAATTCAAACAGGGCGACTGGGTACGCATAGAAAAGAACGGCAGCGTGTACGAAGGTAAGGTTATGCCTTCCATGGAAGGGTACATTACAATTAAGATGAAAAGCGGCTATAATGCGGGCTTTTGCAGGGATGAAGTCCGGGTTACCCTTCTGGAGAGCGAAAAGGAAAAAGAGGCTGTAAAAGGCGCAAAAGAAGCAAAGCCCGAGCCAGAAGCAGCAGCACGCGGGAAGGGAAAACTCCCGAAGGTAGCGATCCTCTCCACTGGCGGGACCATTGCAAGCAAGATCGACTACCGGACAGGGGCTGTTACTTCCCAGTTTACCGCCGATGACATCCTTTCCGCGATTCCCGAACTCACGGAAATTGCCGATTTCAAGGGCAGGGTAATCTCAAGCATTCTTTCCGAGAACATGGACCAGGAGTCCTGGGAAAACCTTGCAAAGGCCGTTGTTGAAGAAATCAAAGCCGGTGCTGAAGGGATCATTGTGACCCATGGGACGGACACCATGATGTACTCGGCAGCCGCCCTTTCCTTCATGATCGATACCCCGGTGCCAATTGTTTTCGTGGGTTCCCAGAGAAGTGCCGACCGCCCCAGCAGTGACAACGCCATGAACGCCATCTGCGCAGCCTGCGTTGCGGTAAGCGACATTGCCGAAGTCTCGGTTGTCATGCACGGCACTACTTCGGAAGACTACTGCGAGATTCACCGCGGCACAAAAGTAAGGAAGATGCACAGCTCCCGCAGGGACGCCTTCAAGTCCGTAAACTCCCTACCCATAGGGACAGTCGACTACGAGACCAGGGAACTCAAAACCCTTATTGACTATACAAAGCGCGGAGAAAAAAGCCTGCAGTTCAAGCCTGGCATGGAACCTAAATGTGCCCTCGTAAAGTTCACTCCCGGCGCTAACCCGGAAATCCTCGACCATTACATAAATGCAGGCTATAAAGGTCTGGTAATCGAAGGGACCGGGCTCGGGCATGCCTCCACAAAGTGGGTCCCCTATATCCAGAAAGCAGTGGCAGCAAAAATGCCCGTGGTAATCACAACCCAGTGCCTGAGTGGCCGGATATGCGACCGCGTCTATGATACGGGCCGAGATATCCTGAAAGCAGGTGCAATCGAAGGTGAAGACACCCTTCCCGAAACTGCCCTGGTGAAAATGATGTGGGTGCTCGGGCAGACTGACGACTTCGAAAAAGCTGTCGAGATGTTGGGACGCAATCTAAGCGGGGAAATTACGGCATGTACGCTCGGGTAAAACACCGTAAAAGGCCCTGGAAACAGGCCCCCCTCTTTAAAACCGCCCTTTATAACTACCTTTTTAATTTTTATCAATTATTTTTTTAACTTTTATTTTTGAAATCCTGGCAAACCTTTCTATCAATTCTTTTTTGCATATAAGCAGGGAAGCAGACTTCCAGCTGCAAGTACCGGGAAACAATACTTTTAAATAACAAAAAGCACGATATGGACTATGCTAACAAGTGTCATGTTAACTAGTGACAGATTAACATAATTAGAAGGGTAAAAGATGTTAGGAATTGATGATCCACAGATCTGGCTTGCATACGTTTCATGTGTGGTAAGTGCGCTCGGCTGCGTTGTATACGGGGCATTGAACTGGAAAGACGGGGAAGAAGAGCAGGCAGTGAAGAGCAGCACTCCGAGGCCAGCAGTCCAGGAATGAACTTGCCGCAGCTTTCCAAAGCTGAAAGGGACCGGCCGGAAATTCAAGGTAGTTCTACTTGCGGGACGGGGATTTCAGCAGGAGTTCCGGGAAAGCTTGCGGAAAAAACAACCCTCTATCCAGCTAATAAGCTTTTTTTAACGAACGTTTTTTAAGGAGCAGTTTTTATGTCAGTCGATACTTCAACTCTCATCATCCTCGTTCTCGTGTACCTTGCGTCCATCTTCTACCTCGCCCGCCTGGGCTACAGGCAGAGTTCCCAGACCGATGGATATATGCTTGCAGGTCGGAAGGTGCACCCGGCCATCATGGCCTTATCCTACGGGGCGGCCTTTATCAGCACCTCGGCGATCATCGGGTTCGGAGGCGTAGCCGCATCTCTGGGAATGGGCCTCCTGTGGCTCGTCTTCATGAACATCTTTTTCGGGATCTTCATAGCTTTTGTGATCTTCGGGCCGAAAACCCGGCGTATAGGGCTTAACCTCGGTGCGGTAACGTTTCCCGAATTCCTGGGAAGGCGTTTCCAGTCTCGTTTCATCCAGGGCTTTTCCGGGCTTCTGATAGGGTTATTCATGCCGCTGTACGCAGGAAGCGTACTCATCGGAGCTGCCCGGTTCCTTGAAACGACCCTGGGAATTAACTACAATTTTGCCCTTCTTATCTTCACGATTATCATTGCTTCCTACGTTATCAAAGGCGGGCTGCTTTCCGTCATGTACGTGGATGCCTTCCAGGGCACTCTCATGTTTATCGGAATGGCCTTTTTGCTTATCTTTACCTATGTAAAACTGGGAGGCGTCGTGGGAGCCCACCAGACACTTACCGATATGGCCCCTCTTGTCCCGCAGTCCCTTGTTGACATCGGGCATCAGGGCTGGACTGCCATGCCTTCCCTCGGGTCACCGCTCTGGTGGACGATGTTCTCGACCCTTTTCCTGGGAGTCGGTATAGGTGTTCTTGCCCAGCCCCAGCTTGCAGTCAGGTTCATGACGGTAAAAGATGACCGCTCCCTGAAAAGGGCAGTCCTCGTGGGCGGACCCTTCATCCTTATGATGGCAGGTGTAGCTTACGTAGTCGGAGCTCTTTCCAACGTATACTTCTACAGGACCACGGGCCAGATCGCCCTTGAGGTTGCGGGAGGCAACACGGACCTGATAATGCCGGAATACCTGAACAGCGCCATGCCCGAACTCTTCGTGATGTTCTTCATGTTAAGTCTGCTCTCGGCTGCTATGTCCACCTCGGGAGCACAGTTCCATGCCATGGGCACAGCCATCGGGCACGACTTCTACCAGGCGGGGCTGATGAAAGGAAAGTCTAAAGGCAGCACCATCCATGCCACACGCTTCGGGATAGTCTTTTCCATTTTACTCTCGGTCCTCCTGGCCTACATCCTCCCGGGAAGCATCATCGCCCGGGCAACAGCAATGTTCATGGGCCTTTGCACCTCGGCCTTCCTGCCCATATACATGGGGGCACTCTTCTGGAAGCGCATAACAAGGGAAGGAGCCGTGGCAAGCCTGGTTGTCGGGTCCCTGGGCAGCCTCTTCTGGCTGACCTTCGTTCACGCAAAAGAAGCAATTCCCCTCGGGATCTGCCAGGCAATCTTCGGGAAAGCGACCCTGCTTTCAGGAACCTGGCCCCTTGTGGACCCGATCCTTATCGCAACTCCACTCGCCTTCCTTGTGGCAATCGTGGTAAGCCTGGCAACAAAACCGATGCCGGAAAAATTCCTGGATAAGTGCTACAGCCTCAGACCCCAGGATGAGGATGAAGACGACTTTGAGCCCCACGCACACACAAATGCCGATACGACAAGTGTTTAAGCAGGCCAGTTTTCAGGGGAAATCATCCCCTTCTTTTTTATTCTTATCTTTCTTTTTTTCATTACCGCTTTCTTTTTTTCTTTCCTTTCCCCCCGATCCTCTCTTTTTTCGATTTTGATCGGTTTAATTATTTTTGATCGATTCAATACGCCTTCAGTTTCAGCATCCGGTTTATCATATACCCTTCAGAAACCATGCCCTCGGGCATCCACCACTTCGCAGAACCTCAAGTTCTCACCGGCAGTGAAGTCGGCCGGCCTTTCTCTGAAAAAATACAAAGAAGAAAATATCAGAATCCAGGCAACCCGGTTTCCTGTTCCAGCTAGAAACCCAAATTCAACTTAAGTTCGGAATTTCAAAAAATCTTTTTGGCAAAAGGAAAAAAGAGGAACTGGAGAGAAAACCGAAAAGAAATTGGAGAGAAAACCGAAAAGAAACTGGAGAGAAAAGGAAAGAATTTTGAAATTTGCCTTTCGAGCTTCTTCCTTTTCAGTCTCCTTTTCTCACAGGGAGGGTCTGCCCGCCATGGGGCATCAGGTGGATTTTTGCTTCCGGGTTTTTGGAAAGGATTTCTTCAAGGGCTTCCCGGACACTTCCCATCGGGGTGAAAAAGGCATCCCTGGTATCTTCTTCCGGGAGTTTTGAGACCAGGTAAAGTTTGAACTTTTTTGCGGCTTTTGCCACAATTGCACTCTTGTGCCCCCCGAACTCGAAACAACGCTTGAAACGCTCGACAGCCTCATCCGGGCTTTTGCATTCCCTGTTCCAGCACTCGTAGATCTGGTTCCCGATACCCTCGGAGCACTCGGCCACGAGGATGATGGAGCCGCCGTCTTTTACTGCCTGGGTGGCGTTGTCAAGGGACTTGTTGGCCTGGTAGAGGTTGATGTCCTTAGGGTAGCCTCCGCAGGAGACGATGACGGCGTCTGCGGGCTCGACCGGGACCTTGTACATGGTGTCCACAGCCTCAACCCCTTTGCGGTGGGCTTCGATAAAGTCCCCGGCAACAGCAGCCACGATCCCTTTCTTGCTGTCGAGTACCACGTTCAGGATGAAGTCGAGTCCGGCAATTTTTACGGCTTCTTCCATGTCCTGCCTGACAGGGCTGTCAATTCTTCCGGAAACCGCCTTTTCTTCGATCATCAGTTTGTGGTTTGTAAGCACCGAGGCTTCAGAACTCACACCGGGGAGAACGGATTTGGCCCCACCGCTGTACCCCGCATAATAATGGAACTCAATTCCCCCGGTCCCGACGACCACATCGGAATCAAGCACTTCTTCAAAGACCTCTACAGGCGTCCTGCGGCTCGTAGCCCCTACACGCCTGCACCTGCCCGTATCGTGCTGGATGCAGCGGATTTTCCCGCAAATTTCGTCTCCGACGAGTTTCCGGGATTCCTCTTCGGTCTGCTGCCTGTGCAGGCCAAGGGCAAATATGATTGTGATGTTTTCGGCTTTTGCTCCTCCGAGATAAAGCTCTTCAAGGAGGGGAGGCAGCAGTTTTGCGGTGGGAGTGGGACGGGTAACGTCGCTTACAATGACCGCAACCTTTGATTCGGGGTTTACAATCTCGGAAAGGCGCCTGCTCTTTACGGGGTTTTCAAGCGCTTGTTTGATTAAAAAAGCTCCCTCTTCCCTTTTTTCAGGTTCCGAGGGCATTATGACGCTGGAGAGGTTCTTTTCCGGAACCTCCAGCTCAAGTTTCTCGCTGCCGAAAGCGAGTTTAATCTTTTTTACATTTGTCTTCATGTTCATGTTCGGAAGGAATATCCTGATAATATAAAATGATATAGGTAAACATACGCCGGATATCAGCAATACCTATGAAATCTTATGCAGTAACCAATAATTTGGAAAGTTATCAATACTTATCCGGTTAACAATGCTTATGCGGTAAACTGATACTCAGAATTCCTTCCGGACTGCAAAATTCCTTTCCTGCTTCAGGGTTCCTTTCTGACTGGAAGCGTCCTCCCTCCGTCGGGCATCACGTGAATCCTGGCCTCCGGATTTTCAGCGAGGATTATTTCCAGGGCTTCCTGCACGGTTTTGACAGGGGTAAAGAAAGTGTTCCTGCACTCTTCTTTGGAAAGTTTCGAGACCATATAAAGCCTGAACTCCTTTGCAGCTTTTCCGACAATTGCACTCTTATGCCCTCCGAACTCGAAATTTTCCCTGAACCTCTCAACAGCTTCATCCGGGCTTTTACACTCCCTGCTCCAGCACTCGTAAACCTTATTCCCGAGCCCCTCCGGGCATTCGGCTGCAAGCACTATTGAGCCTCCCGTTTTTACTGCAGCTACGGCGTTTTCCAGGGCTTTGGTCGCCTGGTAGAGGTTTATGTCCTTGGGAAACCCGCCGCAGGAGGCAATGACAGCGTCTGCAGGTTCAACCGGTACCTTGTACATGGCGTCCACGTACTCTGCTCCTTTCCTGTGGGCTTCGATAAAATCCCCCGCAACCACCGTCACGATTCTTTTCTTGCTGTCGATTACCGCGTTCAGGATAAAGCTAAGCCCCGCTATTTTTGCAGCTTCCTCGATGTTCTGCCTTGCCGGGCTGTTAACCCTTCCGGAAAGAGGCTCGCCTTCAAAGAGCCTGCTGTAAAAACTGTGGAATGAAAGCACTGCCCTTTCCGAACTGACCCCTGGCAGGATACACTTTCCTCCGCCTCCGTAGCCCGCATAGTAATGGAACTCGACGGTGCCGGTCCCGACAATAAGGTCTGCGTCCAGGACCTCTTCGAAAATTTCTACCGGGGTCCCGAAACTGGTTTCTCCTAGATGCCTGCAGCGTTCCCTGTCGTGCTGGATGCAGCGGAAGTTTTCGAAGATTTTATCCCCAATAAGCTTTCTGCACTCTTCTTCGGTCTGTTTCCGGTGCAGGCCCAGGGCAAAAACGATAGTGATATTATCATCCCTCACCCCTCCGAGCCGGAGCTCTTCAAGGAGAGGGGGGAGAAGCTTTGCAGAAGGAGTAGGTCTGGTTATATCACTTACGATGATTGCGATCCGGGACTCCGGATTTACAAGCTCAGAGAGACGACAGCTTCCTATTGGGTCCAGAAGGGCTTTTTTGACTATGGAACTTTCATCTTCCCTGCTTTTGGGTTCTGAGGGCAGGATGAGTTCAGAGAGGTTCTTTTCAGGAATTTTGAGTTCAATCACTCCGTTCCCGAAAGGAAGATCTATTTTTCTAATTTTAGTGCTCGGGTTCATGTCTGCAAAATATACCCGGACCTATAAATCGGTATTGAAATTATAACCCAATTCAGGTTTCGGAAAAATTCCTGTTACGATCCCTATAAACAATTGTCTTTTGAGTTCGTTTGTAATTGTCTTTTGAGTTCGTTTGTAATTGTCTTTTGAGTTCGTTTGTAATTGTCTCTTGAGTTCGTTTGTAATTGAATGTTCGGTGAATTTATTAAACAATAAGGATATAATTCTCAACGATAATTCACAACGTAAATCCAAACGATTACTTTGGGGGGTAATATAATGGAAATACTCGACGTCAGGTCAGCACCGGAAAAACCTAATCCTCACAACGTCAGCGTGCGCAAACTCTACGATACCGAGCATGCGCAGGTAATGCATATTGAACTGAAGCCCGGGGAGAAAATGAAGAAACACATTACTCCGGTAGATGTTTTCTTCTACGTCCTCGAAGGCACAGGTTCGGTAGAGGTGGGAGATGAAAAAGCAGAGGTCAGCAGGGACATGCTGATCGAAAGTCCTGCAAAAATCCCTCACCGTCTCCTGAACGAAGGTGATTCCTTATTCAGGGTGCTTGTGGTAAAAGTTCCCAGACAGACCGACGAAACAAAACTGCTGTGAAAAAACTGCTGTGAAAATGGTTTTTATTTAAAAAACCGGTATTTTCGGAAATAAGCTGAAAAGTATACTATAGGGGAGTGAAACGCTGACATCTGGATTGAAATCTGGATTTTCAAAAATACTGAAAAAGGGTGAGAAACAAATGGATAAGGAGAGAATTTCTTATCACGAATCCGTACAGAAAATGTACGAAAAAATTAAACAGGACAATATGACCAACGTCTGGGACCGCTACGAAGCCCAGGGTCTGGGGGGAGACCCGGATAAGCGTTGTATGTTCTGTATGGGCGGAGTCCGCTGTGATTTTTGTTCCAACGGGCCCTGCCGGGCAGATGCCGCCAAAGACAAAAGAGGGGTCTGCGGGATTACCGCCGACGGCATGGCAATGAGGATGATGCTGCTAAGAAACGTGATGGGGACGTCCACCTATCAGTATCACACGGATCAGACCATCCGGACGCTCAGGGAAACCGCAAAAGGTAAAACCCCTTTCTCTATAAAAGAACCGGAGAAACTGAGGACATTTGCGGGCAGGCTGGGGATCGAAACCCTGGGAAGTGATTCGGAAATTGCCCTTAAGCTCTGCGAATTTGTGGAAAAGGAATTTAACAAACCGGCATACGAACCCAGCCTGATAGTAAAGGCTCTTGCTCCTCCGGAAAGGAAGAAGAGATGGGAAGAGCTGGGGATATTCCCGGGCGGGATCTACGGGGAAATGATGCTCTCCACAGGCTCCTGTCTTACAAACGTTGACGGGTACTACGTAAGCCTGGCCCTGAAGGCCATGCGTCTGGGCGTTGCAATGGCGTACCAGAGCCAGATAGTAAACGAGTACTGTCAGGATATCCTCTTCGGGATACCAAAACCCCACACAATGCGGGTCGATCTCGGGGTGCTGGACCCTGAGTATGTAAACGTACTCCCGAACGGTCACGAACCCTTCCTTGGTTTTGCTATGGTCCAGCTTGCCCGGAAGCCTGAGTGGCAGGACAGGGCAAAAGCCGCAGGGGCAAAGGGGTTGAGGGTTATTGCCAGCATAGAAACAGGCCAGGAAATGATCCAGAGGTGGGAGGAAGATGATGTGTTCTATGGCTTTACGGGTAACTGGATTTCCCAGGAAGCCGTGTTTGCAAGCGGGAGTGTGGACCTTTTTGCTGCGGACATGAACTGTTCCCTGCCCGTTGCCCCCCTCTACGCCGAAAAATACGGGTTCAAACTCATGCCGGTAAGCGAACTCGTTGCCTTCGAAGGCATCACTGATCGCCTGAACTATAACCCTGTAGAGGCTGGAAGGCAGGCTTCAAAGCTCCTGGAAATGGCGATCGAAAACTTCAAGGAACGGAAAAAATCCATCGAAGGGGTAAAACAGCTCCCGATGAAAGAGGCCATGGTCGGCTTTTCAACCGAGAGCATCCTGGACGCCCTGGGAGGAAGTCTCGACCCCCTCCTTGACGCCATAAAAAGCGGCCAGATCAAAGGAGTTGTGGGCATGGTCTCCTGCACGACCCTGCGGGACTACGGGCAGGACACGCACAGTGTTGCCGTGGTAAAAGAACTGATAAAGCGAAACATCCTGGTCCTCTCCCTGGGCTGCGGGAATGGAGCCATGCAGGTTGCAGGCCTCTGCTCTCCCGAAGCCCGGAAGTTTGCCGGGGACAGCCTGAAAGCGGTCTGTGAAGCTCTGGGTGTCCCGCCTGTGCTCAGTTACGGGACATGTACCGACACCGGAAGGCTTGCCGACCTCCTTGGAGCCATCTCCGCAGTCCTGGGAGCTCCTGTCCCGGACCTTCCGGTTGCTGCCGCAGCCCCGGAATACATGGAACAGAAAGCTACAATCGACGCCATCTTTGCCCTGGCGCTCGGGCTTTACACCTACGTAAACCCCGTCCCGACCGTCACCGGAGGCCCGGCCCTGGTCAAACTCCTGACTGAAGACTGCAAAGAAGTGACAGGCGGAGTCATGAGCGTGGAAAAAGACGCTGTAAAAGCAGCCGACGGGATAGAACAGCACATCATGGAAAAGAGACAGAAACTCGGGATCTGAAACCCCGGGATTCTGCATTTTTTTCCTATTTTTATTCGATTTTTGCCAGAATTATACCAATTTTCAATTTTATATTATTCGATTTGGGCAATTTTCATTTTTATTCGGGCTGATTCGATCCGATTTTTATATTATTTAATTTGATTTAATTTGATTTGATTTTAACTTTATTTAACTTTATTTAATTTATTTTCACCTTATTTTATTCACGCATCAAAGCTCCAGGGTTTCCCCCGGTTTCATGATAACGACTTTCGTGTCAACCTTTTCTTCCACGGCCCTTTTGAACTCTTCCGGGTCCTGTTCGATAACATCGAAGGTGCTGTAGTGCATCGGGATCACAATTTTCGGCTTTATCAGTTCCACGGCTTTCACGGCTTCCTTTATGCCCATTGTAAACTTGCTCCCGATAGGCAGGAAAGCTATCTCGGGCTCATAAAGTTCCCCGATAAGCCGCATGTCCCCGAAGACCCCGGTATCTCCTGCGTGGTAGATCGTATGTCCGCCAATCCCGATCACGAAACCTGCAGGGCAGCCCCCGTCGAAGCTAAAGCCTGAGGCGTCGATAGAAGAAGAATGAAGGGCTTCGGTCATGGTGAAGGTGACGCCGTCAACATCAAAGGTCCCGCCCTTGTTCATGCCTTCCGCAAAAACCCCTTTCGACTTGATGTAGTTTGCAACCTCGTGGATCGAGATGATCCGGCAGCCGGTCCTGGCTCCGATCTCGATGGTATCTCCCAGGTGGTCGGCATGCCCGTGGGTAACAGCAATGATGTCGGGGTCCAGGTCCTCCGGGCCGCAGGGAGCCTTTGGGTTTCCGGTAATAAAGGGATCTATCAGCAATTTCTTTTCAGCCTCAAACAAAAAAGCGGAATGTCCAAGCCACGTAATTTTTACCTTTGCCATCTTCTCACCTTGTCTTATAAGCTTCTTTTAGCTCGTAATTTACCATAAAAGTTCAAGAAACCTCCGGTATTTTACTGTTCGGCTTACTTTACGGCTCAGGGTCACATTAATATGCTCCTTCGGGAGTAAAATTACTTGAAGATGAAGATCGGCATAGTTATCCACGGCCCCGAAGTTATCGATTCGGGGCAGGCAGAAAAAGTCCTTGAAAAGCTCTCCCGCCTGGGGGAAATAGAAGCAAAACTCGGCGGCACTATGGGAAAGACAGCAGTCCTGGACGCCGGGCTTGAAGGGCGAATAGATATCAGGAACCACCTGAAACCAAGTGCCTGCATAGAATCCTTTTTTGAAAACTCCGACCTTATATGCCTTATAAACCAGGGAAAAACCCTTGAGACGGGAAAAACCTTCGGGAAAATTGTGTTCTCCCACCTAAGGGAACCCGAGAAAAAACCCCTTTTCCAGATTGAATATTCGGAATCAGAATATTCGGAGCCCGTCTGTCAGGGAAGAGGCTGCGGAAAACTGATCCCCCTGAACAAAAAAGCCGGGGACTGCATTGAAAAACTCTCGAAAACTCTGGGGCTTCCAGCCGAAGGTTCCCTTCCATTAAATGACTCTCTATTTGCCGAAAAATGCCCGGAGACCGGAAAAACCCGAATCATCCGAACACTTTCAGGGGCCGTTCCCGGGGAAAATATTCTGGTAAACGGCATCGTTATCGGAAAAGCCGAATCCTCCGAGGTGAGGATTGTATCGGAAGGCGGCTTCATTACAACCATAGAAGGCGGAATAATAAAGGAACACGGTCTTGAAAAACTCCACAGTTATGAAAAACGAGAACCTGTTGACCTGGAAAATGCTTGGATAAAAAGCGGGAGCGTCAGGAGGAGTGCCCCTGCTCGCAGGAATACTCCAAAATCGATACCAGGGCTCGTAGACCTGAAGCAAATACCCCTTAACGGAGCCGGAAAAGTCGTGCTAATCGACCACGCCGCCGAGCACTCTTTCGAACTTGCGGACGGGGCGCAGCTTGCAGTAACCGTGGGCGACGACACCACCGCTATTGCCGGAGACATCCTCTACAGGCTTGGAATCCCGATCCTGGGGATCACGGATGGGGACTGCGACGACCTTGCCGACCGGACCGAGATCTTTCCGGGTTCAGTCATTCTAAGGCTGGCTGCCGGAAATGACGATATCGTGGGGAAAAAGCTGAGGCAGGAACTCTTTAAAGGGAAAATCTCAGCTGTTTTTGAGGACATACCCGCTCTTAAAGAAGAAGTTTTGAGGCTGGCAGAGCCCGAGACTGAAGCTATTTTTGAATACTAACATAGCAAACTCCCTTGAAATAGACTTCACGGTATCCCACTCAGGAAGGCTCGATTTTGCATTACCCACTTGAAAAGACGAAGAGCCGAAATCTTCTCAGACAAAACGTGAACTCGAAATTTGACCTGATAGTTTCCTTCATGCGAATAATAAAATATGTATCAGTGATTAACTGTATTTGTTTCTTCGCAAATGATCCAATGAGGTTTAAAAAACTCAATGAAGACTATAAACAGAAAATATTTAATACATTCAAATTTAAATAATGGAGTGATTATGGGAAACGGGGGTCGAATTCTGGATATAATGCTTAAACTTCAAGATGCAACAAGCAGCCTGCAGGAAGCTGTTAAAAGCTTCAATCCGGGCGTACTTCAGGGAAAAAAGATAGAGGAAGAGGAAACATGCCCGCATAGGATAAAGCAGACGAAAAATCGGAAAACAATCGTCATCAACTGCAGGGAATGTGAAGCAGAATCATCTCTTAACGACCCGCACTGCAGGGAAAACATCTTCGTATTAGAGGTATTTTAAAGACATCTAAGATGGTCTTAAAGAAGAGAAAAAAATAGTTTTGAGAAGATGAGCAGAGTATTCCGTCATTCATCTTACTCAGGTTCTTCAAAAAGGGAAGGGTACTTTTCTTTTAATGTTATGAGGAGTTTTTTGTCTAATTTTGTATCATGAAGTGTTTTCACTTTAGAAAGTTGGTAAAGAGATTCCTTAAGGCTAATTCCTCCACGTTTAGTTCCACAAAGGTAAGCTTCTAAAAGGTTAGCTCCTCTAAGGTTAGCTCCGTCAAGTTTCGCCTCTCTAAGGTTGGCTCTTTCAAGATTAGCACCTTCAAGGTTAGATTCTTCAAGGTTAGCCCCTCTAAGGTTAACTAATATAAGATTAGCCTTTTCAAGGTTAGCCCCTCCAAGATCAGCACCTTCAAGGTAAGCTCCTCCAAGGTAAGCTCCTCCAAGGTTAGTCTTTCTAAGGTCAGCCCCTCTAAGGTAACTTCCTCCAAGTTTTGCTTCTCCAAGATTTATCCCTCCAAGTTTCACCCCTTCAAGGTCCACCCTTTCGAGTTTCACCCCCTCAAGGTTCGCTCTTTCAAGTTTTACCTCTTCAAGGTTCGCTCTTTCAAGATTTGCACCTTTAAGGGTCGCTCTTTCAAGATTTGCACCTTTAAGGGTCGCTCTTTCAAGATTTGCCCCTTCAAGGTTAGATCTTTCAAGATTTGCCCTCTCAAGGTTAGCTCTTTCAAGGTTAGCACCTTTAATGTCAGCCCCTCCAAGTTTAGCTCCTTTCAAATTAGCTCCGATAAGTTTCGCCCCTTCAAGGTTAGCACCTTCAAGGTTAGCACCTTCAAGGTTAGCACCTTCAAGGT
>CBFCWE010000083.1:0-19224 GCA_965601435.1 uncultured Methanosarcina sp.
CTTGTATTTGTTAGAATTCTTGTATTTGTTAGAATTCTTGTATTTGTTAGAATTCCTTATATCAACCAAATTTCTCTATAAGTTCTTTAATTATTTGATGAAAAATTACCTGTATTTTTTAAAAATTTCCCTCACTTTTCAGGAAAATTACCTGCTTTTGGGAGGGCTTATTCCGTGCCCGAAACCACTAACATATCCCGAACTGGAGAGCCCATCTGAAAAAAATAATTGAGCAGTTACCTCTTTTTAACTGCCCTTTAATATTTAAACCTTCTTTGAACCGCGGGATATGGCGATCTTTCCGGTCCGGACCATCTCCTTGATCCCGAACTTCTGGAGCAGGTTTTCGATTGCCAGGATCTTATCTTCATCCCCCGTGACTTCCACAATAACGGATTTCGGGCCCACATCCACTATACGAGCCCTGAAGATATCGGTGATCTGCATGATTTCCGCCCTGGAGTTCTCATCGGCTGCGACCTTGAAAAGCGCCAGTTCCCGCCCCACTGTGTCTTCGCTTGCAAGGTCCGAGACCTTGATCACGTCAACCAGTTTGTTAAGTTGTTTCTTGACCTGCTCGAGCACACTGTCGTCCCCGTGAACTACAATGGTCATCCTGGAAATTGTGGGGTCTTCAGTGACGCCCACGGCCAGGCTGTCAATATTGTAGCCACGCCTCGAGAAGAGAGATGCGACCCTGGAAAGGACCCCTGACCTGTTTTCGACCTGAACTGCAAGTATGTGTTTCATTATTTGCCCTCCAGGTCAAGGATTTCATTAATTGCAGCCCCTGCAGGGACCATAGGGGAAACATTTGCCTCGCACTCGATTATCACGTCAACAACTGCAGGCCTGCCGGATTTGACGGCTTCCTCGATTGCCGGCCTGACTTCGGACGGCTTTTCAGCCCTGAGCCCGAGAGCCCCGTATGCTTCGGCAAGTTTCACGAAATCAACACTACCCGAGATATCGGTGCAGGAATATCTCCGGTCAAAGAAGAGTTCCTGCCACTGCCGGACCATTCCCAGGTAACCGTTGTTCAGGATCACGGCAACGACCGGAATATCGTTCTGGACTGCTGTGGCAAGTTCCTGGGAGTTCATCTGGAAAGAGCCATCTCCTGAAATGTCGACGACCACCTTGTCAGGCCTCCCGACCTTAGCTCCGATGGCTGCAGGGTAGCCGTAGCCCATGGTCCCCAGGCCTCCTGAGGTAAGGAAAGTCCTGGGTTCACTGAACTTGAAGTACTGAGCTGCCCACATCTGGTGCTGCCCGACTTCGGTGACAACGATCGCGTCCTTACAGACTTCCGAAATCTGTTCCACGACAAACTGAGGCTTGATAACGTCCGATTCTTTCCGGTAGCTGAGCGGAAATTCCGTCTTCCATTCGATTATCTTTGCAAGCCAGAATTCGGAGTTGCAGCATTTGACGTATTTGGTAAGGGCCTTGAGGATATGTTTTGCATCTCCCACAATCGGGATGTTGACGGGCACGTTCTTGGAGATCTCCGCAGGGTCGATGTCAATGTGAATGACCCTGGCATTCGGGGCAAAGGATTCCAGCTTCCCGGTCACCCGGTCGTCAAACCTTGCACCAACCGCAATTAAAAGGTCGGATTCCTGGATTGCATAGTTTGCATATTTGGTCCCGTGCATCCCCAGCATCCCCAGGTTCAGGGGGTGCTCGGTCGGAATGGCCCCTATCCCCGTAAGGGTCGTGGTCACGGGAGCCATGATTGTTTCGGCAAATCTCACCAGTTCTGCGGCTGCATTCGAAGTGATCACCCCACCCCCGGCATAAATAATAGGACGGGAGGCTTTTGCAATTTCCTCGGCAGCCCTTTTCACCTGCTGGAGGTTGCCTTTGTAGGTGGGTTTGTACCCCCTGAGTTCCACTTTATCTGGGTAACTGAAGTCGATTTCGGAGATCTGGATGTCTTTTGGAAGGTCTATTAATACCGGGCCGGGCCTTCCGGTAGAAGCTATGTGAAAGGCTTCTTTCATGATTCTGGGAAGCTCGTTTGCGTCCTGTACGAGGTAGTTGTGCTTGGTAATGGGCTGGGTAATTCCCCTGATGTCAGCTTCCTGGAAAGCATCATTCCCGATCATGAACTGGGGGACCTGACCGGTTAAGGCTACCATGGGTACGGAGTCCATATATGCGGTAGCAATGCCTGTTACCATATTGGTTGCTCCGGGACCTGAGGTTGAAACGCATACCCCGGTTTTTCCCGTTGCGCGAGCATATCCGTCTGCAGCGTGGGCTGCTGCCTGTTCGTGGCGTACGAGTATGTGGCGCAGATCTGAATCATAGAGTTCATCGTAGAAAGGTATGACCTGTCCTCCGGGGTACCCGAAGATAGTGTCAACGCCTTCCAATTCAAGGCACTTTATAATAGCCCTGGCGCCATTAATTTTTTCTGTTGACCCGGTTGTCATTGTATTTAATCTCCTTCTTGTCTCTTGGAGACTGATTCAACTTATATATTATATTTGTCCAGTAGAATGCAGTCCTGAAAGTGCATGTTTATCAGAAATACTTTTTGCCAATCACGCTCTCAATTTTCATTCTGAATTTTTTCAGATTTCCTTTTGAACTTAACTGATTTCCTTTTGAACTTAACTGATTTCATTACGAACTTAACTGATTTCCTTTTGAACTCAACTGATTTCCTTTTGAACTTAACTGATTTCATTACGAACTCAACTGAATTTCGTTATGACTTCTTTAAATTTCATTGAATTCGTTTCATATAAATTCTGTGTTTGAATTCAATCGATACATCATAATCAATCATGTTATATATGAATACAGGTTCTCTCCGGCCCCCGAGCTCAAAAAGGTATTTCATTTCCAATTCTTCCATTTCCAACTAAATCCCCGCTCAAAACGAAAAAATTAGAGGGGGACAAACGGTCCCCTGAAATACCCATATAGGAAAGCATCCTTCTTTTGAGCTCACTCTGCCGTGATCAGGCGGTTCATCCCATTCATCACAGCCTCTACTGAAGCCATAATGATGTCCGTCCGGGCCCCGCTAGCAGTGACCGTCTTTCCTTCCTTGGAAAGCTTTACCCTTACTTCTACAAGGGCATTGGTCCCACCGCTGATGGCATCTACGTGGTACTCTTCAAGGACAATGTCTTCCGCACAGGAGCGTGCTGCCCGCCGGATGGCATTGATAACTGCGTCCACCGGCCCGTTCCCGATCGCGGCCTGTATGATCTCCTTATCCTTTACGTTGAGTTTAATTGAAGCAGTAGGAGTCACACGGTTTCCGGATACTATGGTAAACTCTTCCAACTTTACCAGGGATTCCTTGTAAATATCAAGCACGTTCTCTGCAATTGTTTGCAGGTCGGCATCGGTTACGTGCTTCCCCTGGTCGCCCATCTGCTTAACCCTGTTGAAGATTTCACCGGCCTGGGCCTCGTCGGCTTCAAGTCCCATTTCCTGTAAGGCCAGGGCAATGGAACTTCGGCCGGCATGTTTCCCGAGTACGATCTGCCGTTTCCTGCCGATTTGTTCGGGGCCCATGGGTTCGTAAGTAGCCTTGTCGGCCAGAAGCCCGTGTACATGAATCCCGGCCTCATGGGTAAAGGCATTGCCTCCCACCAGAGCCTTGTTCGGGCTAACGGGAATCCCGGTCAAACGGCTTACCAGCCTGGAAATCCGATAGATCTGCTCATGCTTGATCCCGGTGTCATATTTGTAGAGCCATTCCAGGCTCATGACCACTTCTTCAAGGGCGGCGTTCCCGGCTCTTTCCCCTAAACCATTTACAGTTACATGGGCCTGCTTTGCACCCCCGGCAAGGGCGGCTACGGTGTTTGCCGTTGCAAAGCCGAAATCATTGTGGCAGTGGATACTGATCGGGGCCTTCAAGGAAGAAGATAAATCCTTGAAAATCTCGGTGGCTTTCTCAGGTACTAAAAGCCCAACGGTATCACAGTAACATAAGCGGTCAGCTCCGGCATCAATTCCGTCAGCATACAGGGCTTTTAAGAATTCCAGGTCTGCCCTTGAGGAGTCCTCCCCACTTAATTCCACGATTAAGCCGTGGTCCTTGGCATATTCCGTAACCTCGACTGCGATCTGCCGCACAGCATCCCGGTCTTTTTTGATCTTGGTCTTAATGTGCAGGTCGGAAACCGGAGCTACCAGGTGGATTGAGTCCACGTCGCATTCCAGGGCATGGTCAACATCTGCCTTTACAATCCTGCAATAACTGCAGATTTCGGCATCCAGCCCGTCGTTTGCGACAGCTTTGATAGATTCCCTCTCCCCGCTGGAAGTGATCGCGGAACCTGCCTCGATTACGGAGACCCCCATTTCGTCCAGAGCCCGGGCAATCAAGAGCTTTTTCTCTCTTGTAAGGGCTACACCAGGTGTTTGTTCACCATCTCTTAACGTAGTGTCCAGAAAGCGGATATTTTCGAATAATACAATCCCTCAGTTTTGATTTTGTATCCATAGACTTGTTCTGCAAACATATGGCATATAAATATATAAATTGATTTATAATATTGCGCCCTATGATGCGGAACATCAATTTATTATACATATTACATATATTTTTGCTCAGAACCCTGGCAAACCCGGCAAATAATTTCAGGATTGCACCCCAGCATTCTGAAATTGCAGTTCAATAAGTGTACCATAGTATTTTTACTTTCCAGTTAACAATAGGCATAATACAATAAAAAAAGAAGAGAAGTCACCCCCTGAAATGGGGAAAGGGCATGGAAAAAAATAGCAAAATTGAAAAAATTAAAAAGAATGAAACGGAAAAAACGAAAAAAGCATGAAAAAGGAAAAACGAAAAAGAGCATGAAAAAGGAAAAACGAGGACTGAACCGGGACATTTCCCCGGCTCAAAGGCAGTTCTGAATCAGAAATACCTGTCAACGTTCTCTATAGCCTTCACAATAAGGTTTACGCAGGTTTCCACGTCATCCACATCCAGGACCTCCACCGGGGAATGGATATAGCGGGTGGCAATACTGACGGTACCCGTGGGGATGCCTTCCCGGGTCAGATGGATAGCTGTGGCATCGGTGGTGCCTCCGGACCCTACCCCCAGCTGGCAAGAGATATCATTTACCCCAGCGGTTTCCCTCAGCCACCTGAGGACCTGCGGGTGGGCGATAAGGCCCCTCCCAGAAGCATCGGCAACCGTAAGCACCGGCCCTTTCCCGATTTCAAGGTGGGAATCGTTCTTGCTGATGCCGGGATGGTCACCGGGAATTGTGGTATCAACGGCAAGTGCAACGTCCGGAATAAGCCCGTAAGCCGAAGTTCTGGCCCCTTTAAGCCCTACTTCTTCCTGAACAGTGCCGACGGCGTATACATTTGCATCGATATTAAGTTCGGAAAGCCGTTTCATCACTTCTATAAGGATCACAACACCTGCCCGGTTGTCAAAGGCTTTGGACGTTACTTTCCCATTTGCCAGGGGTACGAACTCCCGGTCTATGGAGACAGGGGTCCCGATTTCGACCCCGAGCATTTCGGCATCTTCGGCATCCTTTGCCCCTATATCGATAAACATGTCTTCAGCCTTTACAGGCTTTTTCCGATCTTCCTCCTTCATCACATGAGGAGGCTTGGACCCCATGACCCCGGGAATGGTACCCTTCTTACCGTGGACCCGGACCCGCTGGTTCAGAAGGGTCTGGTCGAACCAGCCACCGATCTTGACAAAACGCAGGAACCCGTTCTCGTCGATATACTTGACCATGAGACCGATTTCGTCCATGTGCGCAGCCAACATTACGGAAGGTCCTTTTCCCTTTTTAGTTGCTATAAGGTTCCCCATAGTATCTGTCCGGGTGCCATCAACGTAAGGTTCGAGCTCCTTTTCCAGAAGCTTCCGGACCTCCCCCTCGGAACCGGAAATCCCGTGAGCGTTTGTATACTTTTCAAGAAGATCCTGAATTTCATCAAATTTCTTGCCTTCTTCCATTATAAGTATCTCCCAAATTTACAGTTATTTATTATTACCAGTACATATTATAACCAGCAATTATTATTTTACAGTTACTTATTATTTTTCAGTCACTTATTATATTCAATCACTTGTCATATTCTAAAAACTCTATTTACAGAAGTTTAATTTGCCCGGTATAATCATGTCACTTCGAGTACTATCGTTTCATTAGGTTCAATAGTTGTTTAAGCTTTTGACCGCGGGATGCTGAATACTATTATAAGGTATGTAAGGCATTTTCGGGAGCTGGAAGGACAGAAACATTAAAATCCCTTCAGGTGTATTCTGGAGACAGGTGAAAATCATATGACAGCAGAATTACCTCCGCAAATCCAGAACCAGATTGCACAGCTCCAGCAGGTGCAGCAGCAGATCCAGGCACTTGCAATGCAGAAATCCCAGATCGAAGCTATGCAGAAGGAGTCGAAAATGGCTCTTGAAGAACTCGAAAAACTCTCAGACGACGCAGTGGTCTACCGGACAGTCGGGGAACTGGTAATAAAAACGGAAAAAGGGGAATCTATCGCCAAACTGAAAGACCGGGAAGAGACCTTCTCACTCAGGCTCCAGTCTATAATAAGGCAGGAGGAACGGCTCACAACCCGCTTCAAACAGCTCCAGGAGCAGATCCAGCAGGCATTGGGCCCCAGGGCACAATAAACTTTTTATTTTTTCCTTTTAGATACTATTGTACAGACACCTGAAATGTACATTAGTGAACGCCGGGTATGCACAGAAACCCGGCATACAGTCCCTGGATGTATCGATACCTGAAAGAAAAGCGACAGCCAGAGTGAACAATGCAAGTAGACGAAGCGGAGTTTTTCAACCGGCTCCTTGACTATCAAAATATTTTATATTTGTGCCACCGGAACGCAGATCCGGATGCCGTAAGCAGTGCTTTTGCTCTTTCCGAAGCCGTGGGAGGGACCGTAGGGCTTGTAGACAGTTGCAACCGGGTAGCTTCCGTCCTGGTCGAGAAGCTAGAGATAAAGGTCGTAGAAAAACCCAACCTGAGTGACTACGGCTTTGTCGTGGTAGTGGACACTTCTACAAAAGCACAGCTAAACGACCTTGAACTAACCAATTACTGCGTAATAGACCACCATACTACCACTGCCCTTACAGAAAATGCCGAGTTTTACCTGCACCGCAATGCCACCTCCACCGTTGAGATTGTCTACGACATCTTAAAGTCCATTGGAGCTCCCATCACCCGCAGAGTGGGAATAGGGATGATTACCGGAATTATCACAGACACAGGCCATTTTAAGCACGCGGGGATAGAAACCTTCCGGACCGTAGCAAACATCATAGAAGCCAGCGGTGTGGAATACGGAGAGGTGCTTGATATAATGGCAGCTACCCCCCAGGATATTTCCATGCGTATTGCGATCCTGAAAGCCGCAAGCCGAGCAGAAATATATCGGATAGGAGACATGCTTATTGCAACTTCCCACGTGAGCTCTTACGGGGGTTCGGCCTCGTCCATGCTAATTAACATCGGGGCTGATGTAGCCTTTGTCGGCACTACCAAAGACGGAAGCGTAAGGATAAGCGCCCGGGCAAAGCGAGATGCCGTAAACATAGGGATCAATCTGGGACAGCTTATGGAAGATGTCAGTAAAGAGTACAACGGTACAGGAGGCGGACATTCCGGAGCCGCGGGGATCGAAGTGATCGCAGACATGGACGAAGTACTCAGAAAATGCAGGGATGGAACCCGGAAGATATTTGAAAATTCCCTGGGAAAAACACCTGGAGAAATCTCCTTAGAGGACGAAGTGGAAGAAAATTAAACTTCCAAAAAAAACAGGAAGATGGAAAATACATTTTCCAGGGACCCTGGGAAAGTTATTTTTCAAAAGGTCCAACGAGACCTTTTTTAAAACAATATGAAAAATAAAAAGTTAAAATAAAAAGTCCGGACTGATTTTAGGGGATTCCGGCTTTGAGAATTATCAGGACTCTTTTCTCTTTTGATACGCTAAGCAATTTTGATACGCTAAGCAATTTAGAACTTTCGTACAATCTTAAAATCTGGGATAATTTTGGGCCCTGAACAATTATTTTTTATATGAGAATCCAGCTTAACTCTCACAATGCCAGATCTACCGGAAATTAGTATCCGCCTGAAGGAAAACTGCCGCAGGGCACCAGAATATATTTAGGACGACAGGCAGGCAAGGTATGAAGCTAGGGGAGAGCTGGCGTGAAAAAACATGACCTGAACGGGGCATGAAATGAAAAACGTAACACTAAAAAAGCAGATTAAAAATAAAGGCCTGAAAAGTACAGCCTCAAACAACGTTTAAAGAACACCGAGCGTGAAAAAATGCCAGAATACTGGGATCCTGAAATAGAGACAATGCCTGTAGAGGAACTTCGAAAACTGCAGGAAGAGAAGCTGAAAACTCTTGTACACTACGTGTATGAGCACTCTCCTTTTTACCAGAAGAAATTTGACGAGCACGGCGTCCACCCGGACGACATCCGGACCCTTGAAGATGTCAGGAAATTACCATTTACATTTAAGCAGGATCTCAGAGACACTTATCCAACAGGAATGTTTTGCGTCCCCAACTCAAAACTCGTCCGTTTCCACGCATCATCCGGGACCACCGGAAAACCTACTGTTGTAGGATATACCCGCAACGATATCAACGAATGGGCTGAGTCCCTTGCCAGGGCTTTCACTTCCATAGGAGTTGGAAAGGAAGACGTTATCCAGATCAGCTACGGATACGGGCTCTTTACAGGAGGACTCGGAGTCCATTACGCCACCGAGAAGGTGGGTGCCACCGTCCTCCCCACAAGTTCCGGGAACACAGAGCGCCAGCTTGACCTGATGAGAGACCTGGGCTCGACGGTAATCGCCTGTACTCCCTCTTATTTCTCATACATGATCGAAGCCGCAAGGAAGGAAGGCTTCAGCATCAAGGACGATACAGGAATGAAAATCGGGATCTTCGGAGCGGAACCCTGGTCAGAAGAACTTCGGGTTCGTATCGAGAAGGAATCCGGGATAAAAGCCTACGACATATATGGGACTTCGGAACTCAGCGGCCCCCTTTTTACCGAATGCAAGGACCAGTGCGGGATCCACATCTGGGCGGACAAGTTCCTGGTGGAAATTCTTGACCCCGAAACAGGAGAACCCGTACCCGACGGAGAGACCGGGGAACTGGTAATCACCACTCTTACAAAAGAAGCCCTCCCTCTTATCCGCTACAAAGTACTGGACCTGACCAGAAAACTTTCCGAACCCTGTAAATGCGGAAGGACTCACCCAAGGATTACCCGCATCACCGGCCGCGTGGACGACATGCTTATCATCCGTGGAATTAACGTTTTCCCGGGACAGGTTGAATCCGTCCTGATGAAAATCCCCGAAGTCGGGAACCACTTCATGATCATAGTGGACAGGGCCGGAGAACTCGATGTCATGAAAGTCCAGATCGAGATGCAAGAGTCTGCTTTCAGTGACCGGATGTCGGACATGATGGCCCTGGAGAAAAAGATTGCTGCCGCCCTGAAAACGGTGCTGAATCTTGCAGTCCGGGTAGAACTTGTGGAACACGGTTTCCTCCCGCGCTCCGAGGGCAAATCAAAGAAGGTCATCGACAAACGGAAAATCTGAAATCCGAGGGGTTCGAAGGGACCGGAAGGTTTCTTAAAAAGCCTTGAAGAGGAATTCGGAGAGAAAATCCAGTAAAAAAAAATCAAAGGAGGCTCGGGCAAAAAGATTCGGGTAGAAAGATGTCTCTGCAGAAAAGGTATCCTGCAGGACTGATCTTTCCCTTCTTTTCGGTTACTTTTTAGCCCCTCTTTCCTGATTCCCGCACACATAAGTTTCCAAAATGTCAATATGTAAGTTTAAAATATACACAGCAACTTATATTATATTCTGGGAGAAGAAATTCCGAATAGAACTCCTGAACAGGCATGAGAGGGTCAGGATTATAAAAGACAGGGGCTTAAACAGGATTAAAGTAATATAATAAGGATAATAAGGGATTCGTAGGGATAATAAGGAATTCATAGGGATAATAAGGAATTCATAAGGTCGATAAGGATTCATGAGGATAATACGAATCCATAAGATCAAGAAGAATTCATAAAGTTAATGAAAATCCAAAAAGAAGAATGTTCATAAAGTTAATAAAAATTTAAAAAGAAAAATATTCAGGGATGTGAAGGATATGGGTGCTGAAATGGAAGACAAAGTCATAAAGCAGATTTCCCTTTTTGCGGAAAACAAACCTGGCAGACTTGCAAACGTAGCCAACAAGCTGAAAAGCACCGGAATAAATATCAGGGCCTTTACTATCGCGGAATCGGGTGACTTCGGGATTATCCGCATGGTGGTTGACAGGTCCGACTATGCCCACACCGTCCTCCACGATGCCGGGTTTACGGTTTCAGAGACTAACGTACTGGGGATCGAAATGGACGACGTTCCAGGCAGCATGTCCCGGATTGCAGAGATTTTCGGAGAGGCAGAAATAAATCTTGACTACGCTTATGCCTTTGTCACCCGGCAACAAAAAGCTCTCCTCATCGTCAGAGTGAACGAGATAGAGAGGGCGATCAAGCTTCTGGAAGAAAACAATATCAAGCTCGTCGGCATGAAAGAGCTTGAAAAAATCTGAGATTTAAGGAAAACGGATTCCAGAAAAGAAAGTTTGTATTCCAGGAAAAAAAGCTTTTTTAAGCGAAAAAAGGAAAGAATCCAGAAGCATGAAGCCGCATTTTTGCCCCATGCTTTCTGGAAAGCTCTCTATTTTTAGGTCACCCGGAACTTATCCTTGCAACTTATAGCTCTTAATTCAGTATAAACATTTCATAGAGTGAACATATTATAAATGGCATTTTTATGGGTTATCGGTTCTTCAATAAAAATATACCCAACATATATATAAAAAAGGATAAATCAGATAATAAAGCCTGCAGTTGAACAAAAAACCTAAAAAGATGAGCAAGAAGGAAGAAGGCATAAAAAGCCGGGTACCTCAATTACAATGACTGAAAGTGTTGAAATTTCGCACGAATGTGGAAAAAACTCCTTAAAAAGCAAACTTGGAGGAGCACACACCACCATTATCGGGGGGCGGACAGGAAAAAAGCTCGTGAGGCTTGTAAGCCAGCACCCCGAAATAAAAAAGATAATTCCCTCAGTGATTTCCGTCAAAGGTACTGCAGGCGGAAAACTCTCCGGAAAAGTTCTGCGCACCGATGCCAGAGGAAACTTGAGGATGCTCCTTTCGGAAGGGAGAAGTTTCCAGGAACTCAGGCTCGTAACAACAGTTGGGACAGCTGAAGAAGGGGATAGGATCATGAATGAATTAAA
The DNA here is from genome assembly GCA_965601435.1 of uncultured Methanosarcina sp. Lineage (GTDB taxonomy): Archaea > Halobacteriota > Methanosarcinia > Methanosarcinales > Methanosarcinaceae > MTP4. The sequence continues at coordinate 11,343 of CBFCWE010000083.1, forward strand.
CGAAGTTTTAAAAGAGGCCCTCTAAGGCATTCAAGGAGAGATGACTGCTTGGCATTTATAGGAATTGACCACGGAACCACAGCAATTCGTTTTGCCCTGATAGAAGGAAAGGAAGTAAGGACTTTTGAACTTGCCAGGGCTGAAGCGGCTGCCATGTCGGAAGAGGATGTACTTACATCCGTAGAAAAGAAATTCGGCATTCGCCGCAGAGACATAGATTTAATTGCCACCACATATTCCATGGGAGACGGGTTTTCTACAATAAAAGATATCCGGGCCCTGGAAGGAAGAGGGCTCCGGAGCATGGAGGGGGCAGGGAAGAAAACAGGCGGAGGCACAAGGGTCTTTGATGCGGTCCGAAACTCCGGGATACCGGCAGTGGCAATCCCCGGAATTCACACGGAAAGCCGGGTAGACCCCCGGATGAAAGTTTTTTCCCACCTCACAAGCCCGGAAAAGCTGGGAATAGCTTACCACATCAGATGCCTGGGCTGTGAGGATTTTGTGGTCTCCGACATCAGTTCCAATACCGTAACCCTCGCCGTCGCAGGAGGAAAGTTGCTCGGGGCAATCGATGCCTGTATCTTTGCCCCGGGAGTGCACCACGGCCCCCTTGACCTGCAGGCAATCCGGGACGTGGACGCAGGAATTATGAGCGCAAACCAGGCATTCATAGAAGCAGGAACCCTGAAGATGACCCCCTATGAAGACCGGGAAGAAATGCTCGCAGCAGCCGAAAAGGGAGAAGCTGCCGCCCTGCTCGCCCTTGACACCATAGCCCTCTTTGCAGCCATGGAAATCGTCTCCATGCAGCTCCTCCTCAGGGACTACGGGGTTTCGGGAAAAGCTGCCTTCCTTGCAGGTTCGGTAGGGGAAGTGGAGTATGTGCAAAAGAAGATAAGCAGGCACCTGGGCCAGGAGTGCCGCTGCCTCGGAAAGTGGCATGCTGCGATCGGCTGTGCCGAGATTGCCAGGGACATTGCCGGGGGAGCAGAGCAGATCCTCGGCGTGGATGTGGAATATCCGTAAAAAAGAATGTCATGTGGCAGGACATCCTTTAAGGAAGAGCCCGAAAGCGAACAAACTTAAAGGAGGATCCTGAAACCGGAGAAAATAGAGGAGAGAAAAAAGATCGGATCAGACTTATTCCGTGCTTTCTTCCCGTCCGTCGTCCGGATGCTTTTCAAGTTTCGAGGGGTCCATATCCTCCGGGCCTTCGATTATGTCATAACCGCTCATACTGTCCTTGCTCATCAGGATGACGTAGTCTGCGGAATTCTTAAGCGCTGTGGAAAATCCGGGTTCAACCCCGAAAATAATCGTTTCTTTCCCGTGTTCATTCGCCTTATTAAGGAGAGGTTTGAAATCCGCGTCCCGGGTTACAATTGCCAGGGTGTCAATGTTGGGGTTGTAGACAAGCTCCATACCTTCCACTGCAAGACGGACGTCCACATCACTTGAACAGATGATAGGTTCAAGACCATGGTTTTCGATTGCTTCCACCAGTTTGTCAGAGGCATACTGGTTAAGGAAAACCCTTCCGATCTTGATATTCCCATAATCTTTCAAAACATCCCTTATTTCTTCCAGGTTCACGTCGAACTCTTTCCTAAGAATGTTCGGACCGTCCACGAGAAGGCCGATCTTTCTCCTACCGACCTCTTTTTTCGTACGAAGGTACCTTGAAATCGAATCGAGTCCGCTTTTTACAGGTTTCATTATCGGCATCCTCTATAAATGTTACAAACTCCGGGACCGACAAACATCTTGCCTTCACATCCGGCGGATATTTCAAGGCAACGCCATCGGGAGAAAGCAAAACCGCTACATCCACCGCACCCGCCCTGAATCATCTTCACGCTTCAGCCCTGCCTGGCACGGCTTCTAAAGCATTCAGTATGATTGTTTTTAGTTTGCAGTCCTGATACCCGAATATTCGGATAAATATCCTTATAATATCTAATATTTTCTTTTATGTAGTAAAGATTTGCATCATCAGGCAATTCCGAACCTTAAACCCGGCCCCACCATCCAAAATGGGCCAGGACCAGGAGGCACTTCATATAGGGGTCAGAAATCCCGGAAACGTAAATCACCCCGCCAATTATGTGGCGTAACATATAATTTTATGTGGCATGATATATAATTAATGGGATTATAATTTATCGGAAAAAAGACCATTTCTCACTTCCCTGACAATATAAGGAGCCTCTTTTAATTCAAAGACGTTTTCTGTTTTCCGTCCTTTTTTCTGCCGGTAGTACCTGATTTCCCCGAAGTTCCGGAGAAAAGCCTCATAAACTTCCGTGAATTGCTCGAATTCTTCTGCAGTGAGCTCGATTATTCCTTCCCGACTTGCCAGCCAGTCGTAGACCCTGAGAATGACGACATCTCTCACCCGCTTCAAACCCTCTGCTTCAGGCAGATTTTCAAAATAGAGGCTTTTTTTCAGGTCAGGAGACCAGGCCGCAAAGAGCCTGCGAAAATCAACAACCTGGACAGGTATTTTCTCTCCCGGCTCGGGCCTGGGATAATAATGATTCTTTAAGAAGGAGAGCCCTGCCTCTTCCAGGCTTACCACCTTCCGGCATACCGGGAAGCCTTCCAGTACCTTTCCTGAATTTTCTTGATTCTGTAGCCCATATAGAGCCCGACGAAAAGCCCGCTCAGGTGAGCGATATGGGCTACCATGTCCGTTGAATGTATCATCAGGAAGTCGAATGCGGCAAAGAGCACGAGGGCATTTTTCAATTTCATGGGGACAAAGTAGACATAGACACGCGAGTCTGGTTCAAGCACCGCCAGGGCTGCAAAGACCCCGTAGATTGCCCCACTGGCTCCAACGATAGGGGAAGGATAGATCCCGAAGATAGGCATGCTCATCAGGGTATGCCCTACTGCCGAAAGGATACCTGCCGTAAAAAAGATCCCGAGAAGCTGCTTGTTTCCGACCCTTTGTTCAAGACCTCTACCGATGAAGAACATGACAAGCATGTTAACAAATAGATGGCCAATGCCATTGTGCAGGAAGATGTAGGTCACAAGAGTCCAGGGTTTGCTAAGGATATTGGAAGGATCGAACCAGAAAGTCTGATAATACAGAGGCCCTATTCCCGGCATCAGCTCCAACAAGAAAGAGATTGTACAGAGGGCTATAATTGCCATGGAAGGGCTGGTTGACACCGAGCGTTTTATCCTGTCCGCCATTCCACCGGACCCATAAGGTATGCTGTTTTGATACATGTTTCCTAATTCTCATTTATTTTTATATAGTATAAATCTACCTGAATGTGACAACTGAATAACAGAAATTCGTTCCGAATAGTTCCATTTAAAAGAATTCACACAGAATGCCAGCATATCAATCCATAGAAAGGGTTGTAACAAATAAAAACCCGTTGAACACCCTCAAAGTCCGGACCCTGAATTTCCCACAGGCAGGATAAGAAAAGGTCCGGATCGAAAAGCTCCAGATCGAAAAGTCCCATGCTTTACCTTTAAACAAGGAAAACTTAAACCAGGAGAATTTAAAGCAGAAAAATTCTCGGCTTCACCTTTGAAGGATAGAAATGCTCCCTGTTAATCCTGGAGATCTGATGCTTGAACAAATTTTGACCCGAACAATGCCTGATAGATATAGTACATGGCCACCTGATACATAAAATGAACTGTACATCAGAGGCTTGCTACATAAACGCTGACTCATAAAATAGACCTGGTATTAAATAAGATGGCTGTAGCCATACCGCAGTGTTAATGCATATTTTTTCCAGACTATTCTACAAGACTATTCTACAAGACTATTCTACAAGACTATTCTACAAGACAAATAAAACGAGAATATTCGAAGACTATCCTACAAGACAAACAAAAAGAGAATATTCGAAAACTATCCTACAAGACTATAAAGGTCACACATGTAGACGCATCATCAAAGCCTTTCAAACGTACATATTGTTTACGGACACATTATTCAAGGAACAGGAGTCCGACAGATACAAAAACCTTGCTATTCAGAATAATAATAAAATAGAATATACATGTATTCAAATCAAATAGATTTAGACGCGGATATAAAAGTTAAAAAATTAATACAGGGTTTGCCCAGGCTGGAGAGGTAAAATCGGTTCACGGCGTTTACTATTAAAAATTGTGTCAACTTATTTCTCATATATATAAATTTTGGTAATTTCATCAGAAATGATTTTATAAAAAACAAATAAATTAAATGTAATATATATAGAGAGATGTATAAATCTTTTTTATTTAATATCGTATTAAAATATATTTTCAAATAAGAAATATCTGGCGAATTATTTACCCCAAATGAGAACAAAATTAAAAATAAATCAGAATTAATAATATTATAATACTGATTATTCATACTGAACAGAGGTCATTATAGAAATCGATGTCAGATGCCAGCTCCCAACTATTTAGCAACTACGCGACATTCGTTCGTCTGTTGGCGAACTAGTTGGACATTCCACACTTAACCCATCTTGAAATGGGTGTTACAAATTAGAAAATGTTATATAGATTTGGTACATTTACACCGTTAATTAGTGTTTATTATCCACCGGTAGTGGCTTCTTTCTATAAAGACGGATCACAATCGCTGGAAAAAACGGTTTTTAAAGAGAAAAGGGCGTAAAAAAAGTAATTTAGAGAGAAAAGCCCTAAAAACGAGTTTTGTTTAGACATATCTCCGAAAAAACGTTTTGGTTGGGAAAAACGTTCAGTTAAGGACTGAATATTTGAAAAAAACGAGAAAAACGTTTTACCAGTAAAGTCCGGTTCAAACGATTGGAAATGTTAAGTTTAAAGCAAGATTTGCAACATATAATCGTGAAGAACATGCCGGACTATATTATAATTTACAACCGTTACGACAAAGTCGACTTTAACAAATTTAGGAGGTAAAGCTCAGATGAGCGAACTAACTACCGGGAGTTTTTCTATAGAAGATCTGGAATCCGTTCAGATCACAATCAACAACATTGTAGGGGCAGCCAAAGAGGTGGCTGAAGAAGAACTCGGCCCGATGGGTCCGACCCCTCTGGCTGGCATAGCAGATTACAGGAGCTGGAACTTAACCCTGTTAGACCGCTATGAGCCTGTAGTCACCCCTATGTGTGACCAGTGCTGCTACTGTACCTACGGACCGTGTGACCTTTCCAAGAACAAAAGGGGAGCCTGCGGTATCGACCAGATGGGACACAACGGAAGGGAATTCTTCCTCCGTGTAATAACAGGAACTGCCTGCCACGCTGCCCACGGTCGCCACCTGCTTGACCATGTAATAGGAGTCTTTGGAGAAGACGTCCCTCTCAATCTTGGAGAATCAAACGTCCTGACACCAAACGTCACAATCTGCACAGGGCTCTCTCCGAAGACCCTCGGGGAATGCAGAGCTCCAATGGAGTATGTTGAAGAACAGCTCACTCAGCTCCTTGCAACCATCCACGCAGGGCAGGAATCCGCAGAGATCGACTACGACTCAAAGGCACTCTTCAGCGGCAGCCTGGACCACGTCGGAATGGAAGTTTCCGATATCGCCCAGGTCACAGCATTCGACTTCCCGAAAGCCGACCCCGAAGCTCCGCTTATTGAAGTGGGAATGGGGACCATTGACAAGTCCAAGCCACTTATCGTTGCCATCGGGCACAACGTGGCTGGTGTAACCTACATCATGGACTACATGGAAGACAACGAACTGACCGACAAGATGGAAATCGCAGGTATGTGCTGTACCGCGTTTGACATGACCAGGTACAAGGAAGCTGACAGGAGAGCCCCCTATGCCAAGATCGTCGGATCCCTGGCAAAGGAACTCAAGGTCATTCGCTCAGGAATGCCTGATGTCATTGTTGTGGACGAACAGTGTGTCCGTGGAGACGTCCTGGCAGAATCCCAGAAGCTCAAGATCCCTGTGATCGCTTCCAATGAAAAGATCATGGCTGGACTGCCTGACCGCACAGATGCCGATGTTGACGCAACCATCGAGGAACTCAAGTCAGGAGCAATCCCCGGCTGTGTGATGCTTGACTATGACAAACTCGGAGAACTCGTTCCGAAGCTTGCCAATATAATGGCTCCGATCCGTGACGCAGAAGGCATCACCGCAATTCCTACTGATGAGGAATTCAAAGCATACGTCGACAAGTGTGCAGATTGCGGGGCCTGCCTGCTGGCCTGCCCGGAGGAACTCGACATCCCAGAAGCCATGGCATTTGCGAAGGATGGAGACTTTTCCTACCTTGAAGGTCTTCACGACATCTGTATTGGCTGCCGCCGCTGCGAACAGGTCTGTAAGAAGGAAATCCCGATTCTCAACGTGATTGAGAAAGTTGCACAGAAGGCAATTTCCGAGGAGATAGGTCTGGTAAGAGCTGGCAGAGGCCAGGCAAGTGACGCCGAAATCCGTGCGGAAGGCCTGAATCTCGTTATGGGTACAACCCCGGGTATCATCGCAATCATCGGATGTCCGAACTACCCCTCCGGGACCAAGGACGTCTACCTCATTGCCGAAGAATTCCTGAAGAGGAACTACCTGTTGGCCGTAAGCGGATGTTCCGCAATGGACATCGGTATGTACAAGGATGAAGATGGCAAGACCCTCTACGAAAGGTACCCCGGTGGCTTCTATGGCGGCGGACTGCTTAACACAGGTTCCTGTGTATCCAACGCCCACATCAGCGGAGCAGCTGAGAAAGTAGCCGGAATCTTTGCAGGCAGAACTCTGGAAGGCAACCTGGCAGAAATTGCAGACTACACCCTTACCCGTGTGGGTGCCTGCGGACTTGCCTGGGGTGGATACTCCCAGAAAGCAGCCGCAATCGGAACCGGATGCAACATCTACGGTGTCCCTGCAGTGCTCGGACCTCACGGCTCCAAGTACAGGAGAGCCCTGATCGCCAAGACCTACGACGAGTCCAAGTGGAAAGTCTACGACGGAAGAAACGGCGAAGAGATGGCAATCCCGCCAGCGCCTGAATTCCTGCTGACAACCGCAGAGACCTGGCAGGAAGCAATCCCGATGATGGCAAAGGCCTGCCTCCGCCCGTCCGACAATAGTATGGGGAGGTCAATCAAACTGACCCACTGGATGGAACTCCACGAGAAGTACATAGGGGAAAGACCGAAAGACTGGTGGAAGTTCATCAGGAACGAAGCCGACCTTCCGCTTGCCAAGCGTGCGGATCTCATGAAGGTCCTCGAAGAAGAACACGGCTGGGAAATCGACTGGAAGAAGAAGAAGATCATTACCGGTCCGAAGATCAAGTTCGATGTCTCGGCACAGCCTACTAACCTCAAGAGACTCTGCAAGGAGGCCTGAAAATGGTAGACACCACCAAGAACACCAAACTTTTCACGACCTACGGTGTGACCACCTCCAAGGCAACTACCCCTGAGATGGTAGCCAAGCTGATTTCAAAGGCAAAGAGGCCGCTTCTTGTTGTAGGAACCAAGGTCCTTGACCCTGAACTTCTGGACCGTGCAGTAAAAATTGCACAGAAGGCAAACCTTCCAATTGCAGCCACCGGTAGCTCCATGCCTGGCTTTGTGGGCAAGGAAGTGGATGCCAAGTACATCAACCTGCACCAGCTCGGATTCTACGTAACAGACGACGCATGGCCAGGACTTGACGGAAACGGGACCTATGACACCCTCATCATCCTGGGGCACATCAAGTACTATGTCAACCAGGTGCTGTCCGGAACCAAGAATTTCTCCGATGTAAAAGCAATTGCAATCGACAGAGGCTACGTCCAGAATGCAACAATGTCCTTCGGGAACCTGAGCAAGGCAGACCACTATGCCGCTCTGGATGAATTAATCGAAAACTTGTAAATTTAATTTAGGAGGCGAAAAATAAATG
>CBFCWE010000084.1:0-19205 GCA_965601435.1 uncultured Methanosarcina sp.
GGTCATTTCTTCAGGTCATTTCTTCAGGTCATTTCTTCAGGTCATTTCTTCAGGTTATTTCTTCAGGTTATTTGCCTTCAGGTTGCTTGTTATCAGATTATTTGCCCCCTCCCTTTTAAACTTCCTGCTGCTCCCGATCAAGCTACCTGCCTTTTCCATTCGAGGTTTTCATTCAAGGTTTCCACCCGGTTTTTCTCGAGTTGGCGGCTTCATTTAAGCTTCATTTAAGCTTCATTTAAGCTTCATTTTCCTGCATCTTTTTGAAAGCAGCTTTTACTGCCTGGTGCAGGGGGTCCACGAGCATGGAGACCGGAGGGGCATAGCAGGTCTCCAGGTCCAGGAGTTCCTTAACTGTCGTCTTTTTCCTGATTGCAAGGGTAAGGGCATCTATGCGTTCCTTCACTCCCTCCCCTCCCACAAGCTGGGCTCCGATCAGCTGCTCTTCTCTGAACAGGAGTTTGATGTAAAGGTCTTTTCTCCCGGGGTAGTAGGAAGCTCTGGTACGTCCTCTAGAAAAGCCTGTGACAACCTTTATTCCCTGCTCTTCAGCCTGTTTTGAGCTAAGCCCTACTCCACCGAACTGCAGGCCGCCGGCAACGGCTACCCAGGGGTCGGCAAGGGGTAAGAAACTGTTTTCTGTACCGGTTACGTTGTCCCCGATCACGTCTGCCATCCTGCGGGCTGTGGTACCGAGCTGGCTCAGCCTGGGCTTTCCTGTTATGAAGTCCGTGACTTCAGCACATTCCCCTCCTGCATACACCCCGGGAAGGAATTTTCCGCCTGACCTGACCTGGAGCCGTTCGTTCACGATTATTCCACCCGCCTCCCCGATGTCAATTCCAGCTGCTCGGGAAAGGTCAATTTCGGGCTTTGCCCCGCTTGCCAGGAGCACGAGGTCGGCAGGGATCTTTTTCTTTTCATTTTCCCCTTCTTCGCTTTCCTCGTCTGCGGCATCCCCAAGGTACACGGTTTTTTTCTTCCAGAATTCTTCCGGGAAGATTACAGTTCGCCCTGAGATCACTTCCACTCCCAGGGTTTCGAGGTATTCCCGGACAATTGTTGCCATATCGGGGTCGAACTGTCTGGAAAGAAGGCTTATGCTCCTGCTTACAAGTATGGTACTGATTCCTCTCCCTGCCAGGGCAGCTGCGCATTCGATTCCTATCGTCCCGCCGCCTGTGATGAATACTTTTCCTTCCTTTTCCAGGGCTTTTCCGAAGTGTATCCCATCAGCCAGGTTGCGCAGGGTATGGACACCGTAAGGGAGGATATTTGCACGGCTTTTGCGCGGCACGAAAGGCAGGCTACCTGTGGCGATGACCAGTTTGTCAAAAGGATAGGTCGTGTTCCCGGTCCGGACGGTTCGCGTGTCCAGATCTATTTCCCGGACTTCAGTGTTGAGTTGTACGCTAATCCTGTTTTTCCTGAAAAAATCCGGGGTCTTTACCACAAGTTTTTCAAAATTCTCGATTTCCCGGCCGAAAACAAAGGGAATCCCGCAGTGGCTGTAAGCTGTATGGGAATCCCTGGAGAATACTGTGATTTCAAAATCGCTCTGTCTCCGGATCTTGGTTGCGGCTGCCATGCCGCAGGCTCCCCCTCCGATAATAATCACTCTTTTCATGTCTTTTCCCCGGGGTTCCGTTTCGGTCCGGAAGCTTCCCTTTTCACCCCTATTTTTTCCTCAATTTTTTAACCGATTTACTTTTTCTTCAATTTTTTAACCGGTTTGCTTTTCACAGATTTTTTGTGCTGAATTTTGTGCCGGACTCAAAAACCAAATCTTCTAACATACCTTAAACATCTCTTTAGAATGGGATTAAGGTCTATTATAAATTTATAGATTTACAGGTTTCTGAATGACAGGAGAGTTTTCGGTCTCCTTTTTATGCAAAACTGAAATAAAATATTTTTAAATAAATAGGTATTTCCGCGGAATCATGGTGTCATAAAATCTAAATTATATTTAGTATTACATTGGTTTCTTCAAGATCAGGATTCGACGACATTCAAACTCCATAGAAGCAGGGGGGTGAACGAGCGAGTTTGGGAGTGGGGGGTTAGTGTACAAAAATAGTTTATAGGTCTCGCCCGTTCAATTTTTTACAACTCTCATGTTTTATTTATACCTTTCTAAATTAATCGGATTGAAGTTTCCTTTTTCCTCAATTTTTCCGGTTTTTGGGGTTTTCAATTTCCAGATTCATGGGGCATGGGGAAAAAGTCCTAATTGGCCATTACAGTTTTAATCACCACAAAGTTCTTAAGTGCTGCAAGCAATATCCATATGAATTTAAAAATATATGACAACAGAATCAAGGTCCGCCGGTGTTGCTTTAAAAGTGGGCGCAAACATTTCTGTCCGGTCATATCATTAATTAACGAGTTCATCCATTCATCATCACGCATTCGTAAAGGTAACCAAACACAGCTAAATGCAATATGCAAATTTAATAGAAATCACAGATTTACATAATTCACCACTCGCAGTAATCCATCATTCAATGTAACTGAAAGCAGACATTACAGCTTCATTAAAGCAGAGGGTAAAGTCAAGCAGGTGCGCGTTTTAATTTGCCTGACATACATGTTCATTCATTGATTTGCCGCTTATCGCTATAGGAATCTTTATTAATGGGAGTAAGACGCCTGACACCTTTTGGCTGCCTGTGCCGGAGAATCCTCGGTTTCAGGGGGATTTCTGAAAAAATCGGCGCTAGCTTGCATTGAATGATAGTCATACATATATACACCTGGTCCTGGGGTTTGAAACACTTAACTTCAGGACTTTGAACACAGCTTTGAACACAGCCTGTGTTTTCTTAACAGGGCTTGTCTCAGGGTGAGAGCTTTCAGGCAGGTACGGAGAGTCACTGAATAAATAACTTTCCATTGCCATGCCGGAGTGAGTAACAGCTTTACCGTCCATTATAAGCCAGATCAGGGAGCAGAATTGGCACTTCTCTGGTTTATACGTTAAGGTAGGAACTCCATCGAGCAGAAGAGAGCCGGAAAGGTCGACCGGACTTCGTGCTCGCATAGGCGAGAGTAGAGAGTTGCAGGTAGGTCCGGTAATATCTTCACCGGTCTTTAAAAGCCTTCAATTTTATAAATCTGCTGTTCTAAGGTGTATTTGTCTGCCCGGGTTTGAAGAATCTGATTTCTACTATTTTTGTATTTTTGTATTGCATGGCACTTTGCGGAGCGTCTGGTAGGGAGGTTGTGTTATCACCAAATGCCGCTCTTTACCAGGGACTTGAGCCAGCAGGTGTTTGTACCTGGATTGCTCGGTGTATTGAAGCATTTCCCGATAAAATCGTCCGGTATAAAATCGTCCGGTAAAATTTCTTTCCCGGTTAAGTCACCCGATAAACAAAATCATCCAAGACAATTTCTTTCCCGGTAAAGTCGTTCAGTTAAACGGCATTCACTATAAATTCGTTCACATAATTCAAGGAGAATTCACATGCAAAATACAGATACCACGAAATACATCATTCATTCTAAAATTAACGCCGACGGGGTCATCGAAAGGCCCGATATAGTCGGTGCCATTTTCGGCCAAACCGAGGGGTTGCTTGGGGCTGATCTTGATCTGCGCGATCTGCAAAAAACCGGCCGGATCGGAAGAATCGAGGTAATGGTTACCGCCAAAGGGGGAAAAACCAAAGGGAACATCTTTGTCCCTTCAAGCCTTGATAAGGTCGAGACATCAATTCTTGCCGCTTCGCTGGAAACAATTGACAGGGTAGGGCCCTGCAGTGCCAAGATTGAGGTCTTCCAGATCGAGGACGTCCGGGCTGTAAAGCGAAAGAAAATTATTGACCGGGCAAAACTCATTTTTACAAGGATGTTCGACGAGAGTGTCCCCGAGTCCCAGGAACTGGCTGAAGAAGTCCGGCAGTCGGTGCGCATCGACGAACTGACCTACTATGGGAAGTCCAGAATCCCCTGCGGCCCTAATGTGGTCAACTCGGATGCCATCATTATTGTGGAAGGCAGGGCAGATATCCTTAACTTGCTCCGCTACGGCATCAAGAACACCATCTGCGTGGGCGGAACCAACATCCCTCCCGAGGTGGCCGAGCTTACTAAAAAGAAGACAGTAACCGCATTCACGGACGGAGACCGGGGAGGGGAACTCATTATCCGGGAACTCCTGCAGGTCGCAGACCTTGACTATGTCGCCCGGGCCCCGGATGGCAAGGGTGTGGAAGACCTTGTCCAGAAGGAAATTATCCGGACTCTGCGCCGGAAGATACCTGTGGAACAGATCATCGAGAAATACGGGCTTCAGGAGAGGGGCGGAACCAGCTGTGAGCGGGTGGAAAGACCCTCTAAAAGGAATAGCCTGAGATCTCCGGATGCTATCCCGCGCATTTCGGAAAAGAAGCTGCATAAGAGAGTTAAAGTGCACCGGGTTTCCCCGAAGCAGGATTCTTTTGAGAGAGAAAAACTTCCTGAAGAAAAAGTGGAAAAAGTGGTTCATGAAAAACCCGCAGTAGCAGTGAAAGTTGAGTCCAAAGCTCCGACTGTAAAACCTGTTCAGACCAGAGCTACCCGGGTCAAAGCTCCTGTGGAGAGACCTGCCGCAAGACGGGTCTTTCCGGCAGAAAGGGCAAAGCCCGTCCCAGCTCCGGCACCTGTTGTTTCTGCAGAGGGTCTCAGGTTCAAGCCCCATGTAGAAGCCCTGAAAGGCACCCTGACGGCCAGAATCCTCGACCCTGAGGACAAGGTAATTGAAGAAATCGCTGTTCGTGACCTTGCCAGCAAGTTGAAGAACTGCAGAAACAATGTAAAAAGCGTTGTTTTTGACGGTGTGGTCACCCAGAGGCTGGTTGACATCGCTTCCAGCAACTCCATTAAAAACCTTGTGGGTGTAAAAATCGGGAACCTCGCAAAAGTTCCTACTGATATGGAGGTTTTGACCACCAGCATGTTGTGAGGGTGATTTTCCAATCCTCACAGTTTTTCTTTTTTCCTTTTTCTCACTGTCCTCTTCACTTTTCTTCTTTGTTTCTCACTGTCCTCTTCACTTCTCCTCTGTTTCTCACTGTCCTCTTCACTTTTCTTCTTTGTTTTTCCCCTCATTGTAAATTATATTATGTTCTTTACTTTATTGTGTATATATTTATATAAATCAGGCAAAAGCACTACGATTTGGTATAATTTCACACTATAGAGTTAAAATTCACACTACTCTCTCCTATTTATCATGATTTATCATATACAATATATAGAAAAGATTATTATTGATGACTAGGAAAGGGTTTTCCTCGGGTAATTCTTTTATTTGATTCAAGGTAATATTTAATTGATCTTGTAAAATTGTAGGTCTGTTCGCTATGCACAAGGAAGAACTCATACAACTGCACACATATATGGCCCAAATGAAAAGGTATTTTGAACGACACGGAGTAACGCAGGAATTCGATGAGTATAAGTCTTTATCGATAAGTCCTGTCCATATTCACCGGAGCAAGGCGGATCATAAACGAGCAATTTTTATTCTAGGAGGAGAACTTGCACACCTGATGTCCAGAGACGATTCCATCTTCGAGGAGTCTCCCCAGATGAGAGAATCCGTTAATTCCGCCGTCAAGGTCATGGGTAATAACTGACCGGACCCCGGATTGTGGCAAGTAATTCGTTGCTCGAAAGTCCAGGTTCCATATGCCTTTTTTTCGAGATTAACAGGCGGTAAGGATTCAGGTGCATTTTCATCACCATCCCGTCTTCTCCGTCTGAATAATATTTTTTTTCGGTCCAGCAGGGGATGAACCCTATGGATATGTAAAGTCTTTGCGCTTTTAAGTTACTGTTTCTGACTTCCAGCCTGGCGTACTTAAGCCTGTTTGCAATGAAAAGGTCGCAAATAGAATAAATCAGATCCGTACCTATCCCCCTTCCCTGGTATTCCTTTTTGACTCCTAGAGAAAAAATATGCCCCTCGTTTTCTGCAGAACGGTAGCCTACCGCATATCCCACGACTTTCCCGTCTTCTTCTGCGACAAGGAACCCGTCTCCCACCAATTCGTAAAAATTCATGTAGACAAGGGGGTCATGTTCCGAAAAAGCCTCAGCCTCTATATCGATCATTTCCTGGAAATCTTCGGGTGTGAAGCGCCTTATCATAATCTAATATATATTGCTACCTTTTAATTACTTCTTCGTGTCAACTATTTCTGAACTAAATACTCAAAGCTTAAAGGTAACACTTAAACAGTTTCTATTTCCTATTTTGAAATGATGACCTTTTTTTTGAAATGAAGTCCTTTTTTGTTTCTACGAAGTTTTGGCTTTTCCTGTTGAAGGTCTTCTTTTGTTGAAGTTTCTCTCTATTTGGAGGCCTCCCATCATTGAATTTTTTTTCTAATGGGAGGCTTTCTAAATAATAAAATATTTTTACTGACTGCTGAGCCTGTTGAAATTTTACTCCTTTTCCTTTTTTCAGAGCTCAGAGTTTTTTAACATGCCTGAGGGCAATGGCTATTCCCCTGCTCGCCTGCTCCATCTCAGGGCCACTCATCATAGCCCTTCCCACGCAGAGTGCTCTCTTCCCGAGGACTATCACCTCATCATTCGGGCGAATCTCCGGGTCTGCTCGAACTACGCCGGGGGCAAGGATGGAACCTCGTGGTACAAAGTCATCAATTTGTACCACTGATTTACTACTGTTTACCATTAATTGTGCCCCTTCAAGGGAGAGAGCCAGGGTCCCGTACTGGGGAACCAGGGTAGCAAGCTGTCTTTTTCCTGCAAAAAGCTGGTGTTTCGGAAAGCGGCCTTTTACCTGCACTTTTTCGTCTTTTTTCTGGAAAAGGAGCTCTGCATCCTCCCCGAACTGATAGTGTGCAATTCCCTTTATGAGGTCCAGTTTTGCTTTTTCGGCGTTCCGGCTTTTCCTGTTGATATCTTCGGAACTGCAAAGGGTTTCAACAGTGTTCCTGAGCTTCTGAAGGGCAGCCGGGGATGTGAGGCTTTCTCCGGCGCTTGCAGTGTAGGTGATCTCAAGCCCCAATTTCTCTGCTGTCCGTTCGCAGATTTCCCTGTAGGCTCCTTCGACGTGGGCAACGACTGCCGTATATCTGTTTTTTGAGAGGTAAGCCTCCAGGCAGCCGGAAACCCAGGCTTTTTCCTCCTCGTCCCAGTGGCCGGTGACCGCGGTGTCATAATGGGCGGCCGGGTAAGTCAGTTCAAGTTCCCTCGGGACGATTCCCAATGGGGATGTGATTATTACCTCATGGACAAACTTTTTGTACCTGCCCAGGGCATGGACGAATTTCTGGTGGGATTGGGAGATGGAGTAAGGCTTTTTTGCGGCACAGGGGAGCAGGAGGAGAATTCCGGGTCCACGCGGGGTATACCTTTCCTGTATGCGCCGGGCAAACCTGACTACCTCTACCCTTGAGAGGGCTTCGGAGGTATTTGCCAGAAGCTGGTTTTTCCGGAATGTGGGGACTCTTTCTTCCAGATATGTGTATTCGAAGTCGGCAAGGCGGAGCAGAGCCGTTAACCAGGGCCTGACCCGGCACTGCCCTTCCAGGTAATCCCGAAGAGCGCCTCCCCGGACCTTTTCCCTGACAAGGGCCAGTTCGGCTTCCAGGGCGTCCCGGTTGTGGGCTTCCAGGAGCCTGGCTCTATCGGTTTTCGGGAGTGCCAGCAGCTTTTCGGGGGTGGTGGAGGCGCAGACTTTGCACCTGCAGGGAAATTCGGTCAAGGAATCCAGGTGGAACCTGCCGGCTGCGGTCAGGTAGATGTCCGAATAGGCTGCGATTTCCGTTCGGGTATCGTCCAGAACGTCAACGCCGAGGTAGACGAGAGTTGCCACATTTTCCGGGAGAGCGAGGTTTGGGGTATAGAGGGCGCTGTCCGGGGGGATCCGGCTTTTCAGGTCAAGGACAGTTTCCAGAAACTTCCGGGCATTGTTCTCCAGGTTCCCTGCCCCTTCCATTACGTAGAGGTCTCTTTTCCCGGGGATTTCTCCTTTCCTGAGGAGAGCACCTGTGGGACCTTCTCCTTTCATCTCCTCGTCTCCGGTTCCGCCAGTTCCTTCGGCGGAGGTCCCGGTGTTTCTTCTGGCGTCGGAGGGGACGGCAGGAGGGTATGCCTGGTGGGGCAGGATTATGAGGGTTTCATTCCCCACTTTTTCACGGATTTCCTTTATATTTGCTTCCGATTCCCCGGGCTCTTTCGAGCTCCAGAGGCTTCCCGCATCCACGATGGAACCCGGGGTTTCAAGGTTTCCGAGCTCTGCCGTGTGCAGGACGCACGGGGTGCGAAGTTCCGGGGAAAACAGGAATTTTCCTATCCTTGCGGCTCCGTCTCTTTGTTCTACCTCAAAGTATCGTGTCATTGTTTTCCTCTTATTTTTTTCCTTTTATGTCTGTCCGAATGTAAAGAAATGTGATATATTTGGGAATGGATGATTGATATCATTCTACTTGGTCTTTCAAGGGGAAGGATGATTGATATTATTCTACTTGGGCTTTAAAGGGGAAGAATGATGGTATTATTCTACTTGGGCTTTAAAGGGGAAAGATGATGGTATTGTTCTATGTGCTTTAAAGGGGGCGGGTGATTTGTATTGTTCTATGTGCTTTAAAGGGAAGGATGATGGTATATTCTTATATGCTTTAAAGGGAAGGATGATGGTATATTCTTATATGCTTTAAAGGGGAAGGATGATGGTATATTTTTATATATTATTAATAGCTTGATAGTGTGCTGCAAAAAATTATCTGTTGCTCACATAAGCAGTTTGCTGCTCACATAAGCAGTTATTCACCCAATCATCATATGTTACGAAAGTCACCTATTTTTTGAGATCCGAATTCTGAAAATTGAAAAACCCGAATTTTAAAAACTTGAGGTCTATAAATGAATATCACTGAAGAGCTTCTAGAGATCGTTGGCGACCGCCTCTCTGTCTCGTCTTCGGAACTTTACTGTTATTCTTCCGATGCATCCCAGGTCAAGGGGGTGCCCGATTACGTTGTACGCCCTGAAAGTACGGAAGAGGTCAGTCGGATTGTCAAACTGGCCTTTGAGCACGAAATCCCGGTAACCGCAAGGGGTGCGGGAACAGGGCTTGCGGGGGGGGCTGTTCCGGTACAGGGAGGGATCGTGCTCGACCTGTCAGGCATGAACCGGCTCCTTGAAATCGACCTGGACAACCTGCAGGTCGTCGTGGAGCCAGGGGTCATTCAGGATACCCTCAATGATGTGCTAAAACCCTACGGCTTCTTTTTCCCTCCGAACCCGGGGAGTTCTGCCATGTGTACCATCGGGGGAATGATAGCTTACAATGCAAGCGGGATGCGCTGCGTCAAGTACGGGACCACACGGAATTACGTCCGGGACCTGGAAGTGGTGCTGGCAGATGGATCTGTCATCCACACAGGCTCGAAAATGTTGAAGTCGGCGGCAGGGTATGACCTGACCCAGTTGATGATAGGGTCGGAAGGCACCCTCGGGATCGTAACGAAGGCAGGCCTGAAAATAGCCCCTCTCCCGAAAGCCCGGAAACTGGTCATAGCTGCCTTTGAAAATGCCGAACTGGCCGGAAAAGCTGTTATCAAGATTTTTTCAAACGGAGTCGTTCCTTCGGCCTGCGAGATCCTGGACAGGGTTTCCTTGCAGGTCCTGAAGCGTTACGATCCGAACCTGGTGCTTCCTGCGGAAGGGGATGTCATCCTCTTTGAAGTGGACGGGACGGAAACTTCGGCACATGAAGCCGCTGAGCAGGTAATGGAGGTCTGTTCCCCGCTGGCCCTAACCATCAAGCTCGCAGAAAGCGAAAAAGAAATGGCTGACATCTGGGCGGCCCGGAAACTTGTAGGAGCTGCGGTTTCCCGCCTGGACCCGACCAAGACCCGGATCTATGTGGGAGAAGATGTAGGCGTGCCCATGAAACAGATCCCAAAACTGCTCCGGCGCGTGCAGGAAATCTCTGAGGAGTTTGACCTGCCTGCAATGAAGTACGGGCACATCGGGGACGGAAATCTCCACCTTGCCCTTTTCATTGATGTCCTGAACCCGGACGAGTGGGACCGCCTTAACAAAGCTGCAGATAAGGTCCACAGGACCGCAATCGAACTGGGCGGCACGGTCAGTTCCGAGCACGGCGTGGGCGCGGCAAGGGGTAAGTACATGGAAGCTCAGTGGGGTCCGGCATTTGAAGTAATGCGGACGATAAAAAAAGCCCTTGATCCGAAAGGGATCCTGAATCCGGGAAAGCTTGGGTTGTGAGAGCCATGAAAAATGAAAAAACAAAACTTGAAAATGAAGCTGCAGGGGCAAAAAAACAGGCCGAAATGAAAGCCAAAGCCGAAACCGCGGCAAAAAATGATACTGAAAAGGAAAAAACCGAAATAAAGCCCTTTGAGGTCGACCGCAGGTCGGTCTACAAATGCGTGCAGTGCGGGACCTGCCGCTCGGTCTGCCCGGTCTTTGAAACCGTGGGCTGGGAGTCTGCCAACACCCGGGGCCGCATGCTGATCATCAAGGGCCTGCTTGAAGGGAGAGAGCCTTCCGAAGATGTCCTCCCGAGCCTTGCCACCTGTACAACCTGCGGGATTTGTGCCGCCAAATGTCCAGCAGGGGCAAACCCTCCTGAAGTCGTGGAAGAGGCGCGCTCCGAACTTGTGAGGCTGGGCATCACAACGCAAGGCCAGGAAAAACTCCTTTCCGCTGTCACCAGTACAGGCAACTCCTTTGGAGAAAGCAGGGACCGCCTGCACTGGCTGCCTGATGCCGAACGTTCGAAGCTTCCTGAAAAATCTGATTACGTTTACTTCGTGGGCTGTTTTGATTCCTACCGCTATCCCGAATTTGCTAAGAAGACCTTTGAAGTCCTGCAGCACTTCGGGGTCACCCTCCTCCCGGACGAACACTGCTGTGCCTCTCCTCTTCTCCGCACCGGTTTCAAGCCGGACGCTGAAAAGATCATGGGGCATAACCTGGAGCAGATCAGGAAAGTGGGCGCCCATACGGTCATCACGGGCTGTGCCGGCTGCTACACAACCCTGAAGAACAACTACCCCGGAAACCTCAGGGTCATCAGCGTCCCCGAGTTCCTGGCAGAACACCTGGGCGACCTGAAACTCAAGCGCCTCGACCTCACAGTCACCTACCACGACCCCTGCCACCTGGGCAGGCACAACGGGGTCTATGACGCTCCCCGTGAGGTTATCAAAGCCATCTGCGAACTGAGGGAAATGGAAAACATCCGGGAAAACTCCCGCTGCTGCGGCGGCGGAGGTGGGGTCAGGATAGGTTACCCTGACATTTCCCTGGAACTTGCAAAAAAGCGCATTGAAGATGTGCCTGAGGGCGTGGACTACCTCGTCACCTCCTGTCCCCTCTGCGTGCGCAACCTCAGGGACGCAGCCGGAGATATCGAGGTCATGGATCTCATCGAACTTGTGGCTATGGCGCTGGAATGAACTTAAGCGGGTTATTAAGCAGCTGATTTTACTTTTCCGGGGTGGCTTTTTTCCATCCCGGGCGTTTTTACTTTATAATTTAGCTGCATACTTCTTTTATTTTCATATTTGTTTCATTGTTATTGTTTTTCTCCTTCTGCCTGTGTCCCTCTTATATAATGAAAGCAAAAATTAAATATGGGAAATTGGCCTGGAAACTGGTTTCGAAATGAGAAAGGTTTCGAAAGTAAACTGGTTTCAAAATCGACCTTGATAATTTACATAAACATTTCTGGAAGGAGGTAAGACATATGGGATGCAGACCGGTTAAATTTAAAGACGTTACTCCTGATGTTTTCAACTGTATGAAGAAAAAGCTCCAGGGAGCTGGTATCCATGTCCCGCCGGGAAAGAAAGGAGAGCTTTCAGGGAGCGGTGTTGTAGCTGATTATGAATGGGATGGGGAGTCGAAGCTTACTGTGACGATCACGGAGAAACCATTCATTATCGGATGCAGTGCAGTATCAGGAAAAATAAAAAATTTCATAAAGGAATGTCAGAGGAAATAAGGAAAGCAGAGGGGATTTAAGACAGCTGATTGGAAATAAGAGAGTGGGGCGTGGGGGTACTCACAAATTTTATTCCTTATGTACTTTTTGGGTTTTTTGTACTTTTTGTATTTTTTGTACTTTTTGTATTTTTTGTATTTTTTAGAAGTTATGGATTCGATTAATGTCTTAAGTTTGGTTCATATATGATGGAAAAAGGTTTGGCTGTCTCTTTCTATATCCCATCATACTGTTTTTCCGGGAATCCGGTGTTAATCCGGAAATCATTTTGAGGCGTTCCGTAAATTTTTTATACTGTCAAGTGTTACATTATTTTGTGTATGTTTGGATGTGCAAAGGACAGGACCCCGTCTACCTGCTGTCTTGATTACATTTTCTTTTCAGCAGTGTTCCTTTCCATTGGGTTGCACGGCAAACATCCAACCCTCCAATTTCAAAAAATCAATTTCAAAAAACCAGAATGGAAAATCCAACCCTATTAAAACACCAGAAGGAGAAAAAGAATATGGCATGCAGTCCTGTAACGTTTCACCACGTTACACCCGATGTATTCAATTGTATGAAAAAGAAACTCGAAGAAGCCGGAATCCATGTTCCCTCCGGAAAGAAAGGAGAACTTTCGGGACACGGTGTAGTAGCTGATTTTGACTGGGACGGTGCTTCAAACCTTACCATCACGGTCAAACAGAAACCCTTCTTCATCAGCTGCGGCACTGCAACAGGAAAAATTCAGGACTTCGTACACCAGTGCCATGGGAATTAAAATGAAAAATCCAGGGCAGGGAATCTTCCCTGTCCTCGCCTCTTAAAAATACATCTTTTTAAAAATGAAGGATTCTCTAAAAAATGTCTCATCCCGGGTTCGGGATGCAGAAATTTTCTTTTCTCATATCCCGGGCAATCAGGGGATTTATTTTTTACAATTTTGAGTATTTTTTTATAGGCTTGAGAATTTATAAAATTCTATACTCTTTTGTACTGGTTGTGGGTGGTGGACCATTTGTGAAAAATCTGACTTTATTATTTTTTAATTAGTTGTTTGAAAGCCAGCCGGATATGGACATTCGGTTTAAGAAATAGAAGATAAGAGGAAACAGGGAGAAAACAAGGAGAAAACCGGACATGACCGGAAGGAGATTGGAAGAGGAAGGGTGCCGGGGGATCAAGTTTAAAAATGTGACTCCGGCCGTATTCAAGTGCATGAAGAAAAAACTTGAAGAATACGGGCTGGAGGTTTCGCCCGGAAATTCAGGGGTGCTCGAGGGAAACGAGATAGTTGCTTATTTTACCTGGGACGGGGAAGAACAGCTGGTAATTGAGGTCAAGGAAAAGCCCTGGCATCTCTACTGCGGGGCATTGAGTGGGCAAATGCGGGTTTTCATGCGCGAGTGCCAGGGGGGATGAAGTTAAAATATGGGTGCTGGACTTCTCTTTACCTTTTTCTTCTCCTTATCAAACAGTTCCAGGCATTTCCCACAAGGTCCAGTCTCCCCGCCCTTTCCAGGGCCTCATATACAAGGTCGTAGTTTGCAGGGTTCTTATAGTGCATAAGGGCTCTTTGCATGGCTTTTTCTTTCTTGCTCCGCGCAACGTAGACCTTCTTGCCTGTGAAGGGATTAATCCCGGTATAGTACATGCAGGTGGAAACCGTCATTGGGGTGGGGGTAAAATCCTGGACCTGTTCGTTGTATCCCCCTTTGTCCCGCATGTATTCTGCCATTTCGATCATGTCTTCGAGGGTGCAGCCCGGGTGGCTTGACATGAGAAAGTTTATTATGTACTGCTCTTTGCCGCATTTTTTGTTGAGGGCTTCGAATTTTTGGGAAAACCGCTCGTAAACTTCCTTTCCCGGTTTGCACATTGCGTCGGTGACCCGCTTTGAGAAATGTTCGGGAGCGATTTTCAACTGCCCGCTGATGTGGTGGGCGCAGAGTTCTTCCAGGTACTCTTCATCTTCAAGGGCAAGGTCAAAACGGATTCCATAGCCTGTAAAAACCTTTTTAACCCCTGGAATTTCCCGTAGACAGCGCATTAGTTCGAGTAGTTTTTTATGGCTGCTGTCAAGGGCAGGACAACTCTTCGGGCAGAGGCAGACTTTGTCTAGGCAGGCTCCTTTTTTTTCCCAGTTTTTGCAGCTCATGCCGTACATATTCGCAGTAGGGCCTCCAACCCCATTGATTATGCCTTTGAAACCAGGCTTTTTCGTAAGCTTTTTAGCTTCCCTCAGGATTGACTCGATACTCCTGCTAGCTATCATGCGTCCCTGATGCTGGGTGATTGCGCAAAAAGAGCAGCCTCCGAAACAGCCCCTGTGAGTGGTCAGGGAAAACTCGACAATCTCAAGGGCAGGTATGGGTTCTTTATAGGAGGGGTGGGCTTTTCCTGTAAAAGGCAGTTCGTAGACCCGGTCCATTTCCCCTTCATTCAGGGGGCGCATTGGCATGTTCTGCACAATCACGGTTTTGGGGTGGGGCTGGACAACGTTTTTTCCTTTTACAGGGTTCTGTTCCAGAAAGTACATCCGGAAGGCTTTTGCAAAGGCGGCTTTGTCCTGCGAAACTTCGGAAAAGGAGGGGATTTCCACGCGTTTTTCAGTGAATTTTTCAATTGATTCCTCAGTTGATTTCTCAGTTGATTTCTCAGTGTAAGTATCATTTCCGGCTTTTTTTGCTTTCCATTCCTTAACTTCCATTTTCCAGACAGTACCCGGTATATCCCGGATCTCTTTGACGTTTTCCCCGGCCTGCAGCCTCCTGGCAATCTCGGTGATTTGCAGTTCCCCCATGCCGTAGACCAGAAGGTCGGCTGGGGCGTCTGCCAGAATGGACTGCCTGACCTTGTTCGAAAGATAATCGTAATGTGCAAAACGCCTCAGGGATGCCTCGATTCCCCCGAGCACGATAGGGACTTCAGGGAATGCTTCCTTTATCCGGTTCGAGTAAATTATCACTGCCCTGTTTGGGCGAAGCCCTGCCCTGCCCCCGGGGGAGTATGCGTCCTTTTCCCGCGCTTTCAACCCCGCGGTCAGGTTGCTTACCATGGAATCCATGTTTCCCGCACTTACGGAAAAAAAGAGCCTTGGTTTGCCCAGTTTTTTGAAATCCTCAGGGCTTTCCCAGCTGGGCTGGGCAATAATCCCTACTCTGAATCCCGCGTCTTCAAGCACCCTGCCTATTATTGCGGTTCCAAAACCAGAATGGTCCACATAGGCGTCCCCGGTGACCAAGATTATGTCAAGTTCGTCCCAGCCCCGAGCTTTTGCCTCGTCCAAGCTCATGGGGAGGAATTTTGAAACGGGTGCACTGTGTGGTACATTGTGTATGTTGGGCATAGGAGATTTTGCATCTTTTGCCGCTTTTGTCTTGGTTTTTTCCCTGGTTTTTCCCCTGTTTTTTTCCCCTGTTTTTCCCTTCTTTTTTCTTTCATATTCTGCTTTTTTTGCCGCGGAAGGTTCCGGTTTTCCGTTATATTTTTTCCCTGGATTTGTCATGATCTGCATCACTCTGTTTTCAGGTGTTTCCGACTTTTAAAATCACTTCTTTAAAAGCCGCCCTGCATCATCTTCAACATCCGGTACGAAGCCATGATCTGCTTGTTCCCATCCCTGTCAGTGGGTGCCCCGTGGCCCGAATACAGGTTTTTTACGTCAAGTTTTGTGAGTTTTTCTATGGAGCTTGGCATCTTTTCAGGCTCACAGCCGTCAAAGTCCGTCCTCCCGAATCCTCCGCCGGGAAAAACGGTGTCTCCTGAAAAGAGGCTCTTTGAAACGGGCTCGTAGAGGCAGATGCTCCCCCTTGAATGTCCCGGGGTGTGGATTACTTCCAGGAATTCCCCGTTTCCGATGGGGATCCTGTCCCCTTCCTCGTAGGTAATGGTGGGTTTGACCGTGGGAGCCCGTTCTCCGAAAAGGACGGACACGCTCAGGTAATCGTTATTTACGCCTTCCAGATCGGCTTTGTGGATGCCGACCTCAGCCCCGCTTTTTTCCGCAATAGTTGCAGCGGCGGCGGCATGGTCGTAGTGGCAGTGGGTCAGGATGATAAGTTCCAGGTCGGTGATCCTTATGTAACTTTCCAGTTCCTTGATGATGAGCTCGCTGCTCATGCCCGTATCGATCAGTACCTTTCTGTTAACGAGGTAGACACTGGAATCATAAGCAGTGGGGCAGATGTACTGGACTTCCATGGATTTCCTCCTTTTTTCTCATATAAAAATCTTAGATGTTAAAAACCCTGCGTGCGTTTTCAGTGGCCGCTTTTGCAACTTCTGACGGCTCCATTTCCTTGAGCTTTGCGATTACAGGAACCGAGTCCACGATAAATGAGGGCTCGTTTCTCCCTTTCCGGGGGGACAGGAAGGGACTGTCGGTTTCCAGAAGCAGGTTTTCCAGGGGCAGTTCGGCTGCCAGAGCCTGGTGATGTTCGGAAAAACAGACAAGGGTTGCCAGGGAAATGTGGTATCCAGCGTCCACGATTTCTTTCATGGTCTTTAGTGGGCCGCTGTAGCAGTGGTAAACCACGGTGTCCACGTCCCGGACCATTTCAAGGGCTTCGGCTTCGGCTTTCCGGGCGTGCACAACAAGGGGTTTTTCGAAGTTTTTTGCAAGCTCGATAACTTTTTCAAAAGAGGCAGCCTGGAATTCTTTTTCGGCATCCGTTTTGCAGTCCTGGTAATCCAGGCCCGCTTCCCCGATCCCTACTGCTTTTTTGACATTTGCTTCGATCTGTGCCAGGATAGCATTGATTTCTTCTTCGCTTCCTTCCCTTCCGATGTCAGGGCTTAAACCGAGGGTTGCGTGGATGTCCTCGTATTTTTCCGCAAGTTCGAGGCTCATACGGTTGCCTTTTAAGGAAATCCCGGAATTAACCATCCCCACGACCCCGGCTTCCCGGGCTCTTTCGATAGCCTCGTGCCGGTCGCGGTTAAATTTGGGAAAATCAAGGTGACAGTGAGAATCAATAATTGGATAAGGCATGGGTCCTGTATTTCATTTCATTTTATTTTACTTTTTATGCATTCGGTCCCAGAATATAAACAGTTCCGGAATGCAAACCTTAAAGCCTCACAGGATGCCCGGCCTTATCCGGTTTTTTGTTATGAGTTGCTGTTCTCCAGTTGAATTCTCAGTTCTTCAACTGTTTTTCAGCTCATTTTTTTCAGTTTTTATCTTTATACAGCAGGTTCATGGCATTCACGAGGGCTTCCACGGAGGCCATGACTATATCCGGGTTTGCGGCCCTGGCAGTTACAATCCTGCCTTTTTCGTTTTCAAGGCCAATATACACGTCAGCAAGGGCATCTGCTCCCCCTGAGATGGCATCTATCCTGAATTCCTGGAGTTTGAAGCGGTTGCGCTCTCCCAGGATATCCCTGACAGCTTTAAGGGCGGCATCCACCGGGCCAAGCCCTGTGTTTGCGGCAATGACTTCTTTGCCGCCGATGCTTGCCTTGACCACGGCAGTGGGTGTCAGGATGTTCCCGGTCATCACGGAAACTTCTTTGAGCTTGATCAGTTCTTCTTCGGAGCTTGCTTTTCCAAGCACGGCAGAAGTAACTGCAAAAAGGTCGGCATCAGTGATCTGTTTGCCTTTATTTGCAATTTCCTTGATCTTGCACACAATCTCTTCAAGCTGTTTTTCATTGGCTTTTATGCCGGCAGACTCAAGAGACTTCTTGACTGCGTGGGTGCCTGTATGCTTTCCGAGAACAATACGCCGCCTGTGCCCTACCATCTCCGGGGTCATGATGCCAGGTTCAAAGGTATCGGACTTCTCAAGGACACCGTGGCTGTGGATCCCCGATTCGTGGGAAAAGGCGTTTTGCCCGACTACAGGTGTATTTGGCGGGAGCCTGACTCCGGTGTAGTTCTCAATCATTCTTGAGGTTTCAACGAGGTATTCGGTCCTGATATTCGTCTGTGCGCCGTAGATCGCCGTCAGCCCCATCACGGTCTGAGAAAGGTCGGCGTTTCCTGCCCGCTCCCCAATTCCGTTTATTGTGACCTGTACCTGTGATGCTCCTGCTTCTACCGCCATCAGGCTGTTTGCTACCGCAAGCCCGAAGTCGTTATGGCAGTGTACGTCGATGGGAATTCTGATGTCCTTTGCTACGTCTTTTATCATCCCGCGCATCGCGGAAGGGGACATTACTCCGACAGTATCGGGTACATTGATGATGTCGCAGCCTGCGTCCTGGACCGCCTTGAAAACTTCCATCATATAAGCAGGTTCGGTTCTCGTGGCATCCATTGCAGAAAACATGCATTTCAGCCCGTGGTCCTTGATATACTCGACAGCTTTCACTGCCAGGTCAACTACTTCTTCCCGGCTCTTTTTTATGGTGTAAACTCGCTGTACATCCGATGTCGGGACGAAAGTGTGCACAAGGCCAACGTCGCTTTCAAAACAGGCATCGATATCTTTTGTCAGCACGCGGGAAAGTCCGCAGACTACCGCATCAAGTCCGGCATTAGAAATCGATTTTACGGATTCTTTATCTCCTTCTGAGGAGATCGGGAACCCCGCTTCTATCATGTCAACCCCGAGTTTATCCAGTTGATGGGCAATTTCCAGCTTCTGAGAAGAAGTAAGAGAAACTCCCGGGGTCTGTTCTCCGTCACGCAGGGTAGTGTCAAAAACGCTTATCTTTTTATTCTGCATGGGTTCGATGTAAAAATCGATCCCTTCTTTCAGTTTTCACGTCCATGATAATCAATTACATGGATGTACGTTTCTGGTATATAAATACCACGTTTACCCCGGAAAATTTCTTTCATGTTGACTTTTTCTATATTTCAATAGAAACTTATATATAGTAGGTGTGCTATTCTAGGGTTGCTCTCAGGGCGCAATGCGTTCACAGGGAGTGAAAAACGGTATTGGAAAAACGATTATTAAGGTGCCGAAAAAACGGAAGTTGAAAAATGGTATTGAAGGTGCCTTGTTGAAAAACAATAATTGTTAAAAACGATGCTAAAAAAACGATCTATTAAGTAACTTGGAAAGTGCCAGTTTTGCTGGGTTCTTTCTTCACTCTTCAAAATTATGTTCAAACTCATCGAATTTTCCCTTCAATGGGAAAGTTTATATACCAGAAATGCCTTGTATCAATTCCCTCACACGGCTCTGTTGTGTGGGTGAAGATCATAACATTTCTGTTATCATTTAATGGAGACAGGAGCTTTTTCCTGTCTGACGAGGATTTTGTCGGT
>CBFCWE010000085.1:0-19151 GCA_965601435.1 uncultured Methanosarcina sp.
GATTGATAGTTTGATTGATAGTTTGATTGATAGTTTGATTGATAGTTTGATTGATCTTTGATTTATACGGTCGGGAAGGGAAGTCCACTAGCAATAGAGTTATATTTTTGGATTGTGTAACCTTTTCAGATATTTTTATGAGCACGATAAAACGTCTTGCCAAAAACAGTGGGTATTTGTTTTTTAGCGGCATAGCGACGAAAATACTTGGTTTCGTTGCTTTGCTCTACATTGCCCGTTATCTGGGTCCGGAAGACTTCGGGAAATTTTCTTTTGCCTTTGCTTTCATCTACTTTTTCAGCTTTATCCCGGACCTGGGGATTCATAAAATCCTCGTCAGGGAAGCCGCAAGGGAACCCCGGGAGGCGGGGAAACTTATTGGCAACGGGACAATTCTCAAGGTCTCCCTTTCGCTGGCTGCGCTGGCTTTAGCTTTTTTTGCCATAGCTCTCCTGGATTTTCCCCCTTCCACAAAAAATGTGTTGTATATAGCTTCTTTCGGGCTGCTTTTAAGCGGAGCCAGTTGCTACGGGATTATATACGAGACAAAATTGAGGATGGAATACTCCTTATTTTTCAACCTTGTCAGTAAACTCTTCTTCCTTGCCCTTGTCCTCCTGGCTATTTCAAGGAATTTAACGCTGCCTTTTTTTGTTTTTGCTTCGGTTTCAGCCACTTTTGTGCATAATTTCCTGATGGTCGTCTTTTCAAAGAAACTCGTAAACGTATCTTTCAATGTAGATCCGGATTTAATGAAAAAAATAATACGAGAGGCAATTCCGGTTGCAATAGCCTCGGTTTTTTCCGTGATATATTTCAGGGTCGACGTCCTGATGCTTTCCTTTTTGAAAGGGGATCTCGATGTAGGTTTTTATTCCGCGGCCTATAGGTTAACAGAGGCCTTTGTTTTTTTACCCACGGCATTTACAACTTCCACTTTTCCCCTGATGTCAAAATATTTCAAAGACTCTTCTAACTCCTTCGGATTTACATATGCTAAAGCCTTCAAGTACCTTTTTTCCACAGGCCTGCTGGTCGCTGTCCTGGTAACCTTTAGTTCGGAGAAAATCATTCTTGCGATTTACGGGCCGGAATACCAGAGTTCAGTAGCTGCACTGCAAATCCTGATCTGGGCAACCGCTCTCATGTTTGTGAATGTCCTTGTCAGTTCCACCTGTGTTTCGAGCGGAAACCAGCAAATAATCTCAAAAATGGCAATCCTGGCTACATTCCTGAACGTGGTTTTAAACCTGGCTTTAATCCCCTCGTTCAGCTACACCGGGGCTGCAGTTGCCACCGTAGTTGCCGAATTCGGGGCAATGCTGTTCGGCATGTTCTGGATTCGGAAAAACCTTTTACACAAAAGTTTGTTTCGCGAAACTGTCTCCCCTCTTACGGGTGCAGCCGCAATTTCCCTGCTCATTCTCCTCTTAAGGCCGTATACGGGAATCTTATTCCTGAGCGTTCTCTCCATACCCCTGTTCGCAGCAGTGCTTTACATCACAGGCTGGGTGGATGCCGATGACAGGGATTTATTCTCTGAGCTGATTTTTCGGAGCAGGCTTTGATCAAAAAATGCAACTCGGGATCAGGATAAGAACAAAATAAGAGAGCAAAATACAGTGCGAAAAATCGCAAAAGAGAGGGAAAAATAGCAAAATACAGTGCGAAAAATAGTAAGAGAAACAACAAAATAAACTGTGAAAAAATAAAGAGGTTCCGGGTTTAGTATTTTACCCGGATAAGTATTTTCATTCTGAACAATTTGGTTCAGCTTTGATCTTTATTCTTCCTTCTTTTTTTCAATATAAATCGCAGGTCTCAGCGGTTCGGCGAACCTGGTCTTCTTTTCGGGGTCGTATTCGGGGTTGTCGGCGCTCTGGACTTCGACAGGGCAGCCGATTTCGTGTTCCAGGAAGGTGGTGGCTTCTTCGAGGAGGGCCTTTTCTTCCATTTCCATTCCGACTACGGCTTCGTAACGTTCGGCTCCGCCGCTCTTTAATTCGGGGATGAGTTTCTGGACGAATTTGGGGATTTCCTTGCCGAAACGTTTCATTTCCGGGTTGGACATGAGAGCCTTGATAAGGGTGCCTACTTCCAGGGAGCCTTCTGCCTGCATTTCGCAGGCGCATTTCACGGCTTCGTTCTTCCAGGCAGGGGCGGTGTAGAGGTAGATTTTTTCCGGGTTCATCCTGGTGACCCTGATGATCTCTTCGACGTCACCCAGAGTGTTTTTGACCAGTTCCTCGGCAAGTTCGGCACCTTCGTCTATGAGGTCTTCGTTGTAGAGGGGGTACTGGGCAAAGGAGATCGGTTCTTCATGGCCCATGGCTTCCCAGATTTCTTCGCAGAGGTGCGGGGTGAAGGGAGCCATCAGGCGGACCCAGTTATCCAGGACGTAGTAGAGCAGGGCTTTTCCGCCTCTCCTCTGGTACCAGCGCAGGTCGTTAAAGAGCAGGAAGAAAGAGTTCTGGATTGCGTTTCTGGTCTGGATGGCGTCCAGGGCGATATTTGTCTCCCGGATATGGTACTGCATCCGGGAAAGCATCCAGCGGTCAATCTGCTTGAGCTCGGTCCCGATATCTGAGCGTTCTTCACTCCGGATCAGGTCCCTTGCAAAGTAGTAGAAGCGGTCCACCTGCCTGCGGGCTGAGTCAACCCCTGCAGTCTGCCAGTCCGCGTCCTGGGTCTGTTCGGCGGTGGAGAGGATATACATCCTGGTGATGTCGGCCCCGTACTCGCTGACCGCGCTTTCCAGGGTCAGGATCGGGCCTTTGGACTTGCTCATCTTCTGGCCTTCCAGGGAGACAAAGCCGTTTACCGCAAGGGCTCTTGGCCAGAGTTCCTCGTCGAAGAGGGCCACGTGGTGGAAGAGGAAGAAGAGCAGGTGGTTCGGGACCAGGTCTTTCCCGGAGGAGCGCAGGTCCACAGGGTACCAATAAGTGAAATCGCGGCGGATTTCCTCAAGGACTTCGGGGGCTATGCCGGTTTCTTCCTCCACTTCGGCTGCATCACCTTTCCCGAAGAACACGTAGTCAAAGAAGGACAGGCTGAGCTGTTCCTTTTTCAGGTCTCCCCTTTCGATAAACTTGGCGGCAATATAGTAGCACATGTAGATTGTGGAGTCCCCCAGAGACTCGATAAGCCACTCCTTGTCAAAAGGCAGGAGGGTGCCCAGGCCTTTCCTGCGGGCGCAGGCCTTGTCCTTGAGCCAGTCGACCTTGTTCTCGAACTCGACCCTGTATTCTGCGGGAATGATCCGCATCTGGCTGAGGCATTTGTAGACCTTGGCCTTCCAGCCGGGGTTCGAGTAGTTCAGGAACCACTGGCCTTTCACCATGTTCACAACACAGGGGGTCCCACAGCGGCAGACCACAGGTTCGCTGAATTCGTAGAAGACTTCCCCGACGTTTTTGCCTATGAAGTCTTGTGTAAGCACGTCCTTGATCTTCGAAACCGGGTAATCCTTGTAATTGCCGGTGATTTCTTTCAGGACCCCGCCGTGAAACTCTCTCCTGTAGACGATCTTTGTTGCTTCCTCGGCTTTCGGATCGGTCTGGGACTCGATTCCCATATTTTCCACGATTTCTTTTGCCGGGAATTCCCCGAATTCCGGGACCTTGATAAGGGAGATCAGGGCGATTTCCCGGAGGTCCTTTGTAATCCCGAACCCGCTCAGGTCGGCGTCATAGAGGTCGCGGAGCGCCAGGTAGTCAAAGGGAGCGTGGGCGGGTACACTCATGACGATTCCGCTGCCGTTCCCCGGCTTTACGAATGAGGCGGGCAGGGAGATTATTTCATCCCCGGTGACCGGGTTTGTGAGCATGATCCCTATGATGTCTTTTGCGGGCACGTCCTCGACGTGTTCGACTTCCCTGTCCGTGAAAGTGAGTTTCCGGTAGGCTTCCTTGCTTACCACCCAGTACTCGACTATTCCTTCTTTTTCGACCCTGGCCTTGACGTAGTCAACATCCGGGTTTATCCAGAGGTTGGTCACCCCGAAGGTGGTCTCGGGCCTCAGGGTTGCGCAGGGGAGGACCAGGTCTTTGTAGCGGAACTTGACCAGGGTGTAGTCCACGATTGTGGCTTCTTCCCCGTGCAGGATATCGTGGTCTTCCACGGGGTTGTTGTCGTTCGGGCACCATTTCACGGGATGGGAGCCTTTCACGATCAGCCCTTTTTCTTCCAGGCGGGTGTACTGCCACTCGATGAACTTCTTGTAGGTGGCGTCCGTGGTCGTGAACTTGCGCCTCCAGTCAATGGAGTAGCCGATCATGCGCATGGCTTTTTCGGATTCCACTTTGAAATAGTCTACGATTTTTTCTGGGGTGTCCAGGGTGGGCAGGATGTCTCCCGGAATCCCATGCAGGCGCTCATAGACGTCCATGGTCTGGGGGTCCCGGCTTGCGATCAGTTCCGCCAGCCCAACGATGGGCGTGCCGGTCACGTGAAAGCCCATAGGGTAGAGCACGTTATAGCCGAGCATCCGCTTGTGCCGGGCCACAACGTCCCCGATTGTGAAGGTCCGGGTGTGTCCTGCATGCAGGTTCCCGTTCAGGTAGGGGTAGGGGATGGTGATAAAGAACTTTTCCCGGTCATCGGGTTCGGCTTCGAAAACCCTGCTTTCGTTCCACTTTTTCTGCCATTTCGCTTCTATTTCTTGTGGTTTGTAGTCCTGCTCCATTCGCGTTCACGCCCCTGGATGATTGTGATAAGAAAGAAGGTGTAATTTTAAAGAGTGTTTGATTTAATGGATATTCGATTTAATGGATATTTGATTTCAATGAGTATTTGATTTCAATGAGTATTTGATAAAGGATATAGCTTTCAGTTTATAAGAGTCAATTCTGGAGAACTGTAAAAATACAGAAAGTCCCGGAATCCGTTTCAGTTCCCTTCCTTTTGGCCAACTTTCGGGTCTTTTGGGCCTTAGGGTTTGCTTTTATTCCAGCCAAACTTTCAACTGTTTACGGTTCCGGCACCTAAATACTTATCTTCAATATGTATCTTCAGGATATGTTTTCTCTTCAAACGCTTATTTTTTCCTTCCCGAAGACGGCTATTTTCTTATTCGAAGATGGCTTTTCGGATGGATTCTATATTCGCGTCCACGACAATCGGGTCTTCGCAGACTTCGATTACTTCTTCCGGATCCTTGAGGAGGTGGCCGGTGGTTATGCAGACGACGGTTTCGTCCTTTCCTATGACGCCCAGCTCTACCAGTTTCTTTAGGCCGGCTACCGAGGTTGCGCTTGCGGGTTCCACACCTATGCCTTCGAGCCTGGCAAGGTCTTTCTGGGCTTCTACGATTTCCTCGTCGGTTACGGATTCGGCAGTGCCGTCAGAGTCCCTGATCGCGGTCAGGGCCTTGGTTGCGTTTACCGGGTTCCCGATCCGGATTGCCGTTGCAATGGTTTCCGGGCTCATTTCCGGGGTAATTGCCGGAGCTCCGCTCTTGATAGCTTTTACGATCGGGCAGGAGCCTTCGGCCTGGATCCCGGTCATTTTCGGGACTTCATCGGTTATGCCGAGCAGCCTGAATTCCCGAAAGCCTTTGTAAATTGCGGTAATGTTTCCGGCGTTTCCTACCGGCAGGACCACCCTGTCCGGGACTTTGAAGCCAAGCTGGTCCACGATCTCGAACCCGATGGTCTTCTGGCCTTCCAGCCGGTAGGGGTTGATGGAGTTCAGGAGGTAGATCTTTTCCTGGGAGCAGAGGGTACGCACAAGAGCAAGGGCGTCATCGAAGTTCCCACGGATGCTGAGGACTTTTGCCCCGTGCATGAGGGCCTGGGCTACCTTCCCGAGAGCGACCTTTCCTGCCGGGAGCAGCACGACAACCGGGATGCCTGCTTTTGCCCCATAGATTGCCAGGGCTGCGGAAGTGTTCCCGGTAGATGCGCAGGCAACGGTGTCCATCCCGAGTTCCAGAGCCTTTGAAACTCCCACGGTCATGCCCCTGTCTTTGAAAGAGCCTGTGGGGTTCATCCCCTCATGTTTCACGTAGAGCTCCTTGACCCCTATCTTTTCAGCCAGGCGGTCGCATTTGTAGAGGGGGGTCCCGCCTTCACGGATGGTCACGGGTTCCCTTTCTATGGGGAGGAGTTTTGCGTACTTCCAGACGGAAGGGCACTCGGTTTTTAATTTTTCCATATCAATTTTGATTGAAGAATAATCATAAATGACATCAAGCAGTCCGTCGCATTTTCTGCAGGTGTAAATTACCTCGTCCTTTGAATACTCCGCACCGCATTCGATACATTTCAAATGATACATTAAATTGCTCCTGTTTCTGATGATTCTGAATAAGTGTAATTTCTTATTTGTTCCGGATCTGTTCCAATCCTTTTTGGATCTGTTTCCAATCCTTTTCGGATCTGTTTCCAATCCTTTTCGGACCGCTTTCAGATTGTTGTCCGGGGTTTCGGGTTAGTATATTATTAGAGTTTAATAATATTTTGTATCCTTAACACGCTACTTGCTTTTAAATTATACTGTTTTCAGGTTATGGTCCGGATGGAAACGCTGTTAAGAGATGTGTTAAGAGTGTGTTCTATGAGCTCTAAAGGCTACGTTCTCTAAAGGCTATATCCTTTTAAGTTATATGCTCTAAAGGCTCGCCGTAAACACTAACAATATTTTAAATAAGTTTGGCTGGATTTAAAATAAGTTAAACTCGGTTTAAAATAAATTAAACTCTGTTTAATACAAGTTTAACCGGGTTGAAAATAAGTTGGAAATCAATAAACCGGTAAAGCTATTGATTTACCTGCGGATTACCATTGTCTGCAGGGCGTCGGTGGAGCTTACGGATTTGTCTGCGAGGTCCCCTATTTTTTCCACGAGTTCGAGAAGGTGGCAGATCCCGGCTCCGTGAAGTTTTTCCTGTTCTGCAAAAATGTGTTTTGTGAGTTCGGATTCTATTCTGTCTACTTCGTGTTCGAGCCTGTCTACTTCGGGCACGATTTCGAAGGCATCTTTTATTTTCTTCTTGCTGAAGGAGAGTTCGACCAGTTTATACAATTTTTCTATCAGGGTATAGTATTTTTCAACGGTTTCCTTCGTCTTTGAGGCCAGTTCCAGGAAGCCCTTTTTTATTTCCGGGGCCAGTTCTTCGTATTCCCGGAGTTCCATCCAGTAGGCGGCGTTCCGGGCATCGTTTACTATCTTGTCCTGTTCGGTGAGGAAATCAAGGAGGTGTTTAGGGTCCACGGGCAGCTTTACGGATGCTGAGAGACTTGCCTGGATCTTTTGTTTGATGTAGTCGGCTTCTTCTTCGAGCCTGTCTATCTCAACGCAGAGCCTGTGCAGCGTTTCCATGTCTCCTTCAAAATATGCCTGTACGGCTTCGTCCAGTTTACAGGCTGCAATTTGTGCTTTTCGGGCGTGTTCATCGAGAGGAAGAAAAGGTGGCTTCCCGAAAACTTCGATTACCGTACGCTGGTATTTCCTTGACATTATATTCCAACCCCTTTAAGCCCCATGAATATAAGGGCCGATGTTGCGGCTGCCACGGGGACAGTCACTACCCATGAAAATATTATCTTCCAGATAACACTTAAATCCACGGATGAAAGTCCTCTTGCCAGCCCGACCCCTATGACCGAACCTACCAGGATATGGGTGGTGGAAATCGGAAGGGAGATGTAGCTGTGGAGAAGGACCACGGAGGCTGTTGCAAACTGAGCGGAAAAACCCCTGGAGGGGGTAAGTTCAGTAATCTTCGAGCCGATAGTTTCGATTACCTTGTAGCCCCAGGTAGCAAGACCGAGCACTATTCCCAGGCCCCCTAACACAAAAATCCAGTCCGGAATTTCCTCGCCTATAATCCCCAGGGCAGTGAAGGCGGCCGAAATCGGGCCTATGGCGCTTGCGACGTCATTGGAACCGTGGGCAAAGGCGATGTAGCAGGCTGTAAGGACCTGAAGGGGAACGAAGTACTTTTCCACGTCTCCTTCCGCCCTGTGCAGGACCAGGGTCCGGATCAGGACAAAGATGCTGAAGCCGAGAACGGCCCCCATCACGGGAGAGATGAACCAGCTCAAAACGATTCGCAGCATGACAGGCCAGTTGATTGCGGAAAAAGGGATGATTCCGAGATAGGCAACGGAAAGTCCGAAACCCAGGACCCCGCCTACGGTCGCATGGCTGGTGGAGACCGGCAGGTTGTAGAAGGTCGCAAAAGTAACCCAGAGCCCGGCAGCAAGGATTGCGGCAAGCATCCCTATAACGACTAAATTGGGGTCGATGCTCCCTACCAGGTCGATTGGCACGATCCCTTTTGCGATGGTTGTCGTGACCCTTTTCCCGAAGAAGACCGCTCCCAGGAACTCGAAAATGGCAGCCAGGACTATGACTTTCCGGAGTGAAAGGGCTCCTGTCCCGACAACCGTTCCCATTGCGTTTGCCAGGTCGTTTGCCCCGATGTTCCAGGCCATGTACAGGCCCGCCAGGCCCAGGGCGGCTATTAAGTACATTTCCATTTTCAGGCCCCTCCCTGTGAAAAGATGGGATAAAGGGGAAGATAAATGAATAGTCTCGGAAAGGTGGATAGTCTTGGAAAGACGAATGGTCTCGGAATGATGAATGGTCTCGGAAAGACGAATAGTCTCGGAATAATGAATTCCCCTTGCGTGCTCTTCGTGGATCTAACGCACCCGAAGCTCTATTCATACTATATAATGCATATTATAATATCCTGTCTTCGGGAGCATTTTCAGTCCGGATACGGGAAAAAAACATAAATAAAGCATTAGCTGGCAGCCTGCTTTCAGTCGAGCTGGTATTCTGTGACTTCTTTGCTCAGAAAATAGCCGAGGATTGTCCGGATCAGTACGACTGTCCCCAGGAGGAACAGTTCATCCCGGGACGGGTTCAGTACGGTCTGCAGGACATCCGCTGCGATAAAGAACTCCAGTCCGAAGACTATTCTGTTTGTAAGTTCTTTTCTTATATTCTGGTATTTGTACGGCTTCTTGAAGAGTTCAAAAAGGATAAGCTCGGCAGTGGCCCGGAGTCCTCCATAGATTATGAGCAGCGAGCCCACTATACTGAATAAAAAGGAAAAAAAGTTCAGAAACAGTTCTTCAAATCCCTCTGACATTCCCCCACCTCTAAAGACTCTGGCATTCTTCCTGTTCCGGATTTTCCGCATTCGGGATATTTCCCATTCCGTTTTATCCTTATTCGTGAAGTGAACGGTTTACACCTGCTCCCCTCAGGTCCCGTGACTTCTTGCTAATATTTATTTATTATGAATATATATTTCTTCTTATCTGATTTTTTTCAAATCAGAATTGCTGATCAAAATCCCTTATCGAAATCCGTGTCGGTATCCTTTATCTTAACTCATCATCTAAACTCATTGTCAGAATCCGGCATCATGATTCACGGAATGCCCCGGGAGGAAGAAAAATGCCTGAAATCGAGCTCGAAAAACTTGCACAGGAAAACAATAAGGTTGCCCGTCAGCGTGCCCTGCTGGACAGCGAACGCACTTTTAGCGCCTGGCTCAGGACGGGACTTGCTTCCGTGATTGCGGGGTTCGGGGTTTCCATTTTCATGGCTTCAGGCACTCATTCCTGGCTTGCTCCCCTTGTTGCTTCCATCTTTATTCTTACCGGTTCGGTGGTTTACGTGCTCGCTTTCTGGAGCTACCAGGAGGCTTACAAAGAGCTGAGAGCCGAGGATTTTTCCCGGATGTCTCTCTGGATCCCCAGCCTGCTGGTCTCTATCTTGCTTGTGACTTCCGGGTTCTCTTTTTTCTTGCTGATCTGATCTTTTTTGGGATTCTTGTTTTGCCGCTCTTCTACAAACCCGGGGCAACCATCAACTCCCTTTTCCCATGCCCACCCACGCTCGCAAGCAGCGCGAAGCGAGCGGCTTTTTCCTGGAAATTGCATGGAAGAAGCATTTGCCTTCACAAATTTGCCCGTGCCATCTCCTTACTCTTCCTTAATAATGGTCTGGTTTGAAGCTTAATAAGCTCCCGGAAACCTTCATTCTGTTTAATCATAAGAATTTACCCGGGGGTAACTGTACATATGATATGAAAAGAAGTCGCAAGGCTGGTTGAAATTACAATTCTTCTTTCCTCTTCATTTTCAGGGAAAAGCCGTTCCCTTCGGGAACGGGGTGGGACCCGGGAACTTTGAAAGCTGTACGAAAAAAGGAGGTCCTGTCTGGAGTTCGGCAGGAAAATGAAAAAAAGTTGACCCGGGAAACATTTTGTTTTGTTGTTTCGTTTCTACCGGGCCGTGTGAGGTTTTGGGTTGTGGCGTTTTGGTACTAGACTTTCCCGAGTTTACTTCTTGGGGGTTTCAGGTCCGAGGGCGGGGCTTTTTCCGTATTCGGATTCGTACTCTCCCAGGGACTTCGGGTTTCCTAGCAGGAGTTTCCTGGCCCTGTTGTAGACGCTCGGGACTTTTTCGGGGTCCAGGTCGGCAAGGAGGTCGGCGAGGAGCTTTGCCAGGGGGAGGCGGTACTCCTTTTCCATCATGTCGATATCCGCAAAGGTGTTTAGCATGTGGACGGTGCTGTATTCGTTGACCGGGGCAAGTTTCCTGAGGGCTTCGGCCATGAAGCGGCGGCCTTCTTCGGTCTGGAGGGACTTTTTCCGGTTGCGGGCAAAGTTTGCGTAGAGGGCGCGCTGGTCGTTGGCCTGTTCGATCCGGAAGGCTTCGGACTTTTCCATTTCCCGGACGAGTTCCACGGCGTCGGCGCTGCTGCTCCGGGCTATAACTGCCAGGAAGGCTTCCCAGGCGACCAGGTTCTGCTTTGATTCCGCTTCAAAGGCCCGCAGGATATCCACTTTGTCCGGGGCGGAACTGTCCAGGTAGGCGGCAAAGGCAGAGAGCCTGTCCGAGGCACAGGTGGCTTCTTCGAACTGCTGCTTGATAAGGCCGTGGGTATCGGGGGTGTCCAGGGACGCCAGGATGCCGAGACAGACGTTTTTGGCCTGCCGGTTCTTGATGATCCGGGCTTCTTCTTTCAGGGTCTCGCCTTTTGCGGCTGAGGCTTCTTCGAAGTAGCGGTAGGCTGAGAGCAGGGAGTTTGTGTACTTTGCGGCTACGGCCCGGAGGAGGGTTTGCTTCACTTCATAGAGGGCCTGGTAGCGGTGGGCGTATTCCTCCTCTTCCACGGACTCGAAGATGGCCAGGAACTGCCCACCGACTTTTTCGAGAAGTTCGCGGTCGTTGAGCAGTTTGTAGTAGAGGGAGACGAAGTCTTCGCCGGGTTTTGCTTCAGGGTCTTTCAGGAGGCGCAGCTTTTCCCGGTCCACCAGGGTGTAGAAGGCGGTGAAGCGGCCTATGATGTCGCTGTCCTTCCTGACCTGGAGCAGGAGCTCTTCGGGGCTTGCGTCGTAGACGAGTTTCCCGTAGAAGGAATAGTCCCGGTTCAGGGAGAGGAAGGCGGGCTTTGCAACGTTTTCCACGGTGATTTCCGCCTGCTTGCCGCTGACCCGTTCCAGGACTTCGGCAAGGTCGCTTCCTTTCTCGTCTACGAGGGCTGCCCTGAACGGGAAGTCCCAGGGTTTTCCTCCTTCGGGGACCCGCTGCTTGAGCCTGAAGGTGAAGTTTTGGGAAGCTTCGTCGTATTCCGTGGCGATGTCCACTACCGGGAACTTTGTCTGTTTGAGCCAGACCCCGGCCATCTCTTTCAGGGGCTGCCCGCTTGCTTCTTCCATGGCCTCGATCCAGTCGCCGGTGCTGGCGTTCGAGTGCCCGAATTTCTTGAAGTAATTGTCAAGGCCGCGGATGAAAGTCTCCTTTCCTATCAGGGTCTCGACCATGCGCACGAATTCCGGGGCTTTTACGTAGGTGACGGCTGTTATCAGGTCGTTGGGGTCGTTGAAGCCGTCCGGGATGATGGGCATGGAAGCTGCGCCGGAGTCCAGGGCAAAGGTCCCGTAGCCCGGGGCGAGCAGGTCGAGCACCCGCCCGAGCCTCTGGTATTCTTCCCCGAAAAGGAAGGCGTGGTACTGTTCTTCCACGTTTACGGTCACGGCTTCGTTGAGCCATATCTCGAAGGGGCTCTTTCCGGTCACCTCGGACCCGTTCTGGTTGTGGTAGTACTCGTGCACTTTGACCCTGATCATGTACTCGAAAGCAGGGTCCGTGATCTGCGCGAAGGGCATGATCCGGTTGGTGGTAATCGTGGTGTTCCCGACGTTTTCCATTCCCCCGAAGTCCGAGTTTTGCATCCCGATCTCCCGGTAGACGGTCCCGGTGTATTTGTATCCGGGGCTGATGCTGCCGACAAGCTCTGCAAGCTCTGCCCGGATTTCCCCTAGTTTCTGCGCTGCGGGTTCTTCGGCTTCCGTGGTTTCCGTGGCTTCCCCGGCTTCCGATGCTTCTGTGGCTTCCGATGCTTCTGTTTCTCCTGCTTCTCCTGAGGCTTCCGTGGCTTCTTTGCCTGGCCATGCTCCGGCTCCGTACTTCAGCCGGTCCCGCTGCCGGACAAGTTCCCAGAGCTTTTGCCGGACTGCAAGTTTTTCGGGGTCGTACTGTTCGGGGCCTGTGAAGAGGTAGACCCACATCACGGAGTCGTAGAGGATGTCAAGAGCCCTCCCTGCAGGCCCGTCCTCGGATTCCGGCGGCACCAGCAGTTCCAGCATGAAAGAGTCCCCGTCCGGGTACTCGAACTCCAGCCTGAAGGTGGAATAGGTCCCGACGCCCAGGAAAAAGAGGTAGGTCGCCATGGGCGTAACCGAGTTGTCGTAGACGATTTTGTCCCTGCCCGGCTTTATGGTGTGCCGTTCCTCAACAACGTCCCCGTTGGTGATCAGGTTGGTGTAGCGCGAGTCCGCTATGATGGTTGTCCTGTAGGTGCACTTCGCACACATATCGTCAATGCAGGGCACGATTCGCTGGAAGCCCCACTGCTGGCACTGCGTGATCTGCTGCGGAGGAGCCCCGGCGGGAGTCTCGTCATAGTAAAGCCCTTCCAGGATATTCTTTGTGGGCCTGCACACCGTATCCGTAACAACCGTAATTTCAGTCTCAGGCGGCACCGGGTCCAGGAAATTGACCTCAAGGATAGCGTCTGCCTTCCTGTACTTATAGTGTACCTCGTACTGGATGCAGCTTACAGCCCTGACCTCCAGGTCCCTGCAGTTCAGCTCCAGCTTCTCGATTGGTTCGCCCAGGGTCTTCACCCTTAACATGGACTTCACATTCGTCCGGTCATCAAAGACGTCAAACACCAGGTCCATGTGCAAAACGTCAACCTTGAGTTCCCCGAAGTCTTCGGGGTAGTATTTGTAGAGTCTGGATTTCATTAAAGTGTCACCGGTAAAATTTGTGAGTGTTATTTATGAGATAGAAAAGGTAGGGATGGGATTTAAAGGTGTTTGGTTTGGGGTAGGGTAGGAGAAATAAACTGCTTGGGTCAAACACTCAACATAAATACTTTATAGCATACACTCATCCAAAATAATTAGAATCTGCAATAAAGGTAAAAATATGGACGTTGAAATTACTTTTAAAAACTATAGATGTTTTTCTGATTCAAATCCTGCAACATTTTTGATGAAAGATGGTTTTACGGCTTTAATTGGAGTAAATAACTCTGGGAAATCAACAATATTAAAATTTTTTTATGAATTTAGGAAATTATTCAAATTTTTATCTGAGCCTTCATATGACCATTTAGGTTTAATGTTGGGTGGATTTGGTCGTAACGCGGATCAATTCATAAATCCTTATGATGAAGTATTTTGTAATACTAATGATAGAGATTTAGAAATAAAAATAAGCTTTAAAAATAATAATAGTAAATTTGAGAATCCAATCCTTGAAGCAGTAAGTATAATCTTAACGAGGCATTCGAAAAGATTATTGCTTAAATTATATACTTCTAAAGGCGATCTACACCTTGATAAAGAAGAGCTAAATCCTCCCAAAAGTTATTCATTCTTTGATGGGAAAATACTAAACTACGACGGTTCAGTTCTTCTCAAGGAAAAAAAACCTGTAGTTGATATGAAAGAAGCTTTTGATGTGTTTAAAATTCTAACTGACACACTATATGTAGGAGCTTTTAGGAACGTCATCAATGCTAGATCTAGTGAAGGATACTATGATGTAAGAGTTGGATTAGATTTTGTACACGATTGGAGAGTTTTTAAAACTGGGCAAGATAAAAAACAAAATGAAGAAATCTACTCAGTCACCGACTCTCTCAAGCATATTTTCGGATTTAACAGTTTGGAAATCAATGCTTCAGCTTCTGATGACACCCTTCAATTGTTCATAAATGGGAAAAGTTATAAACTTCATGAAATTGGTTCTGGTATTTCTCAATTCATTTTTGTCCTTGCAAATGCGTGCATCAAAAAACCTTCATATATACTTATTGATGAACCAGAGCTTAATCTTCATCCTTCGTTACAGTTAGATTTTTTAACATCTTTAGGGGCGTATGCTTCAAAAGGAACCATATTCGCTACCCACAGTATGGGATTAGCAAGAGCATCTTCAGATCGGATTTATTCTGTTAACAAGTATGAAGATGAAGCAAGTGAAATTACAGAATTTGAGTCTACTCCTCGTCTACCTGAATTGCTTGGAGAACTTAGTTTTTCTGGTTATAGGGAACTTGGTTTTGATAAAATCCTGTTAGTAGAAGGTCCTACAGAAGTAAAAACCCTACAACAGTTTCTACGTTGGGACAAAAAAGATCATAAGATAGTAATTTTACCTTTGGGAGGAAAATCGCTTATCAATGGAAATGCAGCTCAACAATTAGAGGAAATTAAACGTATCTCTGAAAATGTTTATGCATTAATTGATAGTGAAAAAACATCTCTTGAGGAAGAATTGCAACCCCGTATAAAAGAATTTGTAGAAATCTGTAAAAAATGCAAAATAACTTGTCGTGTTCTTGAAAGAAGAGCTATTGAAAACTACTTCACAGAGAACGCAATTAGAAGGGTAAAAGGAGCTAACTACGGAGCACTTAAAAAGTACCAGAAGCTTAGTGATGCTCCACTGAGTTGGTCAAAATCTGATAACTGGAGAATAGCTAGAG
Organism: uncultured Methanosarcina sp.; assembly: GCA_965601435.1. Lineage (GTDB taxonomy): Archaea > Halobacteriota > Methanosarcinia > Methanosarcinales > Methanosarcinaceae > MTP4. Next base: position 15,031 of record CBFCWE010000085.1, read on the forward strand.
AAATGAATCCAAAAGACCTCGAAGATACTGATCTAGGAGAATTCCTGAAATTGCTTTGATATTTTTGTTTGATATTATTTTTTACATTCAATAATTTTTTATTTGAATACATCGTATATATCTTGACTCTGTGCAAAAATAGTGATGGCCTTTTTCTTTTCGATTGTTTGACATTTTTAATTTTTGGTTCTTATATTTACTTTTTTTAGCTTACTCCGTAAAGTAGTTGTTATCATTGTCAACAATCTCAAAAAAAAGAGACAGCTATTTATTCTCTAAAAATAATTCTACTTTGATCTTATTTCCCAAGACTTTTTTACCAAGATGATATCGATGAGTAAAATTAAAAAGACCATTGAATTTGTACAAGAATTAGCCGCTAATTTCGGGGCGAAAAGTGAAGATACTCTAAATGCTTACGTATTCCGAAATAACACAAAAGAAGATGCACTCAATAAAGGAGGAGCATTTTTTGGATTGATTTCTTCGGAAGAGGAAGCCTCTGGTCCTTATCATGATTTTTCTCTTGTTATTTTTCCAGATAAAGACGATAAACCTTGGTTAATTTCTCTTGTGGTTGGCTCATTAGGATTTAAAAACGATTATGAACTTGCAGCTGTGCCTGGGGTTAGGAGGCTATATTCCTCAATCGTTAGCCAGGATGGCTTTTGTAAAACTTCTTTTTTGGATATTGAGACTAATTTACCGGGACAGTTCAAATCAAAAATTCCAGATCTGAATAAAACTTTAAATATCTACTCTAAATTCATCTCTGCCTGTGAAATCATCTGGGATCCTGAATCAGAGGCTGGAAGAAAAGTTATTGCAGGATTTGTTGCAGCTTATGCTCGATTAAGAGGTTTTACACGCAACGCAGATCATAGAAGAGCCGTTAAGGATGCAATAGATGCAGCTAAGGCAATATCTGATATTTCGAAAGCTAAAGTTGTAGATGAAAAGAAAGAGGTATTGGATCTTATTCAGAATAGAAGATTTGTAATTCTTCAAGGTGCCCCTGGGACTGGAAAAACCAGATTAGCAAAAAATGTTGCACAGGAGCTTGGGGCAGAAACTTTCTTCACGCAGTTCCATGCAGAAACCAGTTACAGTGATTTCATATACGGGATAAAACCTGACCTTGTTGCCGGTCAGCTTGCTTATGAGGCAAAAACAGGTATTTTCTATGACTCGCTTAAATGGGCAGAAGATAACCCTGAAAAGAAAGTTGTGCTAATAGTTGACGAGATCAACAGGGCAAATTTATCCAACATTCTGGGACCTATTTTTTACTTATTTGAATATCAGCTAGGAGAAGACGCTGTAACAATTGATATTGGCGGCGATTACAAAATAAGCAAAATACCTTCCAACTATTACGTTATTGGGACGATGAACACCGCTGACAGAAGTCTTGCAGTAGTCGATTTTGCCCTTCGGAGGCGTTTTGCCTGGTACACATTGAAGCCTAAACTCATCAAACCTGATACTGGCTTGAAATTTTTCAAAAAAGACTTCTCAGCGTTTGATGAGATTTTCACTTGGTATGCAAGTAGTGAAGAACTTAATCTGCAACCTGGTCAAGCCTATTTCATAGCCAAAGATGAACCTGGGATGAGAGATCGAGTAAAATACGAATTAATGCCCTTAATAAAGGAATACCTTGCTGAAGGTCTTTTAACAAACGCAAGGGATGAGTTCTCGAAATATTTCTATGATAGACTGGATGAGGTTTTGTTTGAATGACTTCCCTCGGAAATGTCTTTTTTGAGATGCCTTGCCTGATTGAAAAATCACAATCTCTTTCTGGTCTTCTTCTTTCAAAAAAATGGTTTAAAGGGGCAGATCGTAGATATTTGGCTGAATCTCTACAAAAATTCGTTGAATATAACAAGGAATTGTTTGATTTCCTAGAAGTCACTCCAAGAATTGAAGGTAGTGGAAAAAGTGCCAGCTTAAATTTTAGATCCGATCGTTTTATCGGAGCGATTCCACTTCGGGCACCTGATACGGGAAAGCAAATAGGAGATTTTGTAGTTCGACCTCGTTACACTTCTGCAAACGACCAGTTTTCAGAGTATGTTGAAATCGTAAATCTCCTTGAATCTGAAATACTTCCTGAATTCAAACATTCAATTCCACTTCTGTCGCATAGGAATCTCAGACCGCCTCTTTATTTGGAGGCAATAAAGTTCGTAAAATTACTCGAAAAAGCGGTAAAAGCAAAGTGGAATAAATTCCAGAACACTGAGAGGATACACAGATATCCAAAATCTGAGGTGAATTGGAAAAGATACGTTGAAAAAGAGTTCGATCCTGCAAAAAGGTTACTTTTTCCCTGCCGTGATAACACTCTTAGTACATTTCATAGCGAATTCTTCGAGTTGAAATACGTCTACAACGTTGCGAAGAGGGAAATCAACTCATTTAAAACTCCCAGGCCTATCAAATATCAATTTCGGGATACTTTAACGTATTTGGATAATGCTTTGTACGAATTTCCCGAAAAATTCACAAACAAGCTCCATGATCATAATTCAGATCCCGTTGTCATTAAACAATTAAAAGCTCAGGGGAACAAGATTTTAACCGGGAATTTTGAAGAAATCACTGCCTGGAGGATCGATTTTTCACTTCTATTTGAAAGATATGTACAATTTGTATTCAAGCAAATATCCTTAGAGATTGGAGCAAAGCAACTGAATAATTACAAAATCAGACAATTTTCCCGTTTTAACCCTCCGTGGGCTCTTAATTATCTGGAACCAGATGTAATTCTGGTGAAAAACAACCTGGACGTTGTAGTGGATGCAAAATACAAGTCTCATTTGTTCAATCTGAAAAGTAGCACAGAGGAATTAAAAGAGGAACATAGGAGAGACTTGCATCAGTTGTTGGCTTATACTGCTTTTAGCAAGAACCAGAATAAAGTTGGAATTTTATGCTATCCTGCTAATGAACAATTTCTTTTGGAGTTGGATTATGTGTTTCCACATTCTAATGTTGAGAGTAAAGTAGTTCTTTTAGGTATTCCCTTGAAAAAATCTGAGCTTTTTGGATTAAGGCAGTTAATTATCGATTTTATTTCGGGGATTGAGAAAGAGCGTTTTGTTGGGGTTGTGTGAAATAAGTATTTAACTTTCCGACTTTCTTTTGGCTATCCTAGACTTCGAGCAAAGAGTCCTTAAGAGTGTGTCAACCGTTAAATCTTAAAAGCACTCAACAGGCTGTCTCAAAACTCAACCTATTTCTACAATTGGATAATGAGTAATAATGAGTTTAAATCCAAACAGATAATTATTCTGAAATTCAGATGTTAATTAACCTTGAAATAGAATATTTTAGCCCAATTATAGAATCAAATGTAGTTTTGAGACAGCCTGTACCGGGAATTTTTACGGAAGTACGATCTAAGGCCGGGAGCCGGGTATTATTGCGGGGATCGGTTGAAAAGGTTGTTCTGGCGGTGTTCTCTTCAGTGTATGGACTCCGGCAGCGCCGGTTAAGTTCTGAGTTACCCGGCACTGCCAAAAAATAAAAATTGAGTTTTGGTTATCCCCACCCTTCTTCTCTCCCCATTCGACCTTTAACCTTCAAACTCCTTCTCCAACCCGTGCGTGAGTCCTCCCATTATACGCTTGAAATCAAAAACCAGGTCGCAGAGCAAAAACCAACTGAATTCTCAAAAATATGCCGGGTATTTTTACGGAAGTACGATCTAAGGCCGGGAGCCGGGTATTATTGCGGGGCTCGTTTTCAAAGGTGTTGTTCAGGCGGAGTTCTCTTCGGTGCATGAACTACGGTAGCTCCGGTTAAGTTCTAAGTGTCCCGGCACTGACAAAAAATAAAAATGGAGTCTTGAATTTACCCCGCTCCTCTTCTCTTCCCCATTCGACCTTTAACCTCTCAAACTCCCTCCCCAACCCGTGCGTGAGTCCTCCCATCTCACACTTGAAATCAAAAACCAGGTCGCAGAGCAAAAACCAACTGAATTCTCAAAAATATGCCGGGCATTTTTACGGACGTACGATCTAAGGCCGGGAGCCGGGTATTATTGCGGGGTTCGGTGGAAAAGGTTGTTCTGGCGGTGTTCTCTTCAGTGTATGGACTCCGGCAGCGCCGGT
>CBFCWE010000086.1:0-17942 GCA_965601435.1 uncultured Methanosarcina sp.
TAAATCTTCATCAAGAGTAAATCTTCATCAAGAGTAAATCTTCATCAAGAGTAAACTTAATCTCAGGCTACTTCAAGCTACTTCAAAGGCAGTACGCAGGGAACTTCGGCATGTGTACCTACGCTAGCCTCGACCCCGTAAACAGATGCAACATTTTCAGGAGCTTGGACTGAAAAAGGGTCTCCCATGGTAACTATTTTACCCTGTTTCATCATGATCATACCGTCCGAATACCTGGCAGCAAGGTTCAGGTCATGGACTGCCATGAGGGCAGTGACTTTTTCCGAAAACCTGATGGATTCATAGAAAAGGAATGAGAACAAAGTTAAAGGAATAGAAATTGTAAAAGGAATGAGAACAAAGTTAAAGGAATAGAAATTGTAAAAGGAATGAGAACAAAGTTAAAGGAGAGGAAATCGGATTAAAAGGAATAAAGGACAAAGTAAAAGGAATAGAAATTATAATAAATAGTTTCAGAATGCTGTGTCGACATAATCAACAGGTCGCTTGAAAACAGCTCTTATTACACCATTCTCATCCATTTCGTCAGCGAACTTGATCAGTTCCCAGCCTTCTATTCCCAGATTATTAAGATCTTCTTTTGTTTTCGATAGATCACTATACCTAAGCGCTTTTATATCGTATTCCCAAACATTCATACACCAGCATCTCCAGTAAAGTTGGATAATCTTAGTTCATGTATTAACAGGGAATACATGCTATATGTAACTTTTTAAAAAATAAATTTGAGGTCAAATCAACTAAAATTGAGCATAAGGAATTTTCAAATCTAATACGTTTCAAATTTTACACGTCCTTGCATACTCATCAATTTTGCATTGATCCGGAGCATTATTTTCGTAGAACCAACACTTTTTCGCAAGGCAGAAAAATTCGAAAAACAGAGAGGGCTTTGCAATTGTGGCATAGGGGCAGGATTCTTCGCTAAAAAGTTTGATTTCAACGTTGCATGCATCCGTTTGAAGAGTAACATGATACTATAGAAAATAAACAATAGTTACCTTTCGATCACTGAAAGGATCTATCGGACTTCAATGCTTTTGTGTAAGTCAGGAGTAATGATTCGGATTTTTATTGCTTATTTTATATAAGTTTCGGAAATATTTTATACAATAGATAACAAATCTAATCATGGATGCGGTATGAGCAGATGAATTATAACATAACCCTTAGACCTTCTTTTATCAAGCTGGGGTTATTCCTGGTCATAGCAGGCATACTGTATATGATCAGCCTTAAGAACTATCTGCTCTTTCGAATCGTGGTAAACCAGTTCAATGTCATTATAGCTTACATGGTTTTCATAATAGTATGGAAATCAAAAGTTGTTTCGGAAAACCGCTACCTTACATTTATCGGGACAGCACTCTTTTTCATAGCATGTCTTGGTTTTTTACGCTCATTTACATTTGAAGAAATAAACGTGTTTACTGATTTTGATGCAAACCTTCCTGCACAACTCTGGATAATTATAAGGTACCTGGGAGGTGCCTCCTTTTTTATAGCTCCGTTGCTTTTTGCAGGTGTTGCAGAGAATGGAAAAGGGGACACAAACCCCACTGGAAATGAGCAGTTTGCCTGGAAAGTGTTCCTTACATATGCCATAATTACGGCAGTTTTCCTGCTTTCAATTTTTCATTACAGGAACTTCCCTGCCTGTTATGTAGAGGATATTGGGCTTACTCAATTTAAAATATTCAGCGAGTATATCATCTCTTTCTTATTTATAGGCTCACTGGGCCTCCTGTATCGAAAAAGGGACCGATTCGAAAAAAAGGTTTTCAGGATACTTACGGCTGCCATAACAATATCTATCTTCGCGGAACTGGCCCTTACAAACTACACATACACAGAGGACTTTTTCAACTTTACAGGGCATACATTTAATGTTTTGTCTTTTTACCTGATCTATGTAGCCATCGTGGAAACAAGCTTTGAAGAGCCCTGCAGCCTTCTTTTCAGGGAACTTAAATTCAGAGAAGAAGCTTTGAGGAGAGAAACTACTTTTCTTAAGGACGATCAGGGCCGAATTTACAAAATGCTTGGAGTGGAGAAATGCACACCTTCCGGTGAACTTCCGGTGGAGGACCTGCAAGGAAAAACAGAACAATACAGCTCATTAGTGCACAACCTTCAGGGAATGATCGGCTTTCGGCTTGACGGGAAAGGTACTCCGGCATTCATTGACGGGGCGGTGGAAGAAATTACCGGGTACAGTAAAAAGGACTTCATTTCCGGGATAAAGTGGGAGGAAATAGTCCTACCTGAAGACCTTCCACTGCTTTTTGAACCTCTGAAAATGGCAGATTCAAACCCCGATTCCGCTCTCGAACTGGAATACAGGATACGGAATAAAGAAGGAGAGATAAGATGGGTAAGAGAACTTATTCAACTCATCCCCGGAGCTTCCGGAAGCTCCGGAAAATTTCAGGGCTTTATTCATGATATCACCCAGCGTAAAATGGCTGAAGAAACCCTTAAAAGGACTGAAGAAGCCCGAATAAAAGAGATCCACCACAGAATTAAGAATAACCTGCAGGTGATCTCCTCGTTACTCAGCCTCCAGGCGGAAAAGTTCAGTGATAAAGAAACCCTTGAGGCATTTCGGGAAAGCCAGAATCGCGTAGCTTCCATGGCTTTGATTCATGAAGAACTTTACCAGGGAAAGGATATGGAAACCCTTGATTTTGCGGCTTATCTCCGGGAGCTGACCTCAGAACTTCTCAGTTCGTATACTGTCGGGAATGAGAGGGTTAGCCTGAAACTGGACATTGAGCAGATTTATCTGGGAATGGATACTTCAGTCCCTCTTGGCATTATTGTAAACGAGCTTGTTTCGAATTCCCTGAAACATGCCTTCACTGCAGGAAAAGAAGGAGAAATCCGGATAAGCCTTTTCGGACCGGAGAATTACGAAATAGAAGATGAAAAGGACCTGCAGTTTACTTTGAGTATAGCCGATAACGGGAAGGGCTTTCCTGAAAAAAGCGATTTCAAAAATATGGATTCTCTTGGGCTCCAGCTTGTAAACATTCTCGTGGAACAGATAGAAGGCTGCATCGAACTCAAAAGGGACAGCGGAACCGAATTCAAAATCACGTTCTCCTCATCAATGAAGACAAATTTCGGCTCAGGTTTGTAATTTCTCCAGTTAAGCTTTTCAGCGTCCTCCATACTCCCCGACAATCGGAATCAACTCCCCGCATTTAGGGCAGGTCTTTTCAGGAGTTATATTATATTCCTGGACTTCCATGAAACTCCTGTCAATCAGAAGGGTGCCGCATTCCGGACAATACGTATTCTCATAAGGGTTTCCGGCTACATTTCCTACATAGACGAAACGCATTCCTTCCTCGACAGCAATAGAATGCGCCCTCTCAAGAGTTTCTACAGGTGTCCGGGAAAGGTCTTTCATCTTATATTGGGGATAAAAACGGTTGAAATGGAGAGGGGTATCTTTCCCCAGGTTTTTATAGATCCAGCGGGAGAGTTCCCGGACCTCGTCGGGAGAATCGTTGTGGGTGGGGATGATAAGGTTAACAACCTCCACGTGAATGCCAAGTTTTTTTGCGAGAAGGGTTGTTTCGAGCACATGAGCCAGTTTTGCACTGCAGACATCTCTGTAAAACTCATCAGTGAAAGCCTTGATGTCCACGCTAAAGGCGTTCAGATAAGGTGCTATCTTTTCGAGGGCTTCAGGGGAAATGTAGCCGTTTGTAACGTAGCTGGTCGCAAGCCCTGCTTCCTTTGCCAGTTTCGCCCCGTCGTAAGTGTACTCGTACCAGACCGTGGGTTCGTTGTAGGTAAAAGAAATTGACTTGCAACCTGTCATTTTTGCCTGCTGGACAAGCTGGTAGGGGCTCAGGGTTACCAAATGAGCTTCTTCGAGGGTAGCCTGGGAAAGCCTCCAGTTCTGGCAGTGCCTGCACCTGAAATTGCAGCCTATGGTCCCTACCGAATACGCTAAAGACCCGGGGAAGTAGTGGTACAGAGGCTTTTGTTCGATATGCGCTACACCCTCACTCGTAACAGAACCGTAAACGAGGGAAAAAAGGCTGCCCTCACAGTTTTCCCGGACTCCGCAAATACCCCTTTTTCCGGGAGCTATTTTGCAGCGGTGGGCGCAGAGGGCGCAGCGGACCTTATTTTCCCGGAGTTTTTCGTAAAACATTGCCTCGTGGATCATGGATAATTCCCTGTACAGCTGATGGTTCTTTATGGATTAATAGCTAATTTCCGGAGAAATGTTAACAAATCATAAAAATCCGGAAAAAACATTTACAAAATAATAATTATTAAAAAAATTGTGATGAAGGAAGATATTACAGCCTTCACCTAAAAACCGCTAATCCAATATCAAAATCAAATCTCAATCAACTCATAAGCCCGGCTGCCAAGCCCGATCTTTTCCCCGTATTCGAGCTGGTGAGTGCCGTCCACTTTTGGCCAGGCTCCTTTGAACTTGTCAGCCCCGACTTCGTGGTTGCACTGAAGGGAAGAGCCGATAAGCCCCTTCTGCTTGTTCACGAGGTCATAGCTTGCCTGGTCCAGGGCAACCGGGTCCATTGAGGCAAGAATCCCTATATCAGGCACTATAGGGGCATCACTCCAGGGTACGCAGTCGCAGTCAGGGGTTATATTGAACAGGAAGTTGATGTACCCGACCCTGCCCTGTTTGTCCTTTACAGCCCCGTAAGCGTATTCGGTAAGGCACTCCAGGAATTGGGGGATATCGTTTTCCCAGTCCAGGTCAATGGCGTCTTCGGGGCAGACTTCCATGCACTGTCCGCAGCTGATGCAGACGCCGGGATCAAGCTTCGAAGAATCTCCTTCGATTGAAGCGGCACCCACAGGGCAGATTTCCACGCATTTCCCGCAGGCTATGCACTTTGCTTCAACCACGTGGGGGCTTGTAGGGTAGTGCTGGTCCTTTTTGCCTGCAGCAGGGGCACAGCCCATGGCCAGGTTCTTGATCGCCCCTCCGAAACCTGCAACGATGTGCCCCTTGAAATGCGACATCACGACCATGGAATCGGCTGCCACGATATCGGACCCGATTTTCACGGATTTGAAATGCTTTTGCCGGATCTCAACCTCCGCTATGTTCTGGCTCTTCAGCCCGTCGGAAATGATGAGCGGTGCCCGGACCACGGAATAATCGAACCCGTGTTCGATTGCTGTCGTCAGGTGGTCGACAGCGTTGTGCCGGCTCCCGGAATAGAGGGTGTTTGTGTCAGTGACAAAAGGTTTTGCCCCTGCCGCCCGGATTTTGTCGACAACCTGCCGGACAAAGACCGGGTTGATGTACCCGTCGTTACCATATTCCCCGAAATGGACCTTGATTGCCGTCAGGTCGTCTACCCCTAAAAGTTCGACAAAACCTGCAGCATCGAAAAGCCGCTGAATCTTACTGATCGTGTTATCCCTGGGGTTTTGTGCCCTCAGGCCTGTAAAATAGACTTTGCTTGCCGTATGAGTCCCTCCTGATGAAAAGTGTTCCATGATTAATCATATTTCACGTCTTAACTTCCTGCTTTTGAAAATGGGTCTCAAAGCATGGATACCCATTCAACATCTTCTTTTACCAGCTTTGCTTCGATTTCCTTTGTTCTTTTCCGGTATTCTTCTGCAGATTTGGAATCTCCGATTTCTGTAAGAGCTTTCGCATAGTTAGTGAAGAGCACAAAAGCTCTTTTCAGGAATTCGAGGCTTTCAGGCTCGGATTCCGAAAGTTGCTCATTGAAGGCAATAGCCTTTTCAAAGTACTCCTTTCCTTTTTCCTGCTCACCTGAGTCCGAATAAGCGATCCCGAGATTATTCAGTGTTCCAAAAAGCCGTATGCCGTAGGAATAATTTTGAGGGCAGCTTTCATACAGAACTTCGAGGTATTTGCGTGCATATTCGAATTCCAGGGCAGCGGTTTCCATCTTATCTGCCTCTTTGTACATCTCCCCGCTCTGTTCGGCAAAACTGACGAGCATTTCCGGAAATGCCAGGTTTGTCGGGTAGCTCTCGAATAATTCTTCAAAGGTCTTGCGGGCAAGAGTGCAGTATTCCTTTGAAAGACCTGAGTCTTCCCCTAAGTGAACCATTTTTTCAAGAAGGGTGAAACCGAGGAGATGTACTTTGCTTGCTGTGATAAATACGAATTCAATGTCTTCGGAATTCTCGGCTATTATTTGTTCGAATCTTTCAAGAGCAAGCCTGTGGTATTCCACTGCTTTTTCCCGGTCATCCAGTTCAAAGTACATTGTCGCAAGGTCGAAGTAAGTAACTTCCGTCCCCACATCACGCCCCTCTTCCGGGGGCAGCAGTTCAAGGAGCTGCTTCTGTACTTCCAGCCCCCTTTCATTCGCCCGGGTTGCTTTTGCGTATTCCTCCCGGATTTTGAATGCCTCGGCCAGGTCACTCAGGGTTTCAAGCAGGCCTTCACTGAAATACTCGTTTCCGGGGTCCCCTGAAAAAGCTTTTTCAAATACCTCAAGGGCTTTTTCGTGGTACTGAAGTGCAGTTTCAGGCTCGGATGTGAGATACAGATCTCCTATCCGGTTCCAGGTGTCGGCCCTATAAGCGTCCAGACCAAGCTTATCTTCAGAGGTGGCATAGAGCCTTTCGTATACCTCTATTTCTTTTTCATAGTAGGTTTTTGCGGGCTCTTTTTCGCATTCGGATTCAAAAAGATCTCCAAGTTTTCGGTAGATATTGGAAACCAGCAATTCGTATGTAGAACCTTCAAGCTCCCCTTCATTTTCCCTCAGTTTCTCATAAACCTGAATTTCATCCTTATAGCAGGCTTCCGAAGCTTCAAGGTCTCCAAGCTCAGAAAACTCTCCGGCAAGTTCGTCAAAAAACATCGCAAAATGTTCATCAATATCCCAGAATTCAGGATATTTATCCAGCAGTTCCAGGAAAATCTCCCTTGCTCTGCCATAGTTAGCTCTGGATTTTTCTTCAAATTCAGGGGTCTCTCCGATTTCTGAATAAACATTACCTAAAATTCTGTACATGTTTGCAAGAACCATAGATAATGGATAATTTTCCGGATCATCCTTGAGGGCATTTTCCAGAATGTCCACTGATTTTTTGTAGTACTCCAAAACTTTGTCTTCATCATCCAGGATTATCTGTAAATTACCAAGATAACTCCAGGTGTAACTCAGGTATTGTAAAGCATCGGAATTCCCGGGGTCTTTTTCGAGGATTTTTTCGTATAATTTCATTGCCTGCTCATAGCAGCGTATTATTTCTTCAAAATGCCCATCATCCGAACCGGCCTGCCCGATAGTCATTACTGAATCATCAAGCCCGCAGAGAAGTTCGGAAGTATCGGTTTTACTTTCACTACTAAGCAGTCTCTCTACTAAACCGATTTTTTTCTCTAAAAGTGGGATTAAGTCTTCGGTTAATTCCCCAATTCCAAAACAAAGCTCTAAATGATCGATTATTTCCAGAAACTTTTCCAGGAACTCAGGATTTTCAGGTTGCGTATTCAGCAATTCCTCATATTTCCGGACCGCTTTATCCAGTATCCCTTTTATCCCATCAATATACTCTTCTGCTTCTTCGGAGTCTTCCAGATCAGAGAGACCTTCTGCAATCCCCCCTATTGAATTTTCTATAAACCTCTGGTAGTCCTCATTTTCCGGTTCCCCTGAAAAAAGTTCACTGGAGATTTTCAGCCCCTTCCTGAAAAATTCCAGGGTCTCTTCCAGTTCCCCCATTTTATATTTTGCAAAACCTTTCAAAACCAGAATGTGATATGAAATTTCAGGATCTTTGATCTTCTCTGCGATTTTCTCGGCTTTCGCCAGATTTTCAAAAGCTTTCTCAAATCGGTCTTTATCTACTTCATTGGCCGCTTTTCCCACCAGACGAAGTGCTGAGTCCTTCAAACGCCTTGACATATGGATACCATAAGCGCTTTCCTCTAATATAATTAGAGGTCCGAATATCTCCAGAGCTGCGATTCAAAAATTAATCCTTATCATTTTTGTCTGACCATTTACCCCGGTCACCCGGATGTACTTTTTGGTCATTGGAGTAAATTATCAGTTATTCAAATGTATTTTTAAGTCATTCAAATATATTTTTAAGTCATTCAAATATATTTTTAAGTCATTCAAATGTATTTTTTAAGTCATTCAAATGTATTTTTAAGTCATTGAGGTGAACTTTTTAGGCATCAAGTTAGTACTGCGACTCCAAATTTATTCCTTTTTTGATCGATTTTCAACAAAAGTGTAAAAACCGAAACCTTCAAATGAATGAGTTCCTAAATTTGAAATTCAGGAAAATTCATTGGAATCGCTACGCCAGGAACTACATTCCTAAAAACTTATTCCAATTCTTCACCTGATATCCTTTTTTTCAACAAATGATCGATCAGCTTCCTTGATATACTTATTTCCCCCGGAAGAACCGGAAGCGCCTCAGCTGAAAACCAGCCCGCATCCTCTATTTCCACACCATCGGGCCGGATGTCTCCTGAGTCGTATTCCGCGGTGAACCCTATCATCAGGGAATTAGGAAACGGCCAGGCCTGGGTCCCGAAATAGCTGATGTTTCTGACCTCAATCCCTACTTCCTCTCTTACTTCCCGGACAACGGCAGCCTCAGCCGACTCTCCGGGTTCAACAAAGCCTGCGACCAGGCCGTAGAGTCCGGGAGGAAAATTAGGAGACCTGGCAAGCAAAATCTCCTTTCCTTTTTTGATGAGCACAATTACAGCAGGCGAGATCCTGGGGTAGAAAAGTTCCCCGCAACTGGGGCATTTTTTACCTCTTTCCCCGGACATCGGGAGGGTTGCTGTCCCACAGCGGCTGCAGAACTGGTTGGTCCGGTCCCATTCCATAACCTGGACTGCCTTGTTCACGAGCAAAAAGTACCTTTCACTAAGCTTCGCATGTGCCTGCCTGAGGTCCAGGAATTCCATTCCCTCCGGAGCCCCGACAGGTTCTTCAAGCTCCACGGAATAGCAATGGACCCCTTCAAGCGTACCCAGGTACTGTTCCCTGACAGCCGAAAGCCCGAGCTTTCCGAAGTCCTGTAGCTTCGGGACAGCTGTCGGGTTTTTCTTCACTTTGAGGAGAATGTCCCGGCCCCGGAAAGCAAACCAGAGCGCAGGCTCCTTCCGGTCGGCGGGAGCTTCGACACCTATAAGGAATTTCGGGTCCGGATTAGTTTTCGTGGTTGAAGAAGTCATGGTGATCATACTTTTTGGGTTTTATTCTATATTACGTTACTATCCGATATTTATATCTCACTTATTTTTATTTTTGCTTTTGCAATAAATCCGGGATTTTTTTGAGGTGATTGATTTTCATTTTGAAGATCCTTCTGGAATAATTTTAAATATTAATCTGCTTGAAAGAAGAATGGTGATTAAGGGAGGCAGGGGTTCTTCTGGTCCTTTCGGCTTTCCACAGAATTAAGCAATGTGAGATTCGCCTTGAGGGGAGTTTTGATTTGACTGAGAACAAAGATAACAACATAGCTATTTATCTTGATTTTGAAAACCTTGTGATTTCTTCCGAGGAAGTATATATTTCCAAGGAAAAACCCCTTTCACTGGGACCTATAGTGGATTTCGCAGCAAGCAGAGGCAACATCTCCATAAAGAGGGCTTATGCAAACTGGCAGCCTTACCATTTCAGTCAGTATGAAAGAGCCCTGCTTAACAACGGGTTTGAGCTGGTTCACCTTCCCTTGACCTCAGCCCAGGGAAAAAACGGTGTGGATGTCCGCCTGGCGGTGGACGTGATGGAGAACCTGGAACTGTTCCCGTCCATCGACATGATTGTAATAGGGTCAGGAGATACGGATTTCATCCCTCTCCTGCAAAAAATCCGGGCAAGGGGTAAGAGTGTAATTGTGGTCGGTTTTGAGCATTCAGTGGGAAGCCTCGTCAAGAGTAACTGCACGGAATTCAAATCCCTGAACGAACTGCTGGGAGAACCTGAAACGGAAACGGAAACAGAAACGGAATCCGAGATGATAGGCCCACAGGAAATCGGCGAAGAAGAAGAGGAAGAAGAAGAAGAAGATGAGGGGGAAGAAGAGGAAGAGGATGCCGGAACAGGGAGCAAAAGCATAGATGCCGCTGGCAGGGATGTTATGATCCGGTATATAAAGAACCGGTCGGACGAAGAGCCGGTCCTGATGTCGAACCTCAAGGTTGGCCTGAAGCGCATAGACCCCTCCTTTTCGGAAAAAAAATTCGGATTTTCCTCCTTTAAAAAATACGTGGAATCTCTTGAAGGTGACCTGGTCGAGAGGATTAACCGCAACGAAAAAAGCGTCTACGAAGTCCACCTGGTCGATGCCGGAGATATAAAGACCACCAGCGTAGACGCAACCCAGAAAGCCAAAAAGTACCTCCAAACCCTGAAGTACCAGAAAGCAAACAGCCGGAGGTCTGCCCTGTGCAGAAACATTTACAAACATTACAGAGGGGACGCCGAACACTCCATGCAGAGCGTAACCGATCACCTCTATTCCAGAATGGGCTCAACCCGGAAGATATCCAGAAAAGCAATCCAGAAATTTATCATAACCCTCTTTGAAGGAGGAGCCCTGGTCTATTCCCGCAAAGCTGAAAAAGGCACCCTCGGAGCCCTTAAAGACAGGCCCCTGAAACTTGCAGATTCGATCAAAGACCCCTACATGATAGAAAAAGCCTATATCAAAAGGGTCAGAGAAATCCTGAACAGCGAATTCCCGGACCTGGACGAGAATATAATCAATCAAACGGTGAACCACTGAGTGAGGAGCTCACCTGAAGATATTTTTACTCAAAATCCAGAGGATACAACACTATTTTTATTTTTTGCAGCTGCAAATATAGCTGTAGAGCTCAATTTCCTTCTTTTTAAAGAAAAATGCCTGGAAGAGAAGTTTATTTACTACATAACCACTTTTTGAACCCAAAACCCCCTAAAAATTAATATATTTAGAACCTAATTACTAAGTATGGATAGTGCCCACACACTTCCCGCCATCTTCCTTGCCACAGTCGGGACGATGTATACGGTACTCGTTGCTTTTACGATCCCCTCAGTCAGGCGTCTGGATAAAAACGGGGAAGGGATCAAAAAAGTACTCATTCATTTTACGGCATTATCTGTTACCGCTTTTTTTGACATGGCCTATAATGCGTACATTCTTTACATAATGAACGGGGGAAAACCCGTAAGTCAGCTCCACATACTTGCAAAGCTTTTTCCCTCACTAAGCTATTTTCACTGGGTATGGACCTTTTCCACCATATCGATTACGTATATCCTCCTCTTTTCATGTGGGCTTCTGTACCTGGTAGTGCTCACGCTAAGTTCGATAAAGATCGAGGAGCTGGAAGGTCAATGGGAAAAAAATGAGGGAGAGATCCTTGAACTAAACGAAAAAAAAGAAGATGAACTATCGGAACTCGAAGAGAAAAACACTTTACTTAGGCAGTTGAAAGCCGAATTCTCAGCTGAGTTCAAAGAAGCCCGCAGCGAAATCCGGGAAAAAGTAAAAATCATCATCCGGAAGGAACAAATGCTCCGGTCCGGAGCTGTAAGCGCGGAAATCCGGGAGATGCTCAATCCCGAAATTGAACTCTCAGGCCCGGAAGAAAGCCCGTTCGAAGAATACATCACAAGAGCCGAAAAAATCGAGGATGTGGAAGGCTTGCCCGAAGACCTGCTCCGGAACATCAGGGAATACCGGACCTGCCTGGAAAACATAGATGAAAAGTTCAGAGAATTCATACTGGAATATAACGATGCAAAGCGGGAAAAGAATGCTATTTTCGAGGGGCTGCAGGAGCTGGGAAATGAGCTGGAGATGTTTGAAGAGGAAAATGAGGGCCTGGAAAAGCAATTAAAAGGACTGGATGGCGCGTTTCAGGTCGCACTTTTAACTGATAAAATAAATTACGTTCTTGTAAATATTTCGGAGCAAGCAGCCGGAAGGCTAAAGGGACTGAAAAAGCCGACAACTTCGAGCCCGGGGAGAAACGAACTCTGAAAAACATTTGTCTGAAATAGCACTAAAGTTTGAAATATCACGAAAGCCTCCCCCTGACAACTACCAGCTCCTCAAAAGAAACCTTTGTCCTCCTTACAATATCCACAGCAAACCCGAGCCCTTTCATCTTTTCCTGCACAGTCTCAACTCCCGTTATCGAAGAGATGAGTACCAGAATTCTCCCTCCCGGCCCGAGGTAATCCCTCACCTCAGCAAAAAAACGCTCCAGGGTCTCCCTCCCGCTTGTCCCGCCGTCGAAAGCGTAATTAAGCCAGCCGGGCACTTTTTCCTTTTCCGAGGTCGGGAGATACGGGGGGTTGAAAAGGATCAGGTCAAAGCGGGCTTCCGACCCCCGGGGTTTAATTCCCCTGAAAAGATCGGTACGGACTACCTCGACCCCGTTTTCCTTAGCACAACGGGCTGCGTGGGGGTTGATTTCCGTTGCAATTATACGGACATTTTCGAGGTTTGCCCTGAGCACAGTAGATACAAAACCGCTCCCGGTTCCAACTTCCAGGATGCGCATGCCGGGCTCTGCCTCCTCAAGGGAGGCATCGGCAAGTAAAAAAGAGTCTTCGGCGGGTTCGTAGACGAGATCGGTTTTCCCGAGCTTTACCCGGGCATTTTTGTATTCTATTTCCACCATGCTTTCTCAGGTTCAGGTTTCAGCTCGGATTTCGGCAGGATTTCAGCTCGAATTTCAGGAAGATTTCAGGTATGATTCCAGATCCGGATTTCAGTCGGATTCTGGGTCAAATTTCATATCTGATTTCAGGCAGATTTCAGATCGAGGATCATGTTTGCGACTTCCGCGAGTTCCCCAGGGGTCAGGTTTTCGGCCCGTTTGCCCATGAACTCCTCAGGGAGCTGGTTTACGATTTCCTTGACCTCAGGGATTTTGAGGAGGTGATTTGTGTTGAGAATAGAGTTTCGCAGTTTCTTTCGCCGCTGGCTGAAGACGGCTGCCACGAACTTCAGGAAAAAGGCCTCTTCCCGGACTTCGAAGGGAGTCGGGCGGGGGATCAGTTTGATCACGGCTGAATCGACTTCAGGAACGGGCTGAAAGGCGTCTTTCGGGACCTTCATTAGGATTGAGGCCTCGGCAAAGTATTGGGTGTCGACCGTAAGCCGGGAGTAGTCCTTGCAGTTAGGGGGAGAAACCATGCGTTTTGCGAACTCGTACTGGTACATGAGGATGCCCGTTTTGAACTCATGGCGCAGGAGCTTGAAAGTTATTTCCGAGGAGATGGAGTAGGGAAGGTTCGAGACAACCTTGTCGAACTCGGGGAAGTCGAGCTTCAAGGCGTCGCCAGGGATGATCTCGATGTTTTCCACGGAATCGAAGCGGTCATGGAGGACTGCTACAAGGGCAGGGTCGAGTTCGATTGCGATAACTTTCTTCGCCTTTCTTGCAAGCCTTTCGGTAAGGTTCCCGATGCCGGCCCCGATCTCGAGTACCGTGTCCTCGGAGGTCAGTTCGGCGGCCTCAACAATCCTGTCGAGGTAACCGGCATCGATCAGGAAGTGCTGGTCGAAGACGCCGCCTTTTATGCGGTATTTCCTTAGAATAGAACGAACCAAAGATGAAAACTCCTGAATGGATAAATTGAATATGATAGCTGATTGACTGATCGAAATAACGGATAGACTGAATAAGATAGCGAGTAGGGTGAATAAGATAGCGAGTAGACTGAATAAGATAGCGAGTAGACTGAATAAGATAGCGTATTATCTGCACGAAATAACGGATTGGCTGACAAAATCGATCTAAAAAAGGAATAAAAGTGAAGAGGAACTTCAAAAGATCCCCCTCAAGCCGACCTCTGGCGGCGCGGTGGAGTAGTAAAGAGTCTGTACTTGATAAAGTCGTCTTTGAGTTCTTCTTCGATCCTGTGGGCTATGACCTTTGCCGGGTCGTGGAGACTCGGAATCCTCTCGTGGATGTCCTGAAAGCTCTTAAATTCCCCTTTCTTGTGCTCATCGATGATAGACCACATAAGCTTTTTCCCGATCCCCGGAAGGAGTTCGAGCATGTGCAGGCGGGTGGTGATGGAATGAGCTTCATTGAAAAACTTTACGAATCTCTCTTCCTGGTGCCGGACACAGGCTTCAAGGATGTACGGGAGTTCAAGGTTTGCACCGTGGGTCAGGTCGGAGTAACCGACGCGCTGTTTTACGTGGTCGATGGTATCCCTGTCTCCGGATCCGATGTAGACCCTTGCCTGGATTTCCGGGACCACGCCGTTCTTGGGGACAAGCTCCATCAGGGTGAACTTCTTATCGCCAACCGCCTGGACCAGAGGCTTTTTCTGGGACAAGGACCTTGCATCCACTGCTTTCCCGTAAGGGAGATAATCAAGCACCCATACGTATTCTTCCCTTTCACCGGAATTCTCCCCACCTTTCCCGGACGACCGAGGACCTGATGAGCGAGAGCCTCTGTCAGGGTGAGGCCTACCTGCCGAACGTCTGTCAGAAAAAGAGTGATCTGTAGCATTTCTGCCCGTGTGCGGTCTACCCGATTGTGATTTTTCGTCTCTCATCAGCACCCATCCTATCTATAAATTAACCCTGAAACATAATTTACAACCGGGACACTCCCGACTATCTATGGTCTCGGGATATTCCCAACTTATCATAACCATGAACAGAATATCCCCTTACGGAAACATTCATCTTACGGAAACATTCATCTTACGGAATATTCCATTACTGCACGACCGGGATATTCCCAACTTTTAATGATCATCTTCCGGATGGAGAATTTTCCAGCCTTCAGGCAACCTATGCAATCCCCAAGCGATGTAAGATTCCCCGGTATTGAAAGATTACCCGCTCTATGCGGATATCCTCCGGTCAGGGGGATTCCTTAACCTTCAGGACAATCCCTCAGGTCAAGATGTTCCCAGAGACTTAAATAAATATTCCCAGGTTTCCAGAAATACCCTCATGAATAACAAGATGAAAACTTCTATATAGCTTATTCTATTTCTCTTATCCAATGCCCCTGATTTAGTCCATTGCCTCGGCTACTAACTCGAGTATCTGGTCCAGTTCCTCATTGCTGAGAGTATACTTTTCTTTAGCGTAAACAGCCCTGAGTTCATCCCTGGACTGTGGCATGATATCTGCAATCCGGACTGCAATAACAGGCTTCATTTTTTCAAGTTCAAGCAACTTGTTGACCAGCCCCCTGGACTTTTCAGAAGTGGTTTTTGCAAACACCTCCGCGTGGTGCAGGGCTTTTCGGAACTCGTATGCCACTTCCAGATTTCTCTCTCTGCGCTCGTCCGCGATCTCGGAAAGCATTTCCTTGACTTCAGCCAGCGTCAATAACTCTTCATTCAGGACTTCCTTAACTATCATTGGAATACACTCTTGTTGGGCTAGAATTTCAGGTAGTTACCGCTTTTTAGGGCAATCTACTTCGATTAATCTTCTGTCCTTCCCCTAATAAGCTGCTATTAATTTCCACCTGTTAACTTTTCTTAAGCTTCAACCTGTCGACTAATTCGACCATCCGGAGATAAGTCATTTGTATGTTTGACAAACGATATATAATTATAGATGTCTCTGGACATCAAATGTATCTGGAGCTATAATGTACCTGGACATCAAACGTCACCGGACATCAAATGTCTCATATCTGCAATTATAGATGATTCTGAATAAGCTGAAACCTGATGTTTTCAAAAGCAACTCTGGCACCCCCCGATTTGAAAATATTTTTTGGCATATATCCATTTCCTATCCTGAAGGCTTCCTACCTAAAAAAACCACTCAAAGATTGGGCTATTATATTTTAAACTGCTAAGTAGGGAGCTTAAACGTTACACAAAAACGCCATAGGTAAACGGCAGGGGGTAAAAGTGAGTTAGGTTATATGAAACCTAACATCTGCACTGTGCTTAATTGTATTTCTGCGGTTTCAGGTGCTGGGGCAGGGACAAAACTTCCTTCGTAGCATTGCCGCTGCGGACCTGGAGCAGATATGCTCTTCCACGCTGCCCGATAACCTTGCCGGTAGAACCCTGAAACTTGGCATTGGGCATGCCCTTCTGGACACTCGGGTCAATATCGATGTGGACCATCTGCCCTTCGTCGAACTTCTGGATTACCTTGATTACAGGGGAGATTCCCCTCTCACGAATTGTCTTTTTTAACTTGTACCTTGTGCAACGTCTCTCACCGTGGGAATTTGTCATCGCATGTTCCTCCTTTAGAATGCTCGATTAATGTCAATTCTTTCTAATAAGATCTTCTATCTAATAAGATAAATATTATTTAAATAAACCTGCCATACCGGGAAAATTTGGTCGGATGCAAGTTCGATTCAGATGTGACCCTGATTCAGCCATTGCCCGATACAGATATATGAGTCTGATTCGGACATCTGGTCTGATTCAGATATGAATCCGATTCGGCTATAAAGCCGGAGTCAGATATAAACTTGATTCAAACATCTGGTCGGGTTCAGATATCGACGTTGGTTACGTCAAGCTCTTCCACATGCGCAGGGAATCCTAAAAGCCCGCTGAGGCTTGGGTTTGTCCTGCCCTCGTCCCCCGAGACCAGCTCTTTCACGTAGAGCCCGCCTTCGCAGTGCACCGTGATAAAAGCATAGCCGGAATCGGTAAGCTCTTTAAGTTCCATTTCATGCACGCGCCTTTTCCGGACCAGGTCGGCCCGTCGGTGCGCAACACGCGTGGGGGTTTGCTGGGCTATCTCAGTGCCACTTAGAGTTTCAAGGCAGGATTTAAGCTTTTCCTCTGAAACAGGCTCTTTAAATGTAACTTTAAGCTTATAAGCTTTATCCGCCTTTGAGTTCTTCAGGGTTTCGACCATGCCCTTTGCAACGAATTTCAGCTCCCTTACCTCGACTTTTCCTGCTGCCTGCTCGTTAATCTCCGCCATAAGTTTCTCAAGGTCGGTCGAGCGTTTATTCGGGGATTTTGCTTCCACCACAAAGGGCCTTCCACTCCCAAGCATCAGGGCGTCGATATCCTCCCTGCCCGAACCGTGGAAAGCCGTATCCGCAGCCTGGAAAGCTTCCACCACAGGGTCCTTGATCAGTTCGTCCACGGATTCGGGGTACTGCTTGCCCGTGAAATCGCAAATCTCGCAACCTTTTCCCCGACATTTCCGGCAGGGCCAGCGGGTCTGAGGGATGCCGCGGACCATTTTCCTGTACCTGCCGTAGACATAGACAGACCTGATCTGAAGCTCCAGTTCCTCCTTTGTAAGGTCAAGGGTAATCACTACGTCCGGGTTTTTGAAATCAACGTCCTTTCCTACCTTTCCGGAGATCAGCTTCCCGACTTCCCGGTTGACTTCGGTCTTCAACTGCTCGGCATAAGAGGTCCCTGTCTCGGCCCAGAGGATTTCTTCGTTTTCACTCAGAAGCCCGCTCACCTTCGTGCCCACGAGGAAAGTTGAATAATCAATGCCTTCAAGCTGCCTGATCGCTTCATCGGCCCAGGTGTCCAGTTTCCGGAACAGGTCAAGGCAGACACAACACTGCTCGTCCTCGCCTTCGATTCCAAGCGTCTTTCTTGCGTAAGCACTGCAGGAAGCAAGTTCCCTGAGAAGGGTGTCGTCGTTTTCAGTTTTATAGACACGGTCCCCTTCCAGGGCAAGGGTCAGCTTAACAGCCTGACCCCGCTCCATATTGCTGAGGCCTGTGGATAATTTTGCAAACTGGCGGCCCATACAGTGGTCACAGACAGGGCCTTCCTGAAGTATCTTTTTTGAAATTTCCAGTACATCCATTTTGTTTCACTTTCTTGAGAGCTTTTTCGGGGTAGCAGGGAGATGAGTAACACGATAAATGATTAGTAAATGATTAGTAAATGATTGAAAGATGATTGAAAGATGATTGAAAGATGATTGAAAGATGATTGAAAGATGATTGAAAG
>CBFCWE010000087.1:0-17721 GCA_965601435.1 uncultured Methanosarcina sp.
CCCTTTGTTCTTTATTGGGAATTAATCGGTATTTGTAGGCTTTCAACATACAATACACTTATATGTAATAAGCAGTACATATAGACGTTGCTAAAGAAATGTATTGAAGTTTACGCATTCATCTCCCACCTGTCAGCCTTCGGCTGTCGAGGAAGGAGTCTTCTGCTTTTAAAGATAAACCCCATAAACTAAATACACCTCATAATTATCAAGAGTTCCTTATACCCGGAAAAAAACTACCGATATTCGCATGAAAAATGCCATGTATTTGAGATTGATCCACTATGGATTCGTTATGGATTCATTATGGATTCGCTACGGATTCTTTGTGGATTTGAGGTGTATTAGCTGCGGATTCTTGACTTACCTGTCTTTTCAGGCAGGTTTCCCCGAAAAAATGGACGTGATTCCTCATGCCGGTTATGACCATAATAGGGTGCAGGATGTTTGAAGATGAAATCGTGCATCTCATAGAAAACGACCCTGATATTGAAGAAGTGATCGTTGTTGAAAACGAGGACTGCGAAGGGCTCAGGACAAAGTTGGCGGATATAGAGGTTCCCTACAGAGTGCTTCCTTTTAAAGAAATCCCTGAAAAATCTTCCATTGAAAAGAAAAAAGATTCCGGTCCTGACAGGTTCACCCTTATCGTGTACATGCTCGAGCTTGCCCTGCATGCAATTCCCGAAAACCTGAAGAGCACCGTTTATTCGAAGGTCGAGAGCGTGGTTCCTTGCTCGGATGGGGTCCTCCTTTTTTACGGGCTATGCGGGAACGTGCTCGGAAAAATTGAGACCGACTTAGAGGCACTCGGCTGCCCTGTCAGTATCCTGAAAGAAGAGGATGGGGAGATAGTGGACGACTGCATAGGAGCTGTGCTCGGAGGCAGGAAACAATACCTTGACGTCCTTAAAAACTGCAAGGGGGTAGGCACCTTCTTCCTGACCCCGATGTGGGCTGCAAACTGGCGGGAGATGATAAGGACTGCAGGCCTGAGCCGGAACCCCGATGACATAGAGATGTCAAAATTCGTCTTTGATTATGCCGGATACAAAAGGATTGCAAAAGTGAACACCGGCCTTCCCTATGAGAAGAACTTCGAAGCCTGTGTCCGGGAATTTGCACGGCTTTTTGAGTTTGAAATAACAGAACTTGAAGCCACATTAAACCTTGTTGAGAACTGTTACAAAAAAGCAAAAACCGAAACCTGCGAAAGCCTGAAATGAAAAGCCAGCTTTCCCTGGCTTCCAGCTCTCCCTTTATCTTATTTCTGAATTCCTCATTCCATCTTCCCTGCCGAATTATTATGCCTAAACGATTATAAAATTCCCGGATAAATGAATAAAATCCGAGGGGCTTGGGTTGTATACATGTGATTTCCAACCTTTTACATGTTACCAACTGTTTATAGGTGATTGGCATTTACATGAGGCAAACAGCCTTTTTGATGACACTTTATAATAGATGCAGATAAATTAAAATAGGAATATTTAAATCGTAACATTAAGTGACCTGGGGGGATTCAGGTTTGGGGAACAATTTTGTAATAATTGCCGGGGAAGAAGCAGGCCCGAAATCAAATAAAATGGGTGGGATCTGGAACGTTATAAATGCAGAAGCGCATACTCTTGCATCCCTTTTTGATTCCGGGGAATTGAATGAAGGGGAAATACCTCAGATCCTGATTGCAGGTCCCTATTACGGGCATCGGGGTGCGGACTGGAACAGGGGACTAAACAGGATCACGGATATGGGGGGGCTTGACAGCCTCAGCGTTGATGGGAAACTCCTGAAAAGCCTTGAAGCCTTTGAAAATGCAGGAATAAATGTTTTTACAGGGGAAAAAAAGGTCGGAAAAACAAAACTTGTTTACTTGCAGTTTCAAACCGACAACTTCGGGATAATCCGAACGGTACACAAAAAGCAGGAGTTAACACTTGAAAATAAGGTCAAAGCTGAGGCTTTTGAACTTCTCGGGTTGGATTCCATGAAGTACGAATGTATGGGAAATGGAACCGAATATACCCATTACCTTAATCTCTCTTATGCGATTTCCGAGTTTGTCCGAACCCTGGTAATCCCAACCCCGCAAACAGGAACGGAAGGGAAAAAAGGAGAAGGAGCAAAAGGAGAAAGAGTAAAAGGGGAAGAATGTGAAAAAATTATAAAAAAAGGGGTAGATGCCTGGAAAGCTGTCTCCATGGAACATGCCCTTCCCTGTCCCAGGGTCTCCCTGCACTGTCACGAGTTCGGGACTTTTTACGCACCCACCCGGCTGAAGAAGCTGGGAATTCCGGTCAGCACCATAGCCACCTTGCATGCAACTCTTCCAGGGAGGGTTGCCGGGCACAACTCGGTTCAGAAAATCAGGAAAAACGATAGCATCTGGTCGTCGGATGTCCCTGAGAACCTCGCTGCTCTGGAAGTCCTCGCTGCATACGCCGATACGGTTACTGCGGTGGGAGAGTCTACACGTCAGGAAGCAAAGCTTTTTTACGGGATCGACGGGATCGTTGTCCGGAACGGGATCAGGATCGGGACCAATAAAATCGACTGGGACCGAAAAGAGCGCTGCCTTGGGAATATTCAGAATTTCCTCTCCGAAAAGCTGTACAGGCACTACGATGGCGAACGGATAAAACCGGAAAAGTTTATCCCTATTTTTACCATATCCCGCATCGAAATCGAGAATAAGGGCTACCCTGACCTGCTTGATTCCCTCCTGGCCCTGGACCATATCATAAAAAACAGCATCCTGGAAGGGCATATGGAGGAAGGAATAAAAGTTATCTGTTTCCTGGTCACGGCAGAAGGTCCGAAAACAAACCTCCCCGAGGATTTTCCGGTTCACATTTCAAAAGAAATCCTCGTGGGAAACGAACTCAGGATCCAGCAAATGATTGAGGAACGGGAGCTTGACTGCTCCGGGCTGGTGCGGGGAAAGCACTCAGTGGCAGCGGTCCTCTACCCCCAGATTATCTCAGCCGATGACGGAGGGCTCTGCATGGGAGTTGAGGACTTCATGGCAGGCTGTTGCGCAGGAATTTTTCCATCTCGTTATGACCCTTTCCTCCTCACGGGTCTGGAAGCTGGAAGAGAGGCGACCCCAAGCGTTGTCAGCCGGGTCTGCGGTTTCAGCGATGCAGTGAAGACCAATGAGTCCCTTGTCGAGGGCCTGGGCGGGGTAATCGTGGTCGATAACATAGACCTTTCCTACTATGAAGCGGTCCTGGACTACGCCCTTGCAGCGAGCTACTTTATCCGTAACTTCGTGGATGACAGGGTGAAATATAAACTGTTATGCCGGGAAGCCTTCCTCCTTGCAAAGGATATGGGCTGGGAAAAACCAACTGAACACTACTACGAACTGATCAGTGGGACGCGGCTCTGCAGAGATAAATAAAGCACTCCTCGTGAAAATTAATTCCTGTAAAAAGTAATGCCTGTAAAAAGTAACTCTTGTAAAAAATAATTCCTGTAAAAAGTAATGCCTGTAAAAAGTAACTCTTGTAAAAAATGATTCCTGTAAAAAGTAATGCCTGTAAAAAGTAACTCTTGTAAAAAATAATTCCTGTAAAAAGTAATGTCCGGAAAATAGCTGGAATAGGCCGAAAAAAATACCGTGAGGAATTTCCAAAAATGTCAGAAATCAGAAAACACTATTTTCTGCCCGAATACTGTATTATCGCAGAGGAAAGAGGTAAAAGACCTTCTGACTTTGCAGAGGAAGCCGGAGACATGGGGCAAAAGGAGCAAAGGTTCAGGCCTGAAAACTGTGCCTTTTGTGCGGGTTCAGAGGAAAAAACTCCACTTGCGGGGGCAGTCTATAAAGAGGGAAGAATTTTTGCGGACACTAAAGAAAAAAGAGTCCGCAACTGGGACTTTCGATGTTTCCAAAACCTTTTTCCTGCCCTTTCTTCAATCCCTGCCTTTTCAGAACTTTCGAGCGTGTTAGAGGGTGCAAGTCCGGGTTTTGGTTTTCACGAGCTGATTGTGGAGTCCCCTCTGCATGGAAAGAAGCTGAGCGATTTTTCAGCCACCGAGCTTTCGGACCTCATGCAGGTCTACAGGGACCGGGTCTGCCACTACCGTGCCCATAAGAACATCCGCTATGTATCCCTTTTCAAAAATTCCGGGGAAGCTGCAGGGGCATCCCTTGACCACCCTCACAGCCAGCTGCTGGCCCTGCCTCTGCTCCCGCCTCTTCTGGAAATGGAACTGCAGGCAATAGAAAATGAAGAAAAATGTCCTTACTGCACCTTACTTGAAAAGGAAAAAGAATCAGCACGCTTTATCCGTGAAAACAGCGAGTGTGTGGCTTTCACCCCTTACTGTTCAAAAAGTCCTTTTGAAGTCTGGATCCTCCCAAAAAAACATGTAAACTACCTGGGAGACTGCAGCAAAGAAATTCTCTCAGGGTTCGGGGAAATGATCGGATATATCCTCGACTCCTATGGAAAGGTTCTCAGGAACCCTGCCTACAACTACATGTTTTACCAGCTCTTCGATGCCCCGGAATATCACCTGAACCTGCGGCTTCTCCCGAGGATCTCTCTGATCGCCGGTTTCGAAATGAACACCGGGATTTATATCAATACCGTATCCCCTGAGAGGGCAGCTTCCTACCTGAGGGGAGACAAACTGCCCGAAGAGTCAACTACCCCTCCCTAAAACCTTCGCCTGAAGGCTCAGGTTTTTGAGGAAGGGGCTTGCAAAAGCCCTGAGAGATAGAGAACTATTAGATAAAAAACAGAGCAAAAAAATATAGGGATATGTAAGAGATAAGGATAGGAGAAAAAGGGAACTGGCAGAACAATATAGCAAAAAAAGGGAAGAGGAAAAGTGAAGAAAGAAGGGAGGGGGAAATAAAAAATAAAATATGAAAATTATTCCCCATGAGGACACTGTAAAAAATTTTGTGGATATATTTATCTACAATTAAAAGGAAATAAAGTAGAGGGTTTATTAGGGGTCTGTAGACTGCACATTTGCTGTGAAGCCAGCATGCACATCACCAGCGTTTTTTGGATCGGGATATCCTGTTTAGCAACAATTTCGGCTCATACTGCCAGAAAAACTCAGATGTTGCATGGAAAGGCTCTATTGAATGGAATTCACATTTAAGCAATTTAAAAGTAATCAATTCACATTTAGCAATTTAAAGCTAATCAAATTAGAGCCAATTATATAAAGCTACTTATATAAAGCCAATTAAATAAAGCTAAGCAATTCAAATCTATGAAAATTAAACTACTAACCGTATTTGACAATCGGAAGAGTATATGATGAAAAAGCTTCGAATAGGAATGTTTACGTGGGAAAGTCTATATTCAATCAGAGTAGGGGGAATTGCACCTCATGTCTCCGAACTTTCAGAAGCGATCGCTGAAGCGGGACACGAGGTCCATTTATTCACCCGCAGCCTTGAAAACAATGATGAAGAAATCAAGGGAGTACATTATCACAGGGTAGCCAGTGACCAGTGCGGAAGTATCGTAGAACAGATGAACCGTATGTGTGACGCCATGTACTGCAGATTTCTGGAAGTGCGGGACCAGGTAGGGGAGTTTGACGTTCTGCACGGCCATGACTGGCACCCTGTCAACGTTCTCTGCAGGATCAAGGCCCAGTTTGGGATTCCTTTCGCACTTACTTTCCACAGCACGGAATGGGGACGCAACGGAAACATCCATGGGGACTGGTGGGAGGCAAACGAGATCTCACACAGGGAATGGCTTGGAGGATATGAATGCTCTGAAGTAATTGTAACCTCAACCGTTCTGGAAAATGAAATTAAGCACATCTACAAAATTCCCGACTACAAGCTCTCGAAAATCCCTAACGGCATCAATGTAGGAAAGATCGGGAAAGAAATTGATGGGGGAAAAGTGAAACAGAATTACGGAATTCACCCCTTCCTCCCTGTGGTGCTGTTCACGGGCAGGATGAGCTATCAGAAAGGCCCTGACATCCTCGTGGAAGCTGCAGCCAGGGTCCTGAAAAAGAGAGATGCCGGTTTCGTGCTCATAGGGGACGGGGAGATGCGCTCCAAATGCGAAAACAGGGCATACGAGCTAGGGATCAAGGATTCCTTCCGGTTCCTTGGATATGCTCCGGATAACACGGTCAGAGACTGGTTTAATGCCTGCGACCTTGTCTGTGTACCAAGCAGGAACGAACCTTTCGGGATTGTTGTGCTCGAAGCCTGGGATGCGAAGAAACCCGTTGTTGCGAGTGAGGCAGTAGCACTCGTGGATAACTTCAGGACAGGAGTCGTTGCCTACAAAAACCCGAAATCCATTGCCTGGTGTCTCAATTACGTGCTTGAGGGGCTCGACCACAACAAAATGGGCGAGAAAGGATATTCCCTTCTCAAAAAAAGGTATAACTGGAAAAACATTGCAGAGAAAACCATTCAGGTGTATGAGAAAGTTACCGCGGGTACGTAAAAGTACCCGGGAAAATCCTGCAAAATGGGGGAAATTTCCTTGTAATTAGGAAAGTTCCCTGAAAAAACATATTTCGTATAGCTATAGCTCCAGGATAAGCCCTACAAAAAAACTGTCGAGTTCAAAAACGAAAAGCTCTTACGTTCTTATAGCCCGATCTTCTGTAAAAATGAATCCTCTATAAAAAAGAAATTATTAAAAAAGTTTCAGAGGGCAGTGTCCCCATCATCTTCTTCAAATTCCTTGTAACTATCACTTCCGACCATTGCGGCAGCTATGGAGTCGATTCCGTCGAGCCATTCTGCCACTATGCCGTAGGGAAGTTCGGCCATTATTTCATCGGGCAGGTTTTCTCCTTTAAGCACGAAGGCTCCGCACTGGGCTGTATAATCAAGGGCCATCTCGAGATCATCGGTTTCTTCGGCAACAATGGCTGCTTTTATAAGCTCCTCAATGCTAATACCTTCTTCATAGTCGCCCATGACATAGCATTCGAAGGCGGCAAGCGCCCCCATAAGAGAGGTTTGAACCGAATCGATCATAAGGTCAATATCTTCGGAAATAGGCTCAATCTCGTCAAGCACGAGGTTCCGGATCTCCACTAGAATGTTCAGGGAGTTTTCTGCTGAGAGCATTCCGTGCTCGAAACGTGCGCTTACCTTGAGGCAAGCAAGGATGACATCGTCAACCATATTCACGAATACAGCGCTTTCCTTCCCGGGCTCGTCTTCCGATTCCTTAATCTCAAATCCGCTCTCTTTTGCCCGGGCGAGCCAGTTTTCCCAGCGCTTTTGGGTATAAAATTCGTAGGGTATCTGGTTCATTTCCTGTTCAGGCACGTATAACACCGCTTCTAACCTTTTTTACTAATTAATAATCAACATTACTATTACTAAAAGATGTTGTTAGCATTACCAGGCCAGTTTAACCTTTTTCAGGGAATAACCAGCATCACAAGCCGCATCAAGGCTTTCTACGACCTCGACAATTTTGCACTTGTCTCCTCTCATAAGCCCTTCCGGATGACAGGTTTCGTACTCACTGCAATCCTTCTTGCCGCACTTTGGTGACTCATACATAATCTTTGCCCCGTCAACGGCTTTTCTGGACTCCACGGTAGCTTCGACCGGAGCCCGGCTAACGTCCACCGCCAGCACGCCGCTGTCATGCAGGAAACATTCGTGGATTTCGTTGTTCCGAATTTTTTCAATCCTGTACCTGCGCCCACGCTCAAGGTTCAGACAAGTGTTTTTCAGCCGGCATTTATTGCACTCCGGCATCTCACCTTTGAATATGAATTCCAGCCCTTCCCTTGCAAGCCGTGATCCGATGAGTGTTATTTTTGTATCGCTTTCGGTCATGATTTATCTCCTATAGATTATTCTCGGGCCTGTATCCCGTGTTCTTCTGGTGATTAATTATCGGAATTGGGTGTTACCCCATAATTATCGGAATTAAGTGTTAAACCCATAATTATCGGAATTAAGTATTGCCCAGGTTATTATCTGGAGTGTTTTATTAGTTTGAGTGTTTTATTAATTTGTCAGAGTGCTTATTTCCCTGATCATGGTTATCCGGACCGTTAATTGTCCTGTAAAGCTGCTCTGAATAAAATTATCCTTGAAATACACTCAGATAAATTTGAATTAAATCCTTTAAATCATTTCTGATTGTGGGGCCGAATCTGTTCGAGAATGAACAAACGATCCCTTATTATCTATTTCGATCTTCGTCCATTAAAGGTACAGGGTTTCAACTTATTAAGACCTTAACTTCTTACAATTTATAACCTTTTGGGCCTTAATTTTTTTCAATCTATAACCCCTGTTATTTTCGCAACTTTCCTGGCAGCAGAGGGGGTCAACCCGCTCCCCAGAATGGTGTACCGTTCAGGGCGGATGCTGTGTGCATGTAACAGGGCTTCAATTATATATTTATCTTCTATGCCCAGTTCTCTTGCGGTTGCAGGGGCTCCGATTTTTTTCAGGGCACTCCGGATCTGCTGCCAGTCCCCACCATGCAGGTACATCATCATGATGCTCCCGACTCCACACTGTTCCCCATGAAGGGCCGGTTTCGGGGCAAGCTGGTCAAGGACATGACTGAACATGTGTTCGGAACCCGAAGCCGGCCTTGAAGAGCCTGCAATGCTCATAGCAACCCCGTTAGAGACCAGGGCTTTGACCACGAGCCGGGCCGAATTTTCATGTTCAGGTTTGATAGAGTCGGCGGATTCTATGATTACCCGCGCCGCCATGCGGGAAAGGGCTGCTGCGTATTCCCCGAAGTATTCATTCCTGAGCCTGCTGGCAAGTTCCCAGTCCAGCACAGCCGTATAGTTGGAAATGATATCCCCGCAGCCAGCCGCAAGGAAACGGAAGGGGGCAGCCGAGATGACCTCGGTATCCGCGACAACGGCCATAGGGGCCTGTGCCTGCACTGAAGCCTTTTTCCCGTTATCGAGAATTGATGCCCTGGAAGAGACAATTCCGTCATGTGAAGCAGAAGTTGGCACGCTGATGAAAGGGAGCTCCAGCCGGGTAGAGGCAAGTTTTGCAATGTCAATGGACCTCCCGCTCCCCACTCCAAGAAGGTAGCTCGAATCGGTCTCAAGGGCTCTTTCCATTACCTTCTCGACTTCCTCAATGGTGGCTTTACTGGTAAGGACCATTTCCACACTGCTGCCCGCAGCTTCCAGGCAGTCCCGGACTCTCTTGCCCGCCACTTCCCTGGTGGTACTGCCGGTTACGATCAGCGCATTTCCTTTCAGTTTCAGGTCCCTGCAAACGTCTCCGACCTGGTCCAGGACACCATGCCCTACCAGCACATCCCTGGGAAGCTGCATCCACTTTACGCTGTTTTTGCTTTCGGTCAATTTCATACCCGCGTTAATATTTAATCATGATAAAGGTATATGTGATTGGATATTATGTGCAGCCCTGGTGCTGAAACCTTTCAAAGGGTATTTTCAGTTCAAATCCGGGCCGACAATCTTTAAGTTTTTCAACGTATTCACAACGTCCGGTATATCCCTAACATAAGTGAATTTGATTCATTAACTTAATTGCTAGAATGATTTAGTTGCCAGATTAACCATTTACTGGAGTTTACATATAAATATTAAATATAAGTGTTAGATAAATGTATATTTCATACATGCAAATTATAAATATCTAATTATATAATTCATGCATACATTCAAGGACCAAACATATTTGCAGGACAAGAACTACTGAATTTAAATGGAAGGCAACTGGCAGTCTTGCGCCACCTCAAATCCTCAATTCAATATATAAGTTCTGAGTATGTACAACAGTAAGTATTAATTATATTAGGATATTGCCATTTTGAACGGTATCAGATAGATGTACCAGATGTACCAAATAGATATGATATTTTAAATGAGATAAATGAGATTAAAGACCTCTAAATTGAATAGTATTGGACATTGCCGCTTTGAACGAGTGATATAATGAGTTCTCCTCTTGATGCAATTTCACAGTTTATAAATACCTATTACCTCGACCCTATCCTGACTGATGCCGGATATAACCCGGTCAACACTTTCACCTGGGCGGTGGTGTTGGGGATCTGTATATTCGGGATCTTCAGGCTCCTGGAAAAATTTAATGTGAAGGTAAACTCCCGATTTATCCTTTCGATCATCCCCTTCGTGCTTGCAGGTTCATCCCTTCGCGTGCTGGAAGATTCCCCGGCAGGCATCATAAACCCCCCTTTCAGCTACCTGCTCATAACCCCTAACATCTACTTCCTGGTTTTTGTGGTAACCGTATTCTGCCTCTGGCTGGCCATCAGGATGGAGAAGGCGGGGCTTGTGCGAGACTTTTATTCCACTTTTGCAGGGTTTGGGCTCATCTGGTTTTTCGTAAACCTGATTACTCTTCTGTATTTCGAGGATGTGGTGGCTGCTTATGTGCCCGTATTTGTGCTCGCGGCAGGAACGGGACTGACTTTCATCTTTTACAGGATCGCCCGCTATTTCAAATCCGAAATCTTCACCAATCCCCTGAACCTTTCCATTCTCATGGTCCACCTGATGGACGCCTCCTCCACTTACATAGGGGTCGATAAACTTGGGTACTTCGAAAAACACGTACTTCCCTACTATCTAATCGAACTTACGGGCACCGCATTGGTTATGTATCCATTGAAACTTATTATCTTCATAGGGGTGCTCTATGTGCTTGATACCCAGTTTGAAGACGACGAAGAGTCTCTGAACCTGAAAATGCTCATCAAAATGGTTATCCTTATCCTGGGCCTTTCCCCGGCAACCCGGAATACACTCCGGATGATGCTCGGGATCTGAAAGGACAGAATAGAGTCTAGCGAAAAGTTTAAGAAAAGTTTAAGAAAAATTGAAGAAAAGTTTAAGAAAAATTGAAGAAAAGTTTAAGAAAAGTAGAACGTATTAAAGGAAAAATAACGTATTGCGGCGCACGTAACTGCAAACAGATCACGGGAACTGAAAGCAAATTAAACAGGAGGGAGGGTTATTCCGGACATGAATATGGAGAGAGGGGATGAGTACTATTCAGAAGCTGATGCTGGTCCGCAGAGTAATACGGAAAAGGCAGATAAAGATAAGGATAAGGCAGATAAGGAAATAGCTGCATCCCCCGGATTAGGACGGGACGCAGGCTCCTACACCGGCTTCACCTCTGATTCTAACACTGGTTCAACTACAGGTTCCGGTTTCAGTTCCAGCCTTAGTTCCGTAACTGCTACGCCCGAAAGAGACCTGTCCGGTAAAGAAGGCTTTCTCAACTACGTCAATCATATCCGACCTTACGTCCTGATCATTACCTTTGTGTTTTTTGCATCCGCTTTTTCAGGGTATGCCTATTCTGCAAGCACCCCTGAAATCTCCGAGATGGTCATGGAGGAATTCCAGGCCCAGTTCGAAGGACTTCTGAACTTACACCCCTTATTGATAATGCTGATCATTTTTCTGAACAATGCGTTCGTAAGCCTGCTCTTCCTTGTCATGGGGCTCGGCCTTGGGATACTACCTGTCCTTTTCGTAGCCTTCAACGGTTATGTGGTAGGGGTACTCTCCCACCTGGTAGCTGAAGAACAGGGCCTGCTTTTTATCTTCCTGGCCCTCCTCCCCCACGGGATTATTGAATTGCCCATGGTCTTTCTGGCAGCGGGGATCGGGCTTCGTCTGGGTCACCAGGTCCTGGCTGCCCTTATCGGCAGACCCACGGAATTAAAAAGGGAATTCAAGGATGGGATAAGGTTTTACTTCCGCTGGATCGTGCCCTTTCTTTTCGTTGCCGCAGTAATTGAAACGTTTATAACACCCCTGCTTCTGGGAATTCTGTGAAAAAGCCCTCCAAAAACCCTTTTTAGAAAAGCCGTAAACGTCAGATAAAATAAGTAAAAAGAAAGAAAAAAGTAAAATCTACCTTACCCCTCAACTTATAAATGATTACTGTTATTAGAAAGGGTTTTAACGGGTAAAGCCGTTAATGGGAAAATTCATGCCCTAACTGAGGCAGGATATCCGTTGATACGAATAATCCGGTACACTTTGAGAGTTGCCGGTAAATTCCAGTAATGAATTTCTTATCACTGGTCTTTTGGCCACAACCACATAATCATCGGTCACCGAATCATCCGTGATTTGACCATCGAATCATCCATGATTTGACCATCGAATCATCCATGATTTGACTATCGAATCATTCGTGATTTGGTTACATTATCTTTCATACGAGATGCTTCATAAAACGAATCATTCCCTATTTCCGGAAAAACCGAGGGACACTATATATGATTGACAGGAAAGAAATTAAGGAAATTGTTGAAGACTATTATGCATACGCCGATCAGGTCAAAGTAGGAACCATTGCCTCCCACTCAGGCCTTGACGTCTGTGACGGAGCCGTTGAAGAGGATTTCAAGACCCTTGCCGTCTGCCAGGCAGGCAGGGAGAAGACCTACACCGAGTACTTCAAGGCCCAGAGAGACCCCTATGGGAAAGTCACCCGGGGAATTGTGGACGAAGCCGTTATTTTCAATAAGTTCAATGAAATCCTCCTGCCTGAAAACCAGCAGAAACTGGTTGACAACCGTGTGCTCTTTGTCCCGAACCGTTCTTTTACCTCCTACTGCAGCATCGACGAGATCGAAGAGAATTTCAGGGTTCCCATGGTAGGAAGCCGGAACCTTCTCCGCAGTGAGGAGCGCAGTGAGCAGCAGAGTTACTACTGGATCCTGGAAAAGGCAGGGCTCCCCTTCCCGGAAAAAATCGAAAATCCGGAAGACATCGATGAGCTGGTCATGGTCAAGCTCCCTCACGCAGTAAAGAAACTGGAAAGAGGTTTTTTCACGGCTTCAAGCTTCAAGGAATACCAGGAAAAGGCGGAATCTCTTATAAAACAGGGTGTCATTACCCCGGAAGCCCTTGAAAATGCCAGGATCGAGCGCTATATTATTGGTCCGGTTTTCAACCTGGACATGTTTTACTCCCCTATCGAGCCCAAAATGAGCAAACTGGAACTCCTCGGGGTTGATTGGCGCTTTGAAACCAGCCTTGACGGGCACGTCCGGCTCCCGGCTCCCCAGCAGATGGGCCTGGCTGAGAACCAGCTTACCCCGGAATACACGGTCTGTGGGCACAACTCCGCAACCCTCAGGGAATCCCTCCTGGAAAAGGTCTTCGAGATGGGAGAAAAATTCGTAAAAGCTACCCAGAAACATTATGCTCCGGGAATTATCGGTCCCTTCTGCCTCCAGACCTGCGTGGACAAGGACCTTAACTTCTATATATACGACGTCGCGCCCAGGGTCGGCGGCGGGACCAACGTCCATATGTCCGTCGGGCACTCCTACGGCAACTCTCTCTGGAGAAAACCCATGAGTACGGGAAGAAGGCTTGCCTTTGAGATCAGGCGCGCCCTGGAGCTAGAGAAACTAGATCTGATCGTCACATAAGTTTATTAAGGCTTTCCGGCATTAGTAGATATGAATTGTGCAGGGACACCGTAAACTTTAAAAAATATCCCCGGAATCTGCAAGATTCATATCACAATCAAAAATTTACTCTCAAAGTTTGCCTGGAATTCTGACCCTAAGGTCCGAAACCTTGCTGGGGAACCGGATCTGAAGAGAGGGTTTATTTTAAGATAGGATCTTAAGATAGAATCATCGGGTCGGATAATCAAAAAATCCGGGAAAACAACTTCAAATCCCACTTACATAAGATGTTTCAGACCGGAAATTTTCGAAAGGGGAATTTCAGATCGGAAATTTTCGAAAGGGGAATTTCAAATCGGAAATTTTCGAAAGGGGAATTTCAGATCGGAAATTTCCAAAAATGAATTTCATAAAAGATATTTCAATACATATTTCAATACATTATACTTGTCCTATATCGGATTATCGTCATTCAACTGGAGGAAATTATAACTTGAGTCAGCCCTGTGTAAATATCGGCATGGTAGGTCATGTCGATCATGGAAAAACCACACTTGTCAAAGCCCTATCAGGCGTGTGGACGGATACGCATAGTGAAGAAGTAAAAAGAGGTATTTCTATCAGGCTCGGGTATGCAGACTCAGTGTTTATGAAATGCCCGAAATGTCCGATTCCCCAGGGTTATACGGTGGAAAAGACCTGCCCGAACTGTGGAGAAACAACGGAAGAGGACAGGACAGTGTCCTTTGTGGACGCCCCCGGGCACGAGACCTTGATGGCAACCATGCTTTCCGGAGCTGCGATTATGGACGGAGCGGTACTGGTAATTGCCGCAAACGAAGACTGTCCCCAGCCCCAGACAAAGGAACACCTCATGGCCCTGGACATCATGGGGATGGAAAACATAGTGATCGTGCAGAACAAGATCGACCTGGTCCCAAGGGAACGGTTGATCGAACACTATCATCAGATTAAGGAATTTGTCAAAGGCACGGTAGCTGAAAATGCCCCTATTGTCCCGATCTCGGCCCAGCAGAACATCAACGTTGACGCTCTGATTGATGCCCTGGAAAACCAGATATCGACTCCTGTCCACAAGATGGACCTGCCTGCTCATATGCTGATTGCCAGGTCCTTTGACATCAACAAGCCCGGGATCACTGTCGAAGAGATCCGCGGAGGGGTCATAGGAGGCACCCTGACGGAAGGAGTACTTACCCCGGGATCTGAACTTGAAATCAGGCCAGGGCTCAAAGTCACCACCGAAGGCAGCACGAAATGGATTCCCATTATGACAAAAGTCTCTTCCATCCACGCAGGCCCTACCAGGGTTGAAGAAGCAACTCCAGGAGGACTGCTTGCAGTGGGGACCTTGCTGGACCCGACCCTTACCAAAGGGGACTCCCTTACAGGACAGATCGCAGGTGTGCCCGGCACCCTTCCTGAGACCCGGCACAAGTTCACCATGGAACTTCATCTGCTGGAACGGGTCGTGGGAGTTACTAAGGAAGAAAAGATCAACGAAATCAAGACTAGTGAACCCCTCATGCTTAACATAGGGACTGCCACGACTGTAGGAGTTGTCACCAGCGCCCGGAAAAGCGAAGCCGAGGTGCTGCTCAAGCGCCCGATTTGTGCCGCGCTTGGGGCAAGGGTCGCAATCAGCAGGAGAATCGATTCCCGCTGGCGGCTTATCGGGGTAGGTGTTATCAATAGTTGAAAGTTATAATCGATACTAATGGGCTGATGATCCCTGTCCAGTTCGGAGTTGATATATTTGAAGAACTGGGGAGGTTGGGGTTTGACGAATTCCTCGTGCCGGAAGCGGTTATGTTTGAAATTGAAAAGCTCATAAGGCGGGAAAAAGGATCGGACAGGACAGCTGCAAAGATCGCAAAGTCCATGGCAGGCAGGTGCAAACGGATAGACGTCAGAGGGCCTGCAGACGATGTGATCCTTGAGCTTGCCGGAGAAACTGGAGCCGCTGTCCTGACCAATGATATAGGATTGAAGCGCAGGTTGACTGCAAAAGGGATCACAGTGGTAATCCTGCGCCAGAAAAACAGGTTGGAACTGGCCTGAAAATCCACCTGGGTTTTCGGTGCCTGCGTTTCAAAGATTGTGTTTATTACGGGTGATATACAGATGTATAAAATGATGAGACTCGTTGATACGGTCCGCATACCTCCCACCCTGCTCGGGGAAGATGTGGCTCCTACCGTAAAAAACGCGTTAAGGGAAAAACTTGAGGGGCAGGTTGATAAGAAACTTGGCTCCCTTGTCGCAGTATGCAAGATCGACGAGATCGGAGAAGGACATATCCTTGTCGGAGACGGAGCGGTCTACTACGACGTGACGTTTGAAGCAATCATGTTTGTCCCCGAACTTCAAGAAATCATTGAAGGAGAAGTTGTGGAAGCTGTCGGTTTCGGGGTCTTCGTAGGTATCGGGCCCATGGACGGGCTGCTCCACGTCAGTCAGATCACTGATGATTTTATTTCGTATGATGCCAAGAACGCAAGGCTTGTCACCAAAAGCGGAGGCAAGGCAATTTCCGAGGGTGACCATGTAAGGGGCCGGATCGTAGCGGTAAGTATCAACGAAAGAGAACCAAAAGAAAGCAAGATCGGGCTAACCATGCGCCAGACCGCGCTTGGAAAACTGCAGTGGCTTGAAGAGGCTCGCAGAAAGAAGCAGCAAAATGAAGCTGCACCAGCAGAAAAAGCCGCCTGAAGAGGAAATAACTCAGGCAGAAATATAAGAGGATTTGATTTTCTATGGCAGAAAAAGTATGTCGGCACTGCTTGAGAATCCTGGAAGGAAATTCCTGCCCCATCTGTGGGACTTCGGATCTCGCAGAAGAATGGAGCGGCCTTGTGATTATTCTGGATGCTGAACGCTCGGAAATCGCTAAAAAGCTCGGGGTAGACATCTCGGATAAATTTGCTTTGAAGGTGCGCTGATTTGAGTGTTCACATCGAACTTCCGAAGGAACTTCGCCCACTCATGAAAAAACCCCTGGGTAAACTTTACAGGGGTTCGGGCAGGGATACCATCGAAAAGTTTGCTGGGAAGCTTGCAAACCCCACAAAACTTATATCCGTAGGAGATGTTACTACCTTCCACCTGCTCGAAGCCGGAATTTTTCCGGACCTCTGCATAGTGGATAACCGGACAAAAAGAAAACCTGTCTCGGAAGACGTCTCGTCCCGGAACAAGGACGGGGACTACACCGAAGTCACGGTAGAAAATCCGGCAGGGCTCATCACCGATGAGTTGATCAACTCCATTTCCGAAGCGTTTGTATCCGGAAAAGCTCTCCGGATTTTTGTCCGGGGAGAAGAAGACCTGGCAACCCTTCCTGTGATCCTTATGGCCCCCTTAGGCTCCGTGGTTCTCTACGGTCAGCCCGACGAAGGGGTAGTTTTCGTAGAGGTCACGGAAAGCAAAAAGGAAGAAATAAGGATCCTGTTTGAGAAGCTCATCAGCCAGGAGCAGGAAAGTGAATTATACAATATACGGAGAATATTGGATGGACATACAGATTATTAAAGATAAAAACAACGTGCTTTTAAATAGAAGGGAACTGGATTTCACCGTGAAATATGAAGGTCCTACTCCTTCCAGAAGCGACATCAGAAACAAGCTCGCAGCAATGCTCAACGCCCCCCTTGAACTTCTGGTCATCCAGAAAGTCGACACTGAATACGGAATGCAGGAATCCAGGGGCTACGCCAAGCTCTATGCGGAAGAAGCACGCATGAAAGAGATCGAACACGAATACGTCCTGAAGAGGAACCCGGCTCCTGCCTCGGCAGAAGAAGAAGCCGCAACCGAAGAGTGAGGTGTGAGCAATGGCAGTCAAAGATTACTACAAGGTAGAAGGCGATTCCGTAACCAGAGTCAAACAGTTCTGTCCCAGGTGCGGACCCGGTGTATTCCTTGCCGACCACAAGAACCGCCTTGCCTGCGGAAAGTGCGGCTACACCGAATTCAAGAAATAATTCGTTTCACGAATTCCCATCAAACTTATTTCTCAATCTGAACCGCAAAGTTCATGTGGTTCTTCTTTTCTCATTTTTCAGTTGAATTTTGAAGTGCGTTTCTCAAAAGTGGATTTTTGGGGCTCAGGCGTTTTGTCTGAAAAATTCAGTTTCGATTTATGTTCTGGCTTGAAGGTAATTCCAAGTTGAATTACCATAGGTACCTGTTTTTTGATTCAGCCAGAAAGGCTCTCCAGCTTTCAACTGCTCTGCAGAACCCCGCATTCTTACCGGTCCAGGCTGTCCCGTAATTAAAATCTGAAAATTAGTCTGATTAATCAATT
>CBFCWE010000088.1:0-17296 GCA_965601435.1 uncultured Methanosarcina sp.
TTGAAAAATGAGAGTTGAAAAATGAGAGTTGAAAAATGAGAGTTGAAAAATGAGAATTGAAAAATGAGAGGTAACTATTCAGCCACCCTAAAATGAGCTGGTTGATTCCGATTTTGACTATTTTGAGTACTCAAATTAGGGTTTCATCCCAAAAGTAAAAACGATCTCAAATGACATCAGTGAATAAAATAAACTTAAGTATATTGCACATAATAAGTCACCTAAATTATGGCTCTTGATGTTGATTAGTGGGTAGCTGAATAGTTACAATGAGGATTGAAAAATGAGGATTGAAAAATGAAGATTGAAAAATGAAGATTGAAAAATGAAGATTGAAAAATGAGGATTGAAAAATGAGGATTGAAAAATGAGAATTGAAAAGTGAATTCGAACACAACATTATTTAGAATTAAAATATCAATCACGGAAAGGGCATCCGAACACCAAAAAGATA
This sequence comes from uncultured Methanosarcina sp., assembly GCA_965601435.1. Taxonomy (GTDB): domain Archaea; phylum Halobacteriota; class Methanosarcinia; order Methanosarcinales; family Methanosarcinaceae; genus MTP4. The sequence continues at coordinate 455 of CBFCWE010000088.1, forward strand.
TTGAGATGACTGTTAAAGTCATCTGAATACCCATGGGGAATATTGAGATGACTTTAAAAGTTATTTGGATACACAAAAAGGATATTGAGATGACTTTAAAAGTTATCCGGATGCCCAAAAAGGATATTGGGATAACTTTAAAAGTCATCCGAATGCCCAAAATGGATATCCTGATGACTGTGAAGGTTATTTGATAAACCAAAAAAATAACAAAACCAGGTTAAAAGTCTTCAGGACATTATAATTCTTTTTTCACGGTAATCTTGCCCGGATTTCCTTCAACCGTGCTTTTCCGAGTTCAACTATTTTCATTAATTCCAGGTACTCTTCTTCGGAAAGCTCGCTGCCTGTAAGGACTTTTCGGACAAAACTCCCATCCGAATACAGTAAAACCCTATCCCAGGCAGTAAAATGCAGCCCGCTCAGGTACTCGCATGGAAGTTCCCATTTGGGCTTGACGTTTTCGAAAGCTTCAAAAAGGTAAAGGGTTTTTCCGTTTTTCAGGAGAGGGGTGAATTTCAGAAACACATTATCATTAACATCATCCATAGTTCCATCTCAGGCTTCGTTTTTTGGAGGGAAAATTAGACAGAGGTGGGATACAGATACGGACCATAAAAAACAGGGAAACGTTTTTGGGGGTCCGTAAGGACCCTCTAAGAAATCAAATCAAATGTTTAGAAATCAAGGTCCGAAATCAAATATTCACAACTCAAGGTCCGAAATCAAATGTTCAGAAATCAAGGTCCGTTACCTTTGCTCCCTTGGCAGAGGTGACCGTGGCTTCGATGTCCTTGAACTTCGGGACGCCCATGCCGCCGGTTTCGTCCGAGACAAGCATGTTGGACCAGGGGCTGTTTGGCATATACGCAATACCCTTGTGGGGGGTCTCGTAGCCGGATTCTTCGACTTTGACCACGATGTTCCCGAAAGAATTTTTCACGATAACCGTGTCGCCTTTCTTTACACTCATCTGCTTGAGGTCTGCGGGGTCCATTTTTATGAGAGCAGAAGTATTTTTGTACTCTTCTCCGAAACGGTCCTCGATCATTGCCTTGTTCTGGAAAATGTCCCTGTAGGTTACGATTTTGACCTTAATTTCAGGGGCTGCCAGGAAAGATCCGAAATCCATCAGAGCGCCTCCATGATTTTTGTGAGAATTTCTTCATCCGTGGAACGTTTTGCTTCAAGTATCGGGTCGAATCTTACCTCAACCCCGTCCATCCGGGTCGCGCTGCCTCCGCACTCAACCCCTGTAACTGCCGTGCTGAAATAGACCTTTGCCTTTCTGGAGGTAAGGGTCTCGCAGGGGTCTATTGAAATTATGGGGATATCGAGCAGGTTCTTCACAATCGAATGGGGCAGACTTGCCAGGGGGTCGGAACCAATGACCAGGGCTGCGTCCACGGTTTTGGCCTTCAGGGCTTCCACGGTTGAATATTCGGGCCCGTGCTTTGCCTCCCCGTTTTCGAACTTCACGCAGTTCACGTAGCCGGTCTCGGAAAAGAGGTTCTCGTTAAAGCCCCGCATGTTGTAATGTCCGACCATGGGGATCAGGTGGAACTCCCCTTTCGCCTTTTCGTTCAGGACTTCCACGAGCCGGATTATAGGGTCAAGGTCATCCAGGGAATAGAGCAGGCCCAGGCCCATGAAGATCGTCCCGAACTTCGCGCCTTTCAGGATATTGGCAAGTTCCAGGAGCCTTTTCGGGGGGAATTTGTAGGAAGTCTTGGGCAGTTTCCCGGAAACCCCATCAATCAGGGCATTTATAAACTCAGTATCTCCACCGGGCGGGATCTGGAAGAAGTTGCTCCCGCAGATCTTTGCGGTATGGGACTTCCTTATATCAATTGCAATGGCGGTCCTCTCTTCTTCCCAGCCCTTCTGCTTCTGTTCCCCACGGGGGAAGTAGGAGAACTTTGAAAGGTGACGCGGGTGGGAGTCCGAAGGGTCTGCGCCCCAGAAAACCATTACATCTCCCTTGTGCCGCACATCGTCAAGGGTGCAGGTATTGAACTTCTCCTGAAGGAGTGCCTCCACCACCGGCCCCAGGCAAAAGGAAGAGGTGTCGTCCAGGGTTGCATTCAGTTTTTTTGCAAGTTCGAGGGCTTTTTTCTGGGCTTCGTTTGTGGACTTCCCGAGCCCGAAGATGAGGGGGTTCTTTGCGTTCTTCAGGATCTCCGCAGCCTTTTCGATTGCTACTGCTTCTTCTGTGGGCTTTCCGTCAACCTGGGAGACAGCTTCCCTGCTGCCTTCCTTCATATGGGCAACCCCTACCCTGCAAGCTGTGTAAACCTTGCTTACCGAGTCTTTCTCCAGCTCAACCTCAATATCGTCACAGAGCAGGCCGCAGCCGGTACATACGTAATAGTTCCCTTCCATCAGCTTCACCTCACACAAACTCGATTGCCTCTACCGGGCAGGTCACAATACAGCCAGTGCAGAGAATCTTGTTTTTCCCGAAGCGCCGGCACTCGTCTACGTTCTGGGCTTTTACGATCCCGTCCTCGATTATCAGGATGAGCTTACCGGTGCTTTTCGGAGCTTTTCCCGCACCGACACCGTGAGGGTCGTTTGCCACGTTTACCGGGCAGGCAACCACACAGTTTCCGCAGCCAAAGCAGAGTTCCTCATGCACGATCAGGCCGGTTTCTGTCGCACCTTCGGTAGTGGAGAACATGCCGCTTACGGTTTCATAGTTCTCCTTATACTTCGGGTCATTCTTCATGGGAGGGCAGTCATCCGGCGTGAGCTCGCGGGCCATGAGAGCAGCTGCAAAAGCCATACAGGAGTTTTTCCCGCATTCCTTGCAGTTGGTCTTTGGAAGCAGTTGATAGAGTTCCATTGTACTTGTCATTTTCACATCACCCTTGAGTCAAATTCCATTGGGCATAAATCCACTGGACAGAAATCCACTGGACAGAAATTCATTGGACAGAAATCCATTGGACAGAAATTCATTGGACAGAAATCCATTGGACAGAAATCCATTGGACAGAAATCCATGAACCAAATTTGTTGAGTGAAATCCCCTTAGAATTTAAATCAAATATTATTTAATTAAAGTGTATTATGAACCTTACCTTAAATTATTGCTTTTTAATTTGCGGCATTAAGCCTTATTTGCGGCATTAAACCCGATTTGCGGTGTGAAACCCTATTTACAGCGTTAATCCCTATTTTTCAGTGTTAAACCCGGTTTATGGCGTTAACTCCTCTTTTAAACTTTTCGGCTCTTATTTTGGAACCCCGCCCAGATCAGGAATAAATTGCAGCTGAATCTTTAAATTCCCGGCTTCCGGGAAGGGAAATATATTTAAACAAGCCGAAATACGCCTTTTCTCCCCGAAAAAGGTATCCTCCCGGAAGGGACCCGGGCAAAAGAACCGGGCAAAAGAACCGGGCCGGAAGTCCTGAAGGAACCACAGGTCAATCGGCTTTGAAGAAGAGCTCGCAGTGGCAGCTGCCGTCCTTTTCTATTTCATCTTTATGGTAGATACAGGGACAGATTATTTTCTTATCTTCACCCTCATTCCCGGTTACTATCCTGCAGGGACAGTAGCGTTTCCCGAACTTCTCAAGCCTTGCAGCAAGCCCGTCAAGTACATAATCAAGCCCCTCCTTATCGGGATTGAGCTGGTAGCCTGCTTTTACAGCGTATTTTTCCGTCCATTCGTACATTTTATTTTTTAAGTCTTCGTGTTCACTCATGTGAAATCCCTTTGTTTTTGGTTAGAAATAACAATAATAGGGTAATCGAATTCTTGGTCAGGTAACCGAATTCTTAATCAGGTAATCGAATTCTTAATCAGGTAACCAAATTTCAGGTAACCGAATTCTTAGTCAGGTAATAGGAAATTCCAAAATATCATCAGTTGCTTATATAATCATTAAATTAAAAGAAGCAACCGGTAGAATTGGAAATTGCTTGCTAAACTACACTCAAATTTCAGCCCTTAAATTCGATTACGAATAATATCTCAAACTATAAAGTAGTTGGGAGATGCCCGGTCAAGCAGATGGTTCAGTGGCAAATGGCAGAACAATGCTTGCAGGATATAAGTTACCGAATAGCAGAAACACTTAATATGAAGTTTTATATATAAAATATGTGTTATAAATATAGGTAGATAGATATTTATTATTAGGTTCTGCCAATAAAGCCACCCGGTGTTTATCATACCCTACGATTCCCTGAAACCATGACCTCAAGTCCGACGGAAGTCATTTCACTTAAGGCTTCCATGCCTTTCTCTCACAACGTTCTCTGCAACTTCCTCCACACCGTCTTCCTCAACATTTTCTCGCAAATGAGCTTCCATATATCAAACATCGGCCACGGGCAAGATAGCACATTATAGTTAAAAAATTAAAAAAATCCTTATAAAATAAAGGTTTTGATTTTGTACAAAATAACTATATTTTTATCCGGTTCAGGAGAAAAATTATATTAAGAACTGAAAAGCCCCGGAAACCGCAAAAAACAGAAATTTCCGGACTCTGGGGGAAAATCCTCATTGAATTGATTTTTTCTGTACCCTAAAGGGAAAATCTCATGGATATTATTCAAAGAGATAAGGTCACAGGGATATTATTCAGAGGAATATTATTCGGGAAAATCCGAGGCCTGAAATTATAACTTACAAATTATATAGGGAAATATATCAAAAGCTATATCATGCTCAAGTTCCTAACATTAGCCATAGATATAAGGAGTTATCAATATGCGAATCGGAGTATATGTTTGCCACTGCGGACTGAATATTGCAGGCGTAATAGACGTCGTTGCACTTCAGGAAATGGCAGGCAAACTGGATGATGTGGTGCTTGCCCGGGAAGTGCAGTTTCTGTGTTCCGATTCCGGGCAGGAAGGCATTATCAAGGAGATCAAGGACGAAAAACTCGAGAGAATTGTGATAGCAGCCTGTTCCCCCCGTCTTCATGAAAAAACGTTCCGAGGCGTGGTGGAAAAGGCAGGCCTGAACCCCTACCTGATGGAGATGGTAAACATCAGGGAACAGTGTTCCTGGGTGCACGCCGACGACCCCCAGATGGCGACCCAGAAAGCCTTCGACCTGATCAGGATGGGCGTTGCAAAAGCCAGGTTCCTCAGAGAACTGAGCGCAAGCCACTCGGAAGCCAGCAGGAATGTCCTCATCATAGGAGGCGGGGTTGCGGGGATAGAAGCCGCCCTGAACCTGGCTGAAACCGGCTTTCCCGTGACCATGGTTGAAAGGGAGTCCACAATAGGGGGAAAAATGGCCCTGATGAACGAGGTCTTTCCCACGAACGACTGTTCCATCTGCGTGCTTGCCCCCAAGATGACGGAAGTCCAGAACCACCCCAACATAAACCTCTACACCTATTCCGAAGTCACCGACATCTCAGGCTCGGTCGGAAAGTTCCACGTAAAGGTCACCAAAAAACCCAGGTTCGTCCTGGAAGATAAGTGCAAAGGCTGCGTTGACCTCTGTTCCGAAGTCTGCCCCGTGGAGATAGAAAATCCCATGAATTACGGGGTTGGAAAGACCCGGGCAATCTACATGCCCATCCCCCAGTCGGTCCCCCAGGTCGTGCTCATTGACCCGGAAAAGTGCGTGGGCTGCGGGCTTTGCCAGCAGGCCTGCCCTGCCGAAGCGGTTGACTACGAACAGAAGCCCGAGGAAATCGAGTTCGAAGCCGGAGCCGTCATCGTTGCAACCGGGTACCAGCTCTTCGATGCCAGGAGGAAACCGGAACTGGGTTTCGGGAAATACCCGGACGTTATTACCAACATGCAACTCGAGAGGATGCTCAACTCCGCAGGGCCGACGGGAGGTAGGGTCCTCAAACCCTCCGACGGGGTACCCCCGAAGAGTGTTGCGTTTATCCAGTGTGTCGGGTCGCGAGACAAAACCGTAGGGAACGAATACTGTTCAAGAGCCTGCTGTATGGCAGCCCTCAAAAACTCCCAGATGATCCGGGAGCGTTACCCGGACACGGACGTTACCATCCACTACATCGACATCCGGGCAGCCGGGGAGATGTACGAGGAATACTACACAAGGACCCAGGGGATGGGAGTGGACTTCATCCGCGGAAAGGTCGCGGAAATCCAGCCTTCGGAAGACGGAAGGCTTGCCCTCCGCTATGAAAACACCCTGGAATGCCGGGCTGCAGAAGATATCCATGACATGGTCGTGCTCTCCACGGGCTACGAGCCTACAAAGGCTGCGGAAGGGATAGGCAGGATGCTGAACCTTGCAAGGCGGCCGGACCGCTTCTTTGCCCCTGCCCACCCGAAAATGCGCCCTGTTGATGCCCCGGTAAGCGGGGTCTTCCTTGCAGGCTGCGCCTCGGGCCCCAAGGAAATCCAGGTCTCGATTGCCCAGGGGAGCGCCTGCGCTTCAAAAGCAATGCAGCTCCTCGGGAAAGGTGAGCTTGAAGCCGACCCCATGGGAGCCCACGTCGACCCCGAAAAGTGTATCGGGTGCAAGACCTGTGTGGATGTCTGTAAGTTCGGGACGATCAGCATCGTGGACAAGAAAGCCGTTGTTGACGAAGTTTCCTGTTACGGGTGCGGGGACTGCAGTGCAGCCTGCCCGGTCGGAGCTATCCAGATGCGGAACTTCGAAAACGAACAGATCCTGGCCCAGGTCAGGGAAGCAACTGCCCACAAGTCCCAGAGCCCCTTCGTCGTGGCTTTCCTCTGCAACTGGTGCAGCTACGCCTGTGCCGACCTGACCGGGATGTCGCGGCTGCGCTACCCCACGAACATCAGGGTAATCCGGACCATGTGCTCGGCAAGGGTCAACCCCGAGTTCGTGCTCGAAGCCCTGAAAGGAGGAGCCGACGGAGTCCTTGTTGCGGGCTGCCGGATGGATGAGTGCCACTACATCCACGGGAACTTCGACGAAAAGAAGCGGATAGAAGTCCTGAAAGACGTGATCGGGGAAATAGGGCTCGACCCGAAGAGAATCCGGACCCTCTGGATCTCGGCTGCGGAAGGAGAACGCTTCTCGAATACCATTACCGAGTTTGTTAAGGAGCTGGAAGAAATAGGCCCGATCGGGACCGAACTGGAGGAGGTGGCACAGTGAGCGAAGAATACCCCGAACAGGCATCCGGACAGGAACCGGAAGAAGAATGCGGAGCTGAAGAAGCCCCTGCCGAAGAAGAAAGCCAGGACAAGATCACGGTCACCACGACCATGGACCTGCAGGGTTCCCATTTCCTCTACACGCAGGCCACGGAAAAGTCCATCAAGAACCTGGACTACGACTACAAACGCTGCAACGGCTGCGGGATCTGTGTGGAAATCTGTCCCACGGACGCTCTGGAACTGGGCCCCATCCATGAGATCGCAACCGGGCTTGACGCCCCTGCCGTGATGATGGACCTTGACAAGTGCACCTTCTGCAGGATGTGCTCGAACCTCTGCCCGGTGCATGCCATCACTTTCGAAGCCGTGGGCGAGGTCCCGGATGAGGAAAAGTACCCGAAATACGACACTTACGTGGAAATCAACGAAAAGTGCCTGCCCTGCGCCCTCTGTGAGGGAGCCTGTCCCCAGGACGCAGTCGAAGTCGAGTTCACCTTCCCGAAAAAGGAAGAAATCGCACCCCTGAAAGAGGATGCCGAAGGGGATATCGAAATCGACATGGACAAGTGCAACTTCTGCGGGATCTGCGCCCGTTTCTGTGACGCCTTCATCCTGCTTGAGCGCGAACCCACCCCGGACAACCTGGTGCCCTTCGAGCAGCTCCTGGTAGACGAGGACCAGTGCGACTACTGTGTGCTCTGCCAGGACATCTGCCCGGAAGAGGCGATAAAGGTCAAAGGGGAACGCCCATGCGAAGCCCCAAAGGTGGAAGGGAACGTCAAGGTGGACGACGAGAAATGCACGGAATGCGGCCGCTGCCAGGCAGTCTGCCCCTATGACGCCGTGGACCTGCAAAAGCCCATGGAAGGGCAGCTCAGCCTCATCGAAGCCAACCTGAAAGAGTGTGACCCTCAGGGCTGCCGCGGCTGTTTCAACGTCTGCCCCTCGGACCTCTGGTACGTCCCCACCGACCCCGAAGACCCGCGGAAGATCGCCTTTGTCGAGGAGTACTGCACCTACTGCGGAGCCTGCGTGCAGGCCTGCCACCTGGAAGCCATAAAAGTCGAGAGGACTGAAGTCCACCACACCGAAATCCCCGAAACCCCCTGGGCAGCCCAGTGGAGAGACGCCATAGAGTCCCTGAAAACGGGAGTGAGGAGAGGAGTCGACCACGCCGTCTTCCGGGAAACCGAGACCCTCAAAGCCCAGAAGTTCCTGGGAATCGAGCCTCCCGAAGTCGACCAGGCAAGGCTTGCAGCTGTCCAGGCAAAGATTGACTCGCTCATGCCCGCCCTCAAGAATGCAAAGGTCAGGAAACTCTGGGAAAAGGATACTGCGGAAAACGTCCTTATTGCAGTGAAAAAGAAGATGGAAGTTTGATTGTCATCAAACTTCTTTATATTTTTATTCCAGGTTTTATTCCGCATTTTCACCCTGGACATTTATTCGGAAGCTTTGAAGAAAACAACCGTTCAATTCCTGTTCCCGCTCCCTCAAACTCTGTACCTGAACCTGTACCTGAACCTGTAATCTTACCTTAATTTCCCGGCTGACCTTTTCCCCTTACAACCATCACCGGCACCTTGCAGTGCCTGACCACATGCCCTGCAACACTCCCCAGCAAAATCCGGTTCAGGCCTGTCCTGCCGGTTGTCCCCATAATAACTACGTCCATCTCAGTATCTTCTGCAAAATCAATCAGCTCAGGAGCCGGATGTCCTTCAAGCATGACGGGCTCTACCGGAACTCCTGCTTCCTTACAGGCATCACATATGTATTGAAGGGCTACCTTTCCCTCTTTTTTTAGGAACTCGTACATCGATTCCCAGCCAGAATCAACCGTCATGGAAGAAAAATAGTCAGTTGACACGACATACACCGCATACAGAACCCCCCCGCTCAGGCGGGCCAATTCTATCCCTGCAGAGACGGCCTTCTTCGAACATTCCGAACCGTCCGTAGCGACCATGATTTTCTTAAAAGTAGAACTTCTCGCACCTGCCATGCAGTCCCCCCATTAACCTAGTAACTATCCGCATGCAAGAAATATAATGGCATCGAATATAGAACAATATTAAAGTTCGCAGGCGCAGCTGACCCCTGCCACCAGCCTATCTCCGCAGGCCCTGCATCATGGGGCCAGGGGTGAGGATGGACAAGACCCTTGAAAAGCTGGGAACGCCCCTTCAGAACTTCCCGATGGATGATACGGCTCCATCGCCTTATACGCTGGTTCTGCCGGATTGAAGAACATCAGGTATTTCAGGGCTCATGCTCCTTTTTCCGGGGTTGTGCCCCCAATACTAAATTGGATACTGGATTAGTAATTACAGAAAGTTTCGATTAACGACAAAACTATAATTCTATATATGGGAGGAAATTATTATATAATTTATGACAGACTCCCCTAAGAATTCCCCTTCCACTTTGAAACAAAGCATTCCCTCTTTGAAAGCTCATAAGGCAAATCCTGAAGTAATGATTGCAATATTGCTGCATTCATTCCTTTTTCTTTGCCTGATCATTTTACTATACCTCTTAGCAAAACAGTTTATGTTGATATAATAAGTGAAACTGTACGGCGCAGACCCAGACAGGGCCTCACCCAATCTCTTTTCGTAAACCTGTCTTACTGGGCTCGGGGTAAGAATGGAGAAGATATTTGAAAAACCGGGGCTGCGAATATCTAATTTTTAGATGGATGAAGAGGCTCCGGTGTCGATATACTGGTTTTGCTGGGTTGAAGGGAAAACCCCAAATCCAGAGTATCTCTTTTTTCTTCAGAAAAGGAAAAAATTGAGATTCGAAAGGAAAAAGGAAAAAAAGGAAGTTTACTCGCCGAACCCAAAGGTTCCCCCGGGGATTCTCCTGAGCAGCATGCCCTCAACTACTATCGGGTTCGAGCGCTGGGCAGTGACCAGTGCAGTTTCGAGCTTGAATTCCTTTTCCGCATAGACGGTGAGGATTGGGTCACCTTTCTTTACGGATTCTCCGAGTTTCTTGTGGATCCTGACGCCTGCGCCCTTGTCGCTCGGGGCTCCGGCAAGTCTTGCGATCTCGACGATCCACTTGTTGTCAAACTCGATCACATAGCCGTCAGTGCTGGCACAGATGTCAGCGGTATACTCCCCGATAGGGATGTTGTCAGGGTTGACGTTCGGATCCCCGCCCTGGGCTTCGATGATTTCCTTCATCTTCGCAAAGGCTTTGCCGTTCCTGAGAGTCTCCATTGCAAGTTCCTTGCCGTGGTCTCTCGGGGCAGCTCCACCCATCTCGAGCAGGATGCCCGCAAGCGCCGCGCTCTTTTCGATCAGGCTGTTCGGGCCTTCAAAGTTTTGGAGTGCTTTCAGAGCCTCAATGACCTCCAGCGCCGGGCCTACCGTCCTGCCTATGGGAGACGAGCCGTAGGTGATGGCACATTCCACGTTCATCCCGAGCCTGTGGCCGAGGTTAATCAGGTCCCTTGCGAACTTCTGCCCTTCCTGCACATTTGGGACCTTGGTCCCGGGCCCCGTGGGGATGTCTATTACCAGATTTTCCGCTCCAATTGCCCCTTTCTTTGCCATGATGGAAGCGAGCATCTGGCAGTAGGGGTCAATGGAAAGCGGGTATTCCGCCCTGATGAGCTTATCGTCCGCAGGGGCGATGTTCGTGGCTCCTCCCCAGACGAGGGCACCTCCTACCTTCTCGGAAATTTCCTTGACCTCCTGGGAAGTAAACGCGACCTCGGAGAGCACTTCCATAAGATCCGCGGTCCCTCCTGCCCCGGTAATAGCCCTGGAGCTTGTCTTGGGGATAAGGAGCCCGTTTGCGGCTACGATCGGGACTACAAGGAGGGAAATCTTGTTCCCGGGCACGCCTCCGATGGAGTGTTTGTCCATCACCGGGTGGGTATCAAACTCGATCGTATCCCCGGTATCGATCATAGCCCTTGTCAGCCATTCTATTTCGTCGTCACTCATGCCGTGGATGTAAGAAGCCGTCATGAAGGCCGAAAGCTCGATATCGCTGAGGTTTTCTTCCACAACATCGTTTACGACCATGTAGATCTCTTCCCGGGTCAGGCGCTTCTTGTCCATCATCTTCTTGATCACCGCGCCAGACTTAGAGCGAAGCGCCGGGAAAACCTCCACCGGCTTATCCCAGCCGGGCTCCAGGTGCTCATAGACCTCGGTGAAGACCCCGAGGGTGCCCGGCTCCACCATATCTTCCGTGGTGTCCACGATGGCGGAGATACTTTCATGGCCTCTGAGGCGCACCCTGTCTCCGGGATTTACCCCCAGTTCCTTTGCGTCGGCAGTATTGAACATCACTTTATGCTGCCCGATTTTTATGTCAAAATGCTGTAGTTTCAACTGCATGAGTAACCACTTTCTCAGTCTATTTTCTTCATTTCAATTGATAATCAATATGATAACTCTATGAAACTTCAACTTCATAAAACTTCCAGCCGTGTTCCCCACATCTCGTATCCCCTAGTTCGGGATCTACTAGCCAGGCATCTGCAAGTTAAGCGCCTGCCAACCCAGTATATGCCAACCCAGTGCCTGTATCCGACCAAACCGGGTCTGTATATAAAAGAACAAACCGGCGATTAAAACAACATGAATTCTTTTTATACACCCCCTCAATTTTAATAATTTCCTGCCGGGCAAAAAATAAACGGTTCAAATATACGGAAACGGGTTTTTCTAGAAAAAACTTATTCAAATTATTCAAATATTTATTTCCGCTCCTGGATCAGCACCACAGCCACAAGCACGAGCAGGACCCCTGCAAACTGCCAGGAGGAAAGCATTTCCCCGAAAAAGAAGACCCCCACCAGAGTTCCAACTACCGGTTCCACCGTAGCCACAATTGATGCCCGGCTGGATTCGACCTCCTCAAGACCTTTTGTGTAAAGGAGATAGGCAAAGACTGTGGGAAAGAGCCCCAGGCCCAGAAGGTAGAGCCAGAAACTGGCGGTTGAAAAAGCCCAGCCCATATTACCAAAGCCGCTCACCGGAAGCAGGGCCAGGCTTGCGAAAACAAATGTGTAGGTTGCAATGGTCATGGTATGGTACTTTTCAAGGGCGGCTTTCCCGAAGATGCTGTAAAGGGCATATCCCAGACCCGACCCTATGCCGGTAAGGAGCCCGAGCCCGGACAGGGAAAAAGAAGATGAAGCCCCAAATGAAGGAAAATACCCGGTAACGAACGCACAGCCTGCAAAGGTCAGCCCCAGGGAAAAAATCTTTTTTGCCCCCAGCTTTTCCCCGAAAAAGATCCGGGAAAGGACCGCTACGAAAGCCGGGGCAGTGTAGAGCAAAATAACGGCAACTGCGATTGAAGTTTCCTTCATTGTGCTAAAGTAGCAAAAATTAAAAAACGCAAGACTGAAGATGCCTGTCCCCACAAAATAAAACGAGTCCCGGAACCTTATCTTCAAGAGTTCGGGACGAGTGAAAAAAAGGTACATGATCATGATCAGAGCTGCGGCAAAGACCCGGAGGGACACCACTTGCAGTGGACTGAAACCAAAACCATAGAGCCCCCTGACAAAGAACCCTATGATTCCCCAGAGGGTTGCCCCTGCCATAATCAAAAGATAAGCCCTTTTTTCCATTTTTTATCGTCTCAAAACCGTAAAGTTCCAGAAAAATATCTTTCTTGCACAGGTTCTTCCAGGCAAAGCCCTTTCCGGTTTAAACCGGAAAAACACCTGAATAATGTGGTGAATAGTGTGATGAATAATGTAAAAATCAAAGCAAGAAACAAGCTCAACCTCCACCTGCATGCAGGCAAGATACATAAGTATTTCCCAGAAGTGAACCGAAAAAAAACTGAAAAGACTTCAAGGAAAAGTTTCCGGGTCAGGCGGAAAAAGAATTGTAAAAGAGGGAAGGAGGGGAGAGAGGGAGAAGAAGTTGAAAAAGGAGAAAAGAAGAAGGAGAAAAAGGAAAGAGGAAAAAGAAGAAGGAGAAAAAGAAGAAGGAGACGAAGAAGGAGACGAAGAAGAATAAGTGGAAAAGGGAGAAATTATTTAGGTAGCTGTCAGAGCCAAATATTAAGAACAGGATAAGCCGGAATTTTCCATTTTTGTGCGAATAATAGGGTGAACTAAAGCTAAAATCACTCTGATCCCCCGGATATGTCAGTCTGGTCTTCAGCCTATGTCAGTCTGGTCTTCAGCCTATGTCAGTCTGGTCTTCAGCCTATGTCAGTCTGGTCTTCAGCCTATGTCATTCCGGTCCTTCGGCAAAGCTAATAACGGACAAATGCCTTGAAGTGTGAAAATCAAGCCATATCAGAAGTGATCAGGTCACGAAAATCCTGTCATAAGGTTAAAGGCATAGGAAAATAGAAAGAGGAAATAGCAGGGTCCGGGCATGTTCACTATTGAAAATCATCCGGAAGTTGAAAACGGGCAGTCTACTGTCTGTGGGATTTCCTCGCCGGGGCTCTATCTTGTGCCTGACTCAACAGTGCTCCTGACAAAGGTCTACCTTGAAGGACGCTGCGAAAAAGTCCGTGGGCAATCCCTGGCTTCTGAAGTTCCGGTGAATAAAGGTGAGGCGGATCTTATCAGGATACGAGAGGATTATTTCGACTCGCTTGCAAACCAGGTAATTCCCTCAAGGTTCCTTTAAAGCAGGAAATGCGCCTGCATATGGGCAAGGTTCTGCCTGGTGTCTCTATAACTTTCACCCGGGGCCTGGGGAACCCGCACAGGATTTTGAAGGGACATGTATGGGATTTGCACGTAATTTGCATGAGCCCCGAACAGAATCTGAATGGAATTTGCCGGAATTTATACAGTGTCTAAAATTTTATATATAATATCAGGTTTGATAAGCCTCCCGCGAATTCCCAAAAAGCTTATTAAAGGCAGAGTGCTATAGCGTGCGACACGTTTACTTTGAAATCACAGAAATCGGGCTAATTTCCCGGGATCTTCCCATTTATCATATTTAATGAAAGAGTTTCAATTAAAGAGTTGAAAAATCATGGCAATCCAGAAAGGCGATTTCATAAAATTAAGCTACACAGGAAAGTTTGAAGACAGCAAGGTTTTTGACACAACCGACGAAGAACTTGCAAAGGCGGAAGAAATTTTCAACCCCAACGGTCTTTACGGCGGAGACGTGGTAATTGTCGGAGCAGGGCACACCATTGAGGGCCTGGACGAAGACCTCGAAGGAAAGGAAGTCGGATACTCCGGCAGTGTCGAGATTCCTCCGGAAAAGGCTTTTGGGCCAAGCAACCCCAAGCTCATTGAGACCATTTCCATCACAAAGTTCGAAGACAGGAAAGCCTACCCCGGCATGAGCGTCGAGATCGACGGCAAAAGAGGTGTGGTCACAAGGGTAATCGGACGCAGGGCTACCGTGGACTTCAACAGTCCCCTGGCAGGCCAGACCGTGATCTATGAGTACACCATTGAGACAGTCCTCGAAGAAGGTGCCGAGAAGGTCCAGGGCCTGCTTGCCCTCTACACCGGTCTCCGGGACATGGAAGTCGAAATCGAAGGCGAAGTCGCAAAAATCTCCATCCCCACCGGCCTTACCTTCAACCAGCGCTGGCTCATGGCAAAGAACAGGGTGGCAACCGAACTCTTCCAGTACCTGGGCCTTAAGGAAATCCAGCTCATTGAAAAGCTCTCTGCCGAACCCCAGATCTCCGAAGAAGCCATTGCAGAAGCAATAGCCGCAGCAGGGGCCGATTCCGAAGCCGAAGCTCCCGAAGCTGAAGCCGAAGAGCCTGAAGAAGCAGAAAAATAATCTCTGACCTGAACCGTAAGGAATAGGTTAGGAGGCGAAGAGCCTTTCTCTTCGCAAATTTTATATATAATAATCGGATTCTCAGTACATGTTCTCCGGTGTTCAATACATCAATGCATCAATGGTGTTTCCGGGAAGTCTTTGAGAATCCCTTCCTTAATGCTGAGATAGCCAAGCGGACTACGGCGCCGGTCTTGAAAACCGGTAGTGCCTCGCACTGCGGGAGTTCGAATCTCCCTCTCAGCGCTATTTTTCTTAAGTTCAAAGCTCAAAAAAAATATTTTCATTTTTTATATGACTGTCGTTTATCCCTCATATTTTTTAAGAGGGCCTGGCAAGCTCTTCTGCCGTAACCGTATTTATCCAACATTTTATAAAATTTTCAATTTAATATGTGCAAGTTTGGAAAAACTTTACGAAACTTTACGAAAATTTATGAAAAGTTGTGACTAAAGGTGTGCCGTGCCCCGGTAGACTCAGGCTATTTATTCCTGGAAAGAATATAGAGAACCATTTCCGGGTTCAGTTTGTTTTGCTTTACAACCTTTTCTATATTCTCGGAGGGCGCGCCTTCCAGTTTTAATCTCTTTATATCTTCAATAGCGGAAGACGGAATTTCGTAGTATTCGTGAATATCTTTCCTATGGCCCCATACATCCCCTTCCATAAGCTGGATTCTCAGCATTTCCAGGAACATTTCGATCGACCTTGAAACCGTCCGACGGTAAGAGTTCGGAAGCTGAATCACCTCAATTTTCGGGCAGGCCTCAACCAGCGTGAAGATATCTATGTTCGACGGGCGAAACGCCATGTGAACCACTCTTTCATTAGGATTAAGCGTAAAAATCTCTTCTTTGGAACTAACTACACGTATTTTCATCTAATTCCCCACTTGTACATTTTCTTCCCATTGTTATAATTCATTTACTTATGATAAATATTTTTCCCCTGTATATTTCTTATAAAATTCAAAAATAAGAATTCTCCCGAATCCCTGGCGTATAAGCCTTAAAAGCACACCCCTCAAAACAGTTTTCTAAGTCTTGGACATAACGAGCTAGCCGCAATAGATCAATCCGTTGGAGGTTCACCCTGCGGAGATCATCCGGAGTATAGAATACAGCTAGTGCCGCGTCAACTATCAAGGATTGACCAATCCTGAATAGTTGTAACCGATTTTATACGACATTTTGCCGTTGATGCGACAGTAGGCTAAAACCAATAATTGAAATCGCTAAAACAATCAAAAACCATTGGGATGGCGTCTTGAACTATTTTGATTCAGGGTTAACTAATGGTGTAGTTGAAGGCATCAACAGCATTGTGCAGCTACTTTAAAGAAATGCAAGGGGTTATCGAAACCCCCAATATTTTGCCACAATGATCTATCTAAAATTAGGACGACTCGATTTTGCATTACCCACTTGAAAAGGCGAAGAGCCTTTAATTTACTTTTTTAATCTCACGCCGCAGAACGGACAGAAGTTCGGTTCAAAGGGAAGGTCAAGTGTTGCGGAGCAGGCCGGGCAGGACGGAATGTTTTTTTCCTCTTCTTCGAAATCCATTTTCTGCGGTATTCCGAAAGCTTCGGTTTTTCCGGCTTCCCCGGCTATTACAGTTGCTTTGGCTTCTACTGAAGAGTCGGAATAGTCCATTGCTTCCGGATAATCCAGCTCCCCTCCGATTTCTATCCAATCTTCCGGGTTATCGGAATCAGGGTTTATGGGGCTATCAGGGTTTATGGGGCTTGCAGGTCCGATTGATCCGGTGCAGGGTTCACATTCCGGGTATACTTCTATCGCTTGTACCCCTGCTCTTTCCTCCGCTTCTACTTCGGCCCCTTCTTCTGTTAGTATTTCCGTTCCTTCTTCTGTTAGTATTTCCGTTCCTTCTTCTGCTAGTATTTCCGTTCCTTCTTCTGTTAGTATTTCCGTTCCTTCTTCTGCTAGTATTTCCGTTCCTTCTTCTGCTAGTATTTCCGTTCCTTCTTCTGCTAGTATT
>CBFCWE010000089.1:0-17102 GCA_965601435.1 uncultured Methanosarcina sp.
GAAGTAGTGTAGAAGTAGTGTAGAAGTAGTGTAGAAGTAGTGTAGAAGTAGTGTAAAAGTAGTTAAAGAAGTGTAAAGAAATAGTGCTAATAACCGGTTATAAGTTCGCTTTTTAACTCCGAAAGAGGCAGAGATGGGTAGTTCACGTACAGCCTTAGATCTCTTTGCAGCCGTAGAGGGCACTTTTTACATAAAGAATTCCGGTAGATGTATCCAGTATTATCGTGCGTCCGTAATTTTTCCCGGTGTCATCTGCAACAATCGGAATACCAAGCTCATCTAACGTTTTTTTAGCACATTTTATGTTTCTTTTTCCTATATTCAAAAAGGTATTTGGAAACATGCTTGCTCCACCGACAATTTTTGCTTCGAGTCTTTTTCTGGAGGCTCCTGTTTTTATCGCTTCTTCTATTAAGTACTCTATCCCGGAATCTGCGTACTTTGCAGGTTTGTTCTCAAGGCGGTCCCCTTTTGCACTCGGAAGCATGGCATGGACAAGACCTCCGATCTGCTCTTTCCGGTCATAGATCGTTACTCCTACACAGGAGCCAAGTCCTGATGTTTTTAGTCTTGCAGGGCTTCTGGCTATTGCAAAGTCCCCTATTCCCACAATAATCAAGCTTGAATCAGGCATATCAGGCATTTTTCAAAGCCCTCCTTTGTGGGGGATATGATTGATTTTTGCCTTCATCCGGAAGCCCCTTCAGGGCGGGCCGGTCGGGTGAAAATGTCTGAACTCTGGAGAGCATGGAACACACTTCAACTTTTCATGGCTTGTTTAACATTCCATTGATCTTTTCTAACAGGTAGTCAAGGGAAACCGGATCAAAAAGGGTAACAAAAATTCCTTCTATCTTATTTTCTTTTACCAAAAATTCGGAATCCAGTATGAGAGCTAAATCCGCCTTATAACACATCTCAGTTAGCACGTAATTGAGGATTGAGCCTAACATATCGTATGCACTGTAAGGTGTTGAAATGGAAACGTCCATATGTAAAAAATCCGCAAGGGAAGTGATATAGGTCCCTGCAAGTATATGGCTAACCTCTTCAATCACGGACCTGTTCAGCCTGTCTGCAAGGTTTGCCTCTCTTTCTCCGGTTACGGCCTGACAGAGATTTCTGGCGCTGTCTTCAGGGAAAAAAATCAGGATATAACCATTCAACTCTTTTTTGACATGCATGAAGGTTCCCATAACAAGGGAGTCTGAGGTGCCCGTGATTTTCGGTATATTTTCAATAAATTCAAACCCTGCACCCAGAATATTGGCGTGGACACCAGTATGCGTGAGCTTTGAAAGGGAGGTTGCAGAATTCCCCATCCCTATGTTTCCAATCTCTTTTAATGCTCCGTACTCGAAGTCACTTAGCTTCCTGATCTTTTTTCCCATGGATGTCTCCTCTTTTCCCATGGATATTTCCTTCATTTTCCTTTACGTAAAGGCGTTCTCTTGTATTGTAAGGCTTGAAATAATCGGCTGCTGTTCCGAGCAGAGTTTCCGCTTTTCCTATTATGAAAAAGCCTTCGTGGCTCAGGGCTTTATAAAAGTCAAGATGCAGTTGTTCCTGGATTTCTTTATTAAAGTATATCATAACGTTCCGGCAAATAATTATATCAAAATGACTCAACTTCGGTCCGGATATCAGGTCATGCTGTTTGAAATGTGTGATGTTCTTCAACTGGTCGGTGACCTGGTACATCCCGCCTTTCTTTATGAAATAGCGTTCCCTTGTTTTTTCGTCCACGTTTTTAAGTACGTTTTCACTGTAGACACCTTTCCTGGCTCTTTCCAGGCTAGAAGAATCAATGTCCGTACCCATAATGCTTATCCTGTATTTACCGAAGTCCTTGTCCAGAAGCATGTGCAGCAGTATTGCAAGGGAATAAGCTTCTTCCCCTGCTGCACAGCCCGCGCTCCAGATGCGAATTGCTTTTACCAGTGCATTGGATTTGGATTTTATCAGGGCTGGCAGGACTTCTTTTTCAATCACCGTGTAGGTTTCCGGATTCCGGAAAAATTCACTGACATTTACGGTAAGGGCTTCAATCAGATTCCTGTATTCATCCCGATCTTTTTTAAGGATTTTCAGGTACTCTGCATAGCTACTAGAATTGGTGGCTCTGACACGTACGTTAATTCTACGCCTGAAATGAGACCCTTTATACTGCTCGCAGTTAAAGCCTAGATTTTTCTTGATGGCTCTCTTCAGCAGCTCCAAATCCGGGTCTTCCTCCTGGATTTCATCGGTTCTTAATTTCTCATTTTCCATTTTGTCCACATTTTCCAGTATCTAAGAACATTGTTTTCCAGACATTTTTTCAGATATTTTCTTCAGAGTCTTTTCGAAGATTTTTTCAGATATTTTTTTCAGAGTCTTTTCGGAGATTTTTCCGTGAGTAGTTTTTTCAGACAAGAGTATTGATGTCGAGGATCAAGACCACATTTCCATCGCCCATAATTGTCGCACCTGCAAACCCTTTTGTACCCTCCAGTAGTTTGCTTTTGAAAGTTTTTATTATAACTTCCTGTTTTCCCAGCAGCCTGTCAACTACAATTCCTATGACCTGTTCAGCTTTTTCCGCTACTACGACAACTAGTTTTTCTCTCTCTTCAGCAGGCAACCCAAAAAGACTGTTTAACCTTAGTAAGGGGAGCACTTTTCCGTTTTCCATAGCAACTTCTTCGCCGTTGATGTGCCGGACGGCTTCCTTCTGGATTTCTATATTTTTTATGATGTTGGTGAAGGGGATTGCATACCTTTCATTCCCGACTTCTACCAGCATGGCCTGATAAAGGGCGATGGTCAGAGGCAGTTTTAATTCAAACCTGGTCCCTTTCCCGGGTTTCGATTCCGTTTTTATGGATCCTCCGAGATTTTCAATCCGGTTCTTTACAACATCCATCCCCACGCCCCTGCCAGAAACATCAGTGACCCTGGTTGCAGTACTGAAACCGTGGGTAAAGATCAACTGTATTGCTTCCCTTTCAGGAAGCTGTTCCGCTTCTTCCCGGGAGACAATCCCCTGTTCTTCGGCAGCCTTCCGGAGTTCTGCCGTGTCTATTCCCTGTCCGTCGTCTTCGATTTTTATTATGACGTAATTTTCCTGTCTCGAAGCCGTGAGCATTATCGTCCCTGTATCTTTTTTCCCGAGTTCAAGGCGCTTTTCCGGGCTCTCAATCCCGTGATCTACCGCATTTCTCAGGAGATGGACCAGGGGGTCCCCTATTTCATCCAGAACGGTCCTGTCGAGCTTGATTTCCTTTCCCCTTATAATGAAATCGAGTTTCTTGTTTTCTGACTTTGCAAGATCTCTTACCATCCTGGGGAAGATATTAATAATGTGGTCAAGGGGTACCATCCTTGCTTCTATCACTTCTTCTTGCATTTCCCCGGTAAGTTTTTGGAGGTCGGAAAGTGTTTCCTCCAGTTCCTTGGATTTAAAGTCCAGAGTCAACTGGTTGATCCTGCTTCTCGTGATCACGAGTTCTCCTGCAAGGTTCATCAACTTGTCAAGCTGTTCAGTGCTAACCCTCACGCTCTGGATGTTCTTTATTTTTGGGTTGGGTTTGGAAAAGAAAGGCATTTTTCCGCCTGTTACTGCCTCACCTTCCATTTTCTCCGGCTCAAACCTTGTTTTTTCCAGTGAATAACTTTCTGATAATTTTCCAGACGAAGCTTCCAATAATTTTCCAGTGGTTTTTTCTTGTACAGGGGCTGGCTCTCTGTAAGCCTCTCCATAGTCCTGTTCGAAGTTCAAACTCCTTAGTGACACGTCTTCTATTTCAGAAATATTGCTAATTTCGGTTTTGATGGTGTATTCATCTTTTTTTGTCGAAAAAATAACTTCAAAATCAAGCCCGAAATTTTCTTCTTTAAGTTCATTAATACCCGGAAAGGTCCTGATAATCTTCCCGCTTTCCGAAATCTTATGGATTACCAGAGCTGAACGGGCTGGTTTCAGGAGACAGGTATCCTTCAGGGCAATGTGGGCGAGCATAACCTTCGCCCCATCCATTTCCGCTTTGTCAATTGATGCCCTTTCTTTTTCTGAAAATTCGATTTCTGGAGTAGGGATGCCTTCCTCTGGTATTGAAAAAATTGTTGAGGAGCTTTCTGTTATTGAGGAGTTTTCTCCTGTCTCTGGAACTTCTTTTCCTGCCTCTGGATATGGGGAATCTTTTCTTGCTGGATATTGAGAAGTTTTTTCATCTGGATATAGGGGCACTTCTTTAGTTTCTCTCTCTTTTTTAGCCTCTTCCTCTCTGGAAAAAGCCTTCTCACCTATTGTTTTTTCTTTTGTGTTTTCAGTTATGGATGTGTTTATGGTTCTTAGTGCTTTCAAAACTTCTCCGGGGTCAGGATAGGTTTTTCTTTTCTTTTCCTCCCCGATTTTACCTCTGCTCGGTTTAATGCCTTCATTTTTACAGGTGTTTTCCACAAGCCCTTCCAGGGCATCAAGGCATTCGAACAGAAGGTCAATTAAAGAGGAATCTAGCTTGAGCTGCTGGGTACGGATTCTTTCGATCAGATTTTCCATTTCATGGGTAAGCTCGACGATTTGCTTAAATCCCATCGTCGCTGCCATACCTTTGAAAGTATGGGCCAGACGAAACACTATATTCACATGTTCCGTATTTTCGGGGTTTTGCTCAAGTGCAAGCAGTGAATCATTCAATTGTTTGAGGTATCTTTCGGATTCTTCCCTGAAAATGCCCATGTACTTTGACAGATCCATGATCTTTTCCCATTCTCTCCTGAACTGCAGGAATTCCTTTATTTTGCTCTACTTAGCCCTGTTTTGTGATAAATTGCGAAGTTCAGAAGTATCTTTAGCCAGAAATACCGTTAATTAAAATTATCTTTAGCCAGAAGCATCTTTCATCATGTTCAAGAGTTCCGTTTCCATCCTGTCCAGCGGGAGCACGAAGTCGGCAAGCTTTCTTTTTACTATTTCTCCCGGCATTCCATATACAACGCATGAACTTCGAGCTTCGGCGATAACCTTGCCACCCTTTTTTTTGATTTCTTCTGCCCCTTCCGCCCCGTCACAGTGCATTCCTGTCAGGATAAGCGAGATTATTTTCGGGCCGTAAAGAGGGGCAATGGACCTGAAAAGGACATTGACGGAAGGCCTTGAACCCAGCTCTTTGGGTGTCTGGCTCAGGTGGACAACATCTTTTTCGCTGCCTTTTACCTTTTTTCGGACAATTTTCATATGATAGTCACCGGGTGCAATAAGCACGACTCCGTTTTCCACCACATCTCCTTCCTTTGCCTCCCTGACTTCGAGGGCTGACTTCGCATTAAGTCTCCTTGAAAGGGATGCTGTAAAGCCCGGAGGCATGTGCTGTACGATGAGGACTGCTGCGGGGAGGTCAGCCGGAAGTGCAGTTATAAGCTTTCCCAGGGCTCTGGGGCCTCCAGTGGACGTGCCGATTGCAATAACGTTTTTTACAGTGCCTTCAAAGGTCTCGTGCCCTGCCTTTTTCTCTCCCTTTTTCTCTCCCTTTCTTTCTTCCTTATTTTCTTCCTTCTTAATCTTGTTCAGCCTTTCTTTTTCCGGGTGTCGCATGCATTCCAGGTTGTCAAGATTGGCTTTTGCTGCGGTCTTAACTTTTTTGCGGATTTCCTCCGCCATTTCCGGAATGCTCTGGCTGAGGACTCCCTCCGGCTTTGGAATTACGTCCACGGCTCCGTATTCAAATGCCGTAAGGGTAATTTCTTCAGCCTTTTCCCCGAGTGCGGAAACAATTATCACAGGGGTCGGGTATTCCTTCATTATCCTGGTAAGGGCTCCAAGACCGTCAAGTACAGGCATCACATTATCTAGAAGTATGACATTGGGACTCAATTTTTTGACCTTTTCAAGTGCGTCCTTTCCATTGAATGCAGTCCCTATTACCTCGATTTCAGGGTCTTTGTTCAATATATCCGAAAGGACTTTCCGGATCAGGGCTGAGTCGTCTACAACGAGTGCAGTAATGGTCATTTCAGGCACTTCATCTTAAAGAAGGTCTTTATCTTAAAGAAGGTCTTTGTCTTAAAGCAAGTCCTCAAGGCACTTTTTCGAAAAGTGTTTTTTCAATTATCCGTTCCAATGACCTTTTTGATTACTTCCAGTACTTTATCGGGTTCAAAGGGTTTAACTATGAAGTCTTTTGCACCTATTTTTATGGACTCCATCACCACAGTCTTCTGTCCCAGGGAAGAGCACATCACTACTTTCGCCTCGGGATCCAGGTCAAGAAGCTTTTGCAGGGTTTTGGTACCCTCCATATCCGGTAGAATAATATCCATCAGCACAAGGTCCGGTTTCACTTCCTGATATTTCTGAATTGCACATTCGCCATCAGCTACTTCAGCTGCCACTTCGTGTCCTTGCTTTACGAGAATGTCCCTTATCACCATTCTCATAAATTCGGCATCGTCCACGATCATAATCCTTGCCATGTCTTTCCCCTTTTTTTAGTTTTTATGAAGTGAGCGGCAATAAATTATCTTCTTTCCCTTTTTACTATTGCTACTCTCATCATTAGCTGTTTTTACGAGTGTTTTTACGAGTGTTTTTACGAGTGTTTTTACGAGCGTTTTTACAAGTGTTTTTTTACTGTAGTCTCCTTTATAATAATTGTTTTTACAAGCAACTATTTTTCTTAATTGCCTAATTTTGCTATATTTCTTATTACATATAACTTTTAAGTCAAGTTTTTGCTTATATTATTATACTTCATTCTTTACTGACTGCAGGTGGCATCAACCAACCCCGATTGAACGTATAAAAATCCTTAATTTATGAAAATAAACAACTTATAATCAAACAACTTACAACTTGTTCCATATTTTGAAAGTAAGACTATAAGATATCAGACTTCTTCGTTGATATCAGAAGTCTTCGTTGATATCAATCAAAATTTTGTCTAATCACGTAAATAATATGCTGGGCGTACTATATTAAACTTTTTTGATGACTTGTAAACAAGCTACCCATCAATCTTGGAGTCTCTCGGATTTAAGAAAACGGGTTTTAAATTCTGTTTAAATATTAAAATCATGGAATACTTCATGGTAAATAACTTTATATTCTTCTACAGTTTATATATTACTTTGCAAATTGGGTAATTTATCTGGTGGGGTCTTAATCCCTTTGTTTTATCCCTTTATCTGTTATATCCTAAATTCCAATTAACAACACGTTTCAAAACTATGTAAGAAAATATTTATACAAAATGAAAATATTTGGACAAAATGAAAATATTTACATACAATGAAAATATTTGGACAAAATGAAAATATTTACATACAATGAAAATATTCACGTAATTCAGAACAATGGTGTATAATAGCAGTAATATCATAGTAAACAAGTGTTTGAAAAAGCTGGTTGGTCTGTAATATTACCAACCTGTACAATCATTTAGTCTTGAACAATTAGTTAATCTTTAGAGTTCTTATCTTGAGAGCTTGTTAATCTTGAGAGTTGAGTCATATGTCCGAAATTCTTGTTGTTGAGGATAATTTACTTAACCTTATGATTGAGGCAGATCTGCTGAAGTCTTTTGGATACGAGCCGAAGAAGGCAAAAAACGGGGTGGAAGCACTGGAAGTGCTTGATGAGGGTAAAGTTGATTTGATACTGCTGGATATGGAACTCCCAAAGATGAACGGTCTTGAATTTCTTGAAATAATAAAGTGTGATTCTGAGACAAGGGACATTAGGGTGGTTGCCGTAACAGGATACAGTGATCCTGAAAGTGAAAAGCAGTTCCTTGAAGCGGGGTGCTATGCTGTCCTGCCCAAGCCTATAAATTTCGGCATTTTCAGATCCCAGATCGAAGAATTTCTGATAGGTTAAGTCCGGTTTCCAAATCCTGTTCCCAAATCCGGTTCCTGTGAGTATCGGAAGAGTTTACGATTTTAATCGCCTATTTACCAAGGGTATCAAAAAATTTATAAATTTTTGAAAATAATCTCTATCGGGATATTCGGACGAAACAATCTTTAATAAGATGATCTTAAATATTTATTTTATTCAGTTTATTTTCCCAGCAAAACGCCGCTGGGGGGCTTGAAATTTTATTAAGTAGGGTGGAAGCGATTTTAAGACGGACAGGTGGAGGCGAAGGTGAAAAAAGATGTTTAAAAACACAAAAATAGGGCATGTGGTAATAGGATTTACCCTTCTTCTGGTTTTGATCTTTTTTGTTGGGTATACGGGTTACAGCGGTATGAATGATGTTGAGAAGAAGACCCGGGCCATTGAAAATATGACCTTTATTATTGATAATATGGAATATGCTGTAATTTCTGAGCAAAACTATATTATTAGTGGAGATCCGGCATCAAAAGATAGTGTATATACGCATCTGGATCTTGTACCTGAACAGGCAGAAATATCGAAGAACATATATGCCGACTACCTCGACGATGTAAATCAAGCCAGAATGGAGTTTGCCCTGGATGCTTCCAATGATTTCAGGGCAGAGTTTGATGATTATGTTGAGGCTGAAGAGGAACAGGCTGCCTTAGAAAGTGGGTTTATTGTAAGAAGGGGAGAACTGTTGCAGTTGGTCGAAGAGATTTATCTCGACCAGATGGAGCAGTATAAGCAATATACTGAGGAAGGGGCTTCAAATGAGGTTCTTATTGAAGAATTGTCCCATGCGGAGGATACACAGGAAATTATAGTAATGATGCTGCAGGCCAAAAGTGAATATCAGAGCTATGCTATTACCGGCGACCCGCAGCACGCTGAAAATTATGATCAGCTTGCGGAGACCGTCATTGAGGAGGTTGCTGATTTAAGTTTACGCCTGGAAAAGCAGGAAAATATTGATCGTGCAGAGATGGTAATTTCTGAGTCCGAGAAAATCCGTGTAGATGTAGGGCGACTTGTAGTTCTGGAAAACAGGAAAGATGAGGCGGAGGAAAATATGCTGGTAATAGCCAAACAGGTAGAAACAGTCACTAAGGCTGCCAGTGCTGATCAGAGGGAACAATTGAACACCCTGATCCGCGAGTCTATCAATGAAATCCTCCTGGTCACGCTCTTTTCGGTATTTCTCGGTGCTTTACTCGTTTTCGTGATTTTGAACCTTTACAGAAAGCCGATTTACGAACTGCTAGATGCTTCCGAAAAAATATCTGAAGGAGACCTAACTGTTGAAATCAAGGGAACTTCCCGCAGTGAAATATCCCTTCTCTCCGAAGCCTTCGGCAGCATGGTTGCAAACCTGCGCCAGCTTATCAGGGAAGTCCAGAAAGGTTCACTCCAGCTTGCCACACTTTCTGAAGAAATGTCTGCTTCTTCCGAGGAAGTAGCTTCGGCATCAAGAAAGATTTCGGATACTGCAACTGAAATCTCGCACGGTGCCGAAATACAGACTTCAAAAATAGTGGATATAACCCATGCAATGCAGGACATGACCCACAACATCCAGGAAGTTGCCGATAATACCCAGAAAGTTTCCAAAAACACAAACTTTGTAAATGACACGGTTAACAACATAGGGAATGTTTCTAAAGAAGTCCTGGTAAAAATGGGGCGCATCCAGTCCTCTGTAGATGAAACCGAAGGCGTGATCAAAGGTCTTGACTCCAAATCACGGGAGATCAATGAGATTGTGGTGCTTATTACCGGGATTGCAGACCAGACCAATATGCTTGCACTCAATGCGGCAATTGAGGCTGCAAGGGCAGGTGAACACGGGAAAGGTTTCTCCGTTGTAGCCGATGAAGTCCGCAAACTTGCCGAAGAATCCGGGGGCGCTGCCAAGAATATTTCAGGGCTGATTGATGAAATCAGGACCGTTATAGGTGACACTGTAGAGTCTATAGAAGCCAGCAAGGGTGATGTGAAGGTCGGTTCCAGTTCCGTGAAGGAGGCCCTTGAGATGGTTAATGGGATTGTTTCCACGGTCAATGAGATCACAAACATGATCGAGGACGTTGCAGCAGCTACTGAGGAACAGTCTGCGTCCATCGAAGAGATTACCTCTACCCTGGAGGACATATCTTCAATATCGGAGCAGTCTGCTGCCGGAACTCAGGAAGCTGCGGCAGCTCTCGAGGAACAGAGCGCTTCCATGTCAGAACTTGCCAGTATGGCCAATGAACTCTCTTTACTAGGGGAAAGGATGAGAAGAGCCACGGAAAAGTTCAAGCTTGGGGATTTTGAAGCAAACCTGGAAAACACGGAAGATTAAACCCCTTATTGAGGAATTGCCATGTTTGGAGAAACGTCAGGACAGGATTCGGAAGTTTCGGACGAGGGCCTTCAACTTGTGGTCTTTGAGCTTTCGGGAGAAGAATTCGGGGTCGATATCATGCAGGTCTCCGAAATTATCCCGGCTCCCAGGATCACCAGGGTTCCCCAGGCTCCGGAGTGTGTAAAAGGGCTGATCAACCTGCGGGGCAAAATCATTGTCTTGATCGACCTGAATATCCGTCTGGGTTTCAGCCCGAAGGAGCGTGATGAGCTCTCCAGAATCATTATCGTGGAAGTAGGGGATACTGTCATCGGCATGCTCGTAAATTCTGTGAAAGGGGTCATGAGACTTCCTCTCTCTTTCATTGAACCTACACCTGAAATGATAAAGTCAAAAATAAATGCCGAATACCTGAAAGGAGTCGGAAAGCTGAATGGTCGGCTTCTAATCCTCCTGAACCTTGCAAAGGTGCTTGGAGAAGAAGAAGTGGAAGAACTCAATCAGCTTTCTCTGCCTGAAGAAACTACCTGATAATACCACCTTTTTCCCCCTCCATTCTTTCCACCCCTTACCACCTTTTTTCCCCTCCATTCTTTCCACCCCTTACCACCTTTTTTCCCTTCCATTCTTTCCACCCCTTACCACCTTTTTTCCCTTCCATTCTTTCCACCCCTTACCACCTTTTTCCCCAACAATCTTTCTCTCCCCAACAAACCCTTCCCTTCAACTATAATTTTATATGTTCGGATGAAATTCTAAGTTACATGAATCCGGTCCTTATCTTCCTTTTTGCCCTCATCTGCATTCTGGTCCTGACCGCAAAATTCAGGATTCATCCTTTCCTGAGCCTTGTTTCGGTATCCATCCTCACGGGAGTTCTGGCAGGTGAACCCCTCAGGACAGTGGAAACGGTAAGTTTGGGTATGGGTAGGGTATTTTCCCACTTTGCAATTATCATTACCTGTGGGAGCATTATTGGACTCGTACTCCAGAGGACCGGGGGTACCTCCGTGATTGCCGACGACATCATTCGTTTTTCCAGAAAGCCTCTTTTGGCTCTGAATTTCCTTGGTTTTCTCTTTTCCGTGCCTGTGATGTGCTGCATCCTGGCCTACGTTATCTTTGTTCCGATCGCAAGAGAATTGGCAGCCAGGAGCAACAACCCCTCGATTTCTAGTGCAACCGCCCTGGCACTGGGTACGCTTGCCTCTTTCAACCTTGTCTACCCCTCCCCCGTGATAATCTCGGCAGCAGGAGAGCTTGGGGCAAATACTAATCTCCTGGTCCTGTTAGGATTTTTGATTTCAGTTCCCACGTCCATTGCAGGGTACCTCTATGCCAGGAAATTCAGTGCTGGTGAAGGGGCAGGGACTTTAGGACCTGCACGAAAAGGTGAACAGGAGTTTTCAGGGCTCAAAGAGTCTGTAATCAAAGAAGAGGCATTGGTCAAGACAAGTGGAAAGTTTAGCAGGCTTGAAGCCTATGCTCCTGTTTTTTTCCCTCTCATCCTTATTCTCTCCCGAGCGATCTTTGAAACTCCTCCTCCGCTACTCCTGTTTCTTGGCGACCCGAACATAGCCCTTCTGATCGGGGTACTCCTTTCTGTTCTTTCCGGGAGGAGGCTGGGACTTGACGTGCTCAGAACTCTTATAGAAAAAGCTGTGAGAAGGGGTGGGGTTGTCATCCTCGACCTCTGCGGGGGTGGGGCTCTTGGGGCAACTCTTGCCATGACAGGTGCCGGAGAGGCCCTGGGACAGATGTTCATGCAGCTGAACCTACCCCACATCATGGTGCCCTTCCTGGTTGCTGCTGCCCTCCAGACCGTTCAGGGCTCAAGGGTCGTGACAATGCTCGTAGCTCCCTCACTCATGATGCCTCTACTGCCCGAACTCGGGCTCCCTGTGGAAATCCTTATCCTGTCCATGGCATCGGGCACTTTCCTGTTCTCACACGTCAATGACCCCTTTTTCTGGATTTTCGGGGAACTGGCTGAAATTGAGCCTCAGCAGGTATTCAGGGCATATACTCTGGGAGGAGCCCTGATGGGTGTTGTTAGTTTCCTGCTTGTCTGCGGAGTCTATTTGATCGGTTACTGAAAAAAAAATGCGTTTAGAAGTTCATCTGCGATTTTTTGTATCCCTTTTCTTTTTGTATCCCTTTTCTTTTCTTATCCTTTTTCTTTTTGTATCCCTTTTCTTTTCTTATCCCTTGTTTACTTATCTCCACTTTTGAAGGACTTCGGTAATTTAAATGCAATGTTTTTCCTGCAATGTTTTTCCTTTTTCACATAAAATTCTGGAAATTTGGGGTAGTACCAACAAATTCCAAAGAAATAAATATCTGTTTTTTTATTATACTATTATCATGACGATGATTACGGGTCTCGAGCTTTCTCCCCGGAAAGTAGATTACCTGAAATTCATTCTAAAAAAAGGAAGGACAGTGAAGACTACTGAAATTTCTTCCAGCTTTAAAGTGGATCCTTCCACGACAAGCAAGACTCTTAACGAGCTTGCAGCTTTAGGTTATCTGAACCATGTTCCTTACAAAGGGGTCAACTTAACGAAGCAGGGGGAGATGTATGCCGAGTTTTTTATCAGGAGACACAGGATCATGAGCCTCCTCTTGAGTCACTACGGTTTTTCCTCGGAAGAGGCTTGCGAGGAAGTCTCAAGGTTCGAGGCCTACGTTTCAAAGGAAGCAGTGGACAAGATCTGCAGTGCAATGGGGCACCCGATGTTCGGAGTGTGTGGAGAAATCACGCACAAAAAGTGTTTTTATGGTGACCAGCAGCATGGATGAAAGCTGATTGACCATAAGCTGATTGACTCAATAAGCCGATTGACCCGTGGATGATAATTTGGGTGAATACCAAACATTGATGAAAATGCCTCCAAAACTAGGGTTCGGATCAACTTTGCAATGTATCAAACTTGATATATTCCAGATTTATGCTGTAAAATGAAAGTGAAAATGAGATGAGGATGACGAGAGTGGGAGTAGAGCATGAAACTTAAAATTTTGCCTATTTTAGTTTTGCTTGCGGTAGGCCTTTCCCTTTTTACCAGCGGCTGCACGGATACGGATCCTGAAAATTATTCCACGGGGTATGGGACTGAAACAGGAGGGGATGAAGAACCTATTGTGGTAGCCGTGAGCATCCTGCCTCAGGCCGAGTTTGTGGAAAAGGTCGGGGGAGATAAGGTGAAGGTCGTTGTCATGATCCCTCCGGGGGCAAGCCCTGCAACTCATGAACCCACTCCTGGCCAGCTCGTAGAGGTCAGTGAAGCCAGGATGTATGCTGCTGTCGGGTCCGGGCTTCCATTTGAAGAAGTCTGGATGGACAAGATAGAGGCCGTAAACAGTGAGTTGCTGATCGTGGACTGCTCGGAAGGTGTCGAAATAAGGGAAATTGAAGCCCATAATCACTATGATGAGCAGGAAGGGGGAAGTGTTGAGGAAGGTGCTCGGGTAGATGCCGGAGAGGGTGAAGCTGAGGAAGATGTTGAGCATGAACTTGAGTCTGAAGCGGAATCTCACGTGGGCCTGGACCCACACATCTGGACTTCTCCTGTGAATGCAAAGGTTATGGTCGAGAATATCTACGAGGGGCTTGTGGAAATGAACCCTGAAAATGAAGCTTACTACGCTGAAAACAGAGACTCTTACCTGGCAGAACTGGACGCTCTGGACGCAAGGATCAGGGCAAAACTGGAAGGGCAGGAGGAATGGAGTTTCATGGTCTTCCACCCATCCTGGGGCTATTTTGCCTCCGAGTATGGGCTTACCATGATCCCTATTGAAATCGAAGGTAAAGAGCCGAGTGTACAGGACCTTGCAAACCTGATCTCCGAAGCAAAGGAAAAGAATGTAAAGGTCATTTTTGTCCAGGCCCAGTTCAGCACCCGCAGTGCAGATGCAATTGCCGAGGAAATCGGGGGCGAAGTCGTTGTAGTGGACCCCCTGGCAAAGGACTACATCTCAAATCTGGATGAAGTGTCCGATATCTTTGCCAGGGCTCTCGTTTAAGTCCTCATTCAGAACACGAAGGTTTTGGAGTCAGGAAGGTTTTGGAGTCAGGAAGGTTTTGAAGTCAGGAAGGTTTTGGAGTCAGGAAGGTTTTGAAGTCAGGAAGGTTTTGAAGTCAGGAAGGTTTTGAAGTCAGGAAGGTTTTGAAGTCAGGAAGAAATGAGATTTAGCTGAAAAAGAGAAACTGGAAAACTGAAAAAAAGGATGATTGAAGGCGGACGGGAAGGTTATGGAGAAAGTAATTGAGCTTAAGGACGTCTGGGTTCGCTACGGAAACCAGGTGATTCTGGAGGCTGTGAATCTGGAACTTGAAAAACCGGAGGGCCTGCTTGGGATTATCGGTCCTAATGGTGGGGGAAAAACAACCCTCTTAAAAGTATTCCTCGGGCTTT
Organism: uncultured Methanosarcina sp.; assembly: GCA_965601435.1. GTDB lineage: Archaea > Halobacteriota > Methanosarcinia > Methanosarcinales > Methanosarcinaceae > MTP4. Next base: position 14,630 of record CBFCWE010000089.1, read on the forward strand.
TGAAGCCTTATAGGGGAAACGTGAAACTTTTTGGAAAGACACCGGAAAAAAGCAGGGACCTTGTAGGCTATGTCCCCCAGTACAAGCGGTTTGATTTTGACTTCCCGATCAGTGTCTGGGAAGTCGTTTTGACAGGGAGGATGAGCCACACCGGTTTCCTTAAAAAATACAGTGATGAAGACAAGAAGGCTGCCGAGGACGCCCTGAAAACCGTAGAGATGTTCCAGTATAAGAACCGCCAGATCGGGCAGCTCTCAGGCGGGCAGAGGCAGAGGGTCTTTATTGCCCGGGCTCTTGCCACAAACCCCAAACTCCTGCTTCTGGACGAGCCTAACTCCGGCCTGGACCCTCACATGCAGGACGAACTTTACCGTCTGCTGGACCGGCTCAAGAATGACATGGCAATTATCATGGTCACCCACGACCTGAGTGCAGTGTCCGTCTACGTGGACAAGATAGCTTGCCTGAACCGCAAACTGCACTACCACAACTCCAAGGAAATCCCGGTCGAGGACCTGGAAGCCACCTACCAGTGCCCTGTCGAACTGATCGCCCACGGAGTACCTCATAGGGTGCTCGATAAACACAACGAGGGTTCCTGATGAGCACGGAAGGTTCTGAAAAAGTAAATTTAAAGAGCGATCTCAAAGAGCGATCTGAAAAAGGAGAAAGAAAAAATGTTTGAGCTTCTGCAGTATGGCTTTGTCCAGAATGCTCTAGCTGCCGCCGTCCTGGCCAGCATCGCCTGCGGGATCATCGGCGTCTACGTTGTTGTCAAGAAGATTGTCTTTATCAGCGGCGGGATTGCCCACGCCTCTTTTGGTGGGATCGGGCTTGGCTATTACCTTGGAATCAATCCCATGTTCGGGGTTCTGCCTTTCAGCATCCTTTCAGCCCTTGTAATGGGTACGGTTAGCAAGAAATCTAAAATCCCCGAAGACAGCGCTATTGGCATCCTCTGGTCCCTGGGTATGGCTATCGGCATAATTTTCGTTTACCTCACTCCCGGTTATGCCCCTGACCTCATGACTTACCTCTTTGGAAACATTCTAACGGTCCCTCGCTTTGATATTTACCTGATGCTTGCTCTTGACCTGGTAATTGTGGGTGCAGTCTATCTCTTCTATAAGGAGTTCCTGTCGCTTTGCTTTGATGAGGAGTTCACCACCGTCCAGGGTGTCCCGACCCAGAAGCTTTACCTCCTGCTCCTCTGTATCATTGCCCTGACCATCGTTGTGCTGATCAAGGTCGTCGGGATCATCCTGGTAATTGCGCTCCTAACCATCCCGGCCACTCTCAGCCGCAAATTCACTCATGACCTGAAGCGGATGATGCTGATCTCAACCCTGTTCGGGACCGTGATCAGCGTTGCAGGAATTGGGCTTTCCTATTTCCTTGACGCTCCTTCAGGGGCCACGATCATCCTGGTGCTGAGCTTTGTGTACGGACTGGTGGCTTTCGGGATGGAGGTGCTGGAGGGAAGGGAAGTCTTAAACTGATTACCTTTTCACGGTGAATATTTCTATATAATTATAATATTTTAGGTATATAACCAAAATATTATATAGAGTGAAATGTAAGACTTCCTTATAGGTACCCAGTTTACTTTACATAACTTCCGTAAACAAAGCCCCAGTATTAAATCCACAAAGGAAAAACAGTGCTTGATGGCACAATAAGTAAAAACGGAGAATCTCGTTTTCAGGTTGGGAAGTAACCCGGCTTGTAAAAGGACAAAAATCGAAAAGTATAAATGCCGCTTCCCTACAGAGCCACCAGCTAAAAACGGGTAGAATGCCTGGACTCTCCGTAGTAAAAAAATTAACATTGCCACCTATTAAAACGAAAAAAAAGAAAAACATACCCCAGGGTGATAAAATGGACCGTGATACAACCCAGGATCAAAACGTAGAAGAAAACGAACATTTCGAAGGTGAACGTCTGGACCTTCCGAATATCTGCCTTCCTGAAACAGACAACGTGTTGCATTCGATTTTAAACTCCTTAAATCAGAACATTGCAGATTTTTATACTTTTATGAAATTCAATAATTATCTGTCCGAGGGCCACCTCAACGTTGAACTGCTAAAAAGAAGTATGAGCATTCACAGGGATTTTGCAGCCCTGTTTCTGCACACCAAAGAAGACCTGGTATTAATTTACCCGGATTTTATAGAAAAAACGGAAAAGCTGCTTTTCAAAGGGGGAGCAAGTTCCGATTGCATAAAACATACACAAAAGATGTGCAGAGCAATAAACGATTACAAAATAGCTTTACACAGGGACGGGTTTTTGCCAGACCTTAGAAGAAATTTACCATTAGCTGATATCTAATCAGCTTCTTTACTTTTTTTACTTTTTTACTTTTTTTTCCACTTAAGATACCAGGGATTAAATTTACCGAAATTTGTCAGCAGTCCGAAAGGTTAAAATATAAAAAGAGGGGATAGACAGCTCAGCTAAAAAGTTTTAA